>CALZID010000023.1 GCA_945787805.1 uncultured Clostridia bacterium | reverse complement strand
CTTCGCCGAAATCAACCTCGCCCTCTGCATCGGCAAGAATGAAATGGTCACGGTGTTCTTCAACATTATAACGGCGGGTATTAAGTGTTAATCCGTTTTCTCTTTCAACACCTAAAATATCGTCAAGTTGGAAAAATTTACCCTGCCATTGATGTGCCGCAGGTTCGCCCACACCGATAAATCCGCCGCCGTTATAGACGAATTTTTTAACTGCGGTGATAATTTCTTCGTCTTTCCAATACTCGCCGCCTGTTTGTGCTGTATCAGCATCACCCACATTGATAATAACATCAAAATTATCAAGAAGATTTTTATCTTTTTTCATATCGTCAAAACTAATAAACTTCACATCAAAGGGTGCTCCGCTTAATGCCTCAATAATGCCGAAATATGAATAGTTTTGTCTGTAATAAAGTGCGTGATGCACCATGTGGTTACCCCAACCGCGCATTTTGCCCCAACAGTTTAAAACCGCAACCCTCTTAACGCAATAAGGTGTTACACCGCAAATGTTATCGTAAAGAGTTCTGAATTCGTCGCAAACATTTTTGATATAGTCAACAAATTCGGGGAATTTAAGCGCAAGTTTAAGATACCCGCCGTAGCCGATACGGGAAATGGGACTTCTGAGAATAGCTCGTCTTGCGGTTATCCAGTTATTTTTTGCTTCGTAAACGGGGTCACCGCCCTCGCAGAATACATCGGGGAAGAAATACGGCAAAAATCTGCCCTCTGTGTATTTTACGCCTTTAATATCGCTGAAAAGACGAAGTGTTGCACCATTGCCCACACTGCCTACAACCGCATCAAGTCCTATTGTTTCAAATTCTTCCATAAAGGGCTCCATGCCAATCCAATGGTCGCCCATAAACATCATTGCTTCTTTGCCGTATTCGTGGACAATATCAACCATTTCTTTGGCAAGTTTTGCAACCTCACGTCTTTGGAATGCTTGGAAATCCTTGAATTCTTTTGACGGAACTCTGTATGTGTTATTCATATAGCCCTGGTCAATAATGAATTCCGGACGGAATTTATAGCCCACTTCTTTTTCAAACTGTTCCAAAATATACGGACTGACTGAAGCGGTGTAGCCGTACCAGTCAACAAATTTTTCTCTTGCCAACTCGTCAAATATAAGGGTAAATTGGTGAAAGAAAGTTGTAAATCTGACAACATCAACATAATCGTGAGTATCTAAGAATTTACGCAGTCTTTCCATTGAGTGTGCTCTTGTTTTCGGCTGACGCACATCAAAGGTTATCTGCGGTTCAATGTCCCACTTGTTGACAACCGCATTATACATATGTACCGGGTCCCACATAATATAAGCCAAGAAACTCACCGTGTATTCGTGGAACGGTGTTGTGCTGATAGTAACATCGCCTGTTTCTTCGTTATATGACCACTTATCTGTGGGCACAGGCTCACCTGTTGTACGGTCCATAACTTCCCACCATCTTGTGATGTCGTCATAGTTATTGACTTTGAGCATATCGGGATAAAGATGGTCCATCAAGTGAATTGAAAGTGAATTTTCCGTTGCGGTGTGAAACGGAGTCATAATATACATTTGCTGAACTTCGTCCGGATTTGCTTTTGCCCATTCATTATCTTTACGGGTTGTATAATATGTTGCATATACCTTTCCGCCTGCATCTTTTAACTCTTGCGGAAATTCGGTACCGTCGCAGTCACGGATAGCGTCCGCACCCCAGATATCCATAATTTCAAGGGTTTCTTTTATGACGTCCATGTCTGTCGGGATTGTTACTCTGCCTTTACTGTTAGCCATATATTAACCTCACTTTTCAATAGTAATTATCTCGTTATTTTTTAATGTAATCTTACCGCTGCGCATTTTTTTGCGTCTGAACGGAACACCTTTTCGCACATAGAATTTATTGTTTGCTATGTATGCGTCGGGGTTGCCCACGGCACTGACAGTACCGCCTAAATCGTCATAACTTACATTGTCTTTAAATGTGTTATGAATTGCTTCCTGAAGACAGAACATAATACAACCGCCCTCATTAAGACGGGAATAGTTTTTCTCGTAAACAGTTCCGTCGCCTGAGTCCGCATCATAAGCCATTCCGTCCTGATTAAGTTTCGTGTCAACTGCTTCGTTATAACGCAAAAGTGCATTTTTGCATTTCCATGGCCATATTGCCGCCGCAACTTTACCCATTCGTTTTTCAGGTTTACTGTAAATTCTGTCATTCATTTCACAGGCACAACTGTCCGCAACATTATGTTCAACCAACGGTTCCAAGGCGTACATCGGAGTAATGGCATCTCCACCTGCGAATTTCACATAGTTACCGCATATTAAAATGTTCTCGTGACCGTATTTCTTGAAAGTGTCGGCAGAAAGTTCTTTTGTTGCAAATTCCTTGTGCTTATATGAGTAGCCGACTGCAATACCCCAACGGCTGACTTTTTTCACATAACAGTTTTTCACCGTTACGCCGTCATATCTTGCAACACCCGTTTTTTCTTCATCATCGGGTTTAAAGCAGGTCATATAAATTCCGCCGTTATTCATGTGCTTGTTATAAACATTACCGTTGACATCATGAATGTACAAATTATCAAGTGTGATATTGTGAAGAGTGCCTCTGTTCTGTGCTACAACCGCAACACCCGTTCTGTCCGTTTTATTGGGGTTTGAGTATTCTTCAAGAGATTTTTCGCTGTCTTTATTTGTAATCTCAATATCTTTAATTATGATATTTTCACAGTCAAAAAGCAGAATTGCCGATGAAACATCACCTTTATAAATATGACATTTGCTGTCAAGCGGTGTTCCGTAATCCTGATACCAAACTCCTGTGCCGTCTGCCTTGATAATCGGCATATCACCGTCACCGTATGAAGCAATCTCGATTATCTCGCTGTTTTTATCACCGCAGTTTTTAAGATGCAAATATTCACCCGAAAATTCAGAACCTTTTTCAAGGAGAATTTTGTCACCTGCGCAGATTTCAATTTCGTTTATTTTATTAAGAGTAAGAAGAGGAGTATTTGCGCTCAGTCCGTCGTTAGCGTCATTTCCGTTAATCGAACTTATGTAAAATGTTCTTGATTTCATTTTCAAATTGCTCCTCTCTTATTTTCTTTTCAACAATCATATCCACTTCTTTAAAGCGGAATTTGTCGCCGCCGTATCTTGTGAAAAGGTCTGTATTGTTTTTATAGAACTCTTTCTTTTCCTTTTTTGAGATTGGTGCGAAACTATAGTTGATTTCTTTTTTTTCACTTGCAAAATCAAGTTTTATGCGTGTAAGTTCATAGTCCAGATACACAGATAGCGGAAATTCAACTAATCCGTAAACCGTTTCGCCGTTTTCTGTTTGGATTCTCCGTTTCTCGTTTTCTGCTTTGCATCTTTTCTCAACAGCATCTAAACTGCTGTCATCAATAAGGCCTATTATCTTTGCAAATTCCAGACAAGCAAGGGCATATTTTTTCTCTGTTTCATTAGAAAAATGAAAGTTATTCATAGCTGCCTCCCCGAGTGAATATTTTTCCATGAATATAATACCTTTTTTACCCTGTTATTGCAAGCGAAAT
>CALZID010000022.1 GCA_945787805.1 uncultured Clostridia bacterium | reverse complement strand
CAATAATAAAGATGTTTTTGAACAAGTAATTCTTAAAGTATCTGAAGAAACCGGCGGCACGGGTCTCGGACTTTCCATCGTAAAACACGCCGTAGCCTATCACGGCGGTAATATCAAGCTTGAAAGCAAGCCCGGAAAAGGCACAACAATTACAGTTGAATTCTAAAATCATTGGCGGTAAAGGTTTGACCTTGCCGCTTTCTTTTTTGCAAAATTCAGATTCGTGTGTCACCTTTTACATTATCCGTGCGTCTATATATCAGAACAGCAAAACGGTGGTGTGGTTATGGTATTCAGCAGCTTACAATTTATATTCATATTTATGCCGATATTCTTCGGATGTTACTATATTGCACCTAATAAAATAAAGAATTTTGTATTACTTATCGGCAGTTTATGTTTTTATTTTGCAGGCACTATCAATAACCCTGAATATTTTTTGCTGTTAATATTCAGTATTGTTGCAGATTTTGCTTTTGGTATATGGATTGAAAAATTTTCTGCACACAAGAAGGTATTATTAGCCATAGGCGTAATGATACATTTAATCAGCTTTGCCGTATTAAAATATTCGGGGTTTGTAATAAATGAGATTGGCAGGATTAATCCAAACTTCAATTTTACGGCAAATATTGTATTGCCTATCGGCATTTCTTTTTACACATTTCAAGGAATTTCATACATTGTTGATGTTTACAGAGAAAATGTAAAAGCTGAAAGAAATTTGCTCAGATATGCTGTATATATTTCAATGTTCGAGCAGCTTATCGCAGGTCCTATTGTCACTTACGGTCAAGTTGAAAAAGAACTGTATAAACGGAATATCAACGCATCATCGGTGCTAAAAGGTATTGGAGTGTTTATTTTCGGCTTAGGATTAAAAGTATTGCTTGCTAATCCCATCGGGAAACTGTGGTCGCAGACTTGTGCAATCGGGTTTGAAAGCATATCCACACCGCTTGCATGGATGGCAATAGTAGCATTTTCTTTTCAAATATATTTTGATTTTTTCGGTTATTCTTTAATGGCAATCGGACTTGGGGAAATGCTCGGATTTAAGTTGCCGAAAAACTTTGACCACCCATACACAAGCCTTACAATGACAGAATTTTGGCGGCGGTGGCATATAACCCTTGGGGCTTGGTTTAGAGAATATGTATATATCCCCCTCGGCGGAAACCGCAACGGCAAAATTGCCACTGTCAGAAATTTGCTTATTGTATGGTTATTTACCGGCTTATGGCACGGCGCAGGATATAATTTCATTTTATGGGGCACGGTTTTATTCGTTATCATAATCCTTGAAAAATTCTTTATAGGAAAACATCTTAACAAATCACCCGTTATTGCTCACATTTATATGCTCATTTTGATTCCGATTACTTGGTCAATATTTGCCATTGATGATATAGGTCAGCTTGGGGTGTTTTTCACTCGGTTGTTTCCGTTTTTCGGTCAAGGTGTATGGTCGATATTTAGGTATGACTACATAAAATACTTGAACTTATATTATCCGTTTTTTATTGCAGGTATATTATTCTCCACAAGATTGCCGTTTCGTATTTTGAAAAGAATCAAAAGCCGAGTTATTATCGGCTTGCTTCTTGCAGTAATATTCGGTGCAAGCGTTTATTGTATGTACCGTGGCTTTGATGATCCGTTTTTATATTTTAGATTTTGAGAGGTTTAGAAAAATGAAAAAATCAAATTTTGTAACGCTTATCTCCTTATGTTTTATAATTGTCACTGTTATTCTGTTTATGTTCTTTTGGAAAACTTCGTCTGTAAGTCCCGGCGCAAAAGCCGAAAGCAATTCTACAACACAAAGCAATATTATAACTACACACAAAAACACATCGGAAGATGTAAGTTCTACGAAAACAGCGGATAACTCCGAAGTGAGCACCTCTGCAACAGACCATATTACATCGAAACCGAACAACAATATTTCTATGGATAACGCTTTATTTATCGGCGATTCAAGAACAGTAGGACTTATGGAGTATTCAGGTATCCGCGGTGCAGACTATTTTTGTTCGGTGGGAATGAGTGTTTTCAACATTCATAATAAGCCTGTTTCCGTTCCCAATGTCGGCAAGGTAACTTTGACGGAGTTGCTGAACGGCAAAAAATTTGATAAAATATATATAATGCTCGGCATCAATGAATTAGGATACAAATCCGTCAGCACAGTCAAAAAATACGGTGAATTGATTGAATTCATTAAAAGCAAGCAACCCAACGCCGCTATTTTCATACAGGCAAATCTGCATGTTACAAAAAGCCGTTCTGACAGTGATAAGGTAATTAACAACACTGCTATTAACGAATTAAATGCAGAATTAGCAAAACTTGCTGACGGCAAAAGCATATTTTATCTTGACGCTAATATCTTGTTTGATGATGAAACAGGCGGATTATCTTCTGATAAATCGGAGGATAGTGCGCATCTATATGCTAAATATTACCGAGAGTGGGGCGAATGGATAATAAGGCAGTCGGCTTCACTAATCGGGGAGGGATAATTTTGACCGACAAAGACGCATTTTGCGAACATATACGGCTTTATGAAAAATCAATGTATTCTTTGGCTTTTTCCATCGTCGGAAACGACTCAGACGCCGCAGAAATCATCAGCGAATCCATATACCGTGCCTATAAGAATATAGACGCACTAAAAAGCGAAAAAGCTTTTAAGTCGTGGATATTGCGTATTGTTCACAATACGGCGGTTGAAACTATTCGCAAGAATTCAAAAATCATACCCATGGAAGAAACGCCGGACATTCCCGATGATAGTCCCGAAAATGACATAACCGCAAGGCTTACGGTTCGTGAGGCTGTGAATAACCTAAAACAACCCTATCGTACAGTTGTAGTACTGTTTTATTATGAAAATCTTTCGGTATCAAAAATCGCACAAATCACAAGCACGAATGCGGTAACTGTTAAAAAACAGCTTTCCCGTGCCCGAAAGATGTTGCGAGAAACTTTGAAGGAGGATTTTAACGGATGAATGATTTTGATAAATATGTAAAAACCAAAGTGACAGAAGAACAGACAGACATTCCCGATTCTGTGAAAAACCGTATAGAACTAACTCTTGCAGATTTACCCGAAAAGAAAACCGTTATAAAACAAATTCGTATATTACCCCGTATTGCAGCGTCTGCAGCTTGCTTTGTTTTTATAATACTTTTCTTATTGCCTAATGTGAGCGTAACATACGCAAAAGAATTGGAGCAAATTCCGATAATCGGTGATATTGTTCGGGTAGTAACCATTCGTAATTATTTCTATTCTGACGATAACCACGAAATGAATATTGATGTACCTCAAATTGAAGGTGATAACGATGCCGCCGATAAAATCAATCAGGATATAACCCAATTAACCGAAACTCTTGTTCAGGAATTCTACAAAGAGGTTGAACTGGTTGGCGATGAAGGGCATGGCTCGATTTATCTTGATTACGAAACTGTCACAAATACCGATGTATGGTTCACCCTTAAAATAAGAGTATTCAGTGCGGCCGGAAGCAGTAACACATACTACAAATTTTACCATATTTATAAAAAAACCAATGAAATTGTGAAGCTTGGCGATTTGGCAAAGGATAATAGTTTTTATGATGTGCTGGTGGCGGAAATCAAAAGACAAATGAAAGTGCAGATGGAAACCGACAGCAGCATTGTATATTGGTTGGATGACAGCATCATCGGTGAGAACTGTGTGTCTTTAACAGAAAACAATAATTTCTATTGGAATGATAACGGTGATTTAGTAATTGTCTTTGATAAATATGAAGTTGGCCCCGGCTCAATAGGAACCCCAGAATTTGTTATCGGCAAAGATGTAATTAAGGATATTATTAAACCTGAGTTTAAAGATGTTATTTCATAATATTAAGTCATTCTTATAGAACGCATAAAAATGTGAGCAAAAATACCCATACTTGCGAGCCAGGTTGTGCGGTGATTTCTGCATTAAATGACGGTACTCTGTCTCATGACCGCATTGCAAGGATAAATAAACATCGAAAAAAGATGAAATATAACAAAAAACTCCGACTACTTGCTAATCAGTAATCGGAGTTTTCTATTGTCAGATTTGATACCACTTAATTTCGTTTGCTTCTAAATGAAGGTCGAAGCTTGTTCCGTCACCTAAATATACGGTTGTATCCTGCGGCTCATAAGTGTTATTCACAACGCAGTATTTTCTGTTTTTAACATAGGCGTGAACTTCAACATTATAGTTGGTTGAATACCAACGGTAAAGCTCGTCTTCTGCCGATGCGCTCCAAAGAATTGCACGGTGAAGAACACGGCTGTTCTTGAATGAATACGGCAAACCGCTGATATAAACTCCCCTGCCCTTGCCGAATTCTTTAACTGCCATTTGAACTTCTTCTGCGTGTCTTACCATAAACGGAAGCTCCGTTGCGTTTTGAATGAGTACCGTTGTGCCGTCAAGAGCGACAATATTCTTCTTGCCTTCGCCGAAATCGACTTCACCGTCTGCATCGGCAAGAATGAAATGGTCACGGTGCTCTTCAACATTATAACGGCGGG
>CALZID010000021.1 GCA_945787805.1 uncultured Clostridia bacterium | reverse complement strand
CCACATCGTCCCGCAGATGCCCACATCGTCCCGCAGATGCCCACATCGTCCCGCAAAACAATAAAAATTCAATGGCGAAACGGTAGTGTGCTGTCTGCTCCCGCCGTTTTTTATGTAAAAAATTTTCAAATACCACTTGACAGTTGAATATATATTCAACTATAATACAGTTGAACAAATATTCAACCGAAAGGAATATGTATTATGTCAAAAAATGAATTGATATGCGATTGCAATGCAGTCCACAGGGAAAAAGTAATTGATACAATAAACAAAATGCCCAATGATTATATATTTGACAGTCTTGCGGGTTTTTACAAAATAATAGGGGACAAAACTCGCTGCAAGCTGTTGTTTGCACTGATGCAAAATGAAATGTGCGTTTGCGATTTGGCAAATGTACTGTCTATGACAAAATCCTCGGTTTCTCATCAACTCAGCAAAATGCGTGATTACGGTGTGGTTAAAAATCGCCGTGAAGGTAAAGAGGTCTATTATTCACTTGATGACGAGCATATTTCTACTATATATAATATAAGCATTGAACATATAAAACATAAAATGTAAGGGGAGATAATATGAAAACAGAAAAAAATATCTTAATCGCATTTATACTCAATCTGTCCTTTTCAATATTTGAAATAATCGGCGGATTTTTCACGGGCAGCGTGGCTATCATTTCCGACGCCGTTCACGATTTAGGCGATGCGGCAAGTATCGGCATATCATATTTTCTTGAAAAGAAAAGCAAAAAGCAACCCGATAATACCTATACTTACGGCTATACAAGATATTCCGTATTAGGCAGTGTAATCACAACCGTCATTTTGTTGGTAGGCTCAATTTTGGTAATTATAAATTCGATAAAACGACTTTTTAACCCAATCCCAATCAATTATAACGGTATGATTATATTCGCCGTTGTGGGGGCGTCAATAAACTTCGTCGCCGCATACTTCACCAAAGACGGCGATTCTCTCAACCAAAAAGCCGTAAATCTTCATATGCTTGAAGATGTTCTCGGCTGGATTGTCGTGCTCATCGGTGCAATTGTAATGCGGTTTACGGATATTTCCGTAATTGACTCTCTAATGTCAATGGGCGTTGCAATATTCATACTCATAAATGCAACTAAAAATTTAAAAGAAGTTTTAGACTTGTTTCTCGAAAAAACTCCCAATAACATTAGTATAGATGAAATCAAAAACCACATTTGCCAAATTGACGGTGTAACAGATGCGCATCATATTCATGTTTGGAGTATGGACGGACACAATAATTACGCTACCATGCATATTGTGGCGGATGAGAATTCGCATAATATTAAAGATAAGATAAGAGAAGAATTAAAAGAGCACGGCATAGGTCACGCCACACTGGAAATCGAAAGTAAAGATGAGCATTGCCAAGAAGAGCATTGCCATATTGAGCATAATCACAGCTCAGCTCATCATCACCATCATCACTGATAAAAGTTTAAAGTGAAAATTTTTAAACTGAGCTTTTCAACCGTTTTTCGTCAATTTTAACAATAGTTCAGTTAGGAATTTGTAGATTGCTACAATGTATTATTTTTTGACAGTATGTTAAAATGGAGTTATATTTAAAAATGCAAAAGGAGATGTAACGAATGAAAAAAGCTATATCAATATTTTTAGCGGTTTTGATGGTGATAACTGCACTTCCATTGACTGCAATCTCATCATTTGCGTTAGCAAACGGTGATTTTGAATATGCGGTTATTTCAGAAGAAAACAAAACCTGTTCAATAACTAAATACACAGGAGCTGCAACCGAGCTTGAAATACCTTCAACGCTTGACGGATATACTGTAATATCAATTGATGATAATGCATTTGAGTTTTGCGACTCACTTGAAAGTGCAGTAATTCCGAACAGTATTACAACAATCGGTGACTGGGTATTTAACGGCTGCACATCACTTGAAAAAGTAACAATTCCCGACAGCGTAACAAAAATCGGTAATTATGCGTTTTTTGAGTGCAGGGTATTAAAAAATATAACAATCCCCGACAGTGTAACAACAATAGGTGAGGGAGTGTTTATGTACTGCTTATCACTTGAAAGCATAGATGTTGCGCCTGAAAATACAGCGTATTCATCTATGGGCGGAGTTTTGTTTGATAAAGACAGAACCCGACTTATGCAATACCCTATCGGCAGTACAAGAACAGTATATATAATTCCCGACAGTGTAACATCAATTGAATATTATGCATTTGAAGGTTGCACATTCCTTAAAAGTATATATGCGTCAGATGCAAATACGGCATATTCATCGGATGACGGAATTTTATTTAGTAAAGACAAAACAGAGCTTATAATGTGTCCCGACGGCAGAGAAGCAGATACATATACAATTCCCGACGGAGTAATATCAATCAGAAGTAATGCGTTTGATTTTTGCACTTTAATTAAAAACATAACAATTCCGGAATGTGTAACACAAATCGGTAGTTTGGCATTTTACGGTTGCACATTACTTGAAAGTATAAATGTTGCAGACGCCAATACGGAATATTCATCTGCCGACGGAGTTTTGTATAATAAGGATAAAACCAACCTGATACAATATCCTGTCGGTAATACAAGAAAAACATACAGAACACCCGACAGTGTAACAAGAATTTCTTATTGTGCGTTTTATAATTGCACATCACTTGAAAGCATAACAATTCCTGACAGTGTAACATACATTGGTAGGGATGCTTTTTCCGGTTGCACATCACTTACGGATATATATTACACAGGCACAGAAGCACAGTGGAATGAAATATCCATTATATTTGGCAATGACTTTACAAATGTTAGTATTCATTATAATTTTGACTCGAATTTTGAATACAGCATTATTTCAGAAGACGACAAAACCTGTGAAATTACCGGCTACACAGGAACTGCTACTGAACTCATAATTCCCGAAGAAGTTGACGGGTACAGTGTAATATCAATCGGTTGGGGCCTGTTAAAAGGAAACACATCAATTGAAAGTGTAACACTTCCGGACAGCATAATAGGAATTTGTGATGCTGCATTTGAAGATTGCACATCACTCAAAAGCATAACAATCCCTGACAGTGTAACAGAAATCGGTAGTGATGTATTCTATAATACTGCATACTATAACGATGAAAATAATTGGGAAAATAATGTTTTATATATCGGCAATCATATATTTGATGCGAAAGAAACAATCAGCGGCGACTGCGTAGTTAAAGACGGAACAAAATCAATAGCAAATTATGCATTTGAAGATTGTGCGTCACTTGAAAGCATAACAATCCCCGACAGTGTAACATCAATCGGTTATGGTGTATTTGAAGGTTGCACATCACTTGAAAATATAAATGTATCGGAAGAAAATACAGCATATTCATCTGTTGACGGAGTTTTGTTCAATAAGGATAAAATCGAACTTATACAATATCCTGTCGGCAATACAGAAACGAAATATGCAATTCCCGATACGGTTATATACATTTGTGATTTTTCGTTTGCCCATTGCACATCACTTGAAAGCATAACAATCCCTGATTCTGTAACATATATCGGCGGTTGGGCATTTGAAAATTGCGCATCACTCAAAAGCATAACAATCTCCGACGGCGTAACATACATTGATTGGGGCGCATTTTCAGATTGTGAATCGCTTACGGATGTATATTATACAGGCACAAAAGAACAGTGGAATGCAACAGAAATTGACGATTACAACGAGTGTTTGACTTCTGCGGCAATTCACTGCAATTATAAAGGCTCCGATTGCAGCGGTTGGATACAAGAAAACGGCAAGTGGGCTTATTATGAAAACGGTAAAATTGTCAAGAATAAGTGGGTTAAAGACTCAGTGACCTGGTGTTATGTAGGCGCTGACGGCTACTGCGTGACAAATGCTTGGCAGAAAGACAGTAAAGGCTGGTGCTATCTGGGTGAAGACGGCAGAATGGTAACAAACAAATGGGTTAAAGACTCGGTTACCTGGTGCTATGTAGGTGCCGACGGTTACTGCGTAACAAACGATTGGAAAGCAGACTCAAAAGGTTGGTGCTATCTTGACGCAAACGGCAGAATGATGGCAAACTATTGGTTACAATGGAACGGTAATTGGTATTACCTTGACGAAAACGGATATATGGTAACCGGCACAAAAGTAATCAACGGCAAAACATACAAATTCACTTCAAACGGTGTTTGGATAGGATAAACAAGCAAAAACGGTGGCAGGAAAAATCCTGACACCGTTTTTAATGTATAAGAATATTTGCGTTATTATTGTAGGGGGCGACGACTCGGCGTCCCACCCGTTGCTTGCGAACTTATTTCGGGCTGCCGTGGTCGTCAGCCCCTACATTCTCTCCCTCCGTCACGGCAGAGCCGTGCCACCTCCCTCGTCAGAGGGAGGAAAATTGCTCGTAAAACCGCATAAATAACAGTAGGGGCGATTCACGAATCGTCCGTAAAATCAAGTAAAAATAAACCGCAACACCGTAGGGTGCTGTCTGCTCCCGCCGTAATCCGCCACAGTTTTTTGAATGAATAATAAATAATCGTTTATCGGTAGGGGGCTTGCTCCCGCCGTTTTTTGTACCCGACTGTCACTTTGCACATAAAAATAGAACCGCAATCATCTTTTTTATTGATTTAAAACACCAAATTCGGAACACCCGGCAGAGTTTTAAAAAAGATGTAAAAAAACTGAAAAAAGTTGTTGACATTTGTCATTCATTTTGATATTATATACGAGCGCCAAGAACAGAAGGCAAAACAAACCGAGTTCAGAAGCGTAAAACTGAACCTTGAAAATTAAACAACGACGAGAAAAGTAAAAGGAACCCTGTAGATT
>CALZID010000020.1 GCA_945787805.1 uncultured Clostridia bacterium | reverse complement strand
CTGCCCCTGCCATACGAAAAGCCTTGAAACTGCGTGGTTTCAAGGCTTTTTATTTTCTTTTTTTATAAAATTCAAATTCGCTTCCACTAATCTGTTTCAGTTTAGTTTATTCTGGGATTTGTGGGAAAAATTTGTGGGGAATCAGAATTTGATTTCCTTTGTTTTATTTTTAACATATTCTTCTTGTGGATTCACATACATATCACTGGTTGTTGAAGCTTGAGAATGTCTTACAAATGTCTGTGCGATAGTGATATCTTGTGATTGCTGATATACTTTTGTGGCACAAGTATGTCGCAAAGCATGTGCGCCCTTTCGCTCTATCCCTGCTCTGTCAAGCAAGCAGTAGAATCTTTTTCGCAAAGCCGTATCGGATAACGGGTTGCCATTATCATTTACGATATAGCCATTATAATCTTTATCTTCTTTGGCTTTCATTTTCAAAAGAACATCAATTGCTTGCGGTGGGACATAAATTGTTGCACTGCTGCTTTTGGTTTTCGTCTTTCCTTCATATACTTTTATTTTTCCGGTTGGAAAGCCTTCCAAGTTGCGTTCTTTTGATGTTTTTCTGGCTTTAGAAATTGTTATCTGATTCGTTTCAAAATTAACATCGGAATATTTCAACGCAGCCGCTTCTCCTACTCTAAGCCCTGTGTATAACACCAACAGAAAGAATTCGGGTTGAGTTAAATAAAATGGACCTGTTTTAAAAGGAGTACCTGTGCGACTCTTACATTCAAGATGATAGCATGTACTAATAATATGTTAAAACATTATACACGTGATAGAGTAAGCAGCAAATCTAACATCGACATAAATAAAAGTCATTTGAATTATACGATAGGTTCTACAAATCCATATAAGCGACTTCACGAAATAATTCACAATCCGGATACGAAAATGCTCAAGCGCAAAGATGTAAATGTAATGTGTGATGTTGTTGTTACGCTACCTGAGACAATACCGCAAGAGCGAGCAGACGAATTTTTCAGTGTGATTACCGACTTTTTCAAGCTAAAGTTTTGTCAAAAAGATGGAGTGAAATTCAATAACTTTATTGGTGCATATATTCATAAAGACGAAACCCTGACACAAAAAGAATTAAAATGCAGCGAAAATGTTATCTGCGCACGATACCATGAACATTTTAGTTTTGTTCCGATTGTGGTGCGTGACAATGGTCAAAAGCGAGTATGTGCCAATGATGTTGTAACGCTGAAATTATTAAAAAACTTCCATCAAGACGCCGAAAAATACATTTCAGAACATATGAATATACCAATATCTGATGTTGGGCTCACTACAGGTGTGTCCAAGAAAATCAAACAATATACAGGTGGCAAAAGAGGTGCTTTTACCGTACCTGAATTAAGAGAACTGACCGAGTTATCAAATTATTTAAAAAGTGAAAACAAGCAATTAAAGGAACAAAATGAACTATTGCAAAATAGAAATATTGAATTGCAATTAGAACTTGATAAAAGTATGCATGCATTAAAAATCTGGCAGCATGAAGAAGACATTACGCCTATTTTTGAAGATGTTATGACAAGTTTATAAAATTTACAAAAATGGAATTTATCAAAAAAGTGTAAGCTCGCACTCAACTTTTTCGTAGGTCTTTTGCCCACCTGTTTACTTTTTACTTAAGCGTTCTTTTTTTCCGGTAGAACCGGGGGTTTTCATCTATTGCCAGACAAAAAAAGCCCAATCCTCTCGGATTGAACTTTGTCAGCAGTCTGCCCGTCCTCTTACGAGAACGGATTTTTCTTTGGCATTAACTACGCTATTTGATACAATTCGTCATTTTTGTATTGAGCGTTGCACTC
Organism: uncultured Clostridia bacterium; assembly: GCA_945787805.1. Classification (GTDB taxonomy): domain Bacteria; phylum Bacillota; class Clostridia; order Oscillospirales; family Acutalibacteraceae; genus Fimenecus. The sequence continues at coordinate 11,012 of CALZID010000020.1, read as the reverse complement.
GTTAAGAGTTTGTTATTCAAAAACTTGACAAAAAAAATGAATGTGATATAATAACCTAGTTAATATTGTAATAAATGGAACCAGCTGACTGCAGAGGAGTTTGGTTCCTTTTTTTTAGGATAAAATAATTATTGCTATATTCAGCATAAACGAAAAGGAGTATAACCTATGGAAATACAATTACAGGAACTCATTGACCAGATAAAAAAAGATGGTGTGGAAGTAGCAGAAACTGAAGCAAAAAATATTGTTGAATCTGCAAAAGCAGAAGCTGAAAAGATTATTGCAGATGCAAAGACTCAGGCTGATAAAATCTTGGCTGATGCTAAAACAGAAAATGAACGAATGGTGAAATCAAGTGAGGACGCTATCCGTCAGGCAGGACGTAACCTTCTTATTTCCTTCAGAGAAAGTGTTACAAGAGAACTGAATGCTATTGTTGGTGAAACAGTTGATTCAGTTTATTCTGCTGATTCATTGTCACAGCTTATTATAAATGTTGTGGAGAGTTGGGCAAATAAGCCTGATGTGGAGAACATTGAAGCTATTTTAAACAGTAACGATGTGGAAGTTTTGGAAAAAACTGCGTTTTCTTCTCTAAAAGCAAGAATTTCAAAGGGCGTTACTCTTAAAGCTAATGATAATTTTGATGGTGGATTCCGTGTTGCAGTTAATAATGGTGGTGCATATTACGATTATTCCACTGAGGCTGTTGTGGATATGATGTCAAATTATCTCAGTCCAAAGGTTGTTAAACTTTTGAAAGAGGCGGAATAATTATGTCAGAATATTATTTGGTATCACAGTTGCCGTCGTTGGATGGAATCAGTGAAAATATGTCGTTACCGATTACGGAAGAACGATTTTTTGAGTTGTGCAATCAGGTTGCAGGCAAAAGAATACAGAATGAAATCAATAAAATGACTCTTTTACCGTCAAAAAATTATGAAAAATCAAGTTCATCTTTAATAGAAAATTGGAACAATGGTGAAAGAAATTTACGTCTTGCTCTGGCAAAGGTGAGGGCAGACAAGATGAAAAAGTCATTTGATATTGAAAATGATGTATTATCAAGTGAACTTTTAAAAATAGCAAATGCTGCTATTGAGATTGAAAGTCCTCTTGAAGCAGAAAGATTTCTTAATAATTATCGTTTAGAGTTTTTAGAATCTCTCAGACCAATGGATAATTTTTCAGAGGAATTTGTCTATTATTATGGACTTAGGTTAAAGTTAATTTCACACATAAAACAGTTTGATACAAATGCTGGTGAAATCGCATATAAAAATATTTACAACTCCATTATGAATGGAGATAGGTTGGAGGCTATATAATGACCGTAAATACAGGAAAGGTTGTAAGCATAAACGGTAACCTTGTGTCTGTTGAATTTCAAGGCAATGTTTCAATGAACGAAATATGCTTTGTTAAAGTTGGCGGCACTACACTTAAAAGTGAGGTTATCCGTATAAGAGGTAATATTGCACAAATTCAGGTTTATGAAATGACTGACGGTATTAAGTGCGGTGACGATGTTGAATTTACCGGTGATATGTTGTCGGCAGAACTCGGTCCGGGCTTGTTAGGTCAGGTGTATGACGGTCTTCAGAATCCGTTGCCTGTGTTGGCAGAACAAGCAGGTTGGTTTTTGGAACGCGGAATTTATGCAGATGGACTTGACTATGAGAAAAAATGGGAATTTACACCTATATCAAAAGTTGGTGATACTCTCCGTGCAGGTGAATATATCGGTACAGTTCCTGAAGGACCATTCACTCATAAAATCTTTGTTCCCTTTAATCTTCTCGGAAAATACACATTAAAATCAATTGTCCCAAAAGGTGAATATACAGTGAAAGAGACTGTTGCAGTTCTTACAGATGAACGGGGTCGTGATGTTTCTGTTTCTATGTCGTTCAAATGGCCTGTAAAACGAGCTGTTAAATGCTATAGTGAGAGATTAGCACCTGTTGAAGCAATGGAAACCAAGGTTCGACTTATCGATTCATTCTTCCCGGTTGCCAAGGGCGGAACATATTGTACTCCTGGACCATTTGGTGCAGGCAAAACAGTTTTACAGCACACAACATCAAAGTATGCCGATGTTGATATTGTTATTATTGCTGCTTGTGGTGAACGTGCAGGTGAAGTTGTTGAGACATTGACAGAATTCCCTGAACTTACTGACCCTAAAACAGGTCGTTCACTTATGGAACGTACAATTATTATCTGTAATACTTCATCAATGCCTGTTGCATCTCGTGAAGCTTCAGTTTATACCTCAGTGACACTTGCGGAGTATTATCGACAGATGGGACTCAATGTTCTTCTTTTGGCAGACTCAACATCTCGTTGGGCACAGGCTCTTCGTGAAATGTCGGGACGACTTGAAGAAATCCCGGGTGAAGAGGCATTCCCTGCATATCTCGAATCGTATATTGCAGCCTTTTATGAGCGAGCAGGTTATGTCCGCTTGCCTGACGGCAGTACAGGTTCTGTCACAATCGGCGGTACGGTTTCTCCGGCAGGCGGTAACTTTGAAGAACCCGTGACACAAGCAACTTTAAAGGTTGTTGGCGCATTCCACGGGTTGTCACGTGAGCGTTCAGATGCAAGAAAATATCCTGCTATTGACCCGCTTATTTCTTGGTCAAAATATAGAAGTGTTATTGATAGTAAAAAATCGGAATATTGTAAAAAAATGCTTCATCACGGAAACGAAATCGGCTCTATGATGAAGGTTGTCGGTGAAGAAGGTACAAGCATTTCTGACTATATAATCTATCTTAAGGCAGAAATGCTTGATGCAGTTTATCTTCAGCAGAACTCTTTTGATTTGATTGATGCAAACTGTGATACTTTGCGTCAGCGATATGTTACCGACAAACTTATAAACATTTTAGGTAGTGAATATGAAATAGACAACAAAGATGATGCTCGTAGCTTTCTCAATCGTATGCGTCAGAAGTTTATCGACTGGAACTATACGGAATTCCGGAGTGATGCATTTAAAAAGGTTGAGGCAGAAATCGACACATTATATAAAGAAAAGAACGGTAATTTAGGCTTAGACGCTGAAACATTATTAAAGGATGGTGAGTGAGAATGAATAAAGTTTTTAATCGAATTGAATCAATCACCGGTAATGTTATTACTGTAAGAGCTAATAATGTACAGTATAAGGAATTGGCTCAGATTAACACTCGTTTCGGTAAATCACTTGCTCAGGTTAATAAAATTGAAGGAGATATTGTTTCTCTTCAGGTTTTTGCAGGAGGTCAGGGTGTCTCAACAGGTGACGAGGTGCGATTTTTGGGTCGTGAAATGCGTGTTTCATTCAGCGAAGACTTGTTAGGTCGTATTTTTAATGGCTCAGGTGAACCAAGAGATAAAGGACCAGCACTTACAGAAAATATGAAACCAGTTGGCGGACCATCAGTTAATCCAACAAAACGCATTCTTGCTAATCGAATGATGAGAACCAATATTCCAATGATTGATATGTTCAATACACTGGTTGTGTCACAGAAGCTGCCTATATTCTCAATTTCAGGTGAACCATATAACCAACTTCTTGCCCGTATTGCTATGCAGGCAGATGCAGATGTAATTGTTCTTGGTGGTATGGGACTAAAATACGACGATTTCCTTTATTTTAAAGATGAGCTTTCTCAGGGTGGAGCATTGAGCAAAACAGTTATGTTTATTCATACTGCATCTGACCCTACTGTTGAATGTATGATGATTCCTGATATGGTTTTGGCAGTTGCAGAGCAGTTTGCCTTGCAGGATAAGGATGTATTGGTATTACTTACTGATATGACTAACTTTGCTGATGCTATGAAAGAGATTGCAATCACTCAGGAACAGGTTCCGTCTAACCGAGGTTATCCCGGCGACCTTTATTCACAGTTGGCCGCTCGTTACGAAAAGGCTGTTGACTTTGCAAATTCAGGTTCAGTTACTGTTCTTGCAGTAACAACAATGCCTGGTGACGACGTAACACATCCTGTACCTGATAACACAGGTTATATTACTGAAGGACAGTATTATCTTAAGGGGGGTCGTATTGAGCCATTTGGTTCTCTTTCACGACTTAAGCAGAATGTTAATGGCAAAACAAGAAAAGACCATCGTGCACTTATGGATGGTATGATTCGTCTTTACTCTTCTTACAAGGAAACATTGGAGAAGAAAAACATGGGCTTTTCAATGAATAAATGGGACGAAAAACTTCTCAAATATGGTAGCCTTTTCGAAAGCAAGATGATGGACTTGTCAGTTAACTTGTCACTTGAACAATCCCTCGATTTGGGCTGGGAGATATTAGCTGATTGTTTCGAAAAAGACGAAACCGGTATAAAATCAGACCTTACTGATGAATTCTGGCCTAAGTAAGGAGGATTAAGGTGGCAAAAATCAAATTAACAAAAAATGAGTTAAAGGTACAAAAAGATGCTCTTAAAATGTACCAGAGATATTTGCCTACTCTGACACTTAAAAAGCAACAACTTCAAGCAGAAATTCGTACAATTGAAGCAAAAGCTAAAGCAGTAAGAGAAGAAAAAGAGAAACTTGAAAAGGGTTTCAAAGATTGGATTGCTGTTTTTAGTGAAAGGGATGTTTTCCCTGACGGAATAATCACTGTAAGCAATATACGCAAAGGAAAAGGAAATGTTGCAGGTGTTGCGATTCCGACTTATGAGGGAGCAGACTTTTCAAGAGGAGATTATGACTTGTACGAAACGCCTTTATGGGTTGATATTGCTGCAAATCACATGGAAAGAGCAATGTCACTTGATTTGGAGGCAGCAGTGTTAGATGAACAAGTGAGACTTTTGGATGCAGAACTTCTTGCAACCAGTCAAAGAGTCAACTTGTTTGAAAAGGTAAAAATCCCTGAAACACAACAAAATATTAAAAAGATATCTATTTATATGGCTGACCAACAGGTCAGTGCCGTAGTTCGTTCAAAGATATCAAAACGCAAAATTGCTCAACGTAATGCTGAGGCTTCCCGAGAGGAGGTTTATGCATTATGATAGTTCCTATGAAAAAAGTTTCTCTCATTATTATGGGAGATAAAAAAACAGAAACACTTAAAAAGCTCGGAAAACTTGGAATGATTCATATTGAAATTACTGAGGGCTCGGGTGACCATTTAAATGAGCTCAAAGAAAAGATTTCTTTGCTTGAAAGTGCAGTTTTTATTCTCGGAAACAAAAAAGGCACTGAGAGTGAAGCATTAAGTCTTACCGATGCGTTGAGAATTGCAAATGAAATATCTTCTTTGACAGACGAAAAGAAAAACTGTCAAGCAGAAATGATTACTCTTAATTCAGAGCTTGAAAGACTTAAAAGTTGGGGTGAGCTTGAACCTGCAAGTATCAAGGACTTAGTAGAAAAAGGCATTGATGCTTCATTTTATGAAATGCCTGAAAATGAATACGAGTCCTTGGGAGAAAATGTAAAAACCGTTAAGTTGTCAGAAAGCAAAAACTCCGTAAAATGTATGTTGGTTAAATCGGGATTTGAAGGTGAAAACGAAATCGTTGCATCACTCAATAGTTATAAGCTAGAACTACCACAAATGTCCACGGAAGAAATGCGACAAAAGGTATCCAACCTTGGTGACCGGATTAAATCATTAGACGAAAAAATCCTTTCTTACGGAAAATATACAAAAGCACTTAAAAATGCTGTAAAAGCCTGTGAAAAGGAAATAGAATTTGAAATTTATGCAACCGGTATGGTAGATGAACAACTGTCTGATGACAAAAAAGTTTCAGTTGCACATTTCAAAGGATATATTGAAACGGAAAACCTTGACAGATTAAAAGAAACAGCAAGAGCCAATTCTTGGGGACTTCTCGTGGAAGAACCGACACAAGAAGACGATGTTCCAACTAAACTTAAAAACAATAAGTTTGTAAGCCTTATTTATCCGTTAACTGACTTTTTAGGTGCAGTTCCGGGATATTTCGAGTATGACATATCAGGTTGGTTTCTGGCATTTATGCTGATTTTCTTTGGTATTATTTTCGGTGATGGCGGATACGGACTATTTATCTGTGTTGTTGCAGCAATACCAATAATAAAATCACTTATTGCGAAGAAAACAGTTCCACCAACATTTTTGCTTATAGGACTTTTAGGCTTGTCAACGGTATTGTGGGGAATGCTGACATGTACCTGGTTCGGACTTTCTCCTGAACAAATACCACAGTGGCTTCAGAATTTGTCAATTCCTATAATTTCAAATGTTTATGAAGACAGAATATGGCATCCATTCTGGACAGAAGGTGATGTAGGGCTTACCACAGCACAGAATTTACAGATTTTCTGTTTCTCGTTGGCACTTGTTCAGTTGACCATAGCACATATAAAGGGGGCGAAAAGAAATATAAAATCACTTAAAATGCTTGGTGATATAGGTTCAATATTACAGCTTTTTGGAATCTACTATCTTGTATTAAGCCTTGTGGTAAATCCTGAAGTGTTCAGTTTTTCACTTGTAATAAGCGGTATTCCCGTGGGTACAGTTGCACTTATCCTTATAGGGTTAGGCTTCCTATTAAGTTTTGTATTTTCAAATTACGAAGGAAACATTGTAAAATCTATACTTGCAAGTCTTACAAATATTGTTTCTGTCTTGCTTGGTGTAGTTAATGTTTTCTCGGATATAGTTTCCTATATACGACTTTGGGCCGTCGGACTTGCAGGTGCTGCTATTGCTGCCACTGTAAATGAATTGGCAGGACCACTGCTTGGAAACTTCTTATTTATGATTATTGCGATTGTCCTTTTAGTATTTGGTCACGGACTTAATATGATATTAAATGTCTTGTCCGTTATCGTTCACGGTATAAGACTTAATACATTAGAATTTTCATCGCATCTTAATATGTCCTGGAGTGGACATAAATTTAAACCATTTAATGAACAAATAGATTAAAACACAAAGGAGAATAATTATGAATTTCGGATTATTAGGAACATCTTTGGCAATGGGTATTGCTGCAATTGGTTCTGCAATCGGTATCGGTATTGCCGGTCAGGCATCAATTGGTGCTTGGAAAAAATGCTATATGAGTAATAAGGCTGCACCGTTTATTCTTACAGTTTTTGCTGGTGCACCTCTTACACAGACAATTTACGGTTTTCTTTTGATGCAACAGATGAAATCTTCAGATGCAGACCCTGCATTCTTGATTGGTCTTGGTATTGCATCAGGTCTTGCAATGGCTTTCTCTGCAGTATTCCAGGGTAAGGCAGGTGCAGCAGGTGCAGATGCATTAGCTGAAACCGGAAAGGGCTTCTCACAGTATATTACAGTCGTAGGTCTCTGCGAAACGGTTGCTTTGTTTGCGCTCGTTTTCAGCATGGTAGCACTCGGATAAAATAAAAGTATAGTTGATGAACTAAAAAAGCGTTGCAAGAGGGAGTATTGATTTCCCAAATGCAACGCTTAATTCTTGTAAATGGCTTAAATGCTATATAAAACAACGATACCACCATTGACCTAAATTGTATCAATAGTGGTATCTGATTTGGCATTGATTACGCTATTTGATACAATTCGTCATTTTGGGGGTAACGTTGCAGTTTATATACCTCGCATTTTTATGTGTAACTCAACAAACATAACTCCTTGCTTTGCATAACGACTTCTTTCACGAAGCTTTTCAATATATGAAACGGTTGAAGTTAATATTGTTGCATATCTTCGATTGTCATAACGATTCTCCTTTATAACTTGTTACCAATATTATAAAACGAAAAACTGCTAAATCCAATTATTCTATACCATTTACTGTCCGTTTTTTAGGACAATAGCTTTTGAAAAATTCATATTTAATATAAATAATTCTACAACCCCCCGGAACGAAAATCAACCGATTTTATTTCAATTGCTTATACAAAAACAATGTTGCTTTGACATCTTCAAGAGAGTCGTGAGGATTGAAGTCATAACCCAAACTTTTTGCTGCTTCGGAAAGTTTAATCCATCTGCGACTACCCACATAGTTCGCATACATATGCATTGGGTCTTTGTCCATTGCCCAGTTTATACGATAATTCACCAAATACATTGGATTAGTACGCTTGATATATGACTCTACAAAATTACGTTCAAAAATTATGTTGTATGCAATTACAAAATTCACAGACGAGAGAATCTGTAACACTTGTGGCAGAATTTGTCTGAATGTAGGATAGCCCTGCACCGCTTGTGGAGATATACCATGCACTCGTTGAGCACCATACCAATACTTTTTACGTTCAGTATTGCAAAAAGTATTCATAAGCACTCTACCATCTTGGTCGATAATTGAAACTGAAAGGATTTCATCCATATCAGGTGAATTGCAGTTATAATTAGTTCCGGTTGTTTCAAAATCTATTACTACAAAGTTTTCTTTTGTATTTTGTTTAGATTCGGACTTAACTTGCTTTGATACTGCTTTCTCAAACGCCTTCATATATGCTGAAATTAGCATTTTCATATCCCATACAATTACATTATCATATTGTATCTTGGCTTTATTATTACCAAGCGTTGCAATAAGAATTTTTCTAAAATCATTGAAATCTCTTTTGCGTTCATATGCTATTACAGTAGAATCAGTAATATCTTCGTTTGCATCTAAAATTGCAAAGGCATCAACACCCGTTGCGGTATTTTGGGTAAAGATGATATCTTGAATATTGCTTACAGCAAAATCGTCATTATCATCAATATTTTCTGCCAAAATATAGAACAACAACTCTTGAATAGACTCAACATATTCTTTCATATCAGACATTAAAATACTTGTGATTTTGAGACGGGATGCTTCGATTAATTCTTGCTCTGTTGGGTTGCTTGATAGGTTATATAATTTTGCCATTTGACTGAATTTTGATGCAACTTCATTATAATCGAATGGTGAGCCCCACTGGGTTGTATCATTCAATATTTCATTGACTTCATTTATGCTGTCTTCAAGTTCAGTAAAAAGATTTGATTCTTCTTCGATTTCTAACAAGCGTTGTGCTGTTGGGTGTGACTCGTGATATGTTCTGCTTATGCTTTTGCCGTTTGTGTAATGAATCAAAAAAGTATATTCATAACCATTTTCAACTTCATATTCAACGGTTTTGGTTTCGTAATGTTGCCAACCGTCCATATCAGTTAAGAAGTTAGTCATTACGGGGTCAAATTCTTCTTCGATTTCGGTGCGATATGTCATTTCGGTATTAACAATTGTCACAGAATCAATATTTGCAAAATCTATTTCATCACAGTGAGGGCATCGGGCATACTTAAAAGCCGCATACTCTTTACCGCAATATTGACATTTCTTGCCGAACAACATAATCCCACCTCCTTTAGTGAACTACGATTAAGTCTATCATACCACGAATATATTGAACTCTCAATGAAAATATTTTTTAAGCGTACGATTTTTCGGACGATAGACGCCGAAATCCCTGGCTTCGTAAAAGGTGTGAGTGTATAAACATACTCATTATTTAAGCCTTAAATTATCATTACATATCATTGACTTTTTTCGTAACTTTTGGCATAATAATTATATATTTTTAACAAGGAGGCGAGAAAAATGTTTGATAAAAACAACTATGAAATTATGTCCGGCGATACAGTTGTTGCTGTATGGCAAAACGGCGAACTTATCATTAAAAATGAAGACTTGCTTCCGCTGTATCTCAAAAGAATACACAACGCTGATATGTGGCTTGAAACTCGTGCCATTGACAGTCATCGTGCTAATTCTCGCCTACTGAAAAAAGCCCTGCGTCTTGCTGAAAAAGACGATGTTTCAACTGTTGCCCATGTAAATGCTGCAACTATTACAGATAACTATTGGATTCGTCCAATCGGATCTGATTTAACATACAATGATGTTAAATTCTCTGATGATTACTTTTCTAACCTCGCATTAAAAGGTAATTATGATAGTTTTAACAAGGCGGCAAACAGTAAAAAATCAAGAACACCGGAGCTTACAAATGTAGGTAGTTTCGAAAAGTGCTGGAAACTTCGTGATAATAAATGGTGGATGTACAAAAAAGCCACTCATAACGAAATGTTCTCTGAAATTTTTGTATATGAATTAGGCAAAGAGCTTGGATTCAATATGGCTATCTATGAGCGTGGTAGCGGTTTTATTAAATCCCTTGACTTCACAAAGGGCGCTTCTGTAAATTTTGAACCTGCATCTACTTTTATGGGCGACAATGAAGACTATTTAGATGTTATCAAGGCATTGAAAGGCATTTGTCCCACAGCTATACCTGACTATATACGTATGATATTCATGGATACTATTACGGCAAACCCGGACAGACACACTAATAACTTCGGTTTGTTGAGAGATACGACAACAGGTAAAATTCTCGGTTTTGCGCCAAACTATGACAATAATATGGCGCTTATTGCTCGCGGTTATCCGTCTAATCCAAAAGCTTCGGATATTATGATTTCTCTTTTCAAAGAAGTGATTGACGAATATCCAGAATACGAAAAATATATTCCGGCATTAAATGAAGAAACCGTGCGCAAGGTTCTCGACAAAATCAATATGAAAGTCAGAGCACAAGTCATAATTGACCTTGTAATGAACAGATATAATTTCATAAATAAGCATTAAAAAATGAGGTGAAAACATGTCCATTGACAGAGCTATCAACAATGCTGCTGCGTCCGTTGAAATGGAAGGATATTCAATTGACGAGCAATGCAAGTACTGGTGCCGTCAAGTTTTAGAAAACAAAATAACAATGGAACAGTATATTCAACTTGTTTTAGAAGATGTTAATATTCACATATAGATTCCGAACGATTTGTGGGTAAAATTTGTGGGAAAATGAGATTTTTAATATTATCGCTTGACAATACACGGTTTTGAAAACGCATATAGCCAACTCCAAAACCGCGTGCCGAGGGGTGCGGGTGTCCGGTGGACACCTCTAAACACCGCAGGTGTTTAGAAGCACCGACCGAGCCG
>CALZID010000019.1 GCA_945787805.1 uncultured Clostridia bacterium | reverse complement strand
GTGACCCTCTGCTTGTAAGGCAGATGCTCTCCCAGCTGAGCTATGCTCCCACATTTTTGCTGCTGTTTTCAGCGGCTCATATAATTTACCACATAAATACTTCGTTGTCAACACTTTTTTAAAAATTTTTCAAAAAAGTTTTTTCTGCGGTTTTGTGGGCTCAATAGTTCAGTCGATTATTTATTCCGTCATTTTATTTTATGTCTTTTCCTTCGGTTTCATTACAACAGCGCCGACAGTCATAATTGCGGCAAATACAATAAGATAGAAAAGCACCGGGCAAGAGAATTCGCCGTTCGCTTTTGCTTCTATATACGGAACATAGCCGTGAGAATAAATTGCGGCAATTACCATAAATGCCGAACCTATAACTCCAAGGCACGGAAGCACAAATCTTTTAACTGTTGAAAGACCTTTTTCTTTTCTCATAAACTGAATGAAAATCGGGATATAAAGTCCGTAAATTGTGATAATGGGGAGTTCTGATGAATCAAAGCTGAATAAACCGAACCAGGGGTTTGGAGCAAGGTTTGCACCATAGAAATAAACAAGCCACAAAGAAACAATTACAAGACCCACTATACATGAATTTGAGGGCATACCCGAACCTGCGTCAACCTGTTTCATAAGGTTTATTTTAGGTCCCATATTGCGAACTGAAAGTGAATACATACCGCGGATACAACCAATCAACAGACCGTTAAGAGTTCCAAGGCATGACACAGACACAAAGAGATTGAGAATGTTGCCCAATACATTACCGAAAACTGTTGTGAAAGCAGTAGTTGTGCCGTCTTCCATAAGAGTTTTAACCGAAGCACCGCCTGCAATGCCTATATAATAGAAAAGATAAATTGCGATGATTATAATTCCGCCGAGAACGAGTGCAATAGGAAGATTTTTCTTTGAATTTTTTATTTCTGAGTTTATTGAAGTTGCAATAATCCAACCTTCATAAGCAAAAGCAGTAGCAACAACAGCGCCGAAAAGCGGTGTGAAATCGCCTGTGCTTGTTGCAAAATTAGTTGCAAGAATTGATGACGGTTCTCCTGCAAAATTGTGAGTCAAACCGTAAATTGTACCAACAACTGCCATCAAAAGAAGCGGTATAAGTTTTACGAATGTAGCACCGATTTGAAGTTTGCCTGCAAGCTTTGAAGAAAGTGTATTAACTGCAAAAACGCAAATGAGAATAAAACCCGCTAAAAGGAATGTTTCTGTGCCCGTTACAGGGTCGCCCGCAAGTTGCAAATCAGGGTTTACTGACACTAAGAATGTGAGAAAATATCTTGCTGTAAGCCAGGCAAGAACAGATGTCATTGACGGAGCATAAATAACAGTAGCAAACCAACCCACAAAATATGCATATTTACCGCCGACAGTTGCTTCTGAATAGTCAACAATTCCGTTAACTTTTTCATATTCTTGAGCCATAACGCAGAAAGCAAGAATACAGAAAATCATTGTCAATCCGCCGATAATCCATGCAAGAATACCCAAAGGCATATCACCGTTAGTAATTCTAAGAATTGCCTGTGCTTTAAAGAACACTCCGGAACCCACAACAGTACCCACAACCATACAGATTGCCATTAAGAGTCCGTATTGCTTTTTTAATCCATTACTCATAACTACACCCATTTCCAAAAAATATATGTATATTATAACTTATTTTAGAGCATTTGTAAACAAAAAAAAAATGGGGCTGTAAAAAAACGGAAGTTTTTTACAGCCCCATTTGGGGGTTAGGAAAAAATGCGTAGAATGGACAAACTGAGCGATAACAAGGCTTTTGCCTTGTTATCGGTTACCCGACGGCGTACAAAGGTACGCCGAGCGGCGAAGTTTGTTCATAGCATAAAACATTATTTTTTATCTGTTTTTTGATTTTTATTACTTTTATTTGATTAAATGCTGTTTTTGGGGTATAAAAAACCTTTATATATGGTGTTTTATGCGGTCTACACTTTTTTTACAACCCCATATTTAAGCCTTTTGGCGCATAATGTTTATTATTCTGAAAACGGTAAAGGCTATTATCCCAACGGTCAGTGCCGATTTCAGAATATTTAAAAATTTCAAAATATTTGTCATTCTTACAATAGTATTGATATCCTGTAACATTTTATTCACCCGATGTCAAAAGTATTCCGTGAGCAATTGAGGGTATGCTCTCTCCCTGTAATGCGGATGTGGCGGATAGCAATGCACCCGTACCAACAAAAAGAAGCTTATTCAATTCTCTGTTTTTCAGTTTTTTCATTATATATGAATTTACAACTGCGCCGCTGCAGCCGCAACCGCTTCCCCCCGCATGAACATCTTGTCCTTCAAGGTCATAAATCATCAGTCCGCAGTCGTCATGCAAGGATGAAATGTCATAGTTATAGTCTTTATTCAGCAGCTCAATAAGCAAATCGGAGCCGACTTTGCCCAAATCCCCTGTCAAAATCAAGTCGTAGTCGGTGGGTTTGGTATTTGTATCTTTTAGAAAGTCCGCTATGGTGCTTGCAGCAGCAGGTGCCATGGCAGCGCCCATATTATTAGAATCTTTTATGCCTAAATCGGTGATTTTGCCGAAAATACAGGCTTCGATGCAAGGCGTTTCTTTTCTGTGGGTTGTTATTACCGATGCTCCCGAAGCTGTTGCCGTTCTTTGTGCGGCAGGCGGACGCTGTCCGCCGTATTCAAGGGGCAAGCGAAATTGTCTTTCTGCGGACGCAAAATGTGAAGATGTTGATGCAACCGCATTATTTATTGCGCCCGAATCCACAAGCAAAGACGCTGTTGCCATTGAAAGCGCCATGGTTGAACAGGCGCCGTACATTCCCATAAACGGTATTTGCAGTTCTCTGATACCGAAAGATGTGCCTATGCATTGATTGAGCAAGTCGCCTGCCATAATCAAATCAATATCTTCCGGTGACAAATCCGCTTTTGCAATCGCCCGTGTTACTGCTTCACGGTGCAAAGCGCTTTCTGCCTTTTCCCAAGAAGGACAACCGTCAATTGAATCGTCATCGTAGCAATGGTCAAACTCTTTTGCCAAAGGTCCTTCGCCTTCGGTTTTGCCTACAATTGCCGCATTGCCGATTACGGACGGTTTTGATGTTAATTGCAAAGTGTATTTTCCAAGTCTTTTAGCCATATAAACGCCTCCGGATAATCTTTGAGAATATTTTAACCAAATAAAATATTTTAATGCAAAATGACAGATTTTTAAGTTGCGGTGTTTTTTTGTCATATTGAAAGATGGGGTTTACTGTGCTATAATGAGTTTACAGGCGTTGCCTGAATATTATTTTTTATGGAGGATGCTGTTTGAGAAACAACACCTTGGAGATTGTAAGAGTCTGATTTCGGAAATTTTATTTGAAAGGATTCTTACAATGAAAAACTTAATTTTTCGCAATGAAACAAAAAACGACTACCGTGAAGTAGAAAATTTAATTCGTGAATCATTCTGGAATGTTTACAGACCCGGTTGCCTTGAGCATTATGTCATTCATAAGCTTCGTGACGACGAGGCTTTTATTCCCGAGCTGAGCTTTGTTATGGAGCTTGACGGAAAAATTATCGGTCAAAATATGTTTATGAAAGCCTGCATCAAGGCGGATGACGGCAGAGAGATTCCCATAATGACCATGGGACCCATCTGCATAACTCCCGAGCTTAAAAGAAAAGGCTATGGCAAAATTCTTTTGGATTACTCTTTGGAAAAAGCGAGAGAATACGGCTGCAAAGCCCTTTGTTTTGAAGGCAATATAGACTTCTACGGCAAAAGCGGGTTTGACTATGCTTCGAATTTCGGTATCCGTTATCACGGCTTGCCCGAAGGCGAAGACGCATCATTCTTTCTCTGCAAGGAGTTAGAAAAAGGCTATCTTGACAACATAACAGGAGAATATGCTACACCGCAAGGGTATTATGTTGACGAAAATGAAGCGGAAGAGTTTGACAAGAGCTTTCCGCCGAAAGAAAAGTTAAAGCTTCCCGGACAACTTTTTTAATCTAAGCGAATAAACGAAATCACCGCAGCCTATTATTTGGTTACGGTGATTTCGTTTATTATATTATTTTTATTAAAATTTGATTTTTCTGTCGCAAATTGAAAGTGCCGCAGGACGGTGTGTAATAAGAATGACTGTTTTGTCGGTCATTGTGCGCAAATTCATCAACAGGTTTTCTTCTGTTATTTCGTCGAGAGCACTTGTTGCTTCGTCAAGCATTATAATCGGTCTTTCGGAGAGTATTGCACGGGCGATTGCAAGGCGTTGCATTTGCCCTTCTGAAAGTCCCGAGCCCTGCTCGCCCAAAACCGTATCAAGACCGTCGGGCAATTCTTTCACAAAGGTATCAGCACAAGCAATTTTAAGCGCTGAATAGATTTCATCGTCTTTTTTCATAAGCTCTGCATTGTCGAAAGTCAATACTTCACGGATTTTTCCGCTGACAAGGTGATTACCCTGCGGAACATAAGAGAAAAGTCCGCGCCACTCTGCCGACAGTTCTTTCTTTGTTCCGTCATTATTTACCAAATATTTTTCACCTTTATCCAATGGGTAAAGGCTCATCATAAGTTTCATTGCGGTACTCTTGCCGCAACCTGACGGGCCCACAAAAGCCACATATTCGCCTTTTTTAATCTCAATATTTTTCTTGCTTAAAACATGGGTTTTTCCGTTACCCGCTTCAATATAAGAAAAATATACATTATGTAATCCCACCGCCGAAAAATCATTATTATAATATTCTTTAACTTCTTCATTTGAACGGATATTACAGTCATAATCGGCGCTCATATTTTCTATTTCAATCAACCGCTCTGCGCTTGCAATCATTGCATAGTATTGGGGCAGATAACCTGAAATATTTGAAAAAGGAGTTTCCACTTGATTTATAAGCTGCAAGACCGCCATCATTGTGCCGTAGCTCATGGCATCTTTTGAAATGCTGAACGCACAAACAATTACGCCTAAGAGATATGCACCCCGCATTGCGATATTCATAGCGGTTGTGCAGGCATTCACGAAATGAATTCGTTTCATTCTTGCCCTTACCAGTTCATTTGACAGTTCTTCTGCTTTTTCTTCTGTTTTCGCTTCTTGAACAAAGGTTTTTACAATAATGATATTGCTGATTCGCTCTTGCATAAAAGAACGGACCTTACCATCTGCCTGCTGTGTGTTTTTGTGGAATTGTTTCAACTTATTTCTAACTATAAGGGAGAAAAGCGCCAACACAATCCCTGCGGGAATTAAAAGGACAACTAATTGCGGAACCAAAACGAAAAGCATTATAAGTGCACCCACAAGGCGCACCACTGTTCCGCAAAGTCCCGGAATGATTTGTGCCGAAGCGTTGATTACGACATTTGTATCGGATACTATTCTGTTCATCCATTCGCCCGAATGAACAGCGTTAATCTCGGAATAAGAACGGCTCAAAAGCTTGGCAAATATTTTGCCCCTGAAGGTCTTTTCAAGTGTCGCCTTTGTTTTTTCGTCAAGATATTTATTTAAAGCGACGCTTGAAATCATAAGTATAACAAGCACACAAACAAACACGACACTTTTCAGTATTTCTTCTGTATTCTTTGACACGGCGGCGTCAATTATCGCCCGCAAAGAAAGCGCAAAAACCACGCCGAACACACCCTGAGCCATTTGCACCAGAGTGAGAAGAAAAATCCATATTTTGTTTTTGCCGATAATGGAATTTATCCATTTCAATACAGAAAAAGATTTCATTTTAATCTACCGTTATTCCCAAATATCAACAGCACCGCGGTTTTCAGTTACCTTTGCAACATAGGAAGCTACCTTTTTATGTTCGGGATGAGTTTTATATTTTTCTAATTCTTCTTCGTTTTCGGTTTCAACAACTAAAAGTGCATCAAAATTTCTGTCACATTCAACTTGATTTTTAATAAATGTAAGTTTTTTGATATGGGGTACAACCGAAGGCAATGCTTCAAGTCCGTTTTTTACGATTTCCACATTTTCCTCCTTAGTTTTACCCTCTGCGTCTTTGAATTTCCACATTACGATATGTTTGAGCATAAATACTAACCGCCTTTTTATACTTTGTAGGAGACAATGCCCACATCGTCCCGCATTTCTTGTGATATTAACGGGCGGATGTGGGCATCCGCCCCTACTGTTATTTAATACCAAATAAATTTCTTGCGTTTTTGTCGGTTAAATTGAGAATTTCTTGTGCTGTAACGCCACGAAGTTCTGCGATTTTTTCTGCGGTATACGGAATATGCAAAGAGTCACATCTTTTCCCTCTGAACGGAACGGGAGTCATATATGGCGCATCGGTTTCGATAAGCAATCTGTCACTTGGAACAAATTTTGCAACTTCGCAGGGCTTAACGGCATTTTTGAAAGTTACCGCACCGCCGAGACCTATATACATTCCCCACTTTACAATTTCTTTCGCCATTTCAACACTGCCCGAAAAACAATGGACTACACCTTTGGGTTTATATTTTTTCAAAATATTAAGAGTGTCTTCATGGGATTCTCTGTCGTGAAAAATCACGGGCAAATCCAGTTCTTTTGCAAGGATAATCTGTTTTTCCAAAAGCATTAACTGACGGTCACGGCTCTCTTTTTCGTAATGATAGTCAAGACCTATTTCGCCTATTGCAACACATTTTTCGTCCTGTGCCAATTCTTTGATTTTCTCTAAATCACCGTCACGGTATTCGCCGTTATCAAGGGGATGAAAACCCACCGCAGAATACACAAAATCATATTTATGTGAAAGATTTACGGCAAAGCACGAAGTTTCTATATTTACACCGCAGCAAACAACACCTGATATTCCCTTTTCCTTAAAGGACGAGAGCAATTCGTCACGGTCCGTGTTAAATTGCTCATCGTCATAATGTGCGTGTGAATCAAAAATATTGTGATACATTATCTTATTCTTGCTCCGTTTGGCATACTTTCGTCAACAAAAATTACCTTTGCATCTTCTTCTGTTATGTCCGCCGCAAGAATCATTCCGTTTGACTCAACTCCGCAGAGCACAGCGGGTTTAAGGTTTGCAACAACAATTACCTTTTTGTCGATTAAATCTTCGGGCTTATACCATTTTGCAATACCGCTTGCAACAATTCTGTCAGTGCCGGTGCCGTCATCAAGAGTGAGTTTGAGAAGCTTCTTTGCTTTCTTAATCGGCTCACAGTCTTTAACTTCTGCAACACGGAGTTCAACTTTCATAAAATCGTTAAACTCAATTTGTGCAAGTCCTTCGATTTTGGGTGCAGGAGCGTTTTTCTTGTCTTCCGCTTCTTTTTTAGCCTGTAATTCGGCAATAAGTTTTTCACCGTCAATTCGGGAGAACAGCGGAGTTGCCGTGCCGACTTTAACACCGCTTTGAAGTCCGCCCCAGTCTTTTATACTTTCATAGGTTGCAGTTTCAATATTCATCTGCTCTGCAATTTTAATTGCAGTTTCGGGCATAACGGGTGCAACAAGCACCGAAAGCACACGAATACCTTCTAAAAGATTATAAAGCACCGTGCCCAGCTTTTCTCTGTCTTCTTCATTCTTTGCAAGTGCCCACGGCATTGTTTCGTCAATATATTTGTTGCAACGGCGTGCAAAATTCATTACACATTCAACTGCGTCGCTCATCTTGTATTCCGAAAGATTTTTATCAAAACCCGCAAGCGCTTTTTTAGCCGCCGCTTTCAAATCTTCGTCAAATTCAGTCGGACAAGTAGGCTCTTGGATTACGCCGTCAAAGTATTTATTCTGCATTGCGATTGTACGGTTGACAAGGTTGCCGAGAGTGTTTGCAAGGTCAGAGTTAAAGCGTTCAATCATTGCTTCATAAGTGATTGAACCGTCGTTAGCGTGTGGCATTTCCGAAAGAAGATAATAGCGCACTGCGTCAACGCCGAAAATATTTGTCAAATCGTCGGCATAAATCACATTACCGCGTGATTTACTCATCTTGTCTTCGCCGAAAAGAAGCCACGGATGTCCGTAAACCTGCTTCGGCAAAGGCTCGCCGAGAGCCATAAGCATAATGGGCCAATAAATTGTGTGGAAACGCACAATATCTTTACCGATGATATGCACATCGGCAGGCCAATATTTGTTGTATTTTTCACTGCTTCCGTCAGGGTCATAGCCGAGAGCAGTAATATAGTTTGAAAGTGCGTCAATCCAAACATAGATAACATGCTTATCGTCAAAAGAAACGGGTATACCCCACTTGAATGACGAGCGGGAAACGCACAAATCTTGAAGTCCCGGTTTAATAAAGTTATTGAGCATTTCTTTTTTGCGGGCTTCCGGATAAATAAAGTTTTCGTTGCTTTCTATAAATTCTTCAAGTTGTTTCTGATATTTTGAAAGACGAAGGAAGTATGTTTCTTCTTTTTCTTTATGAACTTCTCTACCGCAGTCGGGACATTTACCGTCAACTAACTGGCTCTCTGTCCAAAAAGACTCACAAGGAGTACAGTAAAGTCCTTCATATTCACTTTTATAAATATCGCCTTGGTCATAGAGCTTCTTGAAAATTTTCTGAACAGTTTTTTCGTGATAATCGTCAGTTGTGCGAATAAAATGGTCATAAGTTGTGTTGAGCAAATCGCAGATATCTTTAATTTCACCCGCAACCTTATCAACATATTCCTTGGGTGTTACCCCTGCTTCTTTTGCATATTCTTCAATTTTCTGACCGTGTTCGTCAGTTCCTGTCAGAAAGAAAACATCATAGCCCTGCATTCGCTTGTACCTCGCAATAGCATCGGTCAGCACTATTTCATAGCTGTTGCCGATATGCGGCTTGCGTGAAGTGTACGCAATAGCAGTTGTGATGTAAAACTTTGGCTTTTCACACATAGAAAACGCCCCTTTCTGAAAAATTATATTGATGCTCTTTCGAGCAATTTGTTAACTATTTCTTCTTTTGTTGCATTAACGGTGCCCTGAGCATAAAAATCCTTGCCCCCGCCCCTGCCGTTAAAGGTGGAATTCAAAAACGAAACTATATCTTTTATGTTTCTGTTTTCACTTGCAACAACATATATAAATCTGTCATTCTCCGTTTTTGAGAATGCACAGCAATATTCATTTTCTTTGATTAAAGAGTTTGAGCAATAACGCAATTCGTCATAGCCGACATTTTCCGTAAATGCGCAAACGCCCCTGCCCAATGAAAAAGTTTCGGTTTTAAGAAGTGCCAATTCACAAGATATTCTCTTGTTTTCGGCTTTCATATCGCCTAAATCCTTATGAATTTTTTGAATTGAGTTGAAAATTTCTTCACGCTTTGTTGAAAGCAAATTTACTGCCTGTTTATTTGTATTGTGAAGCATTGAATAGTCATTAAGCGCTGAAAAGCCCGCAACCATTTCAATTCTTGTGCCTTTTTTGTAGGGGATAAAACTGATTATTTTTACTATGCCCACTTCGCCCGTATATGCCACATGGGGTGCACAGCAAGCACAAAGGTCAGTATCTTCAATTTCGACTAAACGGACATTTTCGGTTATGTCAAGTTTACTGCGATAATCATAGTTTGCCAACTCATTGGGTTTCGGATATATCACATTGATTTTTTTGTTGGCAAAGACTGTTTTATTGACCTCTGACTCGATTTTTGCAATATTTTCTTCTGTAAGCGGACCGTCGGTATCAAGAGTAATAAAGCGGTCATTCATGTGAAATCCCACATTATTGTATCCGAAAAGCTTGTGGATTACCCCTGATACAATATGCTCACCCGTATGGTTTTGCATTCGGGAAAAGCGAATATCCCAATCAATTTCACCCTTTACCGTGTCCCCCACGGTTAAAGGCTTTTGGAGCAGATGATACACAATTCCGTCTTTAATCTGCACATCAAGGACATTAACATTTTCGATTTTGCCCCTATCTGCATTTTGTCCGCCGCCTTCGGGGAAAAATGCGGTTTTATCCAATGTTACAAGATATGCGCCGTCTTTTTCTTCGCAGGATAAAACCGCAGCATCAAAAGTTTTTATATAGGAATTATTTTCATATAATTTCACTGTAAATGCCACAATTTTCACTCTCCACTCTAAAAAAGGACAGATTTACAAGTATATTTAGTTTATTATAGCACAAAAAAATCGGTATGTACATAACAAAATACCGATTTTTGTGAAAATAAAATTATTTCGGCAAACTAGGTTTTGTTAAACAAAAAAATCGGCGGGAGCAAGCCCCCGCCGTACATTCAACATAATAAAAGGATTATAATTTTTGTTATTTTTTTGTTAGGCAATCTCACTGAGCCGAAGCCGTATGTGGATACTGCGAGGTGAAAGTGAGGAAGCATAACGGAAAAAGAACCAAATTATGCTTTGTTTGCTGAACCGAAGAGTTCAATCTTTTCTCTAACTGTAGCCTTGATTGCTTCTGTGCCGGGAGCCAAAAGTTTTCTTGGGTCAAAGCCCTTGCCCTGAAGGTCTTTGCCTTCTTCGATATACTTTCTTGTTGCTTCCTGGAATGCGAGCTGACATTCTGTGTTAACATTGATTTTTGAAACGCCAAGTGAGATAGCTTTCTTAATCATTTCAGCAGGAATGCCTGTACCACCGTGAAGAACGAGAGGCATTGTGCCTGTCTTTTCCTGAACTGCTGCAAGAGTTTCAAATGAAAGACCTGCCCAGTTTTCAGGGTATTTACCGTGGATGTTACCGATACCGGCTGCAAGCATTGTAACACCAAGGTCAGCAATCATCTTGCATTCATCCGGGTCAGCACATTCACCTGCGCCGACAACACCATCTTCTTCGCCGCCGATTGAACCAACTTCTGCTTCAATTGAAAGACCTTTTTCTTCACAAATTGCAACGAGCTCTTTTGTCTTTGCAATATTTTCGTCGATTGGATAATGTGAACCGTCGAACATAATTGAGCTGAAGCCTGCTTCGATACAAGCCTTTGCACCTTCGTATGAACCGTGGTCAAGGTGAAGAGCAACAGGAACTGTAATGTTAAGAGTTTCAAGCATTCCTTCAACCATACCTACAACTGTGTTGTAGCCACACATATATTTACCTGCACCCTCAGAAACACCAAGGATAACAGGAGAATTCATTTCCTGTGCAGTGAGAAGAATTGCTTTTGTCCATTCAAGGTTGTTAATATTGAACTGACCAACAGCATAGTGACCTGCCTTTGCTTTTGTAAGCATTTCTTTTGCATTTACTAATGGCATAATTAAATACACTCCTTTATAAATTTCCACCGATATTATATATCACCCACAAATAAATGTCAACAAATTAACAAAATTAAAGCTCCCGAATAGTATAATCATGAGGTGATATTATGAAAAACTATTTTTCAAGTGCCATTTGCAGTAAAGGCTATATCAGCGCCTACCACAATATTTATAAAAGCGACCCGTCTGCACAAGTTTTTATTGCCCCTTGCGGTGATGATTTTGA
Source organism: uncultured Clostridia bacterium (assembly GCA_945787805.1). Lineage (GTDB taxonomy): Bacteria > Bacillota > Clostridia > Oscillospirales > Acutalibacteraceae > Fimenecus. The sequence goes on along the minus strand of CALZID010000019.1, from coordinate 6,148 downwards.
AAGAGCGACATTTTATAATCAACTTGTAAAAAACTTTCGGGGATATAATATTGCTGCGTTTAATCCCTTTTTTGACGAGTCTTTTGACGGAATTTACATAGAAAATCTCAATACTTATATTATTTCGGACAGTGGGTACAGCAAGGTTTCGCCCATTCTTTTAGGTGAATGGGAAAAGCTTATAGCTATTACCGATAATAAGGATTATCCCTTAGATTTGCGGCGGGAAATTATATCTCTTAAACTTGAAGAAAACAATCACTATAAAAAGGGCTGTGAATATTTGAAAACCGCACAGAAAACAAGAGAAAAGCTACACGAAACAATATCACCCCATCTTAACGACAGAAAAGTTATAAATTTTATCGGCAGATTTTGTTTGCGGACATTCCGTGACACCAATACCAACGGCAAGGGAAAAATCCGTTTGTTTTCTTCACCCACTCCCCTTGGAATTCACACCCATTGGAACACAGTTTTCGACTACACGGAAAAGATTATTGAAATTAAGGACATTTCGGGATTTGTGGGCTCGGTGCTTCTCGGAGTGTTGAAGGATTATGCGGTGAGAGAAAAAATTCCGTATATTGTAAGTCCGTCATATTTTTCGCAGGATGTTCCGAATATGCTTGTTTTTCCGACTGTCGGCACTTGTATTTGTGTCACCGACGAAAACCACATTCTACCCTTTGAGCCCTATGAAAAAATATCTGCCGCCAGATTTTTAAACAGCGAATATATTGAAAATGATGAAAAAATACAGACTCTTATTTCGGTGGAAAACACCTTTCTCGATAAATGCGTATTTTCGCTTTTTAACGGTCGGGACATAAGGTTTAAAATCGCAGACTTGACAAACGGATACTCCAACCCGGAAAAAGCAACAGAGAGCGCCGACAGAATAACGGAAAGGTTATTGAGTTGAAAAGTAATGGAAAATAGAATAAAAAGATAACGGAGACAACTTTGTAAAAGCGTCTCCGTTAATATTTTGGCTATTTAATTAGTCATTTGTGTAAGGCATAAGAGCGATTTGTCTTGCTCTCTTGATAGCTGTTGTAAGCTCTCTCTGGTGGTATGCACATGTACCTGTTACACGACGAGGGAGAATCTTAGCTCTTTCAGATGTGTAACGGCGGAGCTTTGCTGTATCTTTATAGTCGATTGTATCAACTTTTTCTACACAAAATGCACAAACTTTTTTACGACCTTTTCTGTTAGGTCTTGCATTCTTATCGTATGCCATTATAGTTTCCTCCTATTTCAGAATAAAATCAGAACGGGAGTCCTTCGTCATCATCTGCACCGAAGGCGAATCCCTGGTTGTCATCGGGTAAAACCGAAAAGCTGCCTGCATCAGCGCTTTGATAAGAAACAGCGGGTGCTGTTTCGGCTCTCTGTGCACCGTAAGTGCTGCCGCTTTCTGCTTTGCTGCCGCAGAATGAAACATTATCTGCTACAATTTCAACCGCTGTACGCTTATTTCCGTTTTTATCTTCATAGTTTCTTGTTTGAATTGAGCCTTGAACTGCAATCATTTGTCCCTTTTTAAAATAAGTAGAAACAAAATCTGCAGTGCCGCGCCAAGCAACAACATTGATAAAGTCTGCTTGTCTTTCTTCACCGCTTTTGTAGTTGCGGTCAACTGCAACAGTAAAAGATGTCACGGAAAGTCCGGTATTTGTCTTGCGAAGTTCGGGGTCAGCAGTAAGTCTGCCCATAATAATAGCTGTGTTTAACATTTCTTTTTCCTCCGATTACTTCTTAACAATCAATGTTCTGAGAACACCGTCAGTAATTTTTGCGATACGGTCAAGCTCTGCCGGGAAATTAGGCTCTGTCTCGTAATTATAGAGAACATAGTAACCCTCAGCTTCGTCATTGATAAGGTATGCAAGTCTTCTCTTGCCCCACTCATCAACGCTTTCAAGAGTGCCGTTTGACTCGATAAGAGCCTTGAATTTTTCAGTAAGCTCTTTTGCAGCTTCTTCACCTTTTGCAAGTGAGAAAACCATAATAGTCTCGTATTTTGACATTCTTTACACCTCCTTATGGACTCTGCCCCCAAACTCATCCTTGGGGGAAGGATTGCGATGAATAAATATTTTTTTCATAGCAAATATGAATTATATCAATAAAAGCAACAAAAGTCAAGACTTTTATTTTCTTGCCAAAGCATCCTTTATTCTTTGCTTTGTACTGATATAAAGCTTTTCTTGAATTTCACCGTCGCATTTTTCAACCACAACCATAAATAGCGTAATAAGCAACAGATACGGCAGCGGACAAAGTATGCCCGGATTTACAAGTGACATCATTTCAAGACTGATATATGACAGGAAAATTGTCATATTAAAAAGTGTAGCTTTTTTCCAAATAAGAAAATTTCTTTTTATAAACTGATAAATATATGCCACTATTCCCACTGTGCCGAAGCTCGCCGCAATTTGAATCGGCTCGCAATGATACCAGCAAAGTGCAAATTCCTTTGACGGATGCACATCACGGTTACCCATATAGCCAAGACCTGTGCCGAATACGGGATGATTTAAGAAATCTCTGATTCCGCGGGCATAGTGACGCACTCGAATGTCAGTATTTTCGCCCATAAGAAAGTCATTTACTGTTGTAAATAATCGGTCGACGGTATAGCCGAAAAATTTTGTGATTTCAGGCGTATATGCCAAAACACCGCATATAACGCAGAAACAAATGCCGATATAAGCCAATCTGCGGCGCCTGTCATAGAGAATGAAAAGCACAATACACATAACAAGCTCAATTGTACCGAACACCATTCCCCCACGGGAGCCTGTGAGAAGAATTGCGAGATAGAACAAAAAGCCAAATACGGTTGCATAAGACTTTTGGTTAGCCATCAAAAATGCAAACGGAATTGTTATCATCAAGATGGTTGAGCAGTTGTTTCTCCATTGCATATAGATAATGCCTTTTACATCAAGAACATGGTTAATTCTGATAAGGTAATACGAAAACACCATAAACGAAGCCACAATGCCGGTCATTACCATTATTTCCGTAAGTTTCTTTGTAACAAGGTATTTGTCATTTATGTTAATGTGAGCATAGAAAAAGCTATACATCAAGAGCATTCCGAAGCCTAAACCCAACATATGATAAATTGAAGAACCGGAAAAGTATTCTTTTGGTGAAATAAAGCCTATTCCGCCTATCAATATTGCAATTGAAACAAAAAACATGGGCAAAAATTGAGAGCCTTTTGCTTTTAAAGGCTTAAAATATGCTATCAAGTGAAAAAGCACCATAAAAATCAGCGGCACAACATACCATTTATATTCCATAAACTCATCATAGGAGTCATAGCACTTTATCGCAATCAAATATGTAAGCATAAACGGAATAAGCCCCGCAAAAATATCATTGCTTATAACGATTACGGCACCGATTATATATGCAAAAAAGATTGTTCCCTTAATTTCTAACTGTGCTTCGGGGAAAAGATGGCTGATAACAATTATGAGCCCCGCAACGCATGACAAAAGAACCATCCAAGATTCACTTAAAAGGAAGGTTCTTATTTTTTCAATTCTTTTTTGCGATTGTTCTGATTTGAAGAATAGTTCCATATATTTTCTCCCACACTTATTCATTGTAATTATACAGCAAAACTTTTCATTTTCAATACTTGTTACAAAAACTTAATAATTATTACAAAAGTCTTACAAATAAAATGGGTTTGATGTTTTAATGTTTCGTGTTATAATGTTGACAGAAAGAATATTTTTGCGAGGTGAAAGCCGTGATTTTATCAGTTAATAATGTTTCCAAAGCCTTTGGAGAAAAGCAGGTGCTTAAAGGTCTGTCCTTTTCTTGTGAAGGCGGCAAGGCATTGGGTATTTTAGGACGGAACGGTGCGGGTAAAACAACTATGATTAGAATTATTATGGGTGTTTTCAATGCGGATAGCGGTAATGTCACTCTTGACGGTGAGCCTGTAAATAACCGAAAGATTAAAATCGGATATCTGCCCGAAGAGCGCGGACTTTATCCCAAAAAGAAGATAATGGAGCAGCTCATATATTTTGCCGCACTGCAAGGTATCGACAAAAAAACGGCGATTTTAAATGCGGACGGGCTCTTTAAAAAATTACAGATTGAAGAATACAAAAATGTTCGTCTTGATACTCTTTCAAAAGGCAATCAACAAAAGGTACAGCTTATTGCCACTCTTATTGCAAACCCCGACATTGTAATTCTTGACGAGCCTTTTTCGGGACTTGACCCCGTCAACGCCTCTTTGTTAAAGGATATTGTTAAAGATTTAATAGGCAACGGCAAGCTTGTGCTTTTTTCAAGTCACCAGATGAATTATATTGAAGAATTCTGTAACGATATTCTCATTTTAAACGGCGGACAAATTGTTTTAGGCGGAAGCATTAAAGAGATTAAACACGGATACGCAAGAAACATCATAGAAATCAGAAGCGAAAACGCCGGGGCAATAGCAAACGCACTTTCAAGCAGTAATTATTCATATATTAAAAGAGTGTCGGTTGACGGCAATACTGTTTTGGTTACACTTGCAGATGAAAACGAAAAAAACAGGCTTCTCGAAGCGCTTTCACACATGGGCAACCAAATCGACGAAATCAAAGTGAAAGAGCCCACACTCAACGAAATTTTTGTACAGTTTACGGAGGGGCAAGTATGAAACAGTTTCTCGCAGTATTCAAATTTGAATATCTCAACTTCGTAAAGAATAAAATATTTATTTTTCTCACCGTTGCAATTGCGGCGATTATAGCCGTCGTGGGCTTTTATCCCCGTTTTTCATCGGGAAAAGGCATTTCTTTGGGTTCGGACAAAAAAGAGCCCTCTGCACTACTGATTATCAACAAATCCGATTCAACTGGTTTGGAAGAAATTTTTAAAAGCACTTTTACGGACTATGATGTCACTTTCACTGCCGACGGCGATGAAGAATCTGCAAGGCTCTCGGTCGAACAGGGAGAATACTCATCTGCCGTGGTGATTACTGCGCCCCTTGAATACACATATATTGTAAAAAATCTCGGGCTGTATGACAGTACCGAGCAAATGATAAGCGGGCTTTTGCTTTCACACTATAAAACTGTTGCGTTATCTGAATACGGACTCACCGCTGACCAAATAATTGAATTTTCCGAAGCCGCCGTTAAAGGCAGCGCCGTTGTTGTGGGGCAAGACCAAACACGGAACTTTATGCACGCATATATTCTTATGATGGTGCTTTATATCACTGTTTTGGTATACGGTCAAACTGTGGCTCAAAGCGTTGCCACAGAAAAGAGCTCAAGGGCGATGGAGCTGCTCATTACATCTGCCAACCCGAGAAATCTTATTTTCGGCAAAGTATTGGGTACGGGGCTTGCCGGGCTGACTCAACTGTTGCTGATTCTCGTCTGGGGAATTTTCTGCATAGGTGTAAACAAAGAATATCTCATTGAAAGCAATATGTTTTCTGTGTTTACGGGCTTTTCGGCATCGACGGTCTTTTACACCGTAGTGTTCTTTATTCTCGGCTTCTTGCTCTATGCTTTCTTGCTGGGTGCAATGGGCTCAATGGCGTCAAAGCTTGAAGATGTCAGCACTCTCACAATGCCGGTTATGATATTTTTAATCGTAGGCTTTGTCATTACAATTTCGCTGATGAGTTCGGGCAATATTGACAGCGGAATAATAAAAGTCCTCTCATATTTTCCGTTCACTTCACCGATGGCAATGTTTGCAAGAGTGTCAATGGGAACTGCCGACAGTATTCAGGCATTGATTTCAATTATAATACTGATTGTTTCCGTTATCGGAGTGGGTTATTTGGCGGTTGCAATTTACAGAATAGGTATTCTTATGTATGGCAAGCCGCCGAGGTTTAATGAAATTGCAAGAGCATTAAAGAAAAAATGATGTTCACAAAAAGTTAAATATTTATATATTTTTCTGTGATATTTGTATGATATATTTTAGACAGTGGTTCACACAAGAAATTGTGATGAATCCAAAACCCTTTTCATTTTCATTCTCCTTTTAAAAGAAAAAGAGGCTGTAAAGAAACGAAAGTTTTTTTACAGCCCCTTTTTTTGGGGTTAGGAAAAAATGCGTAGAATGGACAAACTGAGCGATAACAAGG
>CALZID010000018.1 GCA_945787805.1 uncultured Clostridia bacterium | reverse complement strand
CGTACATTCTTGATACAACATCATATGCCCAACGCTTACTGCGTATTGCACCCTCATAGTGAACGGGAATTTCGGGGTTTACCTTTTTCAGAAAATCATAGCAGACATCCTGGCATTTGTGTCCGCCCGACTCATTACCCAAGCTCCACATGGTAACAGACGGGTGGTTTTTATCTCTTTCATACATTCTCTTTACTCTGTCAAGATAATGTGACGCCCACTTGATGTCGTTACTGAGTCTGTTTGGATTATATGTGCTGTGAGGCACTGCGTAAAAGCCGTGTGTTTCAATATCGGCTTCGTCAACTACATAAAGCCCGTATATATCGCACATTGTCAAGAACACCGGCTCAGGGGGATAATGAGATGTGCGCACTGAATTGCAGTTATATTCTTTCATAAGCTTAATGTCAAGCTCAAGGTCGTCCAATGACACCGCATAGCCCTTTGTCATGTGAGTATCGTGATGATTTACACCCAGCATTTTTATTGCTTTGCCGTTGAATAAAAATACTTCACCGTTGATTTTCACATCTTTAAATCCTATGTAGGTGCGTATTGCTTCAACTGTGTTTTCTCCGTCTTTAACCGCAATTCTGACTTCATACAAATTCGGCGTTTCGGCAGTCCATTCGTTAGGAGTAATGCTTTCGATTTTTGCTTTTCCGTCTGTTAAGGTAACAGAAAATAAACCGTCAGCAGAAACTTCTAAAGCACAGCCTTTTGAAAAAGCACCGTCCACCGAAATGTCAAGATTATATGTTCCGTCGGCATTTTTCTTCGGTCTTAAAAGAAAATCGTTAATAAAACTTTCTTGTTGATTGATTATATAAACATCACGGAAAATACCGTTTTCTCTGAACATATCCTGACATTCAAGATATGTGCCGTTGCACCACTTATAGTTTGCAACTACGATTTCGTTTTCACCGTCACTGACAAATGATGTAATATCAAATTCTGCCGTATTATGAGAACCTTCGGAATAGCCTGCATATCTGCCGTTTACATACAGTGCCATAGCACCTGCAACGCCGAGAAACGAAATAATCTGACGGGGAGTTTTAACTAAATTTACTTTTTTTCTGTAAATACCAACTGCAACATCCCAAGGAATATGGGGTGGCTTTTTAGGAAAAGGATAACGGGTATTGATATATGCAATTTGGTCATAACCGTTTCTCTGCCAGGTTGACGGAACATTAAGTTTGTCAAATTTAACACTGTCTGTATCAAAGGATTTCGGGACATTACTTAATTTGTCAAAATAAGCAAAATCCCACTCACCGCTTAATAAAACTACTCTGTCAGAATTATATCTTTCGTTTTTATAGTCTGTATTGTCTATTTTCGCTTCGCTTGAAAAAGGGATAAAATAACTCCTTGCGGGAAGCTTATTTTCCTCAAAAGCGGAAAAATCAGAATGTAAATTGCGACTAATACTGTATTCCATTATTTTTGCTCCTTTATTTCAAACTTAAAGCGTGCATTTTCTTCATACCACAGTGGGAAATTTGTTCCCCAAACATTATCATAAAGCACAAAGGATATTCCGTCATTTTCTACGCTTTCGATTTTATTGTCATATTTAAAAATTTGATTACGCAGGGCATCGACACGCAAACAATTCCATGCCATATTTCTTAAAGACCAAGTCTGTCGGCCTGGATAAAAAAGGGGTTGTAAAAAACTTTCATTTTTTTACAGCCACTTTTTGCCAAAGAGTAGCCAAACGGAGCAAAATCGAGATAAAAGTAAGTAAAAGTATACCTTTTACCGCCCTTGTTTAGGTGTAAATCTTATCTTTGATTGAATGCCGATAAATCTTCGGGCTTTGGATACATTTTTATGTAACTGTCGATTATGGTGTTATCTTTACTTATGATTAGAGTCCACGAACTATCAGAAGGAACAATTTCAACTGAGGAAAGCGGGTGTTGAAGAGATATCGGGTTTTGATAATATCTGTTATAGTCTTGTGACGACGGCAACGAATGCATTAACACTTCTTCAAGCGAGATATCTTTTTGGAAGCCGCAAAGGCAACCCCATATCAATTGAAAATCCTCTTTTACAACAATATCGGTTAGTTCTTCGCCAGATAACCAGCAATACTTTTGATCAAACAATTCTTCAATTTCTTTGTTTTTCGGATAGCATTCGCAGTCGGTAATCAGCCAATTATATTGCTTTTGAGCATTGTTGATCCCTTAGAACACTTTACTCAAATAAGTGTAAAATTTTTGGTTTTTCCTATCAATTACGCCGTATGTCATTTCGTATTCTCCTTTGCTGTGCGGCAGGAAGCGATTAATAATCTGCGAATGTTGCCACAAAGTTTCTCGGTATATTGATATGTGGCAATATCTATTCTTTTAGTTTCATACATCAATTTCAACCAATAACTAGTTTCGTTAGATTCTTTCAATGCAATTTCCAATTTTGCTACAAAGTCTTTCTTGCTCTGCGCGTACTGTGCTTCGTGAATATTGGCACCGACCGATGTACCCGCTCTTGCAAGCTGATCGGTCATATAAGAACTTTTCGGTGCAGTTACACCGTCAACAAGATTTACGATAGCAACAGCAAATTCAAAGGATAAATCAAGTAATTTGTTTTCTGACATAAATGCACCCTCTTTCGCCATTATTATATCACAATTTGTTGTGTATTTCAATGATATATCGCTGACGCGATATGATATACGGCAAGCCGTATGATATACTTGCTTCGCAAGCATGATATAATATCCGTTCCTCATATGCCGCAGGCATATATCATCGCACGACAGTGCGATATCATATCGAAGATATATCACCCGTTCCACAAGGAACGGATATCATTGAAAAAAGCCACCTTTGTCGGTAGACAAAGGTGACTTTTTTCATGGCGCGCCTGACCGGATTCGAACCAGCGGCCTTCAGAGTCGGAGTCTGACGCTCTATCCAACTGAGCTACAAGCGCATATTAGGGCGAAAAAAATTCGCCCCTAATTCTTTAAACATTGAAACGGAAAAGAACTATATCTCCGTCCTTCATAACATATTCTTTTCCCTCACTGCGTACAAGTCCTTTTTCTTTTGCAGCCTGCATTGTGCCGTTTGCCATAAGGTCGTCAAAGTGGATGACTTCGGCACGGATAAATCCTCGTTCAAAGTCAGTATGAATTTTACCTGCCGCCTGGGGTGCTTTTGTACCTTTTTTGATAGTCCATGCTCTGACTTCGGGCTGACCTGCGGTGAGATATGAAATGAGTCCCAACAAGTTATATGAGCGTTGAATGAGCAAATCAAGTCCCCCTTGCTCAATGCCTAAATCTGCAAGGAACATCTCTTTTTCTTCTTTGCTGAGCTCTGCAATCTGCGCTTCAAGCTCGGCACATATAGGAAGCGTTTCTGCACCCTCGGCCTCTGCAATCTTGCGAACCGCATTGTAACGGGCGTTGTCACGAATATCGTTTGCGAAATCTTCTTCACTCATATTGCAAGCATAGATAACCGGCTTTGATGAGAGAAGAGCTACCGTTGACAAAATCTCTTTTTCTTCGTCATCCATTTCAACTGCGCGGGCATTTATTCCGTTTTCAAGTTCACCGCGGAGTCTTTTAAGAAAATCAACTTCTTTTTGAAGTGATTTATCACCTTTTAAATCCTTTTCGCTTTTTGCTATTCTTCTGTCGAGAATTTCAATGTCTGACAAAATAAGTTCAAGGTTAATGGTTTCAATATCACGCTGTGGGTCAATACTGCCTTCAACATGTATAATATCGTCATTGTCAAAGCAACGTACAACATGGATAATCGCATCAACCTCACGGATATGTGAAAGGAATTTATTGCCCAGACCTTCACCCTTTGACGCACCCTTTACAAGACCTGCAATATCAACAAATTCGATAGTTGCGGGAGTAATCTTTGCAGGGTTATACATTTCTGCCAACTTGTCAATTCTGTAATCTGGAACCGCAACAACACCCACATTCGGCTCGATTGTGCAGAAAGCATAGTTTGCCGACTGCGCCCCCGCATTTGTAATTGCATTAAAAAGTGTACTTTTGCCCACATTCGGCAAACCTACTATACCAAGCTTCATTTAACTCATCCTTATATTTTCAGAAAAATTGTTTACAACGAAAAATTATACACTATTGCGCAAAATTTTTCAATAGTGTATAATTGATAAAAAATGTGTAGGAGTATGAAAAATGCTTGAATTTTCAAGAACTGAAAGGTTAATCGGGGCAGAAGCACTTGAAAAACTCAAAAACAAGAATATTATTATTTTCGGGCTCGGCGGTGTAGGTTCTTATGTTGCCGAAGCTCTTGCTCGTTCGGGTGTGGGCAAAATGACGGTTGTTGACAAAGATACGGTTGATATTACAAACATTAACCGTCAGTTATATGCGCTTCATTCAACCATCGGCAAAGACAAAGCCATTGTCGCAAGGGATAGAATTCTTGACATCAATCCAAGTTGTGAGGTTACGCCCATTGTTAAAATGTATTTGCCCGAAAATGCGGAAGAATTTCGACTTTCACAATATGACTGCATCATTGACGCCATTGATAATGTTACCGCTAAAATTGATTTGGCGGTAAAAGCTCAAGAATATAATATCCCCATCATTTCTTCAATGGGAACAGGCAACAAATTAGACCCCACCGCATTTAAAATCACGGATATTTATAAGACTGACACCTGTCCCCTGTGCAGAGTTATGCGCAGAGAATTAAAAGCACACAATGTCAAAAAATTAAAGGTGCTTTATTCAACCGAAGCTCCCAAAAGCGACGGTGAGAGAACTCCCGCAAGTATCAGCTTTGTGCCCAGTGTTGCCGGGCTTATTATCGCCGGAGAAGTTATTAAAGATTTAATTAAATAATAAATTTTAGAGAAATACACCTCCAAATGTTTATACAAAAATAATGGCGTTATCTTAAAATAACGCCATTATTTTATTAACTATTGACTTTTTGTTTTTTTTGTGAAACTCCAGTAAATTTGAAATCACCGTTTCGGCTCACCGCTTTTTTTATCTTTCGCAGAATTCTGCGATTTGTTCTTTTTCTTTTGCGCCGATAAATCGGTCAACTTCCTGTCCCTTATCAAAAAGTATTACTGTGGGAATACTCATAACACCGAATGTTACCGCAAGGTCAGTTGATTCATCAACATTGAGTTTGCAAACCTTAATATTCTCGTTTTCTTCTGCAAAGCTTTCCATTTCGGGCATCATCATCTGACAAGGTCCGCACCAGTCGGCATAAAAATCGAGAAGTACTCTCTTTTCACTTTTAAGAACTTCTTGTGCGAAGTTTTCTAAATTTACTTTTGTAATTGCCATATTATCTTACACTCCTATAAAGCATTTCTGCCTTTTGAATATCTGTATTATCAACACCGCATTTATCGGTATTTCTTGCGAGCATTGTTCCGCAAAGCTCAATATTAAGCACCGTAAAGGCTTGCATTAACTGATGCTTGATTACTTCATAACCGATTTCACCGTCGGAGCCGCTTGTAACCATTATAATCGCTTTTCTGCGTTTTTCAATGGGATTTTTCATATTGCGGCGGAAACGGGCTTCATAATAACGCTGAAAACGGTCAATCAGCGCTTTCATAGGTGCGGGAACACCCATAAAATAAATCGGTGTTGCAAATATTATTATGTCCGCATTTTCAAACTTTTTGAAGAATTCTTCTAAATCTTTTTTTGAACAGCCTGTAACTGCTTTGCAATATCCGCAGGCATTGCACGGTGTTGGATTAAGCTCAAAAAGGTTTACAATTTCAATTGCGGTACCCTTTGGAAACTGTCGCAAAAGCGCACCTAAAAGCTTTGCGGTATATCCTGCCTTTCTCGGAGATGCCATCAGTGCAAGAACTTTTTTACCGTTTGAAAATTCTTCGTTCATTTCCTTTCCTAATATCATTTTTCTTCACCTATTGTTTCTTTTTCGCTGTCTTCTATTGTTTCTTCTTTTTCACTCTGTTTAAGGTTTGCGTAGCGCTTGATTTTTTGTGTTGTTGTTTTGATAAACTCGCTTTCACGAATATCAAAATTCATAATCTTTTTATATGACGGAAGCTTTTTATTAACTTCTTTAATTGCCTGTGCTATCTGCTCGCGAATTTCTTCTTGAGTGATTTCTTGGCGTTTAAGATTTTCCTTAATCTTTTCATAATTCGGATAAATCTGTGCCGAAACCGTTGTTTCGTCGTTTTCGGTTTCTATGCCGTAAACCATACTCTCTTCAATGAACGGATTATTGTTAAGATGAATTTCAACTTCTTCAGGGAAGATGTTTTTACCGTTCTTTGTAACAATAACATTCTTACAACGGCCTGTAATTCTGTAACAATTATTTCTGTCAACCGTACCCAAGTCCCCTGTTCTGAACCAGCCGTCAGGTGTGAGCACTTCATCAGTAGCTTCTTGATTTTTATAATAGCCCATCATAACCATCGGACCTTTAATCCAAATTTCACCCACTCCCAAATCGTCGGGCTCGTGAATTCTTGCCTGGACATTGGGAAGCGGTGTACCGATTGAATTGGGAAGCATAAGCTTATCGTTATTACCGATAACCAGCGGTGCACATTCTGTAAGACCGTAACCGATATAAATATCAATGCCCATATTGATAAAATCTTCGGCAACTCTCGGGTCAAGAGCAGACGCACCTGTTATGAGAAGACGGAGTCTGCCGCCAAAGGTTTCGATAACTTCGTTAAAGAGCTTTCTGCCCAAATTCTTTGAGCCGAATGCACGGCCGACGGACGATGCGGCTTTACCGAAGCCGAAGATTGCACTGCCGCCCTTTTTCTCACCGATTTTTTTTATAATTCTTGCATAGAATTTTTCAATCATCAGCGGTACGGTGACAAAAATTGTCGGTTTAATGTCAGCCATATCCTGAACAAGATAACGAAGACCTCGTGAAAATGCGATACAAGCACCGCATGAGAGAATGAATAGGAAGCCTAATGTACATTCATAAGTGTGGTGAATCGGCAGCACCGAAAGAAGCTGGTCTTCGGGATATACTTTAACAACACCGCCGATATTATTGATAACACCGCAGATGTTTGCCATGCTTAAACAAACGCCCTTTGAAACACCTGTTGTACCCGATGTAAAGAGAAGAGAAGTCATAGCATTGGGGTCAAGAACAACTTCGTTAAGGCTCTTAATACCTTCTTTATACAGCTTTCTTCCCGCTTCAAAATATTCATCGTAAGAAACTACATCTTCAAGGTCTGTTTCATCAAAACAATAGAATTTAAAGTCTTTTGGAAGCCTGTCTTTTCTTTCGTAAAGCGATTGAATATATTTCTTGTCGCCAAAGAGTGCGCAGGAATCTGAATCGTTGAGAATATCAACCATATTGTCGGCAGTGAGCTCTTTATCAATGGGCACAACAACATTATTGCTACAAGTAACAGCCAAATATGTAACCGACCACTTATAAGAGTTGAGCCCTACAACTGCAATGTGATTTCTTGAATAGCCGTCTTTTATAAGAATGTTGCCGAGATAGTAAATATCATGACGCAATTTTTTATAGGAAACATCATAGTAAACTCCATCTTTATTTCTCAATTTGTATGCCGGTCTGTCAGAATAAAGTCTTTCGCTGTTGTCAATAAGTTCTTTAAATGTTTTGATTTCTGTGACTTCATAAAAAGATTTATTAACGGGAAAATTTGCTTCGTAAGTCATAATTTTTACCTCGTTATTCTTTTGCTCTATTGAGCGTTTTTATCGTTTTTCTTAATATTTTCTTGGCGTTTGATTTTTTGAGTAGTTGTTTTTACAAACTCTTCTTCACGAACATCAAACCGCATTATTTTTTTGTATCCCGGAAGTTTTTTGTTGACTTCTCTGATTGCTTCTGCAATTGAATTTCTTATTTCTTCTTGTGTCAGCTCCTGACGCTTGAGATTTTCTTTGATTTTTTCATAGTTAGGATAAATCTGTGCTGAAACTGTTGTTTCATCGTTGCCGCTTTCTTCACCGTAAACAAGACTTTCTTCAATAAAGGGATTGTTGTTGAGATAAAGTTCAACTTCTTCGGGGAAGATGTTTTTACCGTTTTTAGTAACAATAACATTCTTGCAACGGCCTGTGATTTTATAGCAGTTATGTTCGTCAACCACACCTAAATCACCTGTTCTGAACCAACCGTCAGGGGTGATTACTTCTGCTGTTGCTTGGGGGTTTTTATAATAGCCTTTCATTGTCATCGGTCCGCGAACCCAAATTTCACCGACACCTAAGTCATCGGGGTTATGAATTTTTGCTTCAACATTGGGAAGCGGTGTTCCCACCGAATCCGTAAGCATCAATCTGTCATTATTTACCATAACAATAGGAGAAGTTTCTGTAAGACCGTAACCGATGTAAAGGTCGATTCCCATTTTCATAAAGTCTTCGGCAACTCTTGGGTCAAGAGCAGATGCACCTGTAACAATCAAGCGAAGTCTGCCACCGAATGTTTCGATAACTTCGTTGAAAAGCTTTCTGCCGATTGTCTTCGAGCCGAAGGCACGGCCAACCATTGAAGCACTTTTGCCGAATTTAAAAATTGCACTGCCCCCTGCTTTTGAAGAAATTTTCTTAACGATTCTTGCGTGAAATTTTTCAAGCATCAAAGGTACTGTAACGAAAATTGTAGGCTGAATTTCTTTCATATCCTGCAAGATATATCGAAGTCCGCGGCTGAACGAAATGCAAGCGCCCGAGAAAATAAACGCAAAAAATCCGACTGCACATTCATAAGTATGGTGAATTGGGAGCACGGACAAACAGTTGTCATCCGGATTAACCTTAACAACACTCAAAACGCTTGTAACATCAAAGCAAATATTATATTGACTGAGGCAGACGCCCTTTGAAACGCCCGTTGTGCCCGATGTGAAGAGAATTGCCGCAACGGCGTCTTTATCAAGTGTTACATCATTTAAAAGTCTTGTGCCGCTGTGATACATATCTCTGCCTTCTTGAAGCCAATCGGAGAATTTAACTACATCTTCTTCTTCGATGTCATCAAAGCATACAAACACAAAGTTTTCGGGCAGCTCATCTTTTCTTTCTTTTATGGCGGTGATGTATTTTTTATCACCGAAAAGCATTACAGAATCTGAATCTCTTAAAATATCCATCATATTATCTGTAAGCAATTCTTTATCTATCGGCACGATAACATTGTTACTGCAAGTAACCGCCATATAGGTTACTTGCCAACGGTATGAGCTTGCGCCCACAACTGCAATGTGACTTCTTGAATAGCCCCTTTTAATAAGACTGTTGCCCATATAATAAATGTCATGACGGAATTTTTTATAAGTTACATTATAAAGAACGCCGTCTTTATTTTTAAGCTTATAAGCCGGTCTGTCGGAAAAAAGCTTTTCGTTTGTGTCAATCATTTCCTTGAATGTTTCAAACTGCGGCAAATCGTAATAAGGACGGTTTATCGGAAATATTCTCTCAATGCTCATTTAAAACACCTCGTTTTATATATCACTTTTCAGTTTATTTATTGCATTTTTGTATTCATCATAAGTCATATAAAGATTTATGATTTTAAGCAGTGCAGACGCCGAAATTCTTTCAGGCAAATCAAGACTTTTTGCCAATGCTTTGCGAATTTCACTGCTGTTTTCCCGTCCGCTGATTCCGTCTTCAAAGAAGTCGGTACGGGTAATTTCTCTTGTTCTCTGTTTTTCGTTTTCACTGCAAAAAACTCCTGCCTTTTGCAATGCGGACATTATAATTTCTGTCTTCATTCCTTCAACGCCCAGCTTGCCTTCTTTGCTCGCTTCTGTTTTGCGTTTTTCTTTACCGTAAACATCGGGAATATAGACATTTTTTATATTTTCGCTTTTTGTTATTCCCTTGATAAATGAACGGATTTTAAATCCCGCCGAATCAGAATCGGTCATAATTATTATTCCGCGTTTTTCACTTAAAAAACGAATTAAATCTTGCTTTTCTTTATCTTTAAATATGGCAAAGCCGTCGGTTGCTACAATAACCGTATCAAGAATACCCGATAATTTGATTTTGTCATATTTACCTTCTACCACTACTGCTTCTTTAATCTTAATCATAGAATTACCTTGCAATAATCAAAGAAAGCTGAACTATCAATCTTTCTAAAATCAATTCACCGCTTTGCGCAGTGCTTTTTAAAGCACGGTCACTTTCGGAGAAACAGTCAAAGCATTCTCTTAACTGCTCTGTGGAAAGGTTTCTCGCATATCTCGATGAATTTTCAAGTCTAAACATCTTATTTTTGTAGTCAAAAAAATTTGCGGGATAAGTAATACTCTCGCCGCCGCTAAGGGCAGTTTTTGCTCTGTAAATATCAACAAATGACATTAAAATCACGCCGAAAACATCAATGGGCTCTGCTTTTTGAAGCATAAGAGTATGCAAAAGCTCCAAAGCAGCCTGTGGATTGTGATTCAGCACGAGCTTTGACAAGTCAAACACTCTCGCTTCCAATGAACGCACCGCAGCAGCATCAATATGCTCGCAGGTAATCTCATTACCCTGCCCCACGAAATTGCAAAGCTTTTCCGTCTCATTAAAAAGCGTATTAAGATTGTCGCCCACCAATTCAACAAGATACTTTACAGACTTTTCACCGATTACACAGCCTTGCCTTTTAACATAAGCAGTAATAATCCTTTTAAGCTCCCGCATATCGGGTTTTGCAAAATTTATTGTTGTTGCATATTTGTTAAAGCTATCGACAACCCATTTCCATTTTGCATTTTTAAGTGACACTTCAACACTGTCCATCCAAAAAATTGTGATTGATGTGTCGGGGAGATTTTGAAGAAACTCTGTAAGTTTATTTTTGTTGTCTTCGTCTAAAGCGTCAAGCGCAAAATCTCTTGCGACAACCACACAGTATTCGCTCATAAAGGGCATGGACTCTGCTCCCTCTAAAACCTCGTCGAGAGTGTTGTCTTTACCGTCATATTTGCGCAGAGAGAAGGTTTCGCTGCCCGCTGCCACAAACTTTTGACAGATTTTGTTTGTATAAAATTGTTTGAGATAATCTTCGCTACCGTAAAACAGATAGCAATTCGACATCTTATTCTCTTGAATCTGCTTTTTGAGTTCAAGCTCAGTTATAAGTGACATATAGTTTCTCCCATTTACAATCAATACTCACGGTTTGCCCATCTGCGATATTTATTAAAACCGAATCTTCATCCCGTAAAAATTCTGCCGAATCAAAATCTTGTTCTTCTATCGGCACATATACAATGATTATATCATAATCAGTTGCTTTTTCAAAGTATTTTTCGCAAGGATTGTCATTTATTAACAGTAAATTTACATTTTCATAGGTTATTTCAATTCCGTATTCTGTTTTCTTCGCATTATATTTGTCGGAACCCCCGTTAAATTTGCAATTTTCTGTAAAAAGATATGATTCAATACTCATAGACATAGGTGTTTCCGACGAGAGTGTTTCGATATAATCAAGCTCTTTTGCATTATGGTCGGTCATTATGCTGCTGATTTTTCTTACCTGGTTTTTATTAGGGCACCCAAACAAAGCGGTTTCGCCCCTATGATTTATTAAAGTTACTAAATTACCGTTACTGCAATTTGTGTGAATTGATACGGAGCTGTAATCTTGAGCCACCGAAAACAATGTAATAAGAACAAACACAACCGACAGCAAAACAGATGTGTTTTTAAGAGTGTTTTTGTTGTATTTTTTCAAGAAACAGGCTATCAACAGTGAGAGTATTGCAAAGACTAAAAAATAGCTGAAAATCGGTGACGCAACCGAAATTGTAGAATATTTTGACATTCCTATCTTTTCTGCTACCGTTTGCAAGAATGTGCCGGTTACATTCACAATCCAGAACAACAGATTTGACAGCCAAGATAATCCCAATAAATGACTGAAAACGCCGAAAACTGTTGAAATCATCAAAATGAGTGCGGCGTCCACCGCCAAAATATTTGAAATAAAGGTTGCAATAGGCATAATATGAAATTTCATTATAAAAACCGGCATTGTGCATATTGCCGTTGCAAAGCTTACGGAAATTGATGTGATTACAAAATTATAAAATTCGTTCTTTTCAAGTGCTTTTGATATTGCAAAGCTCATAAGCCATTTTCTTATAGGCTCATAAAGAACAAGTATTCCCATTGTTGATAAAACCGACAGCCACAAGGCAGCCGAATATGCCGCAAAAGGATTTGACAGCAGAATAATTGTCACTGCCAGTCCTATTGCATTGATACTGTCTGAATCTCGCCTGAATGCCTTGCCTAAAAGTAAAAGTCCGACCATCAGTCCTGCACGAATGACCGACACACTAAGTCCCGTCAATACTGTAAACCCTGACAGACAGGCAATACCCACGGGTACTGTAAATTTTCTTGTTTTCTCGTTTTTTTGCAATATTTTAATAACGCCCAACGACCACAGACTCAAATGCAATCCCGAAATAACCAACAAATGCGATATTCCGGAATAATTAAACATAGTTGCGGTTTTGTTTGAAATATCGCTTCTGTCCCCCACCGACATAGCTTTAGAGAGGGCGCCGCTTTCGTTTGGCAAATAAGACGAGATTATATTCACAATCCGTTCTTTAATCACACCCGCATAATAATAAATCGGGTCTTTCTCTCCCGTTGAAGCAATACTGCATTCTTCATTTTCAAAGCAGACAAAATAGACCTTGGATGACAGTGAATCTTCAAAGAAATCCAAACTGTCTTCACTGTTTTGAAGCGCAACCCTTGCCCTGACCTTTTCACCCTGCTTTAAGCCTTTGCTGTGTTCACTAACATAGCGGATTTTATAATTCTCTCCCGAAATCTTTATAACATAAGAGCTTGCATAATCTGACACCTTGGGAGTTTCACAGATTATTCCGCTGACGGTGCGTATGTTTTCGCCGTCACATAATTCGACATAGTGTTCTTGCGTCCACATAAAACTTAAAGTGAAAATTACGGCAGACAACAGAGCTGTCATCACCAATAGATTTTTTCTAAGCTTCTTTATTGCAATAAAAATCAAAAACAAAACTGCTGCCATCAAAGAGATAGCAACAGTTTGATTAAATGACAATTTTGAAATTATCAGAAAGGTTCCGAGCATTGAAAATCCTACTACCGCAAACGGTCTTTTCAAATTTCTCGCCCCTTTACTATTTCTCTAAAATTTGTTTTCCAAGCGCTTTTAAACTGTCTTCACGGGTTTTCTTGGTGTATTTTGTTTCACTCAACACCCAATCCCATTCAAGCTTAAACCAGTCAATCGCTTCGGGCTTTCCGCCATCCATTTCGACTTTAACCTGTTCAATGAGTTTTTCCCATCTCATTTTATAAAATGAAGCTGTCAAATCACCCATTTGACGGTGAGCATAGTCGTGAAGATTGCCTTTATCAGCTAACAGTCTGCAATACCAAGTAGTAATAAGCGCTTTTGCATTTATCATATAAAGCTCTTTTGTGAAATCGTCAAGCTTATCCGTATATTCTTTCACAGGCTCAATATATGCGCCGAATGAAAAATCTCTGCAATTTAACAAAACTCTGTCAAGCATATCAAAATATGACACCATTTTTTCGCTGCTTTCCGTAAAAGCGAAATAATCCTTTGTCTTATATGCCGATGACAGTTTTCCGGCAATATCGGTAAGCTTGTTTGCAAGTGACTGTCTTAACATATCAACTGCATCATAAATATAGCACTCGTTATTTTTGAATTTATCAAAGTCCTTTAAGAAAAGCTTAACCGCTTCGTCAAAATCTTTTGCGGAATAAGAGATTTTAACGGAGCCTCGTGCTGTAAAGAGTTTCTTTTCAGGGTCTAAAGGTCTTCTGCAAGCTAAACATTCGGGCGCGCCGAACATACTTGTACAATTATCTTCACTATAAACGGTTTTCAGGAAAAGCTCCATACTTTTTTCGATATTTTCATTGTATTTTCCATATCGGCGAACAGCATATTTCTTAACCCATTCGTTTATATCCGTTACATTTTCCCAAATTGAATTTAAGAAAATTTCCGTAACCACGGGGTTCATATTTATACTTTCGGAGGTTAATGCTATACCCTTGAAATTAGGTCTTTTCGACGCTTCTTCTACCTTTTTTGAAATAGTGTCAACCGGCCCGTAAAGCCCGTGGCGGCCGCCGAAATTATTGAGCATACCTTCTAACACATTGTCATATTTCGCAAGGCGTGAGAGCTTGTTTGTATTATGCGGCATTTTTTCAAAATGCAAATCCAACATAATAATATGGTTATTGCGATATTTCTTGACTGCATTTGTAAAAGTCTTATTTGGATTCAGCGACCAACATTGCACAACCCATTGAGCCTCTTTATCAAAGCTCAGCATACTTTCCATTACATTAGCATAGCTATCTCTTGCTTTTCTGTTATTGAGTTTGCCGCCTTCATGGCAGATATCCCCCGCATAAAAATGAGTGATATCGCCGAAAACTTCTCTTTGACATTCATAAAAAAGCTTGGCGTATTTTGAATAAGATACACTGTCGGGACTCACAGTCAAGGGACGCTCTATACCTTTCCATTTGCCCTGAGGGATAACGGGTACATCCCTGTCTTTTTTCCGGATATCACGGGGCACCATTCCCGTGTATGCCTGCAAAACAACATTCATACCGAGAGTTTGCATTCTTCTGTGATTTTTACGGGCTAACTCGCATTTTTCAAAAAAGAAATCGTCGTGAACAGGTCCGCCGATACCGCAAATGTTGCCCATATAAAACCAGGCATAATAAGCGGGACCGACTAAAAAATTCTTGATTTCACGGTGACGGTATCCAAGTTTAGTTAAAAATCTTCTGTAAACCTCTTCCATACCCAGAATATCAAGGACTAAATTTATGCCGTTCATAGCGAGAAAATCAATCTCTTTTTGCCACTCCTTTTCACCCCAGAATGCCATTGAGTAAGAGTGAGTGCAATAGTTATAAGCATATCTGTGCTGAAATTTAGTTGTACGGTCAATTTTGCCGTTCACCGCAGGCAGGGTTTTCGGTAATTTCACCTGTTTGCCGAATCGGGAAATATGGCAGTGACAAACATCCTTCAAATAGCAATTAAAAGCGCTTGCAAGCCCCACACCGCTGTTTGATGTCAGCACAATTTTGCCTCGGATGCTTGCTACTGAAAAATAGTCTTCGCGAAGCCGTCTGTCGAGCCGCAAATCGAATTGCTCAACATATTCTTCACCGATAGCTCTCGTTATAATCCCCTTTACATCTTCAAAGATGTCATCGTCCGTAACGGGCTTTGCATATTCCGTTTCACTAAAAGGCAAAGGCTCTTTAAAACTTGTCTTTTTCTGCGGAAAAGAACATTCTTCGCCCAACACTTCTATATTGTTTATAGTAGGCCTTGCACCGCTGTAATATTTTATAAAAACACGAATGTATCTTGCAATTTTCGGGCTCTTATAAAGTCTGTAAAAATTCACACCGTCAAGGCTTGAAAAAATATTGTATTCTACATCGGTATTGTCGGGAAAAACAACAACAACATCGTGTATACTCATATTTTGGGGAAACGCCAAATCAATGAAGCAAGGATATGTGTCACAAGAAAACATAGGAAGTGAGTTTTTATCCGCTTCGGCTGTGGCATTGAGTATTTCATAAGTTAAAAGTTCCAAATTTATCACCAAAAAAATACAATGAAGTTATAACAGAGATTTATAATTCAGCTCTGAGGGTAAATCCTTCCACAATTCTGTTCTTATTGCTGGTCAGTTGATAACCGACGCACCCCATTCGCCCTGTTGACTGTCCGCCTTTGGAGGCATAGCGACAGTGCTGCTTTCCGTTTCATAATTACTGTTGTTTGAGTTTACGGTTGTATTTATGATTCCGTTCTCGGTGCTTTGCATCTCTTCTTCCTCCTCAAAAGCATATTGAGGCAAAGTTGTGTTAAGCTGAGAGTTGTCGGCAGTGTTTTCAAAAGGTGTTGTTTCCGAAACAGTTACAGAGTTGTTATTAGAAGTGCCTTCGGGTTCTTTTTCTTTTTCGCATGCCGTAAAAATTACCGCAAGCAGAAAAACAGTCAAGGCAATGAGAAAAATTTTTCTATTTCCACCAGAAAAGTGATGCCGCATTTTCAACATCTTCGCCTTCTTCCCACCCGAATTCGCTTGCTGTTATAACAGATGAAATCTCAAAAACTAAAACATCAAAGTCCGGAGCGATATATATTTTTTCTTTATTCATATTCCGTTCCCCCTGTCCGTTATTTGATAAACTCATCATAGTTTTTCAAAGCGACGGAATAATCGGAAATGGACTGACTTATTGCCGCATTTTCCGAGTCGTCGGCAGAAGCGATAGAATTGTAACTGTTTTTAACTATGTCGGAATAATATATGTTTCCGTCGCCATCCTTAACAAAGAATACAACATAGGTATTTTTGTCAAAGTCAAGGGCAAACACATTTCCTACATAATATATTTCTACATTGCCATCGTTATCTGTATAAACATTGCCGTTTGCTCTTGAGAACATAAGTGAATTCTCATTGTCAAGCAAATCGTTGACCGTAACTGTGTTTTCATCTAATAACGAGTCTGTATCTGTAAGCACGATTGCGCCGAAATCTTCAAAGTCTGCCGTTGTGCCTCCGTCAACTGAGAAAGTGTATTTGAAGCCCCAGGGCTCAATATTGCGGATTGCGGTTGAAGATGTAAAAGTATAAACATTATCGGTTGAACTGTCGTATGTCATTTCTGACACCCGACTTCCGGGTACATACTGCGTTGCTTCAGTTATGCCCAAAGCAGAAACGGTATCATACATATTTTTCATACTGCCAAGCAAGGCGTCTTGAAGATTACGATGCTCCGCCTGGTCTTCGGGCGGATATGTGGTATACATTTTATTGTTTGCGTCCATATAAACATTGATGTCGTTATAAAGGCATCTGTCTTTTACGCCGCTTGTGTAAGTAATTCCTTTATATGTATATTCAAACACAACCCATACGGGCGTTTTCATATTGAAAATACCGAAATCACTGTAAACAGTACCTATTCTGTTAAAGAACTGTCCCGAATTTGTAACCGAGTTAAACTTCAATTTGCCTTCATTGACACTTTTTCCCACTTTTATTGTTTTTGCATTTGATTTCACTGCGGAAGCGGTGGGTGCGCTTTGGCCCAATGTGCCTTTCAATATATAGATATTGTAATCGGTAACATCTGCATTGTTGAGCAAATCAATGTATGTGCCGCTGATTTTCAGCGTGCCGAAGGTGTCTATTCTCCATGGCTCTTTAAAACGGAAATTATTATAATAATTAAATGAATACGAAGGACCTGCGTAAAGCTCGGTAACATCATATATTCTGTCCGTATTAAAATTGAAAATATATTCCGAGCCTCTCTCGGTGGGAGAAGTGTACCATGCAGTTACGGAATTTATATCGCCTGTGGGCTTAACCGCTTTTTGACCTACCGTAACATTCTGGAAATACTTACCGTATGAGTTTTCCGCATCTGCTTCGTAAAACTCATAGTCGGCAGGATTGCCTGTGGGGGTGTAACGGAATACAACAGGCGCCGTGATTTTTTGGAAACGGGCATAATATGTGTTGAGTTTGCCTTCTTCAATAGTGACCGCAATGGAAGTAGAAGTACTTCTCAATACTTCTTCGTATGTTCCGTCAGGCTGTTTTTCTCTGTAATACCAACCAAGGAACATATACTGATTATCAAAGTCCGGCTTTGCCTTGAACATGATTTTGTCGCCCACATTACCTGCCGCGTCAATACATTCCACTCTGTCAGCGCCGTCAACATTCTGCAAATACTCTTTTATGTCGCTTGCACGAAGGTCGTCGGGAATGAGTGTTTCTTCGACTGTGCCGCCCACTGCGGAGTTTTCAAAAGTATCCGTATCTTCGTTATATGTCTGTGCCTGTGCCCTATGAACAAATTTCCACAAAGCGGTGAGAGTAACGCCGTGTGAGGCGTCAAGCTGCATATCACTAATCGTATTGGTTGAGTCGGTAAAAGAAATCATACCTCCGCCACCTACATTGGGGTTATATGTGATGGTGTGAACACCGTCCAGGATAACCTGCTTGCCGTCATCACCGATAACGCTCCATCCACAGAATTTATGGGGACTTGTGCCGTCATCTTCGGTTTCCCAATTTGCATTGGGCAGTGCGGCGTGGGAAATATATTGACCGGGCGTTATTGTTTCGTTGCCTTCACCGTCAACAGTGGTAACAAAGTTTGTATAATATGCGGATGTATCAATATATGTTTCTTCACCGTCAACTACTTTATCAAAGACTTTTTGAAAATGGTCACCGAAGCCTACAAGGTTACCGCCGTCCACATTGTCGGGGGAGAAATAATATTCACTTCCTCCGTTTGTATCATACAGAACAAACGGTGCCTTAGTGTAAATCAGGCTGATGGAAATAGGTGAATTAACCTGGAATCTGTAATAATACTGCCATTCTTTACCGGATTCCGAATCGGTAATATCTTTTCTTATAAAATATTCTTTTGCAAGTTCATTAATTTCTTCATCTGTCAAAGAACTTATATCTCCGTCATAGGGTTTTACAAACTTTGTAACAGATGTTCCGTCGTCATTGTTGATTGTAATATAAGCGCCTGCAAATGTGCAGTCTTTTAGTGTTTCGTAGTTGTAAATAGAGGTATAAAGATTGCAGTACTGCCCGTCAAGCACAACGGAATTGAGCGCGTCGCCGCTTGTGATGTCACTTTTGATTGTAACCTGTGACAAGTCGGGGTTTTCCACATTGATGCTGCCGATACCGCCTGCGGTACTTGAAGTGGACATTGGCTGATAAAGGTCGAAGTTAATACCGTCAAGAAGATTGCCGTATGTAGGGTCATCCTTTGTTTCCCTGCCCGACGAATATGAGCAGAAAGCAAAAAGAGTGTTGGTCTGTCCTTTCGGCACGGTGTATGTGCAGTCGTAACCGAGGGAAGAATCTGCGCCTTTCATAATATCTTCAAAATCGTCCGAAGCATTTGTGCCGTAACAAGACCAGCCGTTCACCGTATCTTCGGCAGCCGTGTTGCAATATGGGGAAGAAATAACCCAAAGGCTCCACTCCTGATTTATTTCGCCTGTTTCAACAAGGGAAATGTTAAGGTCTTCGTCAGCTGACTCGTTTAAGAACTTACCGTTTGCCGCAAAGGGCTTTGAATAAACAGTATATTTTTTTGAACATCCGATTTCGGGATAATCAGCCGCATACTGTGTTTTGAGCCATTTGGTAATTCTTATAAACTGGTCCTGACCGGCTTTTGCGTTCTTTGAGGGGTCAACAGGTTGTTCCGGGCCGATGATGAGCACCATACGGTCGGTTCTGTCACGGCCTCTGTGATCAAGTCCCCATGTATATGTTGAACCGGAAACGGTTTTAATTCTCTGATAAATCGAACTTTCTTCATCTGCGTTAAGCTCGGCAGCAATTGTACCGTCAGCTACAAGAGTGTATTCGGGATTAGCGGGATATTTCTTTTTTGTAACATTGAAATGATATTTACCGTTAGTTTCAAAGAACTCGAACTTTCCGCCGTATGCGGTGGTGTCCCAGTAGGGAACAGTTGATTTGTCGGGTTGGGTATAGGTGTTGCTGAATGTATAATTTTCAATATTTTCTTCAAAACTGCCGTTTTGAAGATGCTTTACCGAGTATCTCGTTTCGTCGGTTGAAGCACCGACTATTCCTACCGAGAATGTCGATATAAGCAATGCAAAGCATATCACTGATGCGATAAATCCGGTTCTTCTTTTCATAGACAATCTTCACCTCAAAATTAAGAAATAATATTTCACGATTTTTTATACTCTTTCACATTTATAAAGTATATACCCATAATTAAAGGAAATCAATAAATTATTTTTTTATTGACAATTAAAACGGCAAAGTTTGTAGAATTGACTATTTATGCGTTTTTTTATAAAAATTTTTTGTTATTTTTCACATATTTTTATTGTGAAAACAGATTATTAAATGAATATACAAATATTTGGTAAAGTCATTAAAAAAAGTGACATAAAACTATTGAAATCAATGGCAAATTCTGTTATAATTCAAAAGGTTAGGTATATCTTGTGATACCTTACACAAATGTTGTTAATAATTTTTTGGAGGTATAAAAATGAGCAAAAAGTTTGTTTACCTTTTCAAAGAGGGTAACGCTAACATGCGTGAGCTTCTCGGCGGTAAAGGTGCTAACCTTGCTGAGATGACAAGTCTCGGTCTCCCTGTTCCTCAGGGCTTCACAGTTACAACAGAAGCTTGTACACAGTATTATGAGGACGGAAGAAAAATCAATGATGATATCCAGGCAGAAATTATGGAGTACATCGACAAGATGGAAGAAATCACAGGCAAAAAATTCGGTGATAAAGAAAATCCTCTTCTCGTTTCAGTTCGTTCAGGTGCTCGTGCTTCAATGCCGGGTATGATGGACACAATTCTTAACCTTGGCCTTAACGAAGAAGTTGTTGAAGTTATGGCTGCAAAGTCAGGCAACGCTCGTTGGGCTTATGACTGCTACAGAAGATTCATTCAGATGTATTCTGATGTTGTTATGGAAGTCGGTAAGAAATATTTCGAACAGCTTATCGACGAAATGAAAGAAGCAAGAGGCGTTACACAGGACGTTGAGCTTACTGCTGACGACCTTAAAGAGCTTGCAACACAGTTCAAGGCTGAATACAAATCAAAAATCGGTAAAGACTTCCCATCAGACCCCAAAGAACAACTTATGGGTGCTGTTGAAGCTGTTTTCCGTTCATGGGATAATCCCCGTGCAAACGTTTACCGTCGTGACAACGACATTCCTTACTCATGGGGTACAGCCGTTAACGTTCAGATGATGGCTTTCGGTAACATGGGTGACGATTGCGGTACAGGTGTTGCATTTACTCGCGACCCTGCTACAGGTGAAAAAGGTCTTATGGGTGAATTCCTTGTTAATGCACAAGGTGAAGACGTTGTTGCAGGTGTCAGAACTCCGATGCCTATCGCACAGATGGCTGAAAAGTTCCCCGAAGCATACGCTGATTTCGTAAAAGTTTGTGCTACTCTTGAAGACCACTACAGAGATATGCAGGATATGGAATTTACTGTTGAAGCAGGCAAACTCTATATGCTCCAGACAAGAAACGGTAAGAGAACAGCTAAGGCTGCTCTTAAAATTGCTTGCGACCTCGTTGACGAAGGTATGATTGACGAGAAGAAAGCAGTTGCTATGATTGACCCGAGAAACCTTGATACACTTCTCCACCCGCAGTTTGACGCAAAAGCACTTAAAGCTGCTGTTCCCGCAGGTAAGGGCTTGGGCGCATCTCCCGGTGCTGCTTGCGGTAGAGTTGTATTCACAGCCGAAGACGCAGAAGCATGGAATGCTCGCGGCGAAAAAGTTGTTCTTGTTCGTCTTGAAACATCACCTGAAGACATTACAGGTATGAAAGCTTCTCAGGGTATTCTTACAGTTCGCGGCGGTATGACATCTCACGCAGCCGTTGTTGCCCGTGGTATGGGTACATGCTGTGTATCAGGTTGCGGCGAAATTAAGATGGACGAAGAAAACAAGAAGTTTGAACTCGCAGGCAAGACATATCACGAAGGTGACTATATCTCAATCGACGGTTCAACAGGTAATATCTATGACGGTATCATCCCAACAGTTGACGCTGAAATCGCAGGTGAATTCGGCAGAATTATGGCTTGGGCTGACAAATACAGAACTCTTAAAGTTCGTACAAACGCTGACACTCCTGCTGACGCTAAGAAAGCCCGTGAGCTCGGTGCTGAAGGTATCGGTCTTTGCCGTACAGAGCACATGTTCTTCGAAGCAGACAGAATCGCAGCATTCCGTGAAATGATTTGTGCTGACACAGTTGAAGAAAGAGAAGCAGCACTTGATAAGATTCTTCCATATCAACAGGGCGACTTTGAAAAACTTTACGAAGCACTTGAAGGAAATCCTGTTACAATTCGTTTCCTTGACCCACCTCTTCACGAATTCGTTCCTACAGAAGAAGCTGACATCAAGCTCCTTGCAGACGCACAGGGCAAATCAGTTGAAGATATCAAAGCTATCATCGCTTCTCTTCACGAATTTAACCCAATGATGGGTCACCGTGGTTGCCGTCTTGCAGTAACATATCCTGAAATCGCAGCAATGCAGACAAAGGCAGTTATCCGTGCGGCTATCAATGTTAAGAAAGCTCATCCCGATTGGAACCTTGTTCCCGAAATCATGATTCCGCTTGTTGGCGAAGTTAAAGAGCTTAAATTCGTTAAGAAAGTTGTTGTTGAAACAGCAGACGCTGAAATCGCAGCAGCAGGTGCAGACCTCAAATACGAAGTTGGTACAATGATTGAAATCCCGAGAGCTTGTATCACAGCTGACGAAATCGCTAAAGAGGCTGACTTCTTCTGCTTCGGTACAAACGACCTTACTCAGATGACATTCGGCTTCAGCCGTGATGACGCCGGTAAGTTCCTTACAGCATATTATGACAGCAAGATTTTTGAAAATGACCCGTTTGCAAAGCTTGACCAGAACGGCGTTGGCGCTCTTATGGAAATGGCAGTTGCTAAGGGTAAGGCAAGCGGCAAAGAACTTCACTACGGTATCTGCGGTGAACACGGCGGCGACCCTGTTTCAGTTGAGTTCTGCCACAAGATTGGCCTCAACTATGTATCTTGCTCACCGTTCCGCGTTCCGATTGCTCGTCTTGCAGCAGCACAGGCTGCTATTAGAAGCGGGGATGAGAAGTAATTTTTACTTCTGCTTCACAATAAACTACGAACAGGCAAAAGCTTTTCGTAACGCCAACGGTCAATATCTTCGCCAATCACAATGGGAAGATATAACGGTTGAAGTGATTTTCTAAAAAATATCCGTCTATCGAATAAATCGGTAGGCGGATTTTTTTGCACATTCGTGTTTAGATTGTGTTTTCGTTATAATGAAATCAACAAAATTAAGGAGGTTTCATTATGAACACATTATTTGAACAAAACGGCTGTAACTACGAAATACAAGGCAATTATCAACTGCCTTGTATCGCAACAAAAGAGCAGAATGAATTACATATCGGTGTGTGGGCAACCCGTCACAGACAGTATCTTAAACAACATCATCGCATAAGATATTACAATCTGCTCACATCGGAAAGGCTGTACCCTTACCTTGCGGACATTGAAGAACAAGCGCAAGTAATGTTTTCACAGCTTGTTAAATCGCTTGCCGAAAAAGAAAATGTTACGGAAAAACTGAAAGCAGATAACCCGATGCTATGGGTGCGGAAGATGAATAACATCCGCAACAGAGCAATGGAAGTTGTGAATAGCGAGGTGATTTTTGTATGAGAAAAATCGTAGTATTCACAATGATATTGACTCTCATTTTTGTTTCGGCAGGTTGCACTGCCCATAGTGAGCCGGACAAAAAAGCAGTTGAAAGTTCATCGACTAACGCTATAATTGATACAACGCAAGAGGAAGAATTAACTGAGAAAACAGAAACCAAAACAATTGAGAAAAGCACATTTGCGGAAGAAATAACACAGCCGCCTGACGCTGAAACCGGTACAGAAAAGGTGTCAAAAGAGCCGATTTTTTCTCAAACCACAACAGCAAATAACGAGCCAAAGCAAGATACTTATACACAAAAAGAAATACCCAACAGCGAAAAATCTGAGCCTGAAATCACAACAAATACTGTTTCGGAAGCCACAACAGCATTTGAACAAATTGAAGGATTCGATATATCCTATTGGATTTCTTATGCACAAAATCACGCTCAAAGTATAGGTTTAACTCTTGATGAAACAGCTACAAAATGTTGGGATAACCCTATATCCGCTAATACAAACAACAAAAATATCAGTATCGATATTGAAAGCAGATTGAACAGATACAAGAATGTTGAGGGATGTACATCGGTGTGGATATGGGCAGAAAAATTATCCGATACACAGTATGAAATCTATATCGGATACGCATAAAAATTGAGCACAGATTGCAGAAACACTCTGTTGTCCGTGCTTATTTTTTGTTTGATATTTACTTTTGAATGTCAATACCGCAACAGATAAAAAGGTATGTACAATCTTAGCGAGCAGACCGGTTGGATA
>CALZID010000017.1 GCA_945787805.1 uncultured Clostridia bacterium | reverse complement strand
CACAAAATAATATTTACCAATTACAATATAGCATATTTTTAAAATTTTATCAATGAAAATTAGGGGACGGTTCTATGATTGACTATATTTTTTGTATAATATAGTAATTTAAGAGAAGACAGGGGACGGTTCTCTGTCCTTGCTAGAATTTGATGAAAGACAGGGTATATGTCAAGGTAAAAAATTTTCCCCAATAAATGGGGAATTTTTTCAGGATATTTATAGGGGACGATGCCTTTCATCGTCCCGCAAAATCACATACAGAGCAATCAGAGAACCGTCCCCCGTCTTCTTGTAACCCGTAGGGGACGATGCCTTTCATCGTCCTGCAAAATCACATACAGAGCAATCAGAGAACCGTCCCCTGTCTTTCCCAATAACTTGTTTGTTGTCAAGACGCAGAACCGTCCCCTGTCCTCCATTCGTAGTCTTTCTTTTTGACAATGTCTATATTAAATATCAGACTAGGCTTATTATAATAAAATTTTATATTTTTCATAAACTTAACTCCACTATTTTGCAAAAAGACAGGGGATTATATCACACTTCAAGTCCTTTTTACTTATGCTTATTTCAATAACGGAATAATATTTTCGGATACAATTTGAAAGCCTTGAGCGTTCAGGTGCAGACCGTCATAGCAATACTCTTTTGCAAGCCTGCCCTTTTCGTCAGA
The DNA here is from genome assembly GCA_945787805.1 of uncultured Clostridia bacterium. GTDB lineage: Bacteria > Bacillota > Clostridia > Oscillospirales > Acutalibacteraceae > Fimenecus. The sequence goes on along the minus strand of CALZID010000017.1, from coordinate 31,702 downwards.
CAGCACGTTAGTAAGATCGAGCCATTGCACCTTGCCGTTAAGAGCGATTTGGCGCAGTTCTTCGTTGATTGCCAAAATCTTTTTGTTACTGCGTTTGCCGACCATCTGCCTTGCAATGATTGACAAATGCGAATTTACGGGATAAATCGCCTGCAACACAATGTTTGTATTCGGGCAGAGCTTCTGCGTTGTGCTCAAAACTTCTTGAATATTCCTCAAGGTGTACTCGGTCGGAAGTCCTATGCCGATGTCGTTTGTTCCGATTAAAATCACAAGATTTTTCGGGTTTATGTTCAAGACATTGCATTCAAGCCTTTCCAACAATCTGTCGCTTGTGTCACCGCTGATTCCACGGTTGTAAACTGCTTGCCCCGTGGTTTGCGAAAAAGCATAAAACAGTTCATAGCTGTTAAATATTTCCGTGATTGAGTCGCCGAACAGCACCGTTTGTCCGTGCTGTGCGTACTTCTCATTCAAAAAACTAAAATTCTCTTTTTTCGTTTGCTTTACATGGTCGTAAGCCGTTTTTTTCTGAAAATTCTTGTTCATTTGCTTCTCCAAAATAAGGTTTATCTATCACTGTCAATGGCAAACAATCCCGCACCGATTGCACCGCAAAATTCCGGCTTATCGGATATGAAAATCTTTGTGTTCAACTGCTTTTCAAGTTCGGTCACAACGCCCTTGTTGTTCGCAACTCCGCCCGTCATCATTACACCGTCTGGAAAAGACAGGGGACGGTTCTCTGTCCTTGCTAGAATTTTAAACATTTTTCCACCAACCCCTTACCAATTCCGGTTAATCTGCTGATTTGTCTGATTGAACCGGGCGATTCGTGAATCGCCCCTACGATAACGCCATTGGCTTTTTATATGATTTCACCGAACACCGTAAAATTATTTATTAAAATGTTGTTTTGATGCAGTCAAAGTATTTTTGAGCAGCATTGTAATTGTCATTGGGCCTACACCGCCGGGGACGGGGGTTATGAATGAGCATTTGTCCTTAACCTTGTCAAAATCCACATCGCCGCAGAGTTTTCCTTCAGCGTTTCTGTTCATACCCACATCAATTACAACTGCGCCGTCTTTAACCATATCGGGTGTTACAAAATATGCTTTGCCAACGGCGGCAACAAGAATATCGGCTCTCTTTGTGACTTCTGCCAAATCCTTTGTTCTTGAATGACAGATTGTAACCGTACCGTTCTGACCTAAAAGAAGCATTGCCATAGGCTTACCCACAATATTGCTTCTGCCGATTACAACGCACTCTTTACCTTCCACAGAAATGTCATAGAATTTGAGCATTTCCATAATACCTGCGGGTGTGCAAGGCAAAAATGAGTGGTCGCCAATCATAATATGCCCTGTATTAACAGGGTGAAATGCGTCAACATCCTTATGGGGCACAATAGCATTCAGCACCTTTTTTTCATCAATCTGCTTTGGCAAGGGCAACTGACAGAGAATACCGTCAACTGCGTCGTCGTTATTGAGCTTTTCTACAAGTGATAGCAGTTCTTCGGTTGTTGTTTCTTCGGGAAGTGCATATTCAAACGACTCCATTCCCACTTCTTCGCAGCCTTTTTTCTTGTTATTGACATAGACACGGGAGGCAGGATTATTGCCAACGATTACCACTGCAAGCCCTGTTTTTTTACCCTGATTTTTTAGGCTTTCGACTTCTGCTTTTATCTTATTTCTGACTGATGCCGAAACCGCTTTTCCGTCTATAATTTTATACATTATTATTCTCCTTATACTCTTTCACCTTGTCCACATTTGCTTTATGGATTCCCACAAGCTTGACAATCATAAGAGTTGCGCAAACAACTACAATAGCAAGTGAGAGTACCTGTGAAACACGAAGTCCTGTATCGCCGATATAAAGACTGTCTGTACGAAGTCCTTCAACAACTGCTCTTTCAAGACCGTAAATAATGCCGTAGCCTAAAATCAACTGACCGTCAAATTTTCTGAATTTCTGACATACAATATAGAGCACAATGAAGCCGAAGATGCACCAAACCGATTCATAAAGAAATGTGGGATGTACAGGCAAGTCGGCGTCAATGTTGATTCCGTTATGCGAAAGTGAAGAATAATTATTGTTTATGTATTCAACAATTTTATCACTTGTCATGCCGAAAATTGATTCCGTGTTTATACCGAAGGCTTCCTGATTTGTAAAGTTACCCCATCTGCCGATGCCCTGACCGATGAGAAGGCTCATTCCGGCAAGGTCAAGCAGTTTATAGAAATTAAGGTCAATTTTTTTACAGACAAAATACGACACAACAAATGCGCCGATAATTCCGCCGTATATGGCAAGTCCGCCCTCCCATATTTTAAATACGGAAAGTAAGTCATCTTTATAACTATCCCACTCGAAAGCCACATAATAAAGTCTTGCACCGATAATTCCGCCTAATGTACCGTAAATGAGTACATCAAGCATTTTATCAATGCTCATCTTCCATTTATAAGCCATTCTTCCGCCGAAAAGCACGGCAAGAGTGAAACCGAATGCAATAATAACGCCGTAGAATTTGATTGTTATATCAATATCCCAACCGGGAATAGTGAATTCAACCAAATTTTCATAAACATTTAAGTCTAATCCCAACTTTGGAAACTCAACAAGAGTATAATCTGTAAACCATTTCATAAAATACTCTCCTTTCAGCCTTGTTTTATAATTGACATTGAAGAATTTTCAATGTTAAAAGCATTTAATCTGTTGTTGATATCTTCAAGCGTAATGCTTTCAAGCACATTTAATTGGTCAAAAAGTCCGTCGCCGTTAAAGTATGAGCCAATCAAAGAATTTGAAAGAGAATCAATATCGTTGAAATCCATAATAAATCCGCCATAATGCTTTTTCTTGATTCTTTCAAATATTTCTTTTTCAACACCATGTTTTTTAAGTTTTTCAATTTCTTTATTTATTCTTTCACGAACCCTCTGAGGCTCTGTACTTTCACCGCTGAAAATGTGAGCAGAATAACCGAAGCCTTCAAAATATTCCGTATCAAAGGTTGTGTTGATAAGTCCGTCTGTGAGCATTTCTTCATAAAGAGCTGAAGTTTTACCGCCGATAATATCTAAAAGGATATTGCTTTCGAGAGTTTCTTTTAAACTTCGGCAGGGTGTTTCGATTCTTTCTTTAAAGCCTATTGCAAAAATCGGCATTGAAACCGATAGATTGCGTACAATTGTATCTTCAACTACCGATTCGGGCTCGATTTGGAATTTTCTCTCAACATTTTTGCTTTTCTTGGGTTTGAGCATTTTATCGGCAATTTTGAGCACCTGCTCCACCGTTACATTACCCGCAACCGCCAGCGCCATATTGGCGGGATTGTAGAATGTATCATAACATTCATAAAGCAAGTCCGCAGTAATATGACTGATTGACTCCACCGTACCGGCAATATCAATTTTCACCGGATGATTGTGATACATTGCACGAAGAAGTGCAAAAAGCGATTCCCAACCGGGCTCATCCTGATACATTTTAATCTCTTGGCCGATAATTCCCTGTTCTTTTTGTACGGTCTGTTCCGTGAAATACGGATTGCTTACAAAATCCAAAAGAATTTCAAGGGACGCTTCAAAATTGCCGCTGCATTGGAACAAATAACAGGTCTTGTCAAATGATGTATAAGCATTTGCACCGGCGCCGGTTTTTGCATAACGGGCAAAAGCGTCGAGCTCTTCGCTTTCAAAAAGCTTATGCTCTAAAAAGTGAGCAATACCTTCGGGGACGGTTGTAAATTCTTCATTTCCGTCCACACGGAAGCAAGTGTCGATTGAACCGTATTTTGTGCCGAAAACCGCATAGGCGGACGAATAATTCTCTTTTGGATAAACAAAAATTTTAAAGCCTGATTTATGGTCGATTTCAAAATAACTGTCATTTAAAAGCTCATTTTTAATTTCTCTGATTTTATTCATTATTGCCACTCTCCCCTTTGAGAAGATAAACAGAGTCAACCGTTACACGCTTTGCGCACTCTACAACCTGTTCTCTTGTAACTTGGCTGATTTTTTCGGCAAATTCTTCGCCGCTTACAAGCTCTTTGTCGAATACTTGTGAATTATAAAATGTGCACACTGCCTCGGGCGAATCGCCAACACCTCGGAAAGCGTCGCAAAGTGCCGTAATTGAAGAATTAAAATCTTCTTCGGTAAATTCACCTTTTTTCATAATTTCAAGTTGATTTAAAATTTCGTTCAATGCTTTTTCATAGTTTTCTTCTTCAATTCCGCTTTGAATGAAGATAATTCCCTTTTCACGCAACAGCCTTGCTCCGCAATAATAACAAAGGCTCATTTTTTCACGGACATTCAGAAAAAGCCGTGAATATGGTCCGCCACCGAAAATATCGGTCATTACACGGAATGCAAAATAATCGTCTTCACTGTTTTTCATACCTGAGCGAAGACCTATAACAAGCTTTGCCTGTGTGATATCCATCTCGTCGGTGAAATATCGAATATTTTCTGCTTTTTCAACATAGACTGTTGAAAGTGCCGCTGCCTGTCTTTCGGGAATACTCTCTGCAAATTCACAGAATTTCTCTTTGAGCATATCGCCGTTCAAACTACCGCAGGCAGTAACAACAATTGTTGATGTTTTCATAAGACTTTCATAGGCGGCAAAAAGCTTTTCGCTATCGAGATTTCTGACATCTTCTTCTAATTTTTCACGGTCAATGCCGTATGGCTCATTCTCGCACATTAACTGACGAAGACGGGATAGCGCATAAGCCCTTTTATCGTTTTTCTCCGCTTCAATATTTTCAAGTGTGAAGCGTATTTCTCGTGCAGTATTTTCTTCGTCGAATTTTTTGTTTTCACAATTGGGATTTAGAATTATGTCAATCAAAAAATCGACTGCATCTTCTGAAATACTGTTTTCATCAAGTGAAAAACGGTCGTCGGGAATTTCAATTGAAAATCTGATTCTCACCTTTTCACCGATTGTTGCAATATTTGTTTCAAAATCTGCACCGTACAAACTTTCAACCTTTCTGTTAAAACTTGTAAAAGTTTTATAATTCTTTGAAGTGTGCCCCATTAAAGAAGAAAGCACATTTAAGGCTGCGAAGTGCTCGTTGATTGGCACAAAAAAATCAACATCTATTACATTTGTTTTGAATTTTTCACTGTTTACGCAAAGAAGCTTAACATCTTTTGCAATCTCAATATAAGATTTTTCACCCATTTGTTTCACCCTTAAAATAAAAACTATAAAATTTATTTTACCATATTCTGCTGCTTTTTTCTACTGTTTTAATACTCTTTTTTCGTTTATTTTTCCCCAAAGTTGTACAAAATAAACTTAAATGTGAATTTATTGTAAAACAGTGAAGAAAATCATTGACTTTGCGTATAATTTTTAATAGAATGATAGGGTATGATTTTTGATAATATACAGGTGACATTATGAATTTAACTTATAAAATTCAAAAACAAAGTATGAGTTTCATAGTTGATAGACTTTTAAAGTATATCGACAAAAATCCTCATGCAAATATTGTGAAACTGAGCCGAGTTATTGAGCCTGTTTTCAGCAAGATTTTTCCACCTGAAAACTTCAAAAAAATCAAAGCCATCGCCGAAGATAAAGACAATGTCTGGACTCAATTTGCATTGAGCATTATCAATGATGTTGATAAAAATGTTATTAAGCAGATGCTTATCTCTTTCGGTATTGATGCAGGGTATTACGGAACAAAAGCAGTCAGAACAAACCGTGAAAAATATAAATGCAATATTCCTTTCAATATTCTTTTCGACCCGACAAGTGCTTGTAACCTTAACTGTAAAGGCTGTTGGGCGGCAGAATACGGTCATCAGCAATCTTTAAGTCTTGAAGAAATGCAGAGCATTGTAACTCAGGGCAAAGAGCTTGGTTGTCATTTCTATTGGCTCACAGGCGGCGAGCCCCTTATTAAGAAAAAAGAAGTTCTTGAAATTTGCCGCAACAATAAAGATTGCATTTTCTTGATTTTCACAAATGCGACGCTTATTGATGAAGAATTCTGTAAACAGATAAATGAAATCGGCAATATCACTTTGGCGTTAAGCCTTGAGGGCTACGAAGAATCAAATGACTATCGCCGTGGCGAAGGCGCTTACAAAACAACTGTTAAGGCAATGGATATGCTTAAAAAACACAGATGTATTTTCGGCGTTTCCGTTTGTTACACAAGCAAGAACCTACCCGTTGTTACAAGTGACGATTTTGTTGATTTTCTTATCAACAAAGGCGCAAAATATATGCTCAATTTCAACTATATGCCCGTAGGTCACGATGCAGATGTCAGTCTTGTTCCGTCCCCCGAGCAGAGAAAAGAGCTTTATTTCTGGAACAAAAAGATGCGTGACGGAAAATGCGGCAAACCGATTTTTATTATGGACTTTCAAAACGACGGCGAATATGTGGGCGGTTGTATTGCAGGCGGCAGAAACTATTTCCATATAAACTCTGCCGGTGACATTGAGCCTTGCGTATTCATTCATTTCTCCGATTCAAATATCAGAACACATACACTTTTAGAAGCATTGCAAGGTCCGTTATTTATGGCATATTATAAAAATCAGCCCTTTAACGACAACCATTTAAGACCTTGCCCCATGCTTGAAAATCCCGAAAGACTCCGTGAGCTTGTAAAGAATACGGGTGCAAAATCATCTGACCTTGTCCGTCAGGAAACTGCGGATGAGCTTTGTGATAAATGTGTTGAATATGCTGAAAAGTGGGCCCCCGTTGCAGAAGATATCTGGAATTCTACGAAACACAGAGAAACCCACACTCAGTATTACCGTGACACCGAAGAAGGCAAAAAAGAATTCTCGGGCTGCACAGGTAATTGTTCAAACTGTAATGCGCATAAATAAGCATAAAAAAAGAGCGTGCCGAATTGGTACGCTCCTTTTTTTGTGTATTTAACTTTATGCCGCTCTGTTGCCTTGAATATAGCCTAAGTCGTAGTATCTGATAACTGTAAATTGACGGAGAAGCTTAAACTTGTGACGAAGCACTTTCTTTGAAATTGTATTGTCGCAGAATGATACAACCGGTCCCATAAAGAATGCGGTAACCACCGTGCCTATTCCGATTGGTCCGCCCAACAGAAAAGCACCGACTGTGCAAAGAAGATCGGTTGCAACTCGGCACCACTTATATTTGATTTTTACATTGTCCTCCATCACGAAGCCCAAAGCGTCATAGGGTGAAACACCCATTTTGCAGTTAAAATAGAGAGATGCCGAAAGGCTCAAAAGAAATACGCCCAATGTCATTGCAGCTGCCTTAACGAAAATGTTCGGTTCCTTAGGAAGAATTTCATCATAGATATTTGTGAAGAATTCACACACATATCCGACACCTACCATATTGACAACTGTGCCGAGACTGATAAGTTTTCTTGCAACAAGGGCTACAACTATAAGGATTGCGCCGTTCACACACATTTGCAGGAAGCCGAAGCTGATATTGAGTTTATCTGCAATACTCATATTGAGTGCCGTGAACGGGTCAACGCCCATACCTGAATAAGAGAAAACAGAAACCGCAAAGCCCATAAGCAAAATGCTCATAATCATAATGAACATTCTCTTTGCGCCGTGCTTTTCTGATAAAATGCTAATTGGATTCATTTGCTTTAAGATTTTTGCCATTTTGTATTCGCCTTTTCTTTGTATATTTTGCACAGATAACTGTGCCTTGTTTTGTACATATATTACAACTGCCAAAGGTCAAAGTCAACACTAATTTGTTATTTTTTTAACTTTCGTCCTTTGGCACAATTTAACAAAAGCAATTATTGATTTTTGTGCAACTTGACGAATAATAAGGCAAAAAAATAAGGCGGAAACCGGCTCCGCCTTATTATAAATACCGTTATGATAATTTGTGAATGAATAATCCCGAAAGCAGCTTTGGCTCAAACCAAGTGGATTTCGGCGGCATAACCTTATGAGCATCGGCAATATCCATAAGCTCATTAAGTGATGTAGGATACATGGAAAACGCTAATTTCATACCTGTTTCACATCGTCTCTCCAACTCACCTAATCCGCGAATACCACCCACAAAATCAATTCTCTTGTCTGTTCTCGGGTCTGTGATATTGAGAATGGGCGCAATAAGATTGTTTTGAAGAATTGAAACATCAAGGCACAAAACAGGGTCGTTTTCGTCGATAAACTCGGGCTTTGCAGTTACCTTGTACCATTTATTGTCAAGATACATACCGAATGTATGACGCTCTTTCGGTGCATAAGGACTCATTTCTGCTTCTTCAACAATGAATTTTTCGCTCATTTTTAAGATGAATTCTTCGCTTGTATTACCGTTCAAATCTGCAATTACCCGATTATAATCCATAATCTTTAATTGGTCGCAAGGGAAAATTACCGACAAGAAAAAATTAAACTCTGCATTTTTATCATATTCTCCGTCGCCCCGTCTTTTTTCCCCTACTTTAACTGCCGAAGCGCATCGGTGGTGTCCGTCGGCGATATAGAGATACGGAATTTTTCTAAATTCCTGTACCAAATTATCTATCACCTTATCATCGTCAACTACCCAAACAGTCTGTGAAACTCCGTCATCGCTCACAAAGTCATAAACGGGTTTATGTGAGTTTTTCCAGCTTTCCGTAATATCTGACACGGCTTTGTTTTCACGGTGAGTCAAAAAAATAGGTCCTGTGTTTGCGTCACAAGTATCCACATGGCGAATTCTGTCCGCTTCTTTATCAGCACGGGTAAATTCGTGCTTTTTGATTATGTTATTTAGATAATCATCAACAGCGGTACAGCCCACAATACCCGTCTGCTCTCTTCCGTTCATAATTTGACGGTAGATATAAAGCAGGGGCTTTTCGTCTTGTTTTAAAATCCCTTTTTCACTTAACGCATCAAGATTTTCTCTTGCCTTTTCATAAACTTCCGCAGAATAAATGTCAATACCCTGCGGCAAATCAATCTCTGCCTTATCAACATGCAAGAATGAATATGGCTTGTCTTTTACCATTTCTCTCGCTTCTTCCGAATTCATAACATCATAAGGCAAAGCGCCCACCGAAGATGCAAACTCATCTTTCGGTCTTATCGCCTTAAACGGTTTGAGAACTGCCATTTTTATTACCTCTTTCTTTAATTAAAAGTATAATTCTGAATATTATAATTGATATGATAATACCGACTAATGCTCCGCAGGAATCGACAAAAACATCAAATACCCTACATGCTCTGCCTTCTGTAAATAGCTGATGGATTTCATCGGTTACGGCATAAAGCACGGTACATGCAAACGCTAAAACCGGCGTAAGCCTTTTTTGCCATGTGCTATGAATTGCATTGTATAATGTCATTGCAAGAACGCAAAATTCAATCATATGCGCCGCTTTTCTAACCACAAACGATGAAAACTCTTCACCGAAAACAGCAAGTATTTTTCTTATTATTGAATCACTCATTGCACTTGATTCTGTGGCATTAAACCCCGACATCCAAAATATAAAGCACATACAAGCGATTACAAGCGCCCACGAAACAGTTATGTATATTTTTTTCTTTACTGTCATTTTTTCTGTCCTTTATAAAAATAAACATTGGCACTGTCGCCGCTGAAATATATTCCGCTTGTATCCTTTGCCGTTGCAAAAACAGTATTTTCTTCCGTAATAGGAAGAAGAACTGCATTTTTCAGCAAATAGCTTTGGCAAAGATTTATACTGTCATTTGTAGGACTGTTTTTCATCTCATTCCACAAACGGTTATATTCGTCAGAAGAATAGTTAAAGACATTGCCGCTGTTTTGGCTTGTGAAAACCGAAAGAAAATCGCTTGCCTTATTTGAATCAACAGTTATTGAATAAATTGCAAGCTCAAATTCGCCAGAGTTTATTCTTTTATTATAATCTTTTTCTTCAAGTACCGTTACGCTGCCGTTAAGCTCAACACCGATACTGCTCTGCCAACTGTTGACAATGCTTTTTGCCGTCTTCTCATATTTGGGGGTGCAGAGAATATCAAGAGAAAGATTATCTATTTTCAGCTCGTCGAAGGCTTTTATCATAGTATTATGAGAATTTTCGGCATTGAATGAAATTCGCTCAACGCTGCCGAAATCCCCGTAATATGCGGGTACAAGTTTTTCGGTGTTTTTTTTGGTAATCTTTTCAAGGTCAATACCGGAAATAAGCCCTGTTCTGAGAGACAGATTTTGCAGTTTTTCATTGCTCATATTAAAAATCAAAGAGCAGGAAATATTGGAAAGTACCTGTTTTTGCACCTTTCTGCCCAACTCGTCAATAGCATCTTCGCCGGTAAAGAAGCCTACATTATAGTCCCCTTTATCCAATTTATCCGCAACATTTACACAATCGGTATTAAGATAAAATCCCACCGCTGACGGAATAGCGTTATGAGAACCGTTATACTCGCTCTGTTTTGCAATTCTCACAGATTTATCTTCACTCACATTTGAAAGATAAAATCCGCCGTTGGTGATTGTATATTTCTGTTCAAGTCCGTAACGGCCGCCCGTTAATTCAAAAAATTCTTTGTCACAAGGATATGACACAGGTTGACTGAGAGCATAGAGAAAATCACCCGACGGTTTTTCGAGAGTGATTTCAAGTGTATATTCGTCTATTGCGCGAATACCCAAGGAGTCCGCACTCATTGTTCCGTTATGTACTTGTTTTGCATTTTTTATTTCTTTCAAAAGCTCAAAATATTCCGCATCGGTTTCGGGAAGAACTGCACGGGTTATTCCGAAAACAAAATCTTCTGCGGTAACCTTTGCTTCAATTGCGGCATTCTTGCTTTCAATGAATTTCTTTGCTGCAGATGAGATATAATAATATGTATCTCTTTGAATTTGAAATGTATAAACAAGACCGTCGGCGGAAACAGAATAATCGGTTACCGCACATTTTTGCGGTTGGTTGTTTTCGTCCAGCTTAAAAAGACCGTCAAAAATATTGACAGCCATCATTCTCTCAACAGTTGATGACGCAATCTGCGGGTCGAAAGTAGTGGGAATTTCACTAATTGCGCATGCCAACGCCTCACCTGTTTCTTCTTTTTTGCAAGCGGAAAAACAAGTGATAATCAGCACTGTCGCCGTAATAACCGATATGATTTTCTTAAACATTCAAATCACCTTTTTACATTATAACAAATATTTAAAATAAGTTCTATATTTTCATAAAAAATTTTACAAAAAAACTATCTTTTATTGTATTCTTTTGATATAATTAGATATATGAATATAAATAGGGAGAAAAATTATGGAATTTTATCTTGAAATCATAAAATATGCGGCTATTGTTTTTCTTGGCGTCTGTTTTATTATTCTCGGCGTTAACTTCGGCAAAATATCTAAAGTAATTAAAGAGAATAATAACAACTCGGATGATGAAATCAAAGCCTTGGAGCAAAAGCTTGACTACATAAACAAAAATATGGGCGATGAGTTTCACAGAATTCGCCTTGAAAATCAAAATTCCAACAAAGATATCCGTGAAGATGTTAAAAAAAGTCTTGATGAGATGTCGGGGCGAATTGACAATATGAATAAGGGTAATTTTGAGCACAGAGAAAAGGTTATTCAAATGCTTGCAGACCAAAGCGACAAGCAAAACAAAGCACTTGAAGCATCAATTACCAAAATGCAGGAGTCAAACGAAAAGAAGCTTGAAGAAATGAGAGTTACCGTTGACGAAAAGCTCACCGCTACTCTTACAACAAGGCTTAATTCTTCATTTAAAACCGTTTCTGACCAGCTTGAAAACTTATATAAATCTCTCGGTGAGATGCAAAAGCTCTCAACAGGCGTTACCGAAAATGTTACTGCTTTAAACAGAGTGCTGACAAATGTTAAAGCCAGGGGCACATGGGCAGAAGTTCAATTAGAAGGCATTCTCAACCAAACAATTCCCAATATGTTTGAAAAGAATGTGGCAACCGTGCCCGGCTCTCTTGACCGAGTTGAATTTGCTATCCGTATTCCGTCAAGTGAGAAAGACGGAAAAGACATTTTACTGCCCGTTGACTCAAAATTTCCTATGGAAGATTATGTGCGGCTTTGTGATGCGGCAGACAGAGCAGATTCAGATGCGGTGAAACTTGCCCGAAAAGAGCTTGAAAACAGAGTGTTGGGTGAAGCGAAGTCAATTGCGAAATATATTCATGTGCCCGACACAACTCCCTTTGCAATTATGTATCTTGCAACAGAAGGCCTTTATGCAGAAATCGCATCGTCAAGAACGGGATTACCCGAGAAAATTCAAAACGACTATAATGTTATGATTGCAGGACCTTCAACAATTACCGCACTTCTCAATTCTCTTTCGATGGGCTTTAAAACAATCGCAATCAACGAAAAGGCGAACGAAGTCCGTGAAATTTTAGGTGCGGCAAAGGCTCAATATGATAAATTCGGCGATTTGCTTGCAAAGGCAAAGAAAAAAGTTGACGAAGCAGGTAAAACTCTTGAAGACGCAGAGCGTAAAAATCTCTTTATTCAAAGAAAACTCAAAAACATAGAAGCAATTGACACGACTTCGGCGGATAAACTTTTATTTGACGAAAGTGACAGTGTTGATATATAATAGGAATGTTAATATAAAATGTTAAATTTAGGAGGATTTACAATGGCTCTTAAACATGCTGACCTTATCGCACAAATGACTCTTGAAGAAAAAGCAAGTCTTTGCGACGGTCTTGACTATTGGCACAGCCAACCTGTCGAGAGAGTTGGAATTAAATCTATATCTCTTAACGACGGACCTCACGGTATCCGTAAAAAAGGCGACCCGAAAGAAAACAAAGATGTACTTTTGGGTGTTCCCGCAATTTGCTTCCCTACCGCATCCGCAACCGCTTGTTCATGGGACACTGACCTTATCTATAAAATGGGTCAGGCTCTGGGTGACGAATGCCGTAAGGAAAAGGTTTCAGTTCTTTTAGGACCGGGCACAAATATCAAGCGTTCTCCCCTTTGCGGCAGAAACTTTGAATATTTCTCGGAGGACGGTTTACTTGCCGGTGAAATGTCAGCCGCATTCATAAACGGCGTTCAGAGCAAGGGTATCGGTACTTCTCTTAAACACTATGCGGCAAATAACCAAGAAACTCGCAGAATGACGGTTAATGCTGTTGTTGACGAAAGAACTCTTCGTGAAACATATCTTCTCCCCTTTGAAATCGCAGTTAAAAAGGCACAACCCTGGACTGTTATGAACTCATATAACAGACTTAACGGTACTTATGCCGCTGAAAACAAATGGTTGCTTACAGATGTGCTTCGTGACGATTTCGGTTATGAAGGCGTTGTTATTACTGACTGGGGTGCAGAAAACGACAGAGTTGCAGGTCTTATTGCAGGTCAGGAAATTGAAATGCCCACTTCTTCAGGAATAGGCACAAAACTTATTATTGACGCTGTAAACAACGGTGAACTTGATGTTGCCGTTTTAGACGCTGCTTGTGATAAGATTATTGAACTTTCAAAGAAAGCCGAGCCTCTTCTCAAAGAGACTTTTACATACGACAGTGACGAGCACCACAAAATTGCCCGTGAAATCGCAGGTCAGTGTATGGTTCTTATGAAGAACGATAACAATCTTCTTCCGCTTAAAAAGGACGCAAAAATTGCTCTTATCGGTGAAATGGCTCACACTCCCCGTTATCAGGGTGCAGGTTCATCACTTATCAACCCAATTAAACTTGACAACGCATATCAGACAATGAAGGATATGGGAATTAGCCTTACATTCTCAAAGGGTTATGAACTCAAAAAATGTAAAGCTAAGAAGGCTATGGAGCTCATTGTTGACGCTAAGAACAAGGCAAAAGAAGCAGATGTTGCAGTTGTATTCATAGGTCTTACCGACGAATATGAAACAGAGGGCGCTGACAGACATCATCTTTCAATTCCGCCAATGCACAATTTGCTTGTTGAAGAAGTACTTAAAGTAAATCCCAACACAGTTGTTGTTCTTTCGGGCGGTGCTTCTGTTGAAATGCCGTGGGCTGACAAAGTGCCTGCAATTCTCAATATGTTCCTTACAGGTCAGGCAGGCGGAAGTGCGGTTTGCGATATTCTTTTCGGTGATGTTAACCCCAGCGGTAAACTCAGCGAAACATATCCCATTGCTCTCAGTGATAATTCAAGTTACAACTACTTCCCCGGCTCAACCGTTACTGTTGAGTACAGAGAAAGCGTTTATGTCGGCTACAAATATTATGATACCGCTGAAAAGGCAGTTGCATTCCCATTCGGTCACGGTCTTTCATATACAACATTTGAATACAGCGACATTAAGGTATCTGCTGACAAGATTAAAGATACAGACACAGTTACCGTTTCATTCAAAATCAAGAATACCGGTGACCGTGACGGAGCAGAAGTTGCTCAAGTCTATGTAAACGATGTTGAAAGCACAATTTTCCGTCCCGTTAAAGAGCTTCGCGGATTTAAGAAAGTATTCTTAAAAGCAGGAGAAGAAAAAGAAGTTGAAATCGAACTTTCAAAGCGTGCATTCGCCTATTACAATGTAAATCTTCACGATTGGCATGTTGAAAGCGGTGCCTTTAAGATTTTAGTCGGTGCATCAAGCCGTGACATTAAACTGGAGGCTAATGTTTATGTTGAGTCAACAGTAGAGGCTGAAATTCCCGATTACAAAAAGAGTGCGCCTTGCTATTACGGTGCTGACATTATGGCGGTCAAAGACGATGAATTTGTCGCAATCTACGGAAAAGAACTTCCGCCAACTCAAAGAGATAAAAACGCACCTTTCACCGTTCTTAACACCATCGAAGATTCAAAAGACGGCAAATGGGGTGGCAGAATTTACCGTCTTCTCATTAAGATGCTCGGTGCCGATACAATGGCGGGTGCGGTTGCTACTCAGCTTCCCATTAAGAACTTCATTTCAATGAGTTTCGGTTTGTTCAGCCCTGAAATGGCACAAGGACTTATTCTCATTCTTGCCGAAGATAAACTTGCAAAGGGCGTTGGAATTATTCTTAAAGGTATTCCGCACCTTATCAAAAACATCGGCAAACTCAAACAAATCTAATTTTGAACAAGTTAAAAGGGAGACGCTTCTCTGTGAAGTGTCTCCCTTTTTTCGCATCCCTTAGCAAAGGGATGCGCTCGGGGGTAAATTTATTATTTGAGAACCGCAAGGCTTGATTCGGGAAGATATTTTGCAACAACTGTACCGTCGTCATAAACAATATAGACATATCTTCCGTTATCGCCGTATGTGAAATAGTAGGGAACTGCGCTGTTGATTATTTTCTCAAATTTGTCGCTTGACGCGGAATTCAACTGATAACCTGCATCAAAATATGATTTTTTTAAAATATCAATACATTTCATAGGTTCACTGATTTGGAGTGCATATTCACTGTAATAATGATATGTGAGAAAATTCTCAAAAATTGTGGGTGTATATGAACTTCTTCCATAAGGGCTCACATAAATCTCAGGAGCCGAAACAGGTGCATCTGTATAGAGTATTTCTGTAACTTTGCCTTCAAATACATTTTCAAATTCGAATCCCATATTTTCGAGATATGCAGCAGTTTCTTTCATTTCGGGGTATATGTAGAAGAAAGTTTCTGTCACAAATACATCTACACCCTTTGTTTCTTCTTCAGAAACATAATAGACAGAATATTCATCGTTCGTAGGCTGAATTACATAATTTGCGTCAAAAGCGGGGTCAATGCTTGTTCCCATACAACCCAAAGGCACTGACGGGTTTTTATATAACTGTTCAAAAGTCATTTTAGATAAATCGTTATAAAGGGCTACTGCCAACTCGTCGCCTTTCATCATTTCATTTACATTTTCACCGTTTTCACTGTTATCCCAGTCACCGTTGACAAGTTGTACAAGTGATTTATTGTCGGTATAATGCCATCTGCAAATTATCTCATTGTCGATTTTATCCATAGAACTCGGAAATACACTATCGTAATACTGCATTGAGTTGTATTGGAAGTTTGTGTTATTTAAAACATACTGTCCGTCTTTTGAAACATTTTTATCGGAGAAGCCCAAAAGTTTATTTTCAAGCATTGCGTCGAAATAATCGGATTCTGTAACCGACTTCATATATTTTGTATATAAGTCTTCATCATAAATTGTGAATCTTCTGTATTTCGTTGAACCATCTTTATATTCAAAAGCAAAATCTATATAAGAAGTATATTCTTCATCTTTGAGTGAAAACGGATTGCCGGGTTTTTCGTCTTTGCTTTCTTCAAAAAGACTCACTATAAGGTCAATATCCTTTGGATTTGAGCTTGAAATATAATCTGAAGACAGATTGGGGTTTGAACCGAAGATTGAATAATTTGCACTTATTGCAACTCCCTTTAGTTCTTCTTTAACGGGAGTTTTATTGTATGTTCCGAATACTCCTGTGCCTATTACCACAAAAAGAGCGCCGAGAGCTGTTAAATAAACGCCGTACAATATCATTGATTTAAGTACGGTTTTAATTTTCCTTGCCATAATAATATTGACAATAAAATATGCAATCGCAGACGCAACCGCAACTATAAGGAATACCGGAATGAGTTTAGAACTCATCAATATTTCCATAACCACATCTGCACATGCAAGGAATACCGCTGCAGAAACCAATCCTCTTGCAATAGAGAATCTGCCGAATGAGTTTGCATTTTCAGCCTTTCTTGCTTTGAAAAGGAATACTGCCAAGGTCAAAAGCAATGCCGATGCTATAAACCAACCGACAACGGGAATAATGAAGTATCTGTCAAGAATAAACCCTTCGTGAATTTTTCCCTCTGTGAAATGTGAGTCTGTAATTACACCGAATATATCTTCAAGACCAATATACTCAAAAGCACCGGGACTTGACTGAACAACATTGCCGTCAAGGGGAGAAACGAAACTCAGTGGAATAAATGCGTTTCTTATATCAGAGTTGATATAAAATTCCGAAGCGCCTCTGAGTCCCTGATTTATAACAACATTCAACACCTGTAAGATAAGTGACGGAATTGCGGAAATCGCAACAGTCACAAAGCCGAAATCAACAGCACTGCCCGACACCGTAATTGCAACAGTTGCTATTGAGAAGCCTGCCAGTCCGCTTACAAAAAGTGAAAGTGCAAAATACAGGAAAACTTTTGTCATATAGGCTGAAACGCCGAATTGACTGATATTTACAAGATATGTAATAAAAATGGGCAACACACTTGAAACGAACAGAAGAATTATTCCTGCCGATATTCTGTTAAAATACATTCTTGCCCTTGTCAAGCCGACGCTTAAAAACACATTGACATGTTTTTTGGAAATAAGAAATCTGAACAGTTCAATTGCGGTTAACAGTCCGCAGAAGAACATTCCCACAAAAAGAAAATCCACATTATAGGCAAGTATTGAATTAGGCGAAAGGAAAATCTGATGAGTAATCTTTCTGTCACCCGTTATAAATTCTTTAGAGAAAATATATTGAATTACCGGAAATGTTTCCGAAAAAAGCAATACCGCCAAAGCGATTAACGGATATATGAACGGAGCTTTAAGACTTATTTTGAAGTCGTTGAAATTAACATTATTTTTCAAAGATTTTTGTGACATCATATTTCTTTTCCTCCATTTCGTTTAAGAATACTTCTTCCATTGTAAGCTTATATTCATCAATTGCAATGGGAAGAAGCGCATTGAGTTTTTGTTTTTGTTCGTCGGAATTTTGCGAGAAAATAATCATCGCCACTTTTCCGTCAATATCAAGAGATTTATACTTGATATCTTTGAAATCGTTTTCACTGATTTCACGGTCAAAAATAAGACGGAATTTACTGTAATTCTGTGAAATATCATATACAGAGCAGTCCATTGTAAGCTTCTTGCCGTTTATGAGCCCCACATGGTCGCAAAGGTCGGAAAGTTCTGACAAATTGTGTGATGAAATTATCAGTGAACAGTCACTTTCCGCAACATATTCAACAAACAGTTTCTTTGTAATTTCTTTCTTCTGCGGGTCAAGGCCGTCAAAGGTTTCGTCAAGAAGCATATATTTCGGGTGGGAGGCAAGGGCTAATATAATTTCTGCTTGTCGCTGCATACCCTTTGAAAAGCCTCTGATTTTCTTTTTCGGGTCAAGGCCGAAAACTTCTAAAAGATTATCAAGAGTTTTATTACTGAAATTAGGATAATACTCTGCATAAAACTTTGCCATCGACTTAATTGACGCATTCATAGGGAAATACAAATCGTCGGGAATGTAAAACATTTCTCTGCGGGTTGTATTATTATCAAATGTGGGGTTACCGCCCATAAGCACTTCTCCGTTTTCTGCTTTGTATATTCCGGCAGCAGTTTTGAGAAGCGTTGTTTTACCTGCTCCGTTGTAGCCGATAAGCCCGTAAATTGACGACGGTTCAACATTGAACGAAATGTTCTCAACTGCCGTGAAATCACCGAATTTTTTTGTTACATTAACAAATTCAATCATATTCATTCAACTCCTTTATAAATTTCTTTGACGATTGCATTGACTTTTTCTTCTGTTGCACCCATTTGTTTTGCACTTTTCAGTGCGTCTGCAACCGTCTCTAAGGTCTGTTCGAGATAAATATTCTGTGAGTCTTCGTTTCCGCTTATGAATATACCTTTTCCTGCAACGGAATAAATTACCCCTTGTGTTTCTAACTCCGACAAGGCTCGTTTAACCGTGTTGATATTGATACCGAGCTGTGCCGACAATTGCCTGAGAGAAGGCAACCGGTCGTCTTTTTTGAAAACTCCCCTGTTTACAGAAAGAACGATTTGCTCTTTAATCTGTTCATAGATGGGCGTTCTTGAATGGTAATCTAAAAATATATTCACTTGCATCACCTCCCGTTAAGACTGTATTAACTGTGCTATTATGATTAGCACAGTTTGATAATACACCTATTATTTTCTTTTGTCAACATTTTTTACAAAAATATTTTTTGAAGAATTGAATTTCTTTTTTATACAATTTATATTGATTTTTTCCCATTCAAACTGTATAATTTTCATATATAGAAACGGGGGTTTATCTATGGAAAAGAAAAAGGTTTATACCATTGCCAACGCTCATCTTGACACTGTCTGGAGTTGGGATTTTGAAACAACCGTCGGCAAATATATTTTTAATACTCTAAAAGATAATTTTGAGCTTTTTGAGAAATATCCCGATTACAAATTCAATTTTGAAGGTTCATACAGATATGAGCTGATGAAAGAATATTACCCCGATATGTGGGAGAAAATGAAATCATATATCGCACAGGGCAGATGGAATGTGTGCGGCAGTGCATTTGAAAACGGCGATGTAAATGTGCCGTCACCCGAAGCGCTTTTCAGGAATATTCTTATAGGCAACGAATATTTTTATAAGAATTTCGGCAAACGCTCCTGCGATATTTTCTTGCCCGACTGCTTCGGTTTCGGTTATGCTCTGCCCGCCATTATGCGTCATGCAAACTTAATGGGATTTACAACGCAGAAGCTCACTTGGGGCTCGGCTTACGGTATTCCCTTTGACCTTGGTAAATGGTACGGTGTTGACGGTAATTTTGTCTACGGCAACACTAACCCCGGCTCTTATGTGACAACCTTACTTAAAGTCAGAGATAAAAAGAATGTTGTTGAAAAATTAAAAGACAACGAAAAATATGATTTACCCATGACTGCCATATTTCACGGCGTCGGTGACCGTGGCGGTGCGCCAAAAGAAATATCAGTAAAAACGGTTTGCAATGAAATCAAAGAAAACAATACAAACGATATTGAAGTTTTGTCTGCTCCCGCAGACCGAATTTTTAAAGATATTGATGCTCTCCCCGAAGAAACAAAACAGAAGTTCCCCGTTTGGAACAACGAATTAGTTATGACTAATCACGCAGTCGGCGGATACACCTCCCGTGCTATCGGCAAGCGTTGGAACAGACGAAACGAAGAGCTTGCGGATATGGCAGAGCGTTCTTGTGTTGCCGCATTCACACTCAGTAACCATAAATACCCCCAAGATACATTAACTCGCAGCTGGAAGAGAGTTATTGCCCACCAATTCCACGACGATTTGCCGGGAACATCGGTTCAGCGTGCATACCGCAGAAGCTGGAATGACTATGCTATGTCATTGAATCAATTCACTAACGAGTATTCTGCGGCAGTCGGCAGTATCGGCAACCGTCTTGACACTTCTTTCGCAAAGGGAATTGCGGTTTTAGTGCAAAACCCTATGGAATATGAAAGAACGGGACTCGTTAAAATTAAAATCCCTGCGAAAATCCGTCATAAAAATATGACTGCCTTTGATGCTGACGGAAAAGAATACCCATCACAGATTATTGAAACTAACAGTAAATATTCGGTTATGCTTGTGCATATTACAATGCCGCCAATGGGTTACAAAGTGCTTGATATTCAGGCAAAGCCCGCACACACCCGCACCTCTCTCAAAGCGTCAATTAACGGACTTGAAAATGAAAAATACATTGTTAAATTCAACAGCAACGGTGACATTTCTTCAATTTTTGATAAAGAAATAAATAAAGAAATCCTTAAAAAGCCGATTGTTACAGGTATTTTTGATTATACGGGCAGCAAGGATTGGCCTGCGTGGGAATTGAATTATAAAGAGCTTAACCGTGAGCCGCAGCACACACCTAAAATCAAATTTATTGATGTAATTGAACAGGGTGTTTGCCGTGTTGCAGTTAGAATTGTCAAGACATATAAAAAGAGTACATTCACATCAATTATCGCATTGAGCAAGGGCGGAAAATGTGTTGAAGTTTATACAGAAACCGAATGGCAGAGTGCCTGCTCACTTGCAAAAGAGATTTTCTCATTCACCGCCGAAAGTCCCGTTGCTACATATGATTTAGGTCTTGGTGCAATCAAGCGGGGCAATATGAATGAAAAGCTCTTTGAAGTGCCGGCTCAAAAATGGGCTGATATTACTAACAGTGACGAAGACTACGGTGTTTCTGTTATCAGCGAATGTAAATACGGATGGGATAAGTTTGACAACAATACACTTCGTCTTACTCTTATGCATACACCGCTCAAAAATTATCGAATTGACTCAATGCAGTCAATGATGGATTTAGGTCTTAACCGATATTCTTACGGAATTTATTCACACAAGGGCAATGTGGGGCACGACACCCAATGCGCCGCCCGTGAATTCATTATGCCCATGGCGGCGTTTATCTGCTCAAAGCACCCCGGAGATTTAGGTGCAGAGATTTCTTTTGCAAATCTTAAAGGTAATGCTATTCTTCGTGCTATGAAAAAAGCGGAAAACAGCGATGAGATTATTGTGCGTATCGGTGAAAGCGAAAAGAAAGAGCAAAAAGGCATAGAATTATGTATATATGACGGAATTAAATCTGCCCGTGAAGTTTATGCTTCTGAAGAGCATATTGCAGATATAGATGTTGTGGACGGAAAACTCATATTTGACTTAAAACCTTATGAAGTCAGAAGTTTTGCTCTCACAGTTGACCGTTTGGCATTTAGAGAGCCCGACCATATTGATATTCATTGTCCCGGTAATATTACAGCTTTCAGTAACAACACCGAAAGAAACGGTAATCTGCCGATAATAGGCAAGTCAATCCCGTGGGAAATCACACCCGAAGAAATTTATGTTGACGGTGTTAAGTTCGCTATTTCGCAAGACAAAAAGGCTATTCTTTGCGGCGGACAAACATTATTCTTGCCGAAAGGTACTAACAGAGTGCATTTTCTTTTGGCATCTCTCAACGGTGACAAAATTGCAACATTTAACGGCAAACAAATACTTGTTAATGACATAAGAGAATATTATGCAGGCTGGGATTTATATGATTTTAAAGAAGCGGCATACACAAAGCACGGAAAATTAGGTTTTGAGTTCACTCATTCACACAAAGCAGACGGTGACGCTCAATGTGAACAGCTGTTTTTCTGGAAGTCAACTGTTACGGTTAATCCTGAAAATACAACTTTCAAGCTCCCCGTTGACCGTGATATTGTAATTCTCGCAATTACTGCCGACGGTGACGATAACACCTGCTCGCTCGCAACCGAGCTTTACGATAAAATTCACGGCAGAGTCTTTAATTATCAAAGAGATTCAAAAGAGAATTTCAAATATTTTCTCTCAAAAGAACATTTTATGCTCAACGACAAAGGCGGAGCACTCCGTGACAGAAACAAGGGAAGGAGAAAATGAATATGGCACAAAACAAAGACGATATTCGTTATGTAGGTGTTAAAGAAACTCTTGCTTACGGAATTGCCAATGCAGGTCAATGCTTCGGCTATAATATCATCGCAGGCAGTTATCTTTCACTTTTCTTTGTTAAAGTTTTCGGTGTGCCGCCCGAAGCGGTTGCCACAATGATGCTCATATTAGGGCTTTGGGACACAATCAACGACCCGATTATGGGTTCAATTATTGACAAAACAAGAACAAGATACGGTAAACTCCGTCCCTATCTTTTAATTGTACCCATACCCTTGGGGCTTGCAACAATTATGCTTTTTGCGGGGCCGCAAATTCTCGGTAATAATGCAGAAAATGTTGCAAAAATAATCTATATGTTCATTTCATATTTTATTTGGGAGCTTTTTTACACCTTGGGCGATGTGCCGTTCTGGGGATTAAGCGCCGCTATCAGCCCATCACCCTCTGACAGAACAAGGGTTATTTCGTCTGCCCGTTTTATTTCGGGTCTTATCGGCGGAATTTCAACAACTCTTTTAGTTGTACTTATGGATTTAAGCAATAACGGCGCAATTCCTCTTTCATTGTCACAGGTCTTTCTTATGATGGCGATTATTTCAGGCACTTTCGGTATGGCGCTTTTCTCTCTTTCGGGTATTTGCACAAAAGAAAGAGTTGTTCAAACAGTCAAAGAGCCGAGTGTTCTTGACGGATTTAAAGCACTTGTTAAAAACAAGCCCTTGCTTTTAATTGTTATCGGTAATGTGCTCGGTGCACTCGGCGGTATCGGCGGATTTTTCCAGACATATTACTACTCGGAAGTTGTTCAGATGAACTCACTCACCTTAATCGTTTATCTGCCGGGTACGGTTTTAGGCTTTATTACATATCTTCTCATTCCTAAAATCAAGCAGAAATTTGACAACCGACAGATTATTTTCTTAAACGGATTTGTCAGACTTATAATGGGTGCTCTTGTATTTGTTGTCGGTGTTAAATGCTTTACAAATCTTTGGGTGGTTGTGCCGCTTTTGATGGTGCAAAACCTTCTTTTCTCTATGTTTAACACAATCAATATGGTTATTCCCACCGAAATGATTGGTGACACAATTGACTATATGGAATGGAAAACCGGTGAAAGAAACGAAGGTGTTTCATTCTCGGTGCTCACATTTGTGGGAAAACTCACCGGCTCAATTTCGGGCTCAATCGGCAACGCACTTCTCCCCATAATCGGTCTTACATTTATTGAAGGCGCAACAGGAACAATAACTGTTAAAGCCTATGAATACACAGACACTCTCATTTGGGGAATGTTCACATTAGCCCCCGCAGTATTAGGTCTTCTTCCGCTTATTCCGTATATATGGTATGACCTTACGGGCGACAAGCTTCACAAAGTCCGTGAAGAAATGGCAGAGCGCCGTGCAACACTCTCTGCACAGGTTTCAGGAGGTGGAGAAAATGAGTAATTGTCCAAAATGCAACACAAAGCTCTCACCTTTCTATTTAAATCAGAATTGTCCGAAATGCAACACAAACCTTGTTTATTATGACCTTGAAAACAGATTGCAGGCGGACCACGAAAAAGCTATGAAAGAGCAAGCCGCAGTTGACAGAATACTTAACAACATTAAAGCTTCTGCTTTCGGCGGTGTTTTACAAATAATCAGATTTGTTTTGATGTTCTCGCCCCTTGCTTGGATGTGTTTGCCGATGTTTTATGCAAACGACAGTGAAAGCGTCACTCTTATTGGTGTTATTATGGAGATAATAAACGGTAGTTTGAATTTAGGTAATTCTACTTATTTATTCCCGATTATTACAATGGTGTGTATTATTGTTTTCTCATTAGCAGTAATTATTTCATCTCTTTTTTCATTGGGTGAAAAGGCACTTAAAAGAAATTTGATTTTCAGTATTATCAACACTTCGGCACTCACAGCTTGTATCATTCTTGCTATGACAAACGGTGCAAAGCTCGGTATCGGTGTATTGATTGTTATTATCACATACATACTTGAATTTGTAATGCACATTCTTGTAAATAAAAAACTAAACGGTTAATTTTAAAAGGGACAAAAAAATTGTCCCTTTTTTATTGAAATTTTTGAAAATTATGGTAAAATGTAATTTCAAAAATGTGTAATGAGGTGGAAAGAATGATTCTTCATATTTTTAACAACGCTGAAGAAATCGGCAAAGCAGTTGCCAATTTGATTATTGAACAGGTAAACGAAAAACCCGATTCTGTTTTAGGCTTTGCAACAGGTGCTTCTCCCGTACCTACATATCAAAGTCTTATTAAGGCATATAAAAAGGGAAAAGTGAGTTTTAAAGACATTACAACCTTTAATCTCGATGAATATTGTGATTTGCCCGTCAACGATAAAAACAGTTATTACACATTTATGCACGAAAATCTCTTTAATCATATTGATGTTAAAGAAGAAAATGTTAATTTCTTGAACGGTAATGCAGAAGACGCTGACGCCGAATGTATGCGTTATGACGATTTGCTCACCGAAAATAAAATTGATATTCAGCTTTTAGGTGTCGGCAGAAATGGTCATATCGGTTTCAACGAGCCCGCAAACAAATTCACAAAGGGCTCATTTAAAGTCCGTCTTACACAGAGCACTATCGACGCTAACTCGGTTTATTTTGAAGAAAACCCCATGCCGAACTATGCGCTCACAATGGGTACTGTTTCAATTATGAAGTCAAAGCAGATTATTCTCATTGCGACAGGCCGCTCGAAATCCGACGCTATTGACGGTCTTGTCAACGGTGACATTACACCTTCTTGTCCCGCATCGGTTTTACAGCTCCACCCGAATGTGCATATATTCCTTGATAAAGCAGCGGCATCAAGACTGTAAATAACTTATAAAAATGATAAAGGTCTGTAAGAACAAGAGTTTTTACAGACCTTTTTTGTATATGATGTTATTTATAATTTTTAATAAAATGCTTATAGAATGCTACACAGTTTGCAACCGAATCAATATCTATATTCTCGTTTTCTGCGTGAACTGATGCCAACTGCTGAGCCGACAATCTTATGGGTGCGAAACGAAGCACACAGTCGCAAACATCGGTAAGTGTTCGAGCGTCAGTACCGGCAGGCAAAATAAAGGGGGCTGCGGGATATTGCGGGAATACTTCGCCGATACAGTTCATTGTATACTTGAACGGCGGCTTGCTCATATCGGCAGGGCCGTGATATTCGCTGTCTTCAGTCATTTCAACTTCAATGCCGTATTTTTCCGCAACCTTTTTAAAGGCGTTCAAATCTTCTTGAAAATCCTTTTCGTCAACAGGGCGAAGAAATGCTTTTGCAGTACAAATTTTATCTTTTGTGCTGCCTTCGATATTATTAAATGTACAAGTTGTACCGATTAGCCCGCCTGCCTGAGCATTGATTTTTGGCATAACCTTTTTAATAATTCCGCCGAAAAGCCAAAGGTTTGAGAGAAGCATATTCATCGGGAATTTAAGATACGGTGCCATATATTTAAACATCGCTTCAACCTGTGGGTTAAACTTTCTGATAAAAATATCGGTTGACATAATTTCATTGATGAACGATGACATTCTCTCAACTGTTGTTGCCTGTGCACCCGCTGTTAAAGATGCGTGGGCATTACCCGCCGTTGCAGTACAATTAAGATAAATTCTACCCTTTTCGTGCACCGCTACCATTCCGCATTTATCTGCGCACATTCCCGCAAGGGGCGGTTCAATAAGCGCACCGCCTTCATCGAGAATTACTTCAAATTTTATTCCCTTTTCTTTGAAATATTCATTTGCAAGGGGTATTCCGTCACCGCCGAATTCTTCGTTATGAGATGAGCCAATCCAAATATTGCAAGGCGGCGCAAAGCCCTCGTTTAACAATTCTTCAAGGGCAGAAAATTCTGCAAAAAGCGGAGTTTTTGTATCGACCGTACCCCTACCCCAGATTTTTCCGTCAACTATTTCGCCTGAAAATCCGTCGTGTTCCCACTCGCCGCTCACATCAACAACATCGTGGTGGGACATAAGCATAATATTTCGTGTTTCGTCTGCGCCTTTGATTTTATAAATCCAACAGTCGTCGCCGAAAGTCATTTTTTGTGCAGTTTTATGTATTGTCGGGAAAAGCTCAAGCATTACTTCACGAAGTTTAGAAAACTCGGTATCATCAAAACTGTCTTCCACAGAAACGGTTTTACACCTAATCATCTTTTGAAGCCGAGCAGCATAATTCATTATCTCGTCATCATTGTAAAACGGTTTAAATTCTGCAAGCTTTCTCGCTTTTTTTGTTGCAATAAAAGTATTGACTACAAGAATAATTCCCAATATAACAATACATGCTAATAAAAGATACAAAACTGTCATTTTAATTCTCCTAAAATTTTGTTAGTTTTAGTTTACTCTTTTATTTTGAGATAGTCAATTGCTCTTTTATTTTTTGTTGCAATAATTCTGTTATTATAGTATAATTTATTATAGGTGATATTATGGATATTTTAACAGCAGTAGCAAAGCGTCATTCGGTACGCTCTTATACTGACCGAAAAATTGAGGGTGAAACTCTCGAAGCATTGCAAAATGAAATTGACACTTGCAATAAAGAAAGCGGACTCAATATTCAGCTCATTACTAACGAGCCCGAAGCATTTAACGGCAAGCTTGCTCATTACGGTGAATTCAAAGGTGTAAAAAATTATATTGTTTTAGCCGGCAAGAAAGCCCCCGACCTGGAAGAAAAATGCGGATATTTCGGCGAAAAAATCGTTCTCCAAGCGCAAATGCTCGGTCTTAACACCTGTTGGGTTGCTCTCACCTATAACAAGAAAAAAGTTCAAGCAAGCATTGAAAAAGGCGAGAAAATTGTTTGTGTTATTGCAATCGGCTACGGTGAAAATCAGGGCAAACCGCACAAAAGCGGCTTTATTGACAATATTTTCAGAATTCACGGTGATATGCCGTCCTGGTTTATGGCAGGGCTTCAATGCGCATTACTTGCCCCCACTGCGATGAATAAACAAAAATTTCGCTTCACATTGATTGGCAATAATCAAATAAAAGCAGAGTCAACCGGCGGATTTTGTCCCGGAGTTAATTTAGGTATTGCCAAATACCATTTTGAACTGGGCGCAGGAGACGCAGAATATAAATTTATATAAAATTAGACCGATTTGTCCTGTGACAAGTCGGTTTTTCTTGCTATTTTTAATAAAAAATGATAAAGTAGGTATGAGGTGTTTTTATGATATATTCTAATTGGATGTCTTATATTAAGGGAAATGTAAAAATCAACAAATTGGTTATTCCGGGTGCACATAATGCAGGCAGTTTCGGTATGAACACTATGGCTTGCTGTCAGGATGACGACTTTTACACTCAGTTTAAATACGGAATACGCCATTTCTGTATTCGTCTTAACACTAAACGGGACGGTACAATTGTTTTGGCTCACGGTATCTCAAAAGGTATGTCATTTGAAGCAACATTAGAGCAATTTCGCAAAATGCTCAGCGAAAATGACAGTGAAATTTTTATCTTTGATATTCGTGAATACTATGACCAAAAATTTGGCCCTATTACTTTAAAATTCAAAGCCGACCCTAAAAAAGTTGACGAGATGTTAAAAAAATACATAGACCCCGAAAAATATGCTTATTGCGATTTTCAGAGCATCGGCGATGTTTCGATAGACGATATTCGCAAAGCGGGAAAAAGATATATTTTAATCAATGAGAAAAAAGACTATGCTTATAGTTCTGATGCTCCTTGCATTCTGCCTTGGGACAAAAAGATTTTCGGTTCTTTTGCTCCAACATTTGCAAAGGGTACAATAGAAGTTTTTGACAAGCACAGTACCGACGGATTATATTGGTTTCAGACTCAGCAGACGCCGAATCCGGGCACTGAAATTAAACTTACTAATCCCCGCAAGCTTGACGAGGCTTTGCGTCCTTATTTCAAAAGCATTATCGACCAAATTGCAGAGTCACCCGAAAGGCTTGAAAAAGTCAATATTGTTGCAGGCGATTTTATGACCTATAACTATGATAAGGTCCGTGAAATCTTAAAGCTCAATGTTCTCAAATCTTTTGTTAAAGACGGACTTGAAGAAGAATTTTTGAAAGGTCTTGAAGAATAATGAAATTGACGGTTATCGGCAAATACGGGCCTTACGGCAAAACGGGAAACGGTGCTGCGAGCTCATATCTTGTGGAGAATTGCGGTGAATACATAGTGCTTGACATGGGTCCCGGCACGCTCTCCCGTTTACAAGCAACTGTGGACATTAGAAAGATTAAATATATTTATCTCTCCCATCTTCACTATGACCACACCAGCGATTTTTTGGCTTTTCGTTATTTGCTTGAAGATTTAGAACACTCTGTCACTTTGCTCACTCATAAAGAAGACAGCGAATGGTATAATCTTCTGACAGACCACCCGCTGATAAATGTGCAGAATATTGATGAAAACGAGTGCTTTAAAACCGAAACCATGACGCTTCGGTTTTATCCGATGAAGCACACCGTCCCCTGTTATGCAATTCGTCTTGAGGGTGAAAAAACTCTTGTATATACAGGCGACACATCATATAATGATAACATTCCCGTTGCAATAAACGGGGCTGACTGTATTCTTGCCGATTGCAGTAAGCCCGTAGGTTTTAAAGGTCCGCACATGACCGCCGACATTGCAATCAGCTTATATAACGAATATAAAATTCCTATAATTGCAACTCATTTAAGCCCCGATTATGACCCCACAGAAAATTTTGCAAGCTGTGACGGGATTACGGTTGCGAGTGAGAGCAAAACTTATGAAATATAAATTGGAAGAAACAAAAATGAAAAAGTATTCATCAATTATTATAGGTCACATTACCGCTGACCAAAACATTGACCACCTTGGCAACGAAGTGTTTATTCCCGGCGGTGCGGTTGTGTATTCTTCTGCATCTGCTTACGCTTTGGGACATCATGTGCTGGCTGTTACAAAGGTAGCCCCCAAAGACCGTGACAGACTTTGTGCATTCACACTTCCGAAAGAAGACATTTTATGCCTTGATGCAGAACATTCAAGCGATATGTATAACCGTTATCTTACGCCCGATAAGGAGCGTCGTATAAGCGTGTGCAAGAGTGTGGGCGACCCATTTAATGCAGAAGATATTCCGACGGATATAGACGCTGATATTTATCATTTTGCCGGTCTTGTTTATGGGGACTTCTCTTGCGAAATGATGAAAGAAATATCTAAACGGGGTAAAGTTGCGGTTGATGTTCAGGCTTGTCTTCGTCATGTTAATGTTGAAGACGGCGGCAGTATGTATTTTGAAGACTGGAAAGACAAAAAAGAAATGCTGCCCTATATTGATTTTCTTAAAACCGACGCGGCGGAGGCTGAAATTATGACAGGTCTTGAAGACCGTTATGAAGCCGCAAAAATGCTCTATTCATGGGGTGCTAAAGAAATTCTCATCACACATAACAGTGAAGTGCTCGTTTATGACGGTGAAAATTTCTATACTTGCCCGATTCGTGCGAGAAATCTCAGCGGCCGCACAGGCAGGGGCGACACAACTTTTGCCGCATATATCAATGAAAGACTGCATAATGACATAAAAGCTTCATTACTCTATGCAACTGCAACGGTTTCACTCAAAATGGAAACGCCCGGTCCTTTCAAAGGCACAAGAGCAGATGTTGAAAATTATATCAATGAATTTTATGCAGATATGAAATAATATGATACGAAAAATAAAAACACCTAAGTCCTTTAATATCAAGGATTCAGGTGCTTTTTATTATGTCAAATATTCATCAGCGGTTCAACCTCAAAGGTATATTCAAGAGGCGAAGTATAGCCGAATTTAATTTGATGCTCCTTTGACGGAATTGGTCCGCAGCTACCAGAGCCCGTACCTCTCACAAAGCCGTCAATTGCGGCAAAGGTTGTATCTGTATCAGGTAAATCTTCAATATGCTTTGCCGTTTTCAACTGTCCGAGAGTAAAATGGTTGGCATTGAAATTGAAATGCTTATCAACAGACGAAAACTTAAAGCCTACGGAATTTCCATTTTTAATAATTCCGTAACGCACATCTCCCCTATTGCCCGAATCCTGTGGCTTTATGTATTTATGAGCCATTTTTGAAACTGTTGTGCTGTAAATTCCCACAGGAGAATGTTCTTTGAAGTCCGAATAATTCTCAACAGGTCCCCTACCGTAATACCATACACTCTCAAAGTCTTTCGGGAATTCTGCGTGAACACCGAATCGGGGGAGTTGGTCGGTTAGCGGACAAACCTTTTTAAGCGACGCGGTCATTCTCATCTTTCCTGTTTTTTCAAAGAAATAATTAACTTCACTTTTTGCAAGAACAAAAATACCCCTTGTTACAAAATGATAAACGGTACTTACACATTTTTCGCCGTTTATATTCTTAACTTTACAAGAAACAAGCTTTGCTTTTGAACGGTCAAGACCGATGATTTTCCAGAATATTACCATATATTGGTCATTATCGAGTCTGCCCCTGTAAATATGAGGTACAAATCCATTTTGTTTATCTAACGGATTTTGATTAAGATATTCCTTGCCGTCAAGCTTGTAACTGACAAGTCCTTTTTTCTTGTCAAACAAAGCTTTGCCGCTATCAAACGAAACAATAATTTTGTCGTTGGAGTCGTTTATTTGAGCGTTACTGCAAACAGTTTTTTCCTTAACCTTTGCAAGAGAAACTGTTACTTGCTCAACTGCAATTTCTCTGCCGTCATTTTTATCTTTATAAATGAAGTTTACAAAAATATCTTCGCTCTTTTCTGATAACAAAGAAGAATTTATTTTGATTTTTTTCTTTGTAATCGGAGCAAGCACATCGGTTATATTTCCGCTTTCACAAGCTTCGCCGTTTTTTATTATTACATAAGAGATTTCAATGTCAGCGCTATCTTTAAAGTATCTTGTGTTTTGTAACTCAAATACACCGTCGTCGATATATTCGGCTCTTATAGGTCTGTAACAAGCCTTCATTTCAAGTGCACCGTTTGAAGGTCTGCGGTCAGGATAGAACAGCCCGTCAACGCAGAAATTACCGTCATGTATAGGCTCGTTATGGTCGCCGCCGTAGGTCCACTTGTATTCGGCATTTTCGTCATAAACGCTGTGGTCAGCCCATTCCCAAATACAGCCGCCCATAAACTGCTCTGAAGAATAGAAAAGTTTCATATATTCTTCGAGTCCGCCGGGGCCGTTACCCATTGCGTGAGCATATTCGCATTGGAAGAAAGGCTTACCCTTATACTTACTTCCGGCAGTACCCTTTAATATTTTTCTCATAAGGTCGGGCGTACCGTACATTCTTGATACAACATCATATGCCCAACGCTTACTGCGTATTGCACCCTC
>CALZID010000016.1 GCA_945787805.1 uncultured Clostridia bacterium | reverse complement strand
AAAAACCTTTACTTATAGGGTTTTATGCGGTCTACACTTTTTTTACAACCCCTTTTTTCTTTACATAAATATATCGTTGCCCTTTTTATCCTTTTCATATTTAAAGGGTATCAGTTTGTTTCCGTCATAAGTCGCCAATGCCAAATCCTTTGCCGAAAGTTTTAATTCCTTCAGCTGTTCTTTTAGCCAAATTTCATTTTTACCGACGGCCGAAAGAGCGTTTGTCATAATTTCTCCGTCCACTATCAAATTGGCGCAAAGAGTTGACGGCGATACTGAAATATTTGCGTCTTTATTAGTGCAGGGCATATTCTCTGCTTTGGGTAAAAAGCTCACCTTACCGTTATGCTCCATAATGGCAAAAGCGATTTCGCCTAAATCAAAATAGCCTTCTATTCGAGCCTCCGAAAGCAAATCGTTCATATCATAACGCGCTTTTTTCATATTTTTATGAATTATTTTTCCGTTATAAATCAATATCAGCGGAGCGCCCGTAAACCACCGTCTTGCTTTTATGCTTTTTAATGAAAGTACGGAAGTACCCACTGCCCCGAGAGAATAAACTATCATCGCCACCAAGGGCTTCCACCAGTCGTTTTCCAGATCCGTTGCCATTTCTGCGGCAATGGAGCCGATGGTTATGCCGATAATGTAATCAAAAAATGACAGCTGAGTCAATTGTCGGTACCCCATAATTTTTGTCAACAAAAACAAAACAATAATTGACGCTATTGAAGACAACAGAACATGGGAAATCTCTTTTACAAATTCCATATTATCACCCTGAATATCTTTTGCCGTTCAGAATGAAAATATGCAAAAAATGACCGTCAGAACAAACGCCCTGACGGTCTGCTTTTTAAATTTTGCCTTATTCTTTATTTTTTGAAGCTGCTCTTTGAATTGCCTTAACGGCTTCAACAATCGGAATAATAAGGAATGCAAGTCCCAATGCGATTGCATATTCAATAAGTGAAAGCTGTGTAAATTCAAACATATTTGCAAGGAACGGTATTTCAACAACCGCAGTTGTGAGAATAAACGAACCAATCATAGCGCCGTAGAGAGCCATGTTGTGGCGTCCCTTAAATACCATTGCCACCGCGGAGCTGCGCTGTGAACGCATATTGAATGAATGGAAGATTTCACACATAGCCATTGTGAAGAATGCCATTGTCATACCGTCTTCACTGTCTGCAATATTTCTTAATACCAAATGCCCTGTTTCAATGAATTCACCGGCATAGAATGCGATTACGGTGAGAATTGAAACAATAAGTCCCTGATATGCACAGTCAAAGCCTAAACCGCCGGCAAAAACACCGTCATTTTTACTTCTCGGTTTTCTTCTCATAATGTTTTCTTCAGGTTGTTCAAGACCGAGAGCAAGTGCGGGGAAGCAGTCTGTTACAAGGTTAATGAAGAGAAGGTGCGGTGCTCGAAGAATTGTAAAGTTCATAATTGTTGCAAAGAAAATTGATACAACCTCCGAAAGGTTTGAGCCGAGAAGGAACTGAATGGCTTTACGGATATTATCGTAAATTCTTCTGCCTTCGCCAACCGCTGAAACGATTGTTGCAAAGTTATCGTCTGCAAGAACCATATCCGCAACATTCTTTGTAACATCGGTACCGGTAATACCCATACCCACACCTATGTCGGCACTCTTGATTGACGGAGCGTCGTTTACGCCGTCACCTGTCATTGCGGTAACATAGCCCTTGTTTCTCCAAGCATTGACAATTCTTGTTTTATGTTCAGGCTGAACACGGGCATAAACGCAGATATTTTCAACAATCTTTTCAAATTCTTCATCCGAATATTTATCAATATCGGCGCCCATCATAGCCTGACTGTCATCTGTGAGAATACCCAATTCACGGGCAATAGCCTTTGCTGTGTTGATATGGTCGCCTGTAATCATAATAGGCTTAATACCTGCGGTGCGACATTCAACGATAGCGTCTTTTACTTCGGGACGAACAGGGTCAATCATACCTGTAAGACCGATGAAAATCATATCAAATTCAAGTGATTCAGAGTCAAAGGCTGCGGGAACTTCATTGTAGCTCTTATAAGCGACTGCGAATACACGGAGAGCTTTGTTGCCCATTCTTGTATTCTCTTCCATAATCTTTGCACGGATTTCGTCGTTCATTTCTACAACTTCACCGTTTATGTCGGCATGGGTACACTTTTTAAGGATTTCGTCGGGAGCGCCCTTTGTAAACTGAACAAAGCTGTTGCCCTTGCCGTGAACCGTCGACATCATCTTTCTGCCCGAGTCAAAAGGTACTTCACCCACACGGGGATATTTTGCAACAAGGTCTGCTTTCGGCAGATTTAATGAGCTTGCATAGTTGATAAGTGCAACCTCGTCGGGCTCACCCGTACCCTTGCCGTTTTCGTCAACCTCTGCATTTGTGCAAAGAGCCATTGCTGTTGCAAGCTGTGCTTCGTTAGGAGCGTAGTGGTCAACAACTGTCATAACATTCTGTGTGAGAGTACCCGTTTTATCCGAACAGATTATCTGAGTACAACCGAGTGTTTCGACAGCAGTCATTTTTCTGATAATTGCGTTCTTCTTTGACATATTTGTAACGCCGATAGAAAGAACGATTGTCATAACTGCAACAAGTCCTTCCGGAATTGCCGCAACTGCAAGTGCGATTGCCGTGATAAACGAGCTGAGTGCAACATCAAAGAACTGTGCGCCTTCAGCCATAAAATACTGTGTAACAATATTATAGGCGAAAATTACCAAGCAGACGCCGATAACGAGCTTTGTGAGAACCTTTGAAAGCTGTTCAAGTTTAATTTCAAGGGGAGTTTTGCCGTCTTCTGCAAGTGTAATGGCATTGGCGATTTTACCCATTTCGGTATTCATACCTGTTGCTACAACAACTGCCTTACCACGGCCGTAAACAAGAGTTGAACCCATATAAGCCATATTCTTGCGGTCGCCCAATGCTACTTCGTCACTGTCGCTCTTGCCCATAAGTGCCTTTACGAGTTTTGTTACGGGAACGGACTCACCCGTGAGTGCCGCTTCTTCGATTTTCATGCTTGCGCACTCGAAAATACGGCAGTCGGCAGGGATAGCGTCACCTGCGTCGAGAAGAACAACATCGCCCACTACCAAATCTTCGCTCTTAACGGTTTCAACCTTACCGTCACGAAGAACCTTTGATGTTGCGGCGGACATCTTCTGTAAGGCTTCAACCGCTTTTTCGGCTTTGCTTTCTTGCAGAACGCCAAGAACTGCGTTAATAAGAACAACCACGAGAATTATAATTGAGTCAGTAGGAGTTACAAAGCCGCCCGCTTCAATCATTTCCGTAGCCGCTGAAATTACCGCTGCAATAAGCAAGATAATAATCATCGGGTCTTTTATCTGGTCCATAAAACGGGAAAACATGGAAACTTTTTTGGCTTCTGCCAATTTGTTTTTTCCGTTTTCCTGAAGTCTTTTTTCAGCTTCGGCAGATGTAAGACCTTGTTCGGAGCTCTTTACTTCTTCGAAAACTTCATTGACTTCGTGAAGATAGTACTTCATAAAAACACCTCTTTATATTTTTTCACTTTTGAAATAAAAATATGCTATGTAAAAAAGACCTTTGACAGGAAATCTGCCAAAGGTCTTGCTGCCCGTAAAACAGGGACGGTAACCAGCTCTGTTGAGCGTGAATTTGTTGATTACCGAGAATTAGCTACTCCCCTAAGGATTACTGAATATTTTACCACTTAAAAAATCGCTTGTCAACTGTTTTTAACACGGTGTCTATTAAATTTTGTTTTTAACTTTTACTCTGTGTTTTCTCTTGTTTTTTGCAACGCTCTTTTTTGTTTTGTTCTAACTGTATTTGCAGGAAGCCTTAACATCTCACCGATTTCACGGGATTTAAAGCCCCCTACCACAGATAACATTAAAATCTGTTTTGAGCTTTGACAGCGCTTCACGGACAGGAATTGAAAATTCAATTTCACTGTCCACATACATTTCATCTTGAAGCTCAACCGTATGTTTGTTTTCCGAAAGTTTTCTTTTACAAGTATTGAAAGGGACGAAAAAAATCCACCTACAAAAAATGTAGATGGATTCAATGTGCATATTACAGTTTTCTGCTTTTTGCAAACTGCTTCTTTTGTTGTTTTTTTCTTTCCTTTGCTTTTTTGCGTTTTTCCAATTCCTCCGGAGTTATCGCATTGTGAGCGTCAACGGCGGCAGAAATTCTTGCGTCGGCTTTTGCATGTTTATTATCAAAGAATGTGTTTATTCTGTCGCCGAATTTCAAAACAACGAACAGTAAAACCAAGCCTACCGCAACACCGATTACGCAAAGTATATGATATGTGAAAAATATTCCGAGCACAGGCTCTGAATCGGCTCTTAAAAATTCGCTGAAGAAACGGGTTGCACTGTAAATTATTACATATAACGGATATATTGTTCCGGGCTTTGCCTTTTTTCTGTATATGGATAAGAAAATGAAAATGGCAAGTGCCCAAAATGCTTCGATTGCCTGAACGGGAACTTGATATCCCGGATGGTCATAGTGATAATTATATAAGCCGTGTTTCCAAGGAATACCCCAACAACAACCGTTTAAAAAGCACGCAATTTTTACAAAGAACAAGCATATCGGCATAACCATAGTTGCTACATCAATGCTTTTAAGCGGATTGGTCATAAGAATTAAGGTAACAGCAAGCCACAGTGGAAAAACGCCAAACAAAGCGCCGAAATAGTTTGCACTTGTATTTAGAATATCACCCAAAGGCCTGTTAAAATCAGTCGCTTTAAGAGCAATCGCTGTCATTATAGTAATTTCTAATAAAACCAATATAGTTTCAACAATTTTGCCGAAATAATAATTTTTATTTAAAGCAAATCCTATTGCATATTTTGAATATAAACTAATAGCATTTTTTTTAGATTTAAAATAACAAAAACCGGCTAAGGCTGCAATAACAATTGCAACGGTATTAAACAAATCGTAGGAAGCCATTCCGCCAATAAATCTATACATAATATCACCTCAACTGTTAATAAAAGCATAATATCATATTTCAACACTTTTTTCAATAGTTATAAAATTCATATTTGTCAATAAATGTCACAAGTTTTTATCAAGTATGGGAGTATCGACAAATTCGATAACGGGTTCACCTTTTATTCCGTCACTTTCAAACACAACGATTTCATTTTCACCTACATTTAAAAGTGAGGCGGGAAGATAGAGCGTAACCTGCGGACCTATTTCCCAATATCTGCCTATATTAAATCCGTTAATTGTTACAAATCCCTTTGTAAAGTTGTCAAGCTTTACAAAAGTATCTTTTGCTTCATCTATCGAAAACTTGCCTTTATAGAAAGCAAATTTTTCAACAGGTGTTTCATTTGAATAAACAAGCTTTTCCAGATTATCCATTTCAAGACAGTAAACATCCCAATTAAAATGGATTGTACTGCCAAGCAAGCATCTGCCCGCAATACCCTTTTTGCGCATCATTTTAGGTCCGAAATTCGCTCTGCCCATATTTTCGCAAAGGATTGTTAGCCTGTCCCCCGCTTTTGCGTTAATTTTAAGTTCAAGCTTTTCATCGTTGATATAAACAATTCCCGCAAGGTCACGGTTTATGTAAATTTGTGCTCTGTCCCCAAGGCTTTCAAAGGAAAGAGTGGTATCGGTATAATCACGGTTAAGCATTGTTGTGTATGCGATATAACCGTAGCCTTGACCGTTCTTTTCCATACAGAGCGGCACATCGTTATGCTTTTTCTCCGCAAGGTTTGACAGATTATCAAAAAGACCTGCCGTTTCGGTAAGCTTCACTTTTCCGTAAGCCTTTTTCTCTCGGTTAGCGGGTACTTCAGGCAATTCGCCGTCAACATATTTCTTAATCACATCACGGACAGCATAATATTTCGGTGTTACATCACCGCATTCGGTAAGCATGGCGTCATAGTCATAACTCGTAACATCGGGACAAAACTTTTCGTAATGGTTAGCACCGCTTGTAAAACCGAAATTTGTGCCGCCGATAAACATATACATATTCATACTGCCGCGGCTCAGCATATCGTCAACAACCTTTGCGTAATCTTCGGCTGATGTTGTGTGATGATGCTCTTCACCCCAAGCGTCAAACCAACCGTTCCACATTTCCATACACATTTTAGGTGAATCTGGGAACAACTCATCGTGGGCTTTAAAGTTTTCTTCAACACGGCTGCCGAAATTGAGCGTTGAAATACAGCCTTCAATGCTGCCGTCTAAAAGGTTTTCTTTTGATGTTCCGTCAGAGGTGAAAAGCGGTAAATCAATTCCGCGCTTAATATATCCGTCACGAAGATATGCAAGATATTCTTTATCGTCGCCGTAATATCCGTATTCGTTTTCGCATTGCATCATAATAACGGGGCCGCCGTTTGTGCAGAGTAGCGGTCTGACTTCGTCAAAAAGCTTGTCGAGATATTTGTCAAAGCGTTCGATATAGGCTTTGTTTGAACAACGAATTTCCATATTTTCGTCCGCCTGAATCCACCAAGGAAGTCCGCCGAATTCCCATTCGGAGCAGATATACGGGCCCGGGCGGACAATTACCATAAGCCCTTCTTCTCCCGCAGTTTTTATAAACCTTGCAATATCAAGATTATTTGTAAAATCATAAACATCGGGCTTTTTTTCATGCATATTCCAAGCGCAGTAGGTTTCAACGCAGTTGCACCCGATTGCACGCAACTTTTTAAATATGTCACGCCAGGTATCGGGCATATTTCTGAAATAATGCACCGCACCCGAAATGATTTTAATTTCTTTTCCGTCTTTTAAGAACTGATTGCCTTTTACTTCAAATGTCATCGTAAATCTCCCTTTGAATTTATGGTTATAGAATAACATTTTTATAAAACAAAAACAACAGTATTTTTTAAAAATGTATATCAAAATATTTTCATATATTTCACATTAAAAAGTATAAAAAAATATCTTAAACAAATACTAACATCACAATTTGAAATTTTGTGTAGGGCGGTGCCTTGGTGCCGCCGACATTACCCGCACAAACTAACGGCGGGAGCAAGCCCCCGCCCTACGATGTATTTGCAAAAGGAGATTTATATATGAAAGCAACCGGGATTGTGAGAAGAATTGATGATTTGGGAAGGGTTGTTATTCCGAAAGAGATTCGTAGGACTATGCGAATCCGTGAAGGCGACCCGCTGGAGATTTACACTGCATCCGACGGCGAAGTAATTTTCAAAAAGTATTCGCCCATCGGTGAGTTATCGGAATTTGCAAGTCAATACACAGATGTATTAAACCGTGCCACAAATTTGCCTGTAATCATCACTGACCGTGACCATGTTATTGCGGTTTCGGGTATGCCTAAAAAAGATGTGCTTGACAAAAGAATTTCAACTGCACTTGAAGATATGATTGAAGACAGAGAAAATTATGTTGCAGCTCCCGAAATTAAAGCCTTATATCCGCTGGCGGACAACGACAGAGAGGCGGGAATTGCATATCCCATTATCGGTGGCGGCGATGTTGCAGGTGCGGTTGTGCTTATGCTCAACACAGACGGCAGTATGCCCACTCAAACCGAGATTAAATTGGTATCTGTTGCGGCATCGTTTTTAGGAAAACAAACAGAAGAGTAACAAAAAAAGGACCTAACTTTCATAAGTTAAGTCCTTGATTTTTGATTACAAATTAGTATGCAATTGTCCACCAATCTTCAAATCCAAGACCGATTTCATAG
Source organism: uncultured Clostridia bacterium (assembly GCA_945787805.1). Classification (GTDB taxonomy): domain Bacteria; phylum Bacillota; class Clostridia; order Oscillospirales; family Acutalibacteraceae; genus Fimenecus. Next base: position 24,955 of record CALZID010000016.1, on the reverse strand, counting down.
GCATTCTTATCGTTTGACATGGTAAGAATCATCGGAAGCTGGTAATAATATTCAACACAGTTTCCTGTTGATTTTTCAATCTTTGCTCTTGCCGTTGTGTCATGATAATCACATGTCGGTTTAAGGCTGTTGATAGCCGGAATATTCTTAATCGGGTCTTCAATTTGCTGCTTTGTGATAATTGATGCAACCGCACCGACGCCCTTACCTGCTTCGGGATTTTTGCTACCCTTAACAATAACTTCTATAATGTAATAGTTGCCTTCTTCTTTACAAGTGATTTTCTTTACATCATCTTGTGTAAGACCGCAAGTTGTACCTGACGGCGGGAATTTTGCTGCGATATCTGCGCCCGTATATGTTTCGTTTACTTCTTCTTCTTTAAGTAATGAACTCAAAAGAGGAGCTGCCGCTGCTTCAATAATTGCATTAGCTTTAACATGGTTGTTATAGTTATACGCCTTTTTCTTAACATAAGTTACACTCTTGGCGTTAGTTTTAACACCCTTAAATGCCTTTACGAAAAGCTCAAAGTTTTTAGCGTCTTCTGATGAAGCAGAATTTGCATTTGCGTTGTTCGAACTTGAATCAGCCGAGTCTTTATTACCCGAATCGGTTGACGCTGTGTTGTCGGCACTGCCTGAATCGGTTGAGCCCCCGTTATCGTAACCGCTATCTTCAAACCCGTTTTTCAAGCCGCCGTTTGTTTGAACAGTTTTGTTGAGAGAAAGCTTTTCTATTCTTGTGTGCGCAATTGTTGACGCACTGAATACCAATGCGATTGCCAAAGCAAAAGCAAGCGTCTTCAAAAATGCCTCAAAAAACCGTTTTCTTTTTGTAACTTTTTTTTCGAGCTTTGCTTTATATTCTTCGGGAGTAATAATTTTTTTAGCCATATCAAGATATCCCTTTCTGATAATTAACCTTTACCTTATAAATTTACAACAATTTTTGAAAAAAGTCAATATTATTATCTAATTATTCTCTTACAATTTTTTACCGTTTATTAAAAAAATAATTATTTTATTTAATATTTTAAAAAGCATTGAAAACCGAAGCTGAATTCTGTATAATACTATAATTGTACGGAGTTGATAATATGAACAAGAGCAAAAGAATTATACTTATTTCCATTATTTGCTTTGCTGTCGTCGCAGTCGGTATTTTTGCCGTTAAAAAGGCACAGCCGAAAGAAAAATATGTACCCGCCGACGCACCTGTTGCCTCCACAACCGAGTCAACCCAAACAACCGCAGTATCTTCAAACGTTGCAGAGTCAACCACAGCAAGTGCCGCACCGACGGTTAACAAGTCCTTTTATCAATATGCAAAATACCGTGCGCCGAAGGCTGTACCCGCCGACGAAAACCGACACGGAAGAATATTGCTTTTAGTTAACAACTATTATGAACTATCCGAAGATTTCAAGTGGGATTTAGTTTATTGGTCAAACGGACAAGCCGTTGACAACTCAATACTCAATAAGTCGGATTTTGACATTCAAGCCATTGACAGACTGGCATATCAACCGCTGAAAGATATGTTTAAAGCCGCCGAAGACGCAGGTGTTCCGTTGGGCTTCTATTCGGGATATCGCAGTATTGTAAGGCAAAACAGAAATTTTGTAGGCTCGGTTGAAAGAAATATGAACACCGGTCTTTCTCTTGAAGAGGCAAAAGCTAAAACAAATAAATCCCGTGCATATCCGGGCACCAGCGAGCATAATGTAGGTTTAGCCGTGGATATTCTTGCAAAGGGAAGCACGGACCTTTCAAACAATTTTGAAAAAACGCCGCAATTTAAGTGGCTTATTGAAAACGCAGAGAATTACGGATTTATTCTCCGCTATCCGAAAGACAAAACCGATATTACAGAAATTATTTATGAGCCCTGGCATTTCAGGTATGTTGGAGTTGAGCATGCAAAGAAAATGAATCAGCTTGGTATGTGCCTTGAAGAATATATTGAATATTTAGAGTCGTGATTATGAAAAAGATTAAAGAATTTATTAGAACAATAACATTTTTTACCAAAATTATTTTCTATGGCGCAGTAAAGGTTTATCCCGTTATTAAGCGTATGGAAGAATTAGAAAAAGACAACAAAAAGCAAGAAGAAATGTCCCTTACTACCAAAACCGTGCAGGATTGGTCCGAATATTGCATTAAACAAACTAAGTGCAATATGACAGTTACCGGACTCGAAAAAATTCCCACTGACCGACCTGTGCTTTTCGTACCGAATCATCAGAGCTACGGCGATATTCCTGTGCTTTTGTATGCCCTAAAAGATTTTCAATTTGGTTTTGTTGTTAGAAATACTATGGCTAATCTGCCCTTTATCAAGCTGATTTTCAAACACTTTAACTGTGTTTCAATCGATACAGCCGATATAAGACAATCTGCTTCGGCTATCAACCAAACCGCCGAGAACATAAAAAACGGATATTCCATGCTTATTTTCCCCGAAGGTCGCAGAAACTTTACAAATATTCCCGAGCCGTTTAAAAACGGTGCTTTTAAAATAGCAAATAAAACGGGAGTTACCATTGTTCCTATTTATTTGCACAATGTTCACCGTTTATTTGAAGCAAACGGGCATCTTTTGGGAGCGCCCAATGTATCGGTTAATATTCTCGACCCTATTGAAACAGAGAATATGACAAGAAGTGATGTGGCCACTCTAAACGAAAGGGTTCACGAAACAATTTTAAACTATGCTAAAAGCATTGCTGAATAAGATTTAGGCAGTCTGAAAAAAAGACTGCCTTATTTTTTTAATTCTTGTATTGAAAAAATTGGATTTTTCTTATATAATATATGTATTATGTTCTTTGAAGGAGGAAATAAAATGAAAAAGGGAATTGTTTTTGACAAATCCAAAAAGGTTTTTCCTATGATTTTAACTGCAATCGGCATTGTGCTTGCGCTTGCATTGCTCATTATGCGGCTTAATATTGTAGCCGTTGTGAATGTGGCGTATATGTGCATTGTTGTTGCTTTTATGATGTTAGGAATTTTTATTTTTAAAAAGCTTTATATCTGGAACTTTATTACATACGCCATAAACGGCCTTGCAATTGTTCTCTATTTCTCAATTTGGGGTGCAGACGCAGGCTTCGGCGCATTTTTAGGCAGCGGCAAAGCCGGTTGGAGCACAGCCGAAAATGCTCTTATTGCGGGTAATGATAATTTTAATTTCTTTGTCAGATTTGCAGGAAATATTTTAATTATTCTACCCTGTATTCTCGCTCTTCTCGCTCTTTTCTTTGTGGGCAAAAAGCAGTTTAAGAAAAAAAGCTTGCATGTTGTCGCAACAAGCGTCATCAGTTTAATTCTTGCTGCAACATCATCTTTCTATGTTATCACAATGAATCTTCGTGCACAGCCTAATGTTGAAAGACTTTGGGAAGGTCACGACGATTATCTCGACAAGGTTGACAAAAATACCGAAAACAAGCCGAATGTTCTCTTTATTCTTATGGATGACTTAGGTTGGGCCGATATTTCTTTAAACGGCGGCGATTTTGCTACGCCGAACATTGACCGTATCGGCGAAGAAGGCGTAAACTTTGACAACTTCTATTCAAGCTATTCGGTTTGCTCACCTGCCCGTTTCGGCCTTATGACAGGTCGTTATCCTTTCCGCGGATATGCAGACAATGTTATTTATCCCACATTCGATACACTTTCACCTTTCGCATCAACCCGTATTTTCAACTCAATTGAAATGGGTAACAACTGTGACGGTATGCTCGGTGATGAAATCACAATTGCGGAGGTATTCCAAAATGCAGGCTATAACACAGGCGCATTCGGTAAATGGCATTTAGGCGATTACGGTGAATATCTTCCTACAAACCAGGGCTTTGATTATTTCTACGGCAGCCACCATGTCAATGATATGACTCCGTTCTATCATGTTAGAGAAGAAAACGGCGAATATGAAATCGTTCACGGCATTGACGAAATGTTTAAAGACGGTAAAAAAGACCAGAGTATGCTCAGCGAATGGATTCACGGCGAAATTACAGACTGGATTACCGACAAGGTTACAAATTCCGACGAGCCGTTCTTCGCATATTATGCAACTCCCTGGCCGCACGGTCCTGTTTTTGCAGGCGATGATTTCGACGGCACATCGGGTATGGGTACTTATGTTGACTGTGTTACTGAGTTTGACTATTACTTGGGCGAGCTCTTTAACACTCTTGAAGAGCTCGGCGTAATGGACGATACAATCATTGTATTCACAAGTGATAACGGTCCGGCACTTGAAGGCTCAACGGGTGAGCTTCGCGGCGGTAAATATCTTGCTTATGAAGGCGGTCAGAAGGTTCCGTTTATGATTAAATGGACTAACAACGGCGGTCTTTGGGAAGCAGGAACAACAAGACATCAAAGCTCAGTTCTTACCGATATGTTCCCGACACTTATTGACCTTTGCGGAATTACGGGCAATAACGGTGAAAAGAGTTATCTGCCGACAGACAGAACTATTGACGGTGTTTCAATGATGCCCGTTCTCACAAATGATACTCCTATTCACAATGCAGACCATCCGATTCTTCATATGAAGCGTGAAAAGCTTAAAGCGCTTCAATACACGGTTTCTACCACCGACTTGCTTAACCGTGAAGAATATAAGGACTATAAATACCCTGTTCTTACAGAAAATGAATTTGTAACCTTCAAGTATTTCCGCAAGATGCAGAATGATAACCCCGCATTCTTCGATAAGACAAGAAAGAATTGGCTCTTCCTTCTCAACGACGATATCAGCGAAAGCTATAAGAGAACAAGCACTTATCCTGAAATCGCAGAAGAAATGGATGAGAAGATGGATGAAGTTATGAATAACTTCAAATCGAACCGTCGTGGTATTAACTACGATTATTACAAAAATTTTTAATTAAACAATCAGCCCCACAGTTTTTCTGTGGGGTTTACAATTAGGAGAACTCTATGCCACCGCTTTCTATAATGATTAAACCTGCGTCAAGTTTATGTAATTTGAGATGCAGATATTGTTTCTACCATAATGTCACCGAGCTTCGTGAGGTTTCATCTTTCGGTGTTATGACAAATGAAACCGCTGACAATATAATAGAAAAAGCACTGAAATTTGCCGACGGTGAAAGTGTTGCTTTTGCTTTTCAGGGTGGTGAGCCTTTAATTGCGGGACTTCCCTATTTCAAGCATTTTGTTGAAAAGGTCAAATCAGCAAATACGCTTCACAGCCGAATTTATCTCAGTATTCAGACAAACGGCACTTTGGTTACCGATGAGTGGTGCGAGTTTTTCCGTGACAACAAATTCCTTGTGGGATTAAGTCTTGACGGCAATTTTGAGCACAATAAATTCCGTGTTGACGAAAAACGGGAAAATGCCTTTTATAAGATTTTGCAGGCCGCTGAAAAGTTTAAAAAGTATCATGTAGATTTCAATATTCTCACGGTTTTAACGGGGCATTGCGCCGACAATATTGACGAGATTTATAAGTTCTTCCGCAGTAAAGGATTTAGATATTTGCAGTTTATCCCCTGCCTTCGTCCCTTTGATGACAAGAGTGAAAATGAGCTTTATATGACAAATGAGCAATATGCAAATTATCTAATAAAAGGCTTTAATCACTATGTAAAGGACTATGTGCGCGGTCAATACACAAGCATCAGATATTTTGACAATTTAGTGCATCTTTTTCTCGGTAATCAAACGGAACAATGTGGAATGTGCGGACATTGTATGCACCAGTTTGTGGCGGAGGGTAACGGAAATGTTTATCCCTGCGACTTCTATTGTACCGACGAATGGTTATTGGGCAATATCAATGATGAAAGTGAAAGCTTTGACACTCTGGCGCATTGTGATAAAGCCATTGAATTTTTAAGAGAAAGTCTTGCTGTCCCGGAAAAATGCAAACAATGCAAGTACTATTCTGTTTGCCGCGGGGGTGGGTGCAAGCGCACCCGTGCCGACAGAGATTATTGCGAAGCATATAAAAAATTCTTCTCATCATGCTTGCCGTTGTTCAGGGCGTTTATAAATGAGAAGAAATGAAATCTGATTATATAATTTTTATGGGGATACCGAATTTGTATCCCCATTTTATTATTTATTTGTTTTTTCCTGCTTTCGTCTGTCGAAAAAATCCTTTGTTTCTTTCACCACAATTCCCGAAAGGGCAAAAATTGCAATCATATTCGGAAGTGCCATAAGTCCGTTGAAAATATCCGAAATTGTCCAAACCGATTTGATTGTCATATAAGGTCCGATGAAAACCGCAAGAATGTATAGCACTCTGAATGCTTTAACAATTTTTTTGTTTCCGTTTGACAAATATTCAAGACAGCTTTCCGAATAGTAATCCCAACCGAGAATAGTTGTAAAGGCAAAGAACACAAGACAAACCATAAGAATGAATGAGGTCACACGCTCCGGCAAGAATGAAATTCCTTCACCGAATGCATAAGCGGTAACTGTTACGCCTTCGAGCCCTTCAACCTTCCATGCGCCTGTGATAACAATTGCAAGGCCTGTCATTGTACAAATTATTATTGTATCAAGAAAAGTGCCCGTCATTGTAACAAGACCTTGTCTTACAGGTTCTTTTGTTTTTGCGGCAGCGGCGGCAATAGGTGCCGAGCCGAGACCTGCCTCGTTGGAGAAAATGCCCCGTGCAACTCCCTTTTGCATCGCAACTATCATTGTACCGACAATGCCGCCCGTTACTGCGGCAGGGTTAAATGCACCTTTTACAACAAGTGCCACTGCCATAGGAATTTTATCAAGGTTGGACAAAATAAGCATTAGTGCAAAAATTATGTATGCAATTGCCATAAACGGAACTACGATTGTTGCAACATTTGAAATACGCTTAATTCCGCCTATGACAACAAGTCCTACGCAAAGGGCAAGTAAAACCGACGCAATAATTACAGTCCATGAATATTCGCCGATAAAAGGAATATTGACTGTGTTCGTCTTGTCTGAATCAAAGAAGAATGTAATTGCAGATGAAATACCGTTAACCTGTGTAAATGTGCCGATACCCATTAAACCTGCGCAGGCTCCGAAAAATGCAAAGCATTTAGCAAGCCATTTCCACTTTTTGCCCATACCGTTTTCAATGTAATAGAAAGGTCCGCCGAGCTTTCTGCCGTCAGGGGTAGTAACTCTGTATTTAATTGCTAAAAGTCCCTCGGCATATTTTGTTGCCATTCCGAAAAAAGCCGCAATAAGCATCCAGAAAAGCGCACCCGGGCCGCCTGCACATATTGCAGTTGCCACGCCGACAATATTACCTGTACCGATTGTAGCAGAAAGTGCTGTGCACAAAGCACCAAATGATGAAACATCACCTTTACCGCCGTCTTCTTCCTGCACCATCCATTTCAAAGCCAAAGGTAATCTTATTACTTGTAAAAGCTTTAATCTTACCGTAAGCCAAATGCCGCCGGCAAGAATAAGAACCATCAACGGAACGCCCCATACAAAATCGTCCACCTTGACTAAAAACTCACTGAAACTCATTTTTACTTCTCCTTATAAAAAAAGACTGAATGCATAATGCACTCAGTCGTAAAAATACAAAAAGGTAACTTCCGTCCTTTAACCTGAGAGATTAGCAAAATGCTTTACACCTTCGGTATCCGCAATTTGTGCGGAATTCTCCGGAACACCGTCGGCAGACAGTCGATTACTCTTCAATCTGCGTCACCCGGTTATTCAATAATGCGATAATTTTATTACAAAAGTCGATTGTTGTCAATAGCTTACACAAAATTTATGCACATTGAAAACAATTATCATTTAAAAATTTATGGAGATACCGATTTGGCATCCCCACTTAATTATTTGTTTGTTTTTTCTTGTTTTCGTCTGTCAAAAAATTCTTTTGTATCTTTCACAACAATTCCCGAAAGGGCAAAAATTGCAATCATATTCGGAAGCGCCATAACACCGTTGAAAATGTTTGCAATTGTCCAAACCGAGTCGATTGTCATAAACGGTCCGACGAATACTGCGGCGATATACAGATATTTTGTAATCTTCACTGCCTTTTTGCTGCCCTTTGTGAGATATTCCATACAGGATTCCGCATAGTAATCCCAACCTATTATGGTAGTGAAGGCAAAGAAAACAAGTGAAATTGTCAGAATAAAGGAAATAATTCTTTCGTTGATGAAAGGCATCCCCTGTGAAAAGGCGTACCGTGTAACAGAAAAGCCTTGAAGACCTGTTTTCCAAGCGTCCGTCATAACAAGTGAAAGACCTGTCATAAGGCAAATAACATTTGTTACAAATGCGCCAATCATTGTTACAAGACCTTGACGGACGGGTTCTTTTGCCATAGCCGCCGCTGCCGCAATGGGTGCGGAGCCAAGTCCCGCTTCGTTTGAGAAAACACCCTTTGAAATGCCGTGCTGCATTGCTACAAATATTGAGCCTATTGCACCGCCCGTAACAGCGGCAGGGTCAAATGCGCCCTTAATAACAATTGCAAATGCATTTGGGATTTTATCTAAATTTGCGAAAACAAGAATGAATGAAAATACAATATATGTTATTGCCATAACCGGAACAACAAGTGAAGCCACACTCGAAATTCTTTTAATTCCGCCAATCAATACAAGCGCTACACAAATTGTCAAAACTATTGATGTAATAAGCACCGAAACCGTAATATCACCGAACGGCAATGAAACTATGTTTGCTTTTTCCGGGTCAAAAAAGTCTTCAACCGAATTTGCAATACTGTGCACCTGAGTGAATGTTCCAATACCGAGTATTGCCGCACCGCTGCCGCAGAGCGCAAATGTCTTCGCAAGCCAAACCCATTTTTTGCCCATACCTTTTTCAATGTAACAGAACGGTCCGCCGTATGTATGTCCGTCAGGGGCTACTTCACGGTATTTAATAGCGAGCAAGCCTTCGGCATATTTTGTTGCCAAGCCTAAAAAGCCCGCCATAACAAGCCAGAACAGTGCTCCGGGACCGCCCAGACAAATTGCAGTTGCAACGCCGACAATATTGCCTGTACCGATTGTTGCGGCAAGAGCAGTACAAAGTGCTCCGAAAGAAGAAACATTGCCTGTTACGCCTTCTTCCTTTGTGACCATCCATTTAAAAGCAAGGGGAAGTTTTCTAATTTGAATACCTTTAAGTCTTACGGTAAGCAATGTGCCACCCGCAAGAATCAGCACTAAAAGCGGAACGCCCCAAACCAAATTTTCAATAGATACCAACAACTCTTTCAAATTCCATACCCCTTTTATATCAAATCCTTATACATTATATATTAAGTTTGAACACTTTACAACATATAAATTTCATTTTGTTAATTTTTATATAAAAAAATACCGAGCACTTTTGCGCTCGGCTGAAAAACTGCCTTACAAATTACGACATAATATAAATCAGCGCCATTATTAAAATCTCGTCGGCTCCTTCGCTTTTCAACAGCATTATCAGTCCTGTCAGCATGGCCTTATCAGGCTCTGAAAAAAGATTTTCAAGGGTGCTTGCCTTATTTTGCGTCGGTTTGCTTTCTTCTTTCTGTACATTTTGAAAAAAATCTTTAAAGCGCGGATACTGACTGTTTTCGGGAAAGTTAGGCGGCATATTTGTAATTTTAGGTGTCACCTGTGACGAATTTGTCGGCGGCGCTGACTGCTTTTCCGTTTTGCGGTTTTTGTCTAATTCTTCCTGCGCTTTTTCTCTGAATGCTTCTGAATTCCTTTGCATTTGCCGAACTCTCGCCATTGCCTTTTGCTGCATATTTTGTATTTCTGCATAAGAATAGTCACTCATTTAAAACATTCCTTTCAACAGGGGTAAAATCTGCATAAGCTGTAAAAACTTCACCGCTTCATCTGCTTTTTTTCGGCGCTCGTCACTGAGCATCGGTTTCAAATCATTTATAAGGCGGGTGCGGTAATCGTCTTTATTCATTTTTCCGATTACCGACATAATCTTCGTCACGGTATTCATATCAATGGGCAAATCGGATATTGGATTTTTAACTTCTGCCTCTTTCTTTGTTTCGCCGCCCATAATCGACTCAGCAACACTTTTTAACTTCGCCATATCTTCATCGCTTATTGACGACAAAAGTTCTTGTATATCAGCCATTGTTACCCTCCGTAAACTTCTTTAACAATTCTTGTGCTTGTGGGGTTGATAGCATTTGCTCCATGGCGTTTTTATCGCTTAAAAGCTCTTTCAGCCTTTTACTCTGGTCCGGTTTTAATTGCTTCATCAAATAATCCTGTGCGTCTTGTTTGCTTTTTTGATTTCTCATATCATCTAAAATTTTGTTGAAATTATCATTATTCATTGAAAACACCACCGAATTGATATATAATGTAATTATTAGATAATATGTTTTTGCTCGGGGTGATATGCTTGCGAATACTTGTTTTTTCTGATTCTCACGGACAATATAAGCCTATGAAAAAAGCCATTGAAGCCCAACCGAGTGCACAAGTCGTTGTTTTTTTAGGTGACGGACACCGTGATTTTGAATATTGCCGGCAATATATCGGCGATAGGCGTATCTACTGTGTAAAAGGCAATAATGATTTTTATTGCGAATCCCCTTTAAGGCAGGTAATCACCGAAAACGGTGAAAACATTTACATTACTCACGGACATTATGAATATGTGAAAAGCACCCTGTCGGGGCTTCTCATCAAAGCCCGTGAGAACAACTGTAAAATTGCGCTTTACGGTCACACTCACAATCAGCAAAACGATTATTATGACGGGGTATACGCTTTTTGTCCCGGAGCATTATATAATGACGAATACGGTGTAATTGACATTACCGACAAAGGCATAATCTGTATTGGAATGAAGGTGAAATGATGGTACTTTTCAAAAATGCAAATGTAATACTTGAAAATGAAGTGAAAAAACTGTCTGTGTTTGTAGATGGCGGTAAAATTCAAAAAATTGCGGAAGAAATAAACTGTGAGAATGCAGAAATTATTGACTGTGACGGTTTATATCTATCCCCCGGGTTTATTGACTTGCATGTGCACGGCGGCGGTGGAATTTCCGCTATGTGCTGTGACAGTGAAAAACTTTGTCAAATGGCAAGAGCTCACGCTTTACACGGTACAACATCAATTCTCCCCACAACACTTGCGGCGCCTATCAAACAGTTACTTGAAGTTACCGAACACATAAAAAAAGCCAGTGAAATTTGCACCGACTCAAATATTTTAGGAGTGCATTTTGAAGGGCCCTATTTAAACCCCGAAAACAAAGGCGCACAAAGTGAAGATAATATTCTGTCCCCAATAAAAGACGACCCCACTCCCCTTTTAGAGTGTTGGGATAAGGTTCGTATGATGGGCGTTGCCCCTGAAATTGACGGTGCTTTTGAATTGGGCGAAAAGCTTCATAAAAAAGGAATTGTTGTATCGGTTGCGCACACAAAGGCAGATTATGACACGACAATCGAGGCACTAAATCACGGATTTTCCGATTTCACTCACATCTATAACGCATCTTCAAGTTGCTTTAAGCGTGGAATTTTTCGCGTTGCAGGCGCAGTTGAAGCGGGTTTGGTTGATGACAGATACACAGTTCAGGTTATCGCAGATTTAAGGCATTTGCCCCTTGGCGTACTTAAACTCATATACAAGTGCAAGGGTGCCGATAAAATGTATTTAATCACCGACGGGCTGGAATTTTCAGCATCTGACCTTAAAGACGGCGAAGTGTGTATGCAAGAAAACGGCTTGGAAGTAGTTTTTGAAGACAATGTTATGAAGCTTTCCGACCGAAGTTGTCTTGCCGGCAGTGCCGCAACAACCGATATGCTTGTGCGAAATATGTACAAAAAAGTGGGCGTACCCATTTATGATGCGGTGAAAATGGCATCGTCAACACCTGCAAAAGTTATGGGCATTGACAGTCAAAAGGGCTATATTAAAGAGAATTTTGACGCTGATATTCTTCTTTTTGATGATGATATAAGCATTAAAAAGGTTATGGTTGGAGGTAGGTTTATATGACAATTTATGATTTAAAGAACAAAGACCTAAAAAAATATTTCAGAGAATTTGCAAAGACCACATACGGAAAAGTTGTTTTTTGCCTTGCTTATTCGGTATTTTTGATTATGAGTGTTATCAGCATTGAAACCGCTGTAATTTGTAAAATGTATTGCGGAAGCTTCTTCGGGTGCAACAGTAATCTTGCAATATATCTTATAATTACACTGATTTCCTTTGTAATCGGCTCGGCATATTTCTACCGAGAATTCGATAAATTTCTTCAGGTGAAATACAAAGATAAATAAAGACAAAAAAATACCCCTTAGGAAAATCCCTAAGGGGTTATTTTTATGGTTCTTTAAGCCTTACCGCATTAGTCGTTGATAAGTTCGATGATGCACATTTCAGCAGCATCGCCTCTTCTTGGACCGGTTTTGATAATTCTTGTATAACCGCCGTTCTTGTCAGCGAACTTCGGTGCTACTTCTTCCATCAACTTCTTAGCAACTGCTTCTTTTGTGATGTAAGAATAAACCTGTCTCTTTGAGTGGAGACTATTATCTTTACCGATAGTAATCATTTTTTCAGCCATAGCTCTGACTTCTTTGGCTCTGGTTACTGTTGTTTCAATCTGACCGTTCTCGATAAGATATGTTACCATACCTCTGAGCATAGCCTTGCGGTGATCGCTTGTTCTGCCGAGTTTTCTTGTTCCTGGCATTCGAAATCACTCCTTTATTATTCGTCATCCTTACGAAGAGTAAGACCGAGAGAATCAAGCTTTGCTATAACCTCATCAAGAGATTTTCTGCCAAGATTTCTGACTCTCATCATGTCTTCTTCTGAACGGTTTGTCAAGTCTTCAACTGTGTTGATGCTTGCGCGTTTGAGACAGTTGAAAGAACGAACTGAAAGGTCGAGTTCTTCAATTGTCATCTCAAGAGTCTTGCCCTTGCTGTCTTCAGGTTTGTCAATCATGGTCTCTGTTTCTCTTGCTCTGTCTGAAAGATCAACAAAGAGATTGAGATGGTCTGTAAGGATTTTTGCGCCGAGAGAAACGGCCTCCTGCGCTGAAATTGTTCCGTCTGTCCAAGCTTCAAGTGAAAGCTTGTCATAGTCAGTAATCTGACCTACACGAGTATTTTCAACTGTATAGTTGACCTTTAATACGGGTGTATAAATTGAATCTATTGCGATTACGCCGATAACAGGCTGCATAAGCTGTTTGTTTCTTTCTGCTGAAACATATCCTCTTCCTCTGTCAGCTGTAAGCTCCATTTTAAGTGTAGCTCCATCTTCAAGAGTAGCGATATGATGTTCAGGATTAAGAATTTCAACGTCTGAATCAACCTTTATGTCACCTGCTGTAACTTCGCCTTTACCACTTGCGTCGATATAAATTGTCTTTGGTTCGTCGCCGTGAATTTTAAGGATTACGCCCTTAAGATTCAAAACGATTTCAGTTACGTCTTCTTTCACACCGTCAATGGTTGAGAATTCATGAAGAACACCGTCAATTTTTACCGAAGTAATTGCATAACCCGGAAGTGATGACAAAAGAACACGACGAAGGCTGTTGCCAAGTGTTGTGCCGTAACCTCTTTCAAGCGGTTCAACGACGAATTTGCCATAAGTTCCGTCAGCAGTTAAATCAAGTGCTTCAATGCTGGGCTTCTCAATTCCTATCATTCAAAACCCTCCTAATTGAGTACAGATAGTTCTGCATAATGTTAATGTAATATTCAAGCCTATTATTTAGAATAAAGCTCGACGATAAGATGCTCTTCAACCGGAACTGCAATTTCTTCTCTCTCCGGTAATCTTACAATCTTTGCTGAAAGCTCTTCTGCATTCTTATCAAGCCATGCAGGAACAGGACGGGATGCATTTGCTTCAACAACTTCTTTAATCTTAACGCTGTCTTTGCTTGCATCTTTAACTGATACTACATCACCTGCTTTGAGAAGGTATGACGGAATATCAACCTTCTTGCCGTTTACACGGAAGTGAGCGTGAATTGTGAGCTGTCTTGCTTCTGCACGAGAAGAAGCCCAACCGAGAAGATAAACAACGTTATCAAGACGGCTCTCACAAATTTTCAAAAGGTTTTCACCCACGATTCCCTGACGCTTTGAAGCCATCAAGAAATACTTATAAAACTGTCCTTCCTGAATACCGTAGTAACGCTTAGCAGTTTGCTTTGCACGAAGCTGCAAGCCGTATTCAGAAACTTTTTTACGGTTCTGGCCATGCTGACCGGGAGCGTATGAACGACGCTCGAGAGCACATTTACCAGTATAGCAACGGTCGCCTTTAAGGAAAAGCTTCTTTCCTTCGCGACGGCAGAGCTTACAAACCGCACCGGTATATCTTGCCATAATCTGTTACCTCCGAATTTCTGTTATACACGTCTTCTTTTAGGTGGGCGGCAGCCGTTGTGTGGGATTGGAGTTACATCTTTAATCATTGTAACTTCAAGTCCTACTGTCTGCAATGCACGGATTGCAGCTTCGCGTCCTGAACCCGGACCCTTAACGAAAACTTCTACGGTTTTCATACCGTGGTCAATCGCAACCTTAGCTGCTGTTTCAGCAGCAGTTTGAGCAGCGAACGGTGTTGATTTTCTTGAACCTCTGAAGCCCATCTCACCGGCACTTGCCCATGATACAGCGTTACCCTGAGTGTCAGTAATAGTAACGATTGTATTGTTGAAGGTGGACTGAATATGAACTGCGCCTTTTTCAATGTTTTTCTTTTCGCGGCGTCTGCGAGTAGCAGTGCCCTTTTTAACTTGCTTTGCCATTATTTAGCCCCTCCTTCTTACTTCTTCTTGTTAGCAATTGTCTTCTTTGGTCCCTTGCGTGTACGAGCGTTTGTCTTTGAGCGCTGTCCTCTTACGGGAAGACCTTTGCGGTGACGAACACCTCTGTAGCAACCAATTTCAACAAGTCTTTTAATATCAAATGCTGTTTCTCTTCTGAGGTCACCTTCAACTGTTACGTTGTGTTCGATATACTCACGAAGCTTTGAAACGTCTTCTTCGGTTAAATCCTTAACACGAGTGTCAGGATTGATACCTGTTGCAGCAACAATGTCACTAGCTGTTTTTCTGCCTATACCATAGATATATGTGAGACCGATTTCGATTCTCTTTTCTCTTGGCAAGTCAACACCTGAAATACGAGCCATTTACAGTTGCACCTCCATTTTCAAAAATGTGGCTTTTTAGCCTTCTCAATTTGTTATCGTTCCTTAGTACTTTAGAAACGATTGAGCGAAAATGCTCAGATAAATTCAAGTTACTCTGCAGTAGCAACTCTCTACTATTTATCTTAGCCTTGACGCTGCTTGTGCTTAGGGTTTTCACAGATAACCATTACTTTGCCCTTGCGTTTGATTACTTTGCACTTTTCGCAAATTTTCTTGACAGAAGGTCTGACTTTCATTATAAATTACCTCCTAAAAAATGCTGTCAAAATTTTACTTTGAACGCCATGTGATTCTTCCGTTGTTAAGGTCATAGGGTGAAAGCTCAACCGTAACCTTATCGCCTTGAAGAATTCTGATGTAGTTCATACGAAGCTTGCCCGAAATTCGAGCGTGTACTTTATGTCCGTTTTCAAGTTCAACAATAAAGTTTGTATTGGGAAGAACTTCAACGACAGTACCGTCAACTTCAATCATATCTTGTTTTGCCATAAGTTAACCTCTTTCGATAATGCTTTTCTCAATGCTCTGTCCGTTGAGAACATATCATTGGAAAGTTTTTTGCCTGTTTTTACTATGTGCTTCGGATTTTTCCGCTTCGGATTGTCAAGCGGTCTTTCCTTACCGTCACAGACATAAACATACTTTCCGTCAAATGTTATCACACACAAAAGTCTGTCTTTTTCACGACCTGCATTACAAAGCACCAAATCACCTTTACAAAACTCCATAAGTCACCTCATTAAAGCTTTGTTAGAATAATCGGCTCGCCCTTTGTAATGGCAACTGTGTGTTCAAAGTGAGCGGACAGTTTGCCGTCAAGCGTTTTGACGGTCCAACCGTCAGGCAAACATTTTATTGCTTTTGCGCCTAAGTTTATCATAGGCTCAATCGCAATTGTCATTCCGGGTAAAAGTCTTTGACCTCTACCGGCTGTTCCGTAATTCGGAACGGACGGGTCTTCGTGAAGATGAGTTCCAACTCCATGCCCTGTGTATTCACGGACAACCGAGAAGCCTCTCTCTTCGCAATAGGACTGAATTGCATAAGCTATATCACCGATTCTGTTGCCTGCGATAGCCTGTTCGATGCCTAAATAAAGGCTCTCACGGGTTGTATCACACAGCCGCTTTGCTTCTTCGGAAATATTTCCGCAAGCAAATGTGGCAGCATTATCGCCGTTATAGCCATCCACCTTAGCCCCAAGGTCGATACTCACTATATCGCCTTCTTTCAGCACTCTCTTTTTTGAGGGAATGCCGTGAATGACCTCGTCATTTATGGAAATACATGCGGTAGCAGGATATCCGTTATAATTTAAGAAGTTGGGTTCTGCACCCTGCTTTTTAATATAACGGTATGCGATTTGGTCAATCTCGTATGTTGTAACACCCGGCTTGACCGCCTCGCCTGCTATCTGTAATGCTTCTGCTGAAATTTGACACGCTTTGCGCATTATATCAATTTCTTTTGCAGTTCTAAGCACTATCATGTTAATCCTCCAAGTAACTGCTGATTAAATCGGTTTGCGATTATCAGCGTGTTAGTTTTTTGTCAGAACCGTCAAGAAACGCAGGCAATACTTTGTGTATTAACGAGTATTTTTGACGAGTTATGACGGGAAAGCAGCCGCTGAGAATTGTAAATTCGGTTTAATCAGTGGTTACTCTAACACGTTAAAAACAAGAGCAGTTGTATCAGCAACTTCTTCCTGTCCTTCTACTATAACAAGCTTACCTGTTTTTGCATAGTAGTCTTTAAGCGGTTCTGTTTGTTCGTGATAAACCGCAAGTCTGTCAAGCACTGTTTCAGGGCTGTCATCCTTACGCTGAACAAGCTCGTCGCCGCAAACATCGCAGACGCCTTCTTTTGCCGGCTTCTTATATTCAAGGTGATAAGTTGCGCCGCATTTAAGGCAAACTCTTCTGCCCGAAAGACGAGCGGCAATTTTTTCGTCGGGAACTTCGATATCAACAACCTTGTCGATTACGATGCCCATTTTATCGAGAGCCTCTGCTTGCGGTATTGTTCTCGGAAAACCGTCAAGAATGAAACCGTTTTGGCAATCACTCTCAGCCAGTCTGTCTTTAATAATACCTATAACAACATCATCGGGAACTAATTTGCCGGCATCGATATAGGACTTAGCTTTAAGCCCCATATCTGTACCGTTTTTTAATGCCTCTCTGATGATATTACCTGTTGACACGGCAGGAATATTGAATTTTTCACAAATTTTCTCTGCCTGTGTGCCTTTTCCTGCGCCGGGAGCGCCGAGAAGGATTAAGTTCATATCATTACCTCCGAAATCAATCAAGGAAGCCTTTGTAGTGACGCATCATCATCTGGCTTTCGAGCTGCTTCTGAGTTTCAAGAGCAACACCGACCATAATGATAATTGATGTACCGCCAACTGCAAGGTTCATACCGTTCTCTGTGAAGAGACCTGCGAACTGTGAATAAACAATTGGGAACATAGCAACTACACTGAGAAGAAGTGCGCCGATGAGTGTCATTCTGTTAAGAACCTTTGTAATATACATTGATGTGGGTTTGCCCGGACGGATACCGGGAACTGAACCGCTGTTCTTACGAAGGTTGTCTGCCATTTCAATCGGGTTATACTGAATAGCCGCATAGAAATAAGCAAAGAAGATGATAAAGATAAAGTAGATTGTTCCGTAGAATGGGTGAGTCTGACCAAGCCAAACTTCACTCAGCTTCTGCCAGAAGCTACCGTCTTTACCCGGTGCGAACAATGCGATTGTAGGAATAATTGAAAGAATTGAACTTGCAAAGATAACGGGGAGAACACCGCACATATTTACCTTAATCGGCATGTGAGTGCTTTGTCCGCCGTACATCTTACGGCCTACAACACGCTTTGCATATTGAACGGGAATTCTTCTCTCTGCATTGTCCATCCAAACAATGAAGAAAATCATACCGACAAGAGCGATTGCTGCTACCGGCACGAGACCGAAGTAAGCGCCGCCTCTGTCAAGATATTGATAGAGATTGTAAATTGTTGTTGGCATACGGGCTACGATACCTGCGAAAAGGATTATTGAAATACCGTTACCGATACCCTTTTCGTTGATTCTTTCGCCAAGCCACATTACAAGCGCTGTACCTGCTGTGTAACAAAGAATTACTACAACTGCCTGAAGAACTGCTGAGAAGCCTGTGAATGCTTTACCGTCTGCATCGCCAATAAGATAACCTTGTGATTTGATGAAGAAGTAATAAGCAATACTCTGCAGAAGTCCCAATGCAATAGCTGAATAACGAGTAATTTTGTTAATCTTCTTTCTGCCTTCTTCGCCCTCTTTTGAAAGCTTCTGAAGTGCCGGAATGGCTACAGTAAGAAGTTGGATGATAATTGATGCGTTAATATACGGTGTGATTGAGAGAGCGAACAAGGTACCGTAGTTAAAGGCATTACCTGTCATCATTGAAAGGTATGTCAGGAATGTACCCGCAGCATCTTCACCAAAGAGACCGTTTGATGCAATGTCAACAAACGGAACCGGCAACGCTGAACCAATTCTGTAAATGAAAATGATGAGCGCTGTAAAAATAATCTTTTTACGGAGATCAGCAATTTTCCAAGCGTTTATAAAAGTCTGGAACATTGTTAGATCACCTCAGCCTTTCCGCCTACTGCTTCAATCTTCTGCTTTGCAGCATCAGAATATGCGTTTACTTTAACAGTAAGTTTTTTGCTGAGCTCGCCGTTTCCTAATACTTTAACTCCGTCAAGAGCTTTTTTAACAAGGCCTGCGTTAACGAGTGCCTCGATATCTACTGTTGCACCGTCTTCAAATGCGTTAAGTGCTGAAACATTAACAGTAGCGATTTCCTTTGCGAAGATATTGTTAAATCCACGCTTTGGAAGTCTTCTTTGCAAAGGCATCTGGCCACCTTCGAAGCCAACTCTCATACCTCTGCCTGCACGGGCTTTTTGACCCTTATGACCTTTACCAGCTGTTTTACCCTGACCTGAAGCAGTACCGCGACCGATACGCTTAACATCTTTCTTTGAACCAGCTGCCGGTGAAAGTTCGTGCAATTTCATTTTTGTGCACCTCCTTAAGCCTTTGTTACCTCTATAAGATGTGAAATTTTCTTAATCTTACCCTGAGTCTGTGCGTTGTCAGGCTGACAAGTTACATCCCCTATTTTGCGGAGACCAAGTGCATAAGCGGTGGCGATTTGGTCTTTTTTACTTCCGATAAGGCTCTTTACGAGTTTAATCTGAACGTTTGCCATAATTCTCCACCCTCCTTATTCTGTAATCTCTTTAACTGATTTGCCACGGATAGCAGCAACTTCTTCTGCTGTACGGAGCTTTGAAAGTCCGTCAATTGTTGCTCTAACTACGTTGCAAGGATTATTTGAACGAAGTGCTTTTGAACGGATGTCCTTAATACCTACTGTTTCAACAACAGCACGAACAGGACCGCCGGCGATAACACCGGTACCGGGTGCAGCAGGCTTCATAAGAACTACGCCTGCGCCGAATTTACCTGTAATTTCGTGCGGGATTGTTGTGCCTTTAAGAGAAACCTTGATAAGATTTTTCTTAGCAGCTTCAATACCCTTGCGGATAGCATCCGGAACTTCGCCTGATTTACCGAGACCGAAGCCTACGATACCGTTACCGTCACCTACAACAACCAAAGCGGAGAATTTCATAATACGGCCGCCCTTAACTGTTTTTGAAACACGGTTGATAGCAACTACTCTTTCTTGAAGCTCGAGTGTTGATGCGTCAATAATAGCCATTACTTTTCTTCTCCTTTCCTTAGAAGTTGAGGCCGCCCTCACGGGCACCTTCTGCGAGAGCTGCTACTCTGCCTGTGTAAACATAGCCGCCTCTGTCAAATACAACATCTGTGATGTTCTTTTCTTTTGCTCTTTCTGCAAGAAGCTTGCCAACTTCTTTAGCAGCTTCTTTATTTCCGCCGTAGCTTGTGAAGTCCTTCTCTGTTGTTGAAGCGCTTACAAGTGTAACACCTGTAACATCGTCAATCAACTGAGCATAGATGTGCTGGAGAGAACGGAACACATTAAGGCGAGGACACTCTGCAGTGCCTGAAATCTTAGCGCGGACTCTCTTATGTCTCTTGAGTCTTGCAGCTTTTGTATCTGGTCTGTTAACCATAACTTAACTCTCCTCCTATTATTTACCGCCCTTACCGGCTTTACCTTCTTTACGACGGATATGTTCGTCAACATATTTAATTCCCTTGCCCTTATATGGCTCCGGCGGTCTCTTTTCGCGAACTTCTGCTGCGAACTGACCAACCTTTTGCTTATCGGGACCTGAGATAACGATTTTATTTGGGTTCGGACATTCAACTGTGATTCCTTCGGGAGCAGGCATAAATACCTGATGTGAGAAACCGATGTTGAGAACAAGCTCCTTGCCCTGAACTGCTACACGGTAACCAACGCCGTTAACTTCAAGTTCCTTTGAGAAACCTTTTTCAACGCCTTCAATCATGTTAGCGATGAGTGTGCGTGTAAGACCGTGGAGTGATTTGTTAAGGTTTGAGTCGTTTGGACGAGTTACTGTAACAACTGAACCATCGAGTTCAACCTTCATATTGCTGTGCACTGTTTTTGTAAGAGTACCTTTTGGGCCTTTAACGGTAACAGTGCTGCCATCTACTTTAACTTCTACCCCTGCAGGAACTGCAATTGGGTTTCTGCCTATACGCGACATTTACTGTACCTCCTTACCAAACGAATGCTAAAACTTCGCCGCCCACATTGAGCTTGCGAGCTTCTTTATCTGTCATAACACCCTTAGATGTTGAAAGGATTGCAATACCGAGACCTTTCATTACCTTTGGCATGTCTTCGCAGTTTGTGTAAATACGCAAACCGGGTTTTGAAATTCTTCTAATACCTGTGATTACGCTTGATTTGTTAGGACCGTATTTAAGAGTGATTTCAATAACACCCTGCTTACCGTCTTCTTCAACTGTAAACCCTTTGATGTAACCTTCATCAACAAGAATTTGAGCAATCGCTTTCTTCATGTTTGATGCAGGCACTTTCACTGTATCATGCTTTGCGGAATTCGCATTACGGATTCTGGTGAGCATATCACCGATTGCATCTGTAATTTGCATAATGAGTTACCTCCTATAAATTTTAGATTGCTCTATTACCAGCTTGATTTTTTCACACCGGGAATTTGACCGGCATGTGCTAACTCTCTGAAGCAAATACGGCAAACACCGTATTTACGGAGGTAAGCATGTGGTCTACCGCAGATTTTGCATCTGTTGTAAGCTCTTGTTGAATACTTTGCAGCTCTTTGCTGCTTAACTTTCATTGATGTTTTTGCCACTGTCTACCCCTCCTTATTTAGCGAATGGTGCGCCCATGAGTGTTAAGAGCTCACGAGCTTCTTCGTCTGTGTTAGCTGTAGTTACGAAACAGATATCCATTCCGCGAACTTTGTCAATCTTATCATAATCGATTTCAGGGAAAATCAACTGTTCTTTAACGCCCATTGAGTAGTTACCTCTGCCGTCAAATGAGTTAGGGTTGATACCTCTGAAGTCACGAACTCTCGGAAGAGCAAGATTGAAGAATCTGTCGATAAATTCATACATCTTGTCACCGCGAAGAGTAACTTTAACGCCGATTGTCATACCTTCACGAAGCTTGAAGTTTGCAACTGATTTCTTAGCTGCGCACTTAACAGGCTTTTGACCTGTGATTTGTGCAAGGTCATTTATAATAGCGTCTACAACCTTTGAGTTGTCCTTAGCTTCACCGCAGCCTACATTGATAATAACCTTATCAATTTTCGGAATCTGCATTACGCTCTTGTAATTGAACTTCTTTTGAAGTGCAGGAACAACTTCGGCTTTATACATTTCTTTAAGTCTGACTGCCATTTTATTGTTCCTCCTTATTCAAACTTTGCGCCGCACTTTTTGCAAACGCGTACTTTGTCTTTGCCTGTGCCTTCGTGACCTACTCTTGTAGCAGCCTTGCACTTAGGACATACAAGCTGAACCTTGTCAGCGTAAAGAGCGCTTTCTGCCTTAATGATACCGCCCTGTTCACCCATTTTGCGAGGTTTAACATGCTTAGATACCATATTTACGCCTTCAACGATTACTTTGCCTTCTGAAGGGCTTACTTCAAGGACTTTGCCCTTCTTGCCACGGTCTTTACCGTTGATAACGATAACTTCGTCACCTGTTCTGACATGAACTTTATTCATTTAGGGCACCTCCTTAAAGTACTTCGGGAGCGAGTGAAAGGATTTTCATATAGTCCTTATCACGAAGCTCTCTTGCTACCGGCCCAAAGATACGGGTACCTTTTGGGTTTTTGTCTTCTTTAATAATAACTGCTGCGTTTTCGTCGAAACGGATATATGTTCCGTCATCTCTGCGAACGCCTTTTACTGAACGAACAACGACTGCTTTCACAACATCGCCTTTTTTAACAACACCGCCGGGTGCTGCTTTTTTAACAGATGCTACGATAACATCGCCGATGTTAGCATATCTTCTACCTGAACCACCGAGAACTCGGATGCACATAATTTCTTTTGCACCTGTGTTGTCGGCAACCTTGAGGTAAGTTTGTTGCTGTATCACAATGATTGCCTCCTTTAATTACTTAGCTTTCTCGATAATTTCAGCTACACGCCATCTCTTATCTTTTGAAAGTGGACGTGTTTCCATTACTAATACTCTGTCGCCTACACCGCATTCGTTATTTTCGTCGTGAGCTTTAATCTTCACTGTTTTATTAACGATTTTGCTGTAAAGAGGATGCTTAACTCTGTCTTTGATTGAAACAACTACAGTTTTATCCATCTTATCACTTGTTACGATGCCGACCTGTGTTTTTCTGAGGTTTCTTTCCATATTGAACGCCCTCCCTTTCCTTAAGACTCACTGCCGTGAAGTTCGATGTCGCGAATTACTGTTTTAACTCTTGCGATATCCTTCTTTACAGCACTGATTCTCATAGGATTTTCGAGTTGGTTGATGGCTTGTTGAAAACGAAGCTTGAAAAGTTCGTCTTTGAGCTCTAAGAGCTTAGCATCCAACTCCTTGGGAGAGAGCTTTCTAATCTCGCTTGCTTTCATTACTGCTCACCACCCTGTTCTTCTTTAGTTACAAACTTACATTTTACGGGAAGCTTGTTAGCTGCAAGACGCATAGCCTCACGAGCAACTTCCTCTGAAACACCCTTAATCTCGAACATTACGCGACCGGGTTTAACAACTGCTACCCAATATTCGGGAGAACCTTTACCTGAACCCATTCGAGTTTCAGCAGGTTTTTCTGTAATTGGCTTGTCTGGGAAAATCTTAATCCAAACCTGACCGCCACGCTTGATATATCTTGTCATAGCAATACGGGCTGCTTCGATTTGGTTAGATGTAATCCATGCCGGTTCAAGAGACACAAGACCGAAATCACCGTAAGTAACTTGAGTACCTCTTGAAGCTTTACCTGTCAAGCGTCCTCTGTGAACGCGACGGTATTTTACTCTCTTAGGTAAAAGCATTATTTTGTGCCTCCTTCTTTGCGTGTTTTGCGGCTTTCATGAAGAACTTCACCTTTGTAAATCCATACCTTAACACCGATTTTACCGTATGTTGTGTTTGCTTCTGCAAAACCGTAATCAATGTCTGCACGGATTGTTTGAAGCGGAATAGTACCTTCATGATATGATTCTGAACGAGCGATTTCAGCACCGCCGATACGACCGCTGACTTGAGTTTTGATACCCTTAGCACCGAGTCTCATTGTTCTGCCGATTGACTGCTTAAGAGCTCTTCTGAAAGAAATTCTTCTTTCAAGCTGTGAAGCAATGTTTTCAGCAACGAGCTGTGCGTTAAGGTCTGGTTGCTTAACTTCAACGATATTGATGAATACTTCTTTATCGCCGCCAAGCATCTTTTTGCATGTTTCTTTGAGTTTTTCAATCTCTGCGCCCTGACGACCGATTACCATGCCGGGCTTTGCGCAGTGAATGTTAATGCGAACTCTTTTCGCATCTCTTTCGATTTCTACCTTTGGAACACCTGCAGGAGCGAGTGTTTTAAGGAGATATTCACGAAGCTCGTAGTCGGAAACAAGTGTATCACCGAAGTTTGACTTGTCTGCATACCAACGAGATTCCCAGTCTTTAATAACGCCGATTCTTAAACCGGTTGGATTAACTTTCTGGCCCATAACTTAACCTCCTCCTTATTATTCTGCTTCCTTAAGTGTAATATTGATGTGTGATGTTTTCTTGTTGATTCTATATGCTCTGCCCTTGTCACGAGGTCTGATTCTCTTAAGAGTAGGACCTTGGTCAACTGAGCAAGCTGCAACATAGAGTCTTGAAACATCCATATTCTTCATTTCTGCATTAGCCATTGCAGATTTGAGAAGCTTGTAAAGCGGTTCACACGCAGCCTTAGGTGTGTATTTAAGAATCGCCATAGCTTCATCACAAGGCTTGTTTCTGATAAGGTCAAGAACAATCTTTACCTTACGAGGTGCAATGCGCACAAAAGTTACTTTTGCGTTTGCTTCCATTGTTCAATACACTCCTTTCGACTTATTTACCGTTATTTGATGTTTTTGAACCTGCATGACCTCTATAAGTTCTTGTAGGTGCAAATTCGCCTAATTTATGACCGACCATGTCTTCTGTAACATATACAGGAACATGCTTTCTGCCGTCATGTACCGCAAAGGT
>CALZID010000015.1 GCA_945787805.1 uncultured Clostridia bacterium | reverse complement strand
TAAAAAACCTTTATATATGGTGTTTTATGCGGTCTACACTTTTTTTACAACCCCTGTTTTTAATGTATAATCGTTTATCGTAGGGGACGATGAGTCTCACTGCGGTTCGGTCACGGCTCGGCTCTGACAATCCACCGGATTGCCATTCACTACCTCGCCGCCGCTTCGCTACCCACATCGTCCCGCAAAATGACCCGAAGCAAAAAACAACAAATCGCAGGGCGGGGCTTGTTTATTCTTCGTCTTGAATTTCTTCCGCCATTATTTCGGCAACCACTTCTTTTGTTTTTTCTTCGATTGCATCTTCGGTTGTGGGGATTATCTCTTCAACCTGTTCTATGATTTCTTCAATCTTTTTCTCATTGATTTCTGCCAACTCTTCAGGGTTCGGAATTTCGTCAATAGCGGGTACAACCACCGCCGGAGCGGATTCTTCTTTATGGATATCAACTTTCTCGTTAAGCCAGTTTATAATGTCATCATAAACTTCTTGACGGTTGATTTCGTTGAGAATTTCGTGACGGGCACCGTCATAAAGCTTCATTGTCACATTCTTATGCCCCGTCTTTTTAAGCTTTTTATAAACTTCCTCAACACCCTTGCCGTAATTCCCTATCGGGTCCTTTGAGCCTGAAAGCATTAGAATGTGCATACTAAGCGGCACAGAATTATACCATCTTCTTGAAGAAACCTGTTTAACCATATTAAACAATGCTTTCATACCGCTGACGGTATATTTATATCCGCAAAGGTCGTCCGCAATAAACTTGTCCACTTCCGCTTCATCTCGGGAAACCCAGTCGCAATGTGTTCGTTTCTCGGTTTTTCTGTTATAGGCGCCGAAAGCGATAGTATCAATAAGCTCGGAACGGTACATCGGTCCGTTTTGCTTAATATATGTATTTGCAAGCTGAATGCCTACGCCCACAGCCGCATTCTCTCCGCTTGTGCCCGTATAAATCACGCCGTCAAGCAGATAACCATATTTTGCCGTGTATTTTCTCGCAATAAGAGAGCCCATTCCGTGCCCCAACATAAAAAACGGCAAGTTTGGGTATTCGGTTTTGATTATATCGGTCAAGGTTTTCAAGTCTTCAACAAAATGCTCTTCACCGTCAGTTTCGCCGAAAAATCCCAGCATATTTTTGTCGGTAATTGATGAGCCGTGACCTATATGGTCGCTGATAAACACCGCATAACCCTGTTTGCAAAGCTCCAGAGCAAAGCGATTATATCGGTTTGAATATTCAGCCATACCGTGTGAAATCTGCACAATTCCCTTTATTGAGCCATAGTCAATGGGTGCGGCGCTTTGAGCGAAAATGTCGCACAATCCCGAATGTGACGGGAAATTATATTCCTTTGTTAAGAATTCCAAAAAATCACCTACAAAATTTGATAGTATATTTTATCACATATCATCGAAATTTTCCATAGAAAATAGCAAATTAAGCATATTGCGCCAAAAATTATAAACAAATTTATTGAAAAACGCATTTATTTGTGTTAGAATAATATCACTTGGGGGCGTAGCTCAGCTGGGAGAGCGCTTGAATGGCATTCAAGAGGTCAAGAGTTCGATCCTCTCCGTCTCCACCATCGGAAGTCTGTTATTTTGACAGACTTCCTTTTTTGCGTATTGAGATAAACACAATGATCGAACTCTGTCGTCCATGTGCGACGGTTCGCCGTAGGCGGAGGAGCACGGACATATAATATGATATTTGCGTAGCAAATGAAAAAGGCTTGCCTTTTTCGATCCTCTCCGTCTCCACCAAAAAAATGAGTTGTAAAAAACTATTGTTTTTTTACAACTCATTTTTCTATTATGCTGTGAGTGCTTGGGTTGCAGAGTCATTCAAAGCGGTGGTTGTTTCTGGATTTTTAGTTGTGATTTCTTCAAAATCAATATAAATTCCGCCGACACCGCCCTCAATTTCGACAGTGTTTTCACCGCTGCCGACAGTTGAATTATCGGAATAACTCTTGTCGTCTATCCGTGCTTCTCCAATCCCTTTTTCAAGTTCGATGCGATAATCGTCAAGTTTGCCCAGCAAATTGATATGTGCGGCACCTACGCCCATATCCATATCACAACTGCCTTTTAATGCGCCGCTGAATCTTAACTCGCCCACGCCCATTTCAAGGTCGAGATTTTTCAATGTGCCGTTTTTAATATTGATTTGTCCCGTACCGCCGACTATTTTTGAAGAATGTGTTGCGATTAGATTTTCAATTTCAACCTGACCCGCACCTAATTCAAAATAAATTTTTTCACTTGAAAGAGTCTTTACACTCACCTTGCCGGCTCCTGTTGTGATTTTTGAAGATTTCAAAACTATATCTTCGGGAACAGTGATTTCAACAAGAATTTTGTTACTTGATTTTGAAATCACACGGTCTGTTTCGCTTATCACAAGGCGATTTCCTTCTTCTGTGACTTTAAGATATTTGTTATTACTTGACACTTTGAATTCATCGCCGTTGTTTATTACAAGCTGTGCGGCAGAAATATCAATATCCAGTTCGTCGATATTGTTTGAAACCGTATATGCTTTCATTTCGCCCACAGGGTCGTCACTATTCACGGCAAAGCCGCCTAAAAATCCCAATGCGCCGAGAATTCCGCTGAAAATACTGACAATCAAAAACAAAGCGAATGCAACCGCAATATATTTAACTGTTTTTTGAAAGCTTGTCATTTAATCTCAACTCCTCCGAATAAGCCTGTGCCGTTAATATACAATGTAACTGTATTATTGGGTGAATTTGTATGTTTTCCATCGGAAACACCGCCGAACAACGAATTTGAACGGACTTTAATATTCACATAATCCGGTACAAAAATGTCAATTCCGCCGAAGATTGCACTTGCGTTTATTACACAGTCTTTTTCGATTATTGCGCCGCGCAAGTCACATTTAATACCGCCGAAAACCGCGTTGAGTTCTGCGCCGTTGAACACTTCGTTGTTAAAGTAAAGGTCCTGACCCGAGAATGCGGCAAATCCGTTTACAACATTTGTTCCGTCGGCTTTCATTTCTGCCATAATTTTATCTGATTTTCCGTTGAACACTCCGCCAAACACAAGTTTAAGACCCACAATAATAATGATAGCAGGGAAAACAAGCTTCCAGAGCATATCAAAGTTAAGAATATCACGGGCACAGAGAAGAAGTACAACGCCCACGATAAGACCTATGATGCTTCCCGTTTTATCACGCTCGTTTATGAGTCCGACGATACTCGGTACAATGATGAACAATGTCCACCAGCCGTCAAAGAAAATGTCGATGTTAAGAATGTTAAGAGATTTCAATGCAAGTATTCCGCCGGCAAGAACCAACAAAACACCCCATATAATTCTATTTGCTTTTTTCATAATTATTCTCCTTTATAATGTTTCAAATATTTTTGTTCCCTTGGTTTTAAGCCAACGGTAAATTACCGCACTGACAACCGCCAACAATATGATTACCATTGCAAGATAAACCGTCGGCGAAATGAATTTGCGAACTACAAAATAGATTACTGCAAGTGCTGCAACAAGCACCCATCCCCCGAACAGTGAAAGCATTACGCTCATTCCCTGCTTTATGGGGATAATTTCATTTGTCCATGTAAGATTCGGCAGTTTAAGATTGAAATACAACCCGGCAAGTGCCGAAAACAACACAAATAATACCACTGTCGCAAGGATTGTAATGCTGTCGGCAACCGAAATTCTCAACACTGCTTCAACCGTTACCGTGAATATAATAACAGGCGGTAAGGTCAGCCACAAGTGTGCCGTCGCTTTGGCTTTTAACGGAGCAAAGCCGGAAATGGGCAAAACCTGTGCAATCCATATATTTTTGCCTTCAAGCGAAACCGACGGTGCGCTTATGTCACAGGTTGATGAAACAAGAGCAATTGCCGCCGCAATCATCAAAGGAATATACTGAGTGTTACCGTCAAAGATATCATCTATCATACCTTTAACGACGGAGCCTTTGATAATCAATGCCACAACGCCGATTATCATAAACACTATACCCAATCCGCAGTTTAACATATATGTGGGACTGCCTACAAAACGACGCAGCTCTTTTTTGAGAAGTGCCTGACCGACGCTTGAAGATTTAATGTTTTTCTCTTTATATTTTACTTTAACATTTCCTTTGTTTACTGTAGTTAAGCTTATAAAGCTCTTTGCCAATATGAAATAGACAATTGCGAAAAGAGCTGCAATAATTGCCGTAAAGATAAGCATTGAAATAAAGTCGCCCTCTGTGCCCCGTCCCATACAATAAAATGGGTAGATGGCATTTTTTACTCCGTCACCCACTTTTTGCGGGTTTGCAAGAATCGTCTGGAGCAACACATAGGTCTGAGAGGACAGATAATAATATGCGCCTAAAAATATAAGGGATAAAATCACCGTAATTATATTCTTGCGTTTCAGTCTGCTCCCCACAAGCGCCACTGCAAAGCCTAAAATACAGGAGAGAGTCAGTACAAAAAATGACAGAATAAAAGGAACAAGCAACGAGAATATTCCGCCTGCAACAGTAAATTTACCGTAAATAAACCAGACAATAACGGTGGGAATCATTACTATCAATTCATACATAAGCCCAACCGTATATATGCCGAAAAGTCTTGCAATAAGCACCTTTGAGGGTGATACGGGAAGTGAGAGAAGCAAGTCGTTATCCTTTGCTTTATACAGTGAAGAATAAGTGCTGAACACACTGCCGAACACACCGAGCACCACCGAAATAAGCCCCATAATAGCAAAATATAACCAACCTAATCCGACTTCACAAAGCGGTCCGCAAAGAGTGACGGCGCTTGTATAAAAGATCACGCCCAACATTCCAAAAAGGAAAAGATAAAGAAGTCCGAAGCCTATTGCTCCGTTTCTCGTGCGGTTTTTACCGCTTTTTTTATCTTGAAACAGCCATGAAAAAACTTCGGCCAACTGTTTTTTCAGGAGAGTTTTTGTCATTTGTCTCCCTCCAGTTCAAGAAATACATTTTCAAGGGATGCGTCACCTTTAACTTCGTCCTTTGTGCCCGATTTAATAAGTTTGCCGCCTTTGATAATAGCAACTTTATCGCAAAGCTTTTCGGCAACTTCAAGCACATGAGTCGAGAAGAAAATAGCACCGCCTCTGTTGCAAAGGTCACGCATCAATTCTTTCAGAATATGCGACGCTTTCGGGTCAAGACCTACAAACGGCTCATCCATAATCAGCAGTTTCGGTTCGTGAATAAGCGCCGAAATAACCGCAAGCTTCTGTTTCATACCGTGGGAATATGCCGATATGGGCTGCGCAAGGTCATTTGTAATTTCAAAAAGGTCTGCATATTTTCCGATTTTAGCCTGTCTTTCTTCGGCAGGAACCTTGAACACATCACCTATGAAATTCAAAAACTGAATACCCGTCATAAATTCATATAAATCGGGATTATCGGGAATGTAGGCTATTCTTTTCTTTGCCTCAATAGGATTGTCTTTAATTGAAATGCCGTCTATCAGCACTTCGCCGTTATCCGCTTGTAAAATGCCGCAACATGCTTTAATAGTGGTTGTTTTACCCGCACCGTTGTGACCGATAAACCCGTAGATTTCACCGGGGGCTATATGCAGTGACAAATCATCAACCGCTTTTTTGTCACCGTATATTTTTGTTAAATGTTCAATTCTAAGCATAAATATCACCTTTTCTTATTTTAAATATGGAATATCGTTTATTGAACCGTTAAAATCTTTTGCAGGCTGCATGCCGCACATATCTTTTTTACCCGATTTCAACATCATAATGAATCCCGCAAATGTCTGCCCCAGCATTTCTGAGATTTCTTCTTCGGAAAAGTCACAGACCTTCATGGCACACATAACACCTAACCCGTAAGCGTGAACCCACATCTGTTGAAACAATGTTTTTGCTTCGTCTTCTGAGAGTTGATAGTCGGTTTCGATGAGCCGAACGCAAACATTTACCATGTTGCCCAGGTCTGACATTGTATCGTCAAAGCTTCGGTTTTCTTTGTGCTCCTGCATAAACAGGAGTTTGAACATTTCAGGTTCGTTTACCGCATAGGACACCATCAACATTCCCACTCTTTTGAAAGCGGGAGTGTAACCGGCAAAGTCGCTTGCATAGGTTTCAAACTCTTTCATTGCAATCATTCTTGCCGCCTGTTTAACATCGTCCATGTTCTGATAAGCGGTAAATATCGGTCTTGCCGATACTCCCAGCTTTGCACCGAGACTTCGTGCAGTCAATGCGGCAACGCCCTCTTCTTTTATTATCTGCAATGCGGTTAATGCGATTTCTTCTTTTGTATATTTTGGCTTTGGGGGCACTTATTGCACTTCCTTCCTTATTTGGCACTTTTGTGTAACACTGTTGTGTAACAATGTTGTATAACATAGTTTTATTATAAAACGCCATTTTGAGTTTGTCAATATTTTATCAAAGAATTTTTAAAATTTTTTTTGCAATATAATCTACACCCCAAGAGAAAGCCATAAAAAATACCGCGAGCCGAATGACACGCGGTATTACAGAAAGCATCAATTTTATTTATTTTGAATTTTTGCGATACTTTCGTTGAGCATATTAAGTTTTTCGTTATACTTATTAAGCTTTTCTCTTTGTTCGTTTACAAGCGCTTCGGGTGCTTTTGCAACGAAGTTTTGATTGTTAAGCTTGCCTGAAACAAATGCGATTTCTTTCTCCACCGCTGCTTTTTCTTTTTCAAGTCGCTGAAGCTCTGCCTTGAAATCAACAAGCTCATCAAGGGGAATAAAGATTTTAGCGTCTTCTGTGATAACGGTAACCATATCTCCGCCGTCGAAACCTTTTACGATTTCAACTTCACTTGCGCTTGCAAGTCTAATGAAGAAATCAGCGCCTTCTGAGAATGTGTTTTCACAAGCGGTTTCAATGAAGAGCTTTGCTTTCTTTGACGGCGGAACATTCATTTCTGCGCGGCGGTTACGGACTGCTTTAATTGCGGTCATAACTCTTTCCATTTCGGTTTCGTCTTTTGCAAAATTGAGTTCGCCGCTGTAAACAGGCCACTGTGAAATCATAATTGAGTCGCCGTCGTGGGGTAATGTCTGCCAGATTTCTTCTGTGATAAACGGCATAAACGGATGCAAAAGCTTAAGTGTGTTTGACATTACATAAACCAAAACTGCTTTAACAGTTGCCTTCGCGTCTGCGTCTTCACCGTTAAGGCGGATTTTTGCAATTTCAATATACCAGTCGCAGAAGACATCCCAAATAAAGTCATAGAGCTTTTGAACTGCCATACCAAGCTCAAATTTTTCAAGTGACTCCGTAACATCCTTTACAAGGTCATTGTATTTTGACAAAATCCATTTATCTTCAATTGCAAGATTATTTGGAATATACGGCGCTTTTTCGTTTTCGTCAAGATTCATAAGAATAAAACGGGCAGCATTCCAAATCTTGTTTGCAAAATTTCGGCTTGCTTCAACCTTTTCGTCGGAGAAACGCATATCGTTTCCGGGACTGTTACCTGTTGCAAGAGTAAATCTTAATGCGTCAGCGCCGTATTGGTCGATAATTTCAAGGGGGTCGATACCGTTACCCAATGATTTTGACATCTTTCTGCCCTGAGCGTCACGAACAAGTCCGTGAATAAGAACAGTATCAAAAGGAACTTCGCCTGTGTATTCAAGGGCTGAGAAAATCATTCGGGATACCCAGAAGCCGATAATATCGTAGCCTGTAACAAGTGTGTTTGTGGGATAATAATGCTTCAAATCTTCTGTCTGTTCAGGCCAGCCGAGAGTTGAGAAAGGCCAGAGTGCCGATGAGAACCATGTATCAAGAGTATCTTCATCCTGACATAAGTTTTTACCGCCGCATTTTGGACAAGTTGTAACTTCTGTCTTTGCAACCGTTGTTGCGCCGCAATCGTCACAATACCATGCGGGAATTCTGTGTCCCCACCAAAGTTGACGGGAAATACACCAGTCACGAGTACCGTTCATCCAGTTAAGATAGTTCTTTGTAAATCTCTCGGGAATAAACTTTGTTTCGCCTTTTTCAACTGCTTCAATAGCGGGCTTTGCAAGAGGCACCATACGAACAAACCACTGTTTTGAAACCATCGGCTCAATGGTACTGTGGCAACGGTAACAAGTGCCGACTTCGTGTTTCAGGGGTTCAATTTCCTTGATATATCCGCCTTCTTTAAGGTCTGCGAGAATTGCTTTTCTTGCTTCCATTGTTGTCATACCGGCATATTTACCGCAGTCAAGTACCTCCGGCTCATTCTCTGCCGCTCTGCCGCTTGCGATAAGCTCGTCGGCAATTCTCTTATCTTCCGCTCCGGTCATACGGCCGTCATAAGTGAATGTGCGAACAATGGGAAGATTGTTTCTTTGACCCACTTCAAAGTCATTCGGGTCATGAGCGGGAGTAATTTTAACAACGCCCGTACCCTTTGTCATATCGGCATGCTCGTCGCATACAATCGGAATTTCTTTGTTGAGCAAAGGAAGAATTACATGGCAGCCGTGAAGATGCTTATATCTTTCGTCATCTTTATTGATAGCAACTGCCGTATCGCCGAGCATCGTTTCAGGTCTTGTTGTGGCAAGTTCGAGTTTTTCGCCTGTTTCTTTTACGGTATAAAGAAGATGCCAGAAATTGCCGTCTTTTTCTTCGTATTCAACTTCAGCGTCGGAAATTGATGTGTTACAGCAAGGGCACCAGTTAACCATTCTGTTACCGCGATAGATTAAATCTTTCTCGTAAAGACGGCAGAAAACTTCGTTGACAGCCTTACTGCAGCCTTCGTCGAGAGTAAATCTTTCTCTGTCCCAGTCACAAGACGAGCCCATTTTCTTTAACTGCTCAATAATTCTGCCGCCGTATTGTTTTTTCCAGTCCCAAGCACGCTCTAAAAAGCCGTCACGGCCTAAATCTTCTTTTGTAACGCCTTCTTTTCTCATTGCTTCAACGATTTTTGCCTCGGTAGCAATAGATGCGTGGTCAGTGCCGGGAAGCCAAAGTGTATCATAACCCGCCATTCTGTGATAACGAATCAAAATATCCTGCAATGTGTTGTCAAGAGCATGGCCCATGTGCAACTGCCCGGTAATGTTTGGAGGCGGAATTACAATTGTGTAAGTCTTTTTGCCTTCTTCTCTTTTAGCGTGGAAATATTTTTTGTCGAGCCAGTCTTTATATATTCTGTCTTCAACATTCTTAGGATTATACTGTTTTTCAAGTTCCTTAGACATATATTTCATTCCTTTCGGTTTATATATAAAAAAAAAAGCCCCATACAAACTGTATGAGACGAAAAAATTTTCCGTGGTACCACTCAAATTGCCGTTATTTTAATAACGACCGCTTAAAATCTTTAACGAAGATTACCCGTTTTTGCTTAACGACATATAAGTTTTAGGCAAAACCACTCAAAAGCGACGACGATTTTAGGGTTGTATTGTCTCGCACCGAACGACAACTCTCTGAAAGCGCACTCAAAAAATCTTATACCTTATCATAGTGTTTTATTTATTCAATTCCAGAAGATTTTAACAGTAAAACTGTTAATTGTCAAGGCTTTTTGCCACCTTTTTGCCCGTCATTGCAGCTGTTACGCAATAAACCTTTTCCGCACCGCGAATTTTTAAAATCTTGGCGCACTCATTTAAGGTTGCCCCCGTTGTTTTGATGTCATCAACCAACAAAATTGTTTTGCCTTTAACATTCGCATTATCTTTAACATCATAAACGCCCAGCACATTGCCCTTTCGTCTGTTTTGAGACGCTTCATGTTGAATGTTGTTGTCATATAGCTTTACCATTACATTTTTCACAGGTAAATGCAACACTTTTCCCAATTCTGCCGACAACAGTTCGCTTTGATTATAATCTCTATGGCGTTTTTGAAGCCCTGCAACGGGCACAAAGGTAATACAGTCAAAATTCACATTGCTGAAATTATCTTTTACCGATTGCGCCATATCTTTTGCAAAATAATATGCCATATAGTCTTTTCCGCCGAATTTCAGTCGGGCAATACCGTCTGCGACCGAGCCTTCATAATAAAAGGGCGCTGTTACACCGTCATATCTCATTCTGTGTTTATTGCATTTACATCTCTCTTTGGCAACACCGCAGAATTTACAGCGCTCCCCCACAATTCTCGGCAAATTGTCTTTACAATTTTCGCAAAGAGTTTCACCGCAGCTTAAAAGCTTGCCGCAATAGGTACATTTATCAGTAAAAAACAGCCACAGTATTATGTTCTTTATTTTGCCCATTATACAGTAAGAGATGTAATGATTGTTGAATAAACTTTAACGGGGTCGTCAATAAAATTGTTTTTGACGGTTTCAAGCTGCAAACTGTCAACCACATAGATTGAGAGCTTCATAAGCTCTGTACCCCTGTCAAAAAGAGTGAATGTTATAGTGTATCCGCCATCGTCGTGCTTTTCAACTTCAATCTTATTTTCACGCTCGATTTTTGCTCTTGTTACTAATCTGATGGCTGAATTTATCGCTTTTTCACGAACAGTTTTAGGCAATGATGTCTGCAAAAGCTCTGCCGCTTCTCTGCCTTTCTCGGTAACTGACAGAACTTCTTCGTCATCTAAAATGTCGGCAGTAATATTGCCTGTTTTCAAAAGCTCTTCAATTGCCTGACCGACTTCAAAATAGTTTGCAAGACCATCTTCCTGCATTGCTTCGTTCATAAGCTGTCTTGTCATCGGTGCATCTACACTCTTTAACAAATAGCAAATGAGAAGACGGATATCGTCTCTGTTGCGAAGTCCGCCCAATTCAATTCCTGCGTCAAATGCATCATATTGCATAATTATTACCCCTGTAATAAATCTAAAATTTCTTTGATATCCCTATAAACATAGGTGGGTTTAATTTCACTGTTGTCAATATCTTTTATAGTGCTTTCGCCACTTAACACGCAGATTGTGTCAACCCTTGCATTCACACCCGATGCGATATCGGTATAAAGTCTGTCACCGATTACAACGGTTTCTTCTTTTGAAAAAGGAGAACGGGCAACCGAATAATCAATCATAAAACCGTCGGGCTTGCCGATATATAACGGTCTGCGACCTGTTGCATAATTTATTGCTTCGCAAATTGCAAAACAGTCGGGCACAAGTCCGAATTCCGTCGGGCATCCCCTGTCAGGATTTGTTGCAATATAAGAAATATCCTTTTTCGTCTGCAAAAGATATGAAACATCCCAAAGCTTTTTATATGTAAGCTCGGTATCATACCCGACACAGATACAATCGACATCTTCGTCTGCTTCGGTAGTGATATTAACGCCGAATTTTTTCATTTCTTCAAGCATTGAAGCGGTGCCCATACAATAAATCTTTTTACCTTCAAAATGCTCGTTAAGATAAAGGGCGGTCGCCTGTGAAGAAGTAAAGAAATTGTCTTCGGTAACCTTAATTCCCATATTTGAAAGCTTTATAACATAATCCTTAACCGAACGGGAGGAATTGTTTGTAATGAACACATATTGCCCGCCGATTTTTCCTATATGAGCCAAAAACTCATTTACACATTCAAAAAGACGAGCGCCTTCATAAATTGTTCCGTCCATATCAAGAAGAAAGAGTTTTTTATTTTTGAGATTTTGCATTTTAACCCTTCTTAATCTTTTTATTCAACACGCCTAAAACCAGTTGCAACAGCTCTTTGAACTCACTTGTTTTACAGAACAGAATTAGGTTTATAAGATTTGGAATTGCAACGCATACAATTGCTCTTAAAATCAATTCAATAAATATGTTTTCTGTGTTTCTTGTAATACGCTCTGCGGCAAAATAAGTCAATGCGAAAGAGCCCACCGTCACACCGGCATATAAGATATATTTAATGTAGTATTTAATTACCTTTTCACCGAGTATATGCTTATACACGATGTGCGGCTGTGTCCACATAGGAATAATAAGCATACTCAAAGTGTTTGCAATAATAATGCCGTTGATTGACTTTGTGTAAAGCACAAATGCAACCGACAATAAAATATTGAGTATTGCTTCAACAATCGCAAACCATTGGTCCTGTCTGTAAAGTCCCGCACTGTCCTTTGCCATTAAAACAACTCGGCGCATACCGTAAATATAGAAATAGCAGAGAAGTAAAATTACGGTATCATAAGAAAACAGGCTATTCGGGTCATCGTGCATCCACAATCTCATAAAGGGTTGAATAAGAATGCCCACGGACACGGTAAAAAATGAAAAAATCAAATAGTTAAAGAAATAAAGAAGATTAAAACGCTTAATAATTGTTTCTTTGCTTTCAACGGTTATAATATTGCCGAAGCTTGCTGTTATTCCGTTAAACACCTGTGTTACAAGCATAATCAAGGTGTTTGTGATTAAAATATAGTTTCCGTAAATACCTGCTTGAACCGTGCCCAGTAATTTTGAAATAATGGCAGAGCCCGTTGCCGTAACGCTCACTCCGCCGACGCGGTGGCAGAGCATAGCGCTCATATTCTTAATAAGACTCTTCTTTTCTTCACCGGTAATGGTTTCTTTTGAAGGGTCTTTTGCAATTTCGGGATACATCTTTTTAAACTTGTTGCCGATTAAAGATGCACCGATGAGTCTGCAAACAATTTTCACAACGGCATACACTATAAAGCTTTTTGTGAGATATAAAAGTGTTACCTGACTTATAAGCGTTATAAGAGATATAAACGCATCGTTTCTGTTTACAAGATAGTTGTTTTGGTCCGCAACTATCAGCGCTTTTCTGTTTGCAAACAAATATGATGCAACTGTGTCGCCAGCATAAAGGATAAATAAGAAAGAAATATAAACCGGTGATTTGTCAGTATCTTCAACAAAGAAATTAACCACAAAAGCGAGAATTACTGCG
The DNA here is from genome assembly GCA_945787805.1 of uncultured Clostridia bacterium. Lineage (GTDB taxonomy): Bacteria > Bacillota > Clostridia > Oscillospirales > Acutalibacteraceae > Fimenecus. Next base: position 33,024 of record CALZID010000015.1, on the reverse strand, counting down.
CCGCCCATAAATACTGATGCAATAATTTTGTATGCCTGTTTATAAAAATTGAGAATTTTCTTGATTTCTCTGTTGTTTTTTTCTTCAATGGGTTTGTAAAGCTTATATAATAAGCCCGTGCTTAAACCCAATTCTGCAAGGGACAACACCTGCAAAAAATTCTTAAATGTGGTGTCAACCCCCGCCATACTAAGACCTAATTGGTCAACAAAAACCGAACGGGTTATAAAATTGCTGAGCATTAAAAGAGCATACCCGCCGACGCCAAATATTGAATTGATTAAAACTTTTTTGCTTCTACTTCTCATAAAACTTATTTTTTCTTAAAAATACCGTTAATTTTATCATTGACACTTTCAAGGAATACTGTTCCTTTCGGCTTTTTATCGCTTTCAACAAATGCCTGAATATAACCGATATACATCCAGAAAAGGAACATTGCGAATTTAGTAATGAACAGCACTGTTACTTCCGCCATACTGTTTATTAACAACATTCCCAAAAATGCAAGAATTACCGCTCCAACAAAATATCCATCCTCATCGCTTCTTCCTTTTTTAAGAAGTTTTATCAAAAGGAACAGGAAAACCGTGATAAAGAAACCGAAAATAAATACCGAACCGACCGTGCCAACACTGACGATAGTCTGAATAATAAGGTTGTGGAAATGTCTTAAATAGTTATCCACAACAAAATATGCTCTGTGGGACTGAGGCCCGTGACCGAAAATCGGTTTTTTCAAAAATTCCTGAATACCGAATCTCCATATTATTGTTCTGCCTGTTAAAAAGCCGTATTCTTCGGGAATATCACGGTCAATATCAATTCCGCTGTGTTCTTTTTCATCTTCGTCCTCAGAACCGTCGGGATTCTCGTTTTGCTTGTCATCTTCGTTATAATATTTTCCGCCAAGGTCATGATATACAACGGGAACATAGGCAAGAACAGGGCGAATTGCATAAATTGAGCCGAACAGCAATACAACCGCCATGGCAGCGCTGAAAATCGAAACCGCATAACCCACAACTGCTTTTTTGCCTTTTTTATACATAAATCTGAATACGGCAAAGAAAGCGAGTATTGCCGCAAAACCTGCCAATGAAATAAATGCGCCCTTTGCATTTTCCAAACACATTGAGAAGTAATTAACCACTGCCGTATATATTAAAAATGCCATATAGGGCTTTTTGATTTTGCCGCTTTTTGCCTTAACAACAATAATCTGAATAACGATTATTGCAAGACCTATTGCGGTTATCATATATCCTGTATTTGAATATACGCCGAAAAGTCTGTTAAAATCCCAGCCTATTGAATAAGTTTGGTCGCCGTACTGAATTCTTTTTCCGTAAAGGCATACAAACATTCCCAACGATATTGTTGAAAAGACGGTAGTCATTCCAATATACACATTATTTATTACGGACAGTTCTTTAAGGGCAGTTTGCTTATCTTTTGTTGCGGAATCGGGATATAACAGAAACAAAGCGATTACACAATATGCCCAGCTTGAAAAGTTAAGGGAAAAGTCTATTTTATAATTCAAAACAACCGCCAGGGCAAATACGGATAAAAATCCAATCAGCCAGAGCATTCCCCTTGCTTTTACAAAATTCCGTCTTACAAAAAGGTCATAAAGACAAATTACCGCACCCCAGCCCATCATAAAAAACAATGGTTTGTAACTGAAACTCACGCAATACACGAGAATGGTGGGTATAAGGAAAAACATTAATGCAACTTTATAATAAAAAACATTGAAAACAATATTTGATATTTTCTTTACCATATCCAAAATCCCTCAAATCAGTTAAAAAACAGGCTGTTAAGTATTTCTGCCTGACTTTTTAATGAAAATCCTCTTTCCTCAATCATTTTCGCAGTGTCAATTCTGCCCACGAAGCCAAGTTTTTCGTTTATCTTTTCTGCCCATTTGTCACTGCCGTTTTCAAGCGAATAGAACTCAACCAACCCTGTTAAATCACTTTCACGGGTGATTGCGTCACTGACAAGTGAAGATAAGCCATTTGCCTGTGCCTCCACAAGAGTTATGGGCAACCCCTCAAATAAAGACGGCATTACGAATAAATCGAACAGGGAATAATATATGTAAATATCTTCCTGAAAGTCTATGAAAATCACACTGTTTTCAATTTTTAGTTCTTTTGCTTTTTGCTTAATTTGGTTTTCAAGTTCGCCGTTGCCTATTAAAACGAGTGTACAATCTTCATTTCTTTTCAACAACTCTGCAAAAACATCAAGAATAAAACTGTGATTTTTAGGAACGGCAAAACGCCCAATATGTCCCAAAATATATTTTGTTTTTATTCCCAGTTCTTCTCTTAACTCATTTCTGTAATTTTCATTATAAGAAAATTTTTCAATATCAATGGCATTATTAAGAATTATTGCGTTCTTTGCCGCGTTCTTACCGTACATCCACTCTGCGGCAAGAACGGAGCAGGCACATTTGTAATCAGAGTAACGATTTGCAAAAGCACGCAAAAACTTGTGAACATAATCAAACACAATATATCGCAGTTTGGATTGAGCTTCAATCGAGCATGCATGAGAATGAACAATCAGCCGAGCATTTGAATATTTCTTTGCATATTTGAAAATTAAAAGCGTTGAAATTGTAGAAATATTGTAATGAACAACATCGTACTCTCTTGAAAAAACCTCTTTCAAAAACTTTCTGTATAAAACGGGATGCTTATACATTGAAATATCAAATTCAAAATACTCGCCGCCGTGTTTCTCCGCCCATTTTTTCAAGCGCTCATTACGAAATGACAAAATATCAAATCTTATATCCTTAGAGTCCATTTTGCCGAGTATGTTAAGCACATACTGCGTTATACCGCTTGTAGGTGCCGTAGGTGCGAAAATTAGAATTCTTTTCATTTTTATTTTCCCAAATCCTTTTTGATTTGCGTTGTTGAAATTTCGGGAGTCCTCGGCAAATATACAACATCGCAGTAGTCTTTGAGAAAATCGAATTTGCCCTCCCAGTCATTGCCCATTACGAAAGTATCAATTTTGAATTCCTGAACATCTGAGACTTTTTGCTCCCAGTTTTCTTCGGGAATAACCAGGTCAACATATCTGATTGACTCAAGGAGCATTTTTCTCTGTTCATAACTGAAATAACATTTTTTCTGTTTTGCATTCCAGTTAAACTCATCTGTTGACAATGCCACAACAAGATAGTCGCCGTATTCTTTTGCACGGCGCAACAACTGAATGTGACCGTAATGAAGCAGGTCAAATGTACCGTATGTAATTACTTTTTTCATATTTTTACTCCTTTAATCGGAATATTTTCCAAAGTCAAGTTCCACAACACTGTGTCGGTTATATCTTTTGTCTTCGGGAGGCGGGGTCATATAATCGCCGTAAAAAGATTCAAGATATTCAATATATTCTTTCGGTGCGGAAATTGTCATATCTTCAAAGGGGATTTCAACCGTTTCGTCAACCCAACGGCTTTTGATTGTTTCTTTTTTATAGCCGTAAGCACCGCCGATATTTACAATTTCTGTTGATTTTTCACCGTTATACTTTGTGATTTCATTTTCTAATTTTTCACAAAGTTTATCGTGAGAGTAAGCACTTGCCATTACCTTTAATGCGGAATAAACCGCTTTTTTAACATAGTCCTTTTCGCCGCAGACTTTGTAATTGAGTTTTGCAAGTAAAAGTCTTTTATAAAAATAGGTCTGCTTATTGTGTTTCTCTCTGTTATCCGCATTTTCCGGTGCAACATCAAACGGGAACACATCAACAAAAATACCTTTTTTTGCGTTACTGCCGGCAGAAGCTTCAACAAGCACAGTATCATTAAGCAGAATTTTTGCAAAAGGCAGTCCGTAGTTTTCATCGGTTTCCGTTGTTTGTAAAAAGAAATCTTCGCCAAGTTCCGTTTTTGCCGCAGAAATGAAGCGTTCATAGTCATTACGGAGCATTCCTATATCCATATCGTCGTCCCACGGAATAAATCCGCCGTGACGAACGGCGCCTAAAAGAGTACCTGCAATAATAAAATATTTGATATTGTTTTCGTCGCAAATTCTCTTTATTTCTCTTGCAATAATTAATTGACAGTTATGAAGTTTCGGTAAATAATCAAAATTTTCCATATCAGTCACCTATCAATTCCATGTATAATTCAACATATTCTTTATATTTTGACGAAGCGTCAAATGCCTGAGCATCGAAGTTTTTGCATCCGTCGGCTTTTTTTATCGCTTCGCACAGTGCATTTATATCACCCTGAGGCACACAAAATCCGTTACCCTCAGTAACGCTTTCGGGACTTCCGCCCGTATTGTATGTGATAACCGGAGTACCGCAAGAAATTGCTTCAAGGTTTGTTGTAGGGTAATTATCTTCATAAGTTGCGTTCACAAAAACATCTGCCGCAGTATATATTTCAGCAAGTTCTTTTATGCTGCTTGTTCTTTTTATTCCGATAATACCTTTCGGCAACTCGGTAAGTTGAGCATCTGTTAAACCTACAAGTACGACTTTATAGTCATTGTCTATCATTTCGCTAAGTTTATAAAAATCGTGAAGACCTTTCTTATCTGTCCAAACATTTGTGACACCAAGTATTATCTTTTTATCTTCAATTTCATATTTCTTTTTAAAATCGCTTTGAGTAGGCTTAAAAACGCCAATATCGATACCGTTATTTATGACTTTTTCAGGGTACTTCCCTAAAAACGAGTCTTTGACAAAATCACCCAACCACTTTGACGGTGTTACGAGTGTAATATTTTTAGGCCTTGTAAAAAGGTTTTTCTTGTCATTATAATTCTTTTTCGAGTTATCCATTACAAGACTTGCGGGATACTCTTTTTTTAAGGGGCAAGAATAACAACCGTTTTTCCACTTTTCACAATCGGCGGATACAAAATGTGCACAATGCCCCGTAAATGCCCAGCAGTCATGCAAAGTCCATACTATCGGTTTGCCATACTCTGCGAGAAAGTCAAAAAGCATTTTCACATTGAGATAATATCCGTGAATATTGTGAAGATGAATAATATCGGGGTTATAGTCTTTAATTTTCTCAATAAGTTTTTTGGTTGCACCGCTTGAATAAAAGCCTTGTCTGTCTGTAATTCTTGAAAGGGCACCGTGAAGCTTAACATCAAGGTCGGAGCCTATTCTGTATGAATTTACGCCGTCGGGAGCATTGTTTCTGCCGAAAGCAATAATGCCCTCGCCGCCGTTATTCTCAACTTCTTTTTGTATTTGGACTGCAATTCTGCCCGTACTGCCGTAACCGCAGGTTGAATTTATTTGAAAAACCTTCATAATTTTCACCAATTATTTCATAATGCTCTCAAAATAACCTTCAAGGTCCGCAATGAATTTTTCCCGTGTAAAATGCTCTGTAAAGTATTTCTTTCCGTTTTCACCGCAAAGGGCATATTTCTCTCTGTTTTGAACGAAATCTTGCATTGCAGCCGCCAGTGCATCACTGTCATCCGCCGCTACACAAATTCCGCATTCTGACTCTTTAATCACTTTTTCTGCGGCACCTTCAATAGATGCTATAATAGGTCTTGCACCGGACATATATTCCTGTAATTTTGCGGGAATAGTTTGTCCGATAATGCCTTCGGGCTTTAATGTGAGCAAGAAAGCGTCAACATTTTCATACTTTTCTTTGAGTGTTGCCCAATCGACACGGCCGAAGAAAGTGATTTTTTCATCCGTACCAAGCTCGGCTGATAATTTTTTGCAATTTTCAAGCTCACTTCCGTCGCCGTAAATCTCAACAGAATAATTCTCTGTATCTTTTATTTTTGCAACCGCACGAATAATGCACTCGATATTCTGCACACTGCCGATATTTCCGCCAAAGGCAAAAACTGTTTTACCGTCAAAATCTTTTGTTTTGAGTTCTAAAGACTCTGCGTGTTGCGGAAGATAAACCATTTTTTCAAGGGGCACATTATTAACTTCGTTATTATATTTAATAAAGGGTTCAGAAGTAACACCCAATAAGTCTGCACTGTTATAAATTCCTTTTGAATAAGCAGAAATCAGTGTGAACAAAGGATTGCCCTCACCCACATGCCATGCTTTAAGTGACTCGGGCCACAAATCAAGGCAATAAAGGAAGAACGGCACTTTATTTTTCTTGGCATAAGTTCTTGCGGCATTTGCCATAAGAACGGGGGAGGTTTGATAACACATTACAACATCAAATTTTTCTTTCATAAAGAACGCCTTTAATGTTGCCGACACAAAGAACGAAACATAGTTGAGCATTCTGAAAAGCACACCGCTTCGTCTTGCAACAGAAAAACTGCGGATAACCTTTACACCGTTCCATTCCGTTTTTCTGTTTTTGCGCCCCTTGCAATCATCCGGAACCTTGCCTGTTGCATAGTCGGGCAGTGAAGTGAGCACCGTTACGCTGTGACCTTTTGATACCAATTCTTTAGCAATGTCATTCACACGAAAATTATCCGGATAAAAATGCTGTGAAACCAATAGAATTTTCACACTAACACCCCTTTTGAAGATAAATCAATCAGCCTTCGTAATCGTCTTCATTCTCCCAGTTGTGATAAACATTTTGAACATCGTCATTATCTTCAAACATTTCGAGCATTCTGCCCATATTCTTAATATCATCAGGGTTTGAAAGTGCTGTGTAAGTGCTTGGAACATATTCCACTTCTGCCGAAACAAAAGTATATCCCTTTGCTTCAAGGTCATCACGAACTGCTCCCATATCATTGGGCTCTGTTCTGACATCATAGATTTCGTCGTCCGTGATAAAGTCAACGGCACCTGCTTCAAGTGCGTCTTCCATAAGCTTGTCTTCGTCAATTCCGTCTTTTTCAAAAATGATTACGCCTTGACGGCTGAACATAAATGAAACGCAACCGCTTTGCCCCATATTGCCGCCACATTTATCAAAATAGTGACGGACATCGGCAGCTGTTCTGTTTCTGTTGTCCGTAAGTGTTTCAACGATAACCGCAATACCTGACGGACCGTATCCTTCATATACGATTTCTTCGTAATTGTCGGCACTGCCCTCGCCCGCCGCCTTTTTAATAATTCTGTCGATATTATCATTGGGCACATTTGCAGCCTTTGCTTTTGCGATTACATCCTTGAGCTTTGAGTTACCTGCCGGGTCCGGTCCGCCTTCTTTAACGGCAACTGCAATTTCACGGCCGATTTTGGTGAACACCTTAGCTCTGGCGTTATCTGTTTTTTCTTTTTTTCTTTTGATTGTACTCCATTTTGAATGTCCTGACATAAAAACATACCTCTCGGTTTAAAAATTTTATTTATAATCATCTAATTCTACCATATTACAACTGTTTTTTCAATAGTTTCTTATGAGTTAGAGAATAGCAAAACTGTAAAAGTCAGGAATTTTTTGCAGTTTCTATATGCTTTTCGGAAAATTTGTGATAAAATAGAAAAAACCGCAAAATTTATTCTTTTAAAAAGGTGATTTTATGAGACAATTTATGGGTGACGATTTTCTTTTAACAACCCAAACCGCACAACAAATTTTTGATAAAGGTGCAAAAAACACCCCCATTTTTGACTGGCATTGCCATCTTTCTCCCAAAGAGATTTATGAGAACCGCAAACCCCGTGATATCGCTGAGCTTTGGCTTGGCGGCGACCACTATAAATGGCGCGGTATGCGTGGTTACGGCATTGACGAAAAATACATCACAGGCGACAGCACCCCGAAAGAAAAATTTATGAAATACGCTGAAGCTTTACCCTATTGCATCGGTAATCCCCTTTATCATTGGACTCATCTTGAACTGCAAAGATATTTTGGTATTACGAAGCCGCTTTCAAGCGCTACCGCCGAAGAAATTTGGGAAGAATGCAACCGTCAGATTGAAGCAGGCGGATTTACTCCCCGTGAATTGATTGAAAAGTCAAATGTGTATTGTGTATGCACAACCGATGATGCGGCAGACACTCTTGAGTATCACAAACTATTGGCAGAAGACAAGAGTTTTAAATGCAAGGTACTCCCCGCTTTTCGTCCCGACAAGTCATTTCTCATTGATACTGACGCTTTTGTACCTTGGATTAAGGCTATGGAAAAGGCTGCCGATATGGATATAAAATCATTCAAGGATTTACTCACAGCCCTTGAAAAGAGAATAAGCTTCTTTGACGAAATGGGATGCAGAGCAAGTGACCACGCTTTGAATTATTGTCCCTTTGAAAAAGCAACCGACGAAGAATTAGAAATGATTTTTGCAAAAGCTCTCAAGGGCGGAGAAACATTTACGGTTAAAGAATCAGACCAATATCGCACAGCACTTTTACAGTTTTTCGGTGCGGAATACGCAAAGCGCGGTTGGGTTATGGAATTGCATTTCGGTGCAATGAGAAACAACAACACAAAGATGTTTAATCTGCTCGGTGCCGACACAGGCTTTGACTCGGTTGACGACTATAATTTAGCGCACGGACTTTCTCGCTATCTTGACTCTCTTGCAGTTAAGGATTCGTTGCCGAAAACCGTACTTTTCACACTTAATCCCAAGGATAATTATGTGCTCGGTACAATGCTCGGCAATTTTCAGGGCACGGAAGCGGCATCAAAAATTCAGTTTGGCTCTGCTTGGTGGTTTAACGACAACTATGACGGTATGAGAGAACAGATGAAAGCTCTCGCAAATCTCGGCGTGCTCGGTAAATTTGTCGGTATGGTTACAGACTCACGCAGTTTTCTCTCATATCCCCGCCACGAATATTTCAGAAGAATTTTATGTGAAATCATAGGCGATTTGGTTGAAGAAGGCAAATATCCTTGCGACATTGAATTTCTTTCACAGATTGTTGAAGATATTTCGTTTAACAACGCAAAAAAATATTTCGGACTTGAATAAGATATAGACAAATAAAGCCACCCAATTCGGGTGGCTTTATTTGTTCTTAATTTCAATCTTTTGTCATTCGACGGATGTAACGCTTAAAGAATGCAATTGCATCTTCACAGCAAGAAATGGGAATTCTTTCGTTTGTACCGTGAGTGCAGAGAAGAAGCTTTGTATCTGCAACAAAGGGGGCAAAGCGGTAGATATTCTCGCAAACAGGCTCATAGTTATATGCGTCTGTTGCACCCATTACCAAGAATGGAGTAACAAGGTTTTTACTGTTTTGTGCTTCGCTTAATTCCTTAATTGTTTTAAATGCCTTTGAATCGGTGGGTGAGAGAATTGAAGACTCCTTACCTGTGAGAAATTCAAGTTCAATATCTTTATTCTTTACACTGTCACGAATGTGATTTTCAACATCTTTGATTGTAACACCGGGCATTGTGCGGAAATTTATGGTTACGCTTGCTTTCTGCGGCAAAATGTTAAACTGCGGACTGCCTTCTGCCATAGTAACTGCTGTACAGGTGCGAACAAGAGATGCCGCCGCAGGAATTCTTTTCATAATTGCAAGAATGAGCGGTCTTAAAATTGGCGCATTAACAAGCACAACTCTCAAAGGATATCCTGCATTCATACCGACTCTCTTAATGAGTTGTTTAAGATAATCGGGCATTGTTGCCTTGAACTGATGATTTTCAATATCCTTAATAACATCTGCAAGCTTACCCACAGCAGTATGCTTTGGGGGTTGTGATGAATGTCCGCCCTTTGCATTTACGCTGACTTTATAATTGACGCTGCCTTTTTCTGCGATGCCCACACCTGTAAGATTTATGTCGAGAAGTTTGCCCAGTTTAACGGGAAGAATTGCACCGCCTTCGTCAAGGACTGCTTCAAGGTGCACGCCCTTGTCTTTAAGATATGCAGCAATCTGCTTTGCTCCGTTATCGGGAGCAGCAACAACTTCTTCATTATGACCGAGACAAATGAAAACCGAGCGCTTGGGCTGATAGCCCTCTGCAATCAATTCTTCCATACATTCCATAACGGCGATAAGGTGGTTTTTCATATCCATAGCGCCTCTGCCCCAGATAAATTCACCGTCATTGTAACCGCTGAACGGCTCGTGCTCCCAGTCATTTTCTGTACCCGCCGTAATGGGCACAACATCTTGGTGCGCAAGCATAGCGATACCGTCAAGACTTTCGTCACTGCCTTTCCATTCAAAAACAAGGCTTGCATCGCCCACAACGGTTTTGCTCATTGTTTTATGTACAAGCGGGAATCTTTCTTCTAAAAATGCGTGGAATTTGTCGAATTCATTCCAATCGACAAGCTCTCTGTCATAGTTAGAAATTGTCTTAATTTGAATTGCATCACTTAAATCCTTACAATACTTTTCAAGGTTTACCTTTTCAGGCTCAAGCTTAACATTACCGTTTTTCTTCTCTTTAAAAAAGATTGCACGAATAAGTGTAATCACGATGAAAAGTCCTAAAAGGCCTAAAATAATCCATAAAATTTTCATATCTGCTTCTCCTTAACTGTTATGAATTTTTATCAACTTGATGAAATGTTTTGAGATTTCCTGTTTTATTGCTTCTCTTATCGAGCTCTGCCATAACATCTTCAACGGCAATGCCTTCGTTCGCCATCATAACAAAAAGATGGAAAATAAGGTCACTGATTTCGCCGACGGTATCTTCTTTGTTACCGTTTTTTGCGGCGATAATAGTTTCGGAGCATTCTTCACCGACTTTTTTGAGAATTTTGTCAAGTCCTTTTTCAAAAAGATAGCAAGTGTATGAGCCTTCTTGCTGATTTGCTTTTCTTTCGAGAATTGTTTCATAAAGATTTGTTAATGTATCATTCATTTTATTCACCCTATTTGATTTTATTGAAGAAACAAGATTTACTGCCTGTGTGACAAGCGGGACCCGTTTGCTCAACCTTTATTAGTAATGTATCGTCATCACAATCTCCGTGGATAGAAATAACCTTTTGAAGATGCCCCGAAGTTGCGCCCTTATTCCACAACTCCTGTCGGGAGCGGCTCCAAAACCAAGTGTAGCCTGTTTCAAGAGTTTTTGCCATGGACTCTTTATTCATATATGCAAGCATTAAAACTTCTCCCGTGCTTTCTTCTTGAATAATTGCAGGAATTAACTCTGCTTTTACGAAGTATTTATCAAGGTTCATTTTATTTTGCCTCCCTGATTGCGTCACTGAGATTTAATGTTCCGCTGTAAATTGAGCGGCCGCATATTGCACCGTACATATTTGCATTTTTAAGGTCTGTTATGTTTTGAATATCTTTAATTCCGCCGCTTGCAGTGATACTGCAAGAAACTGCGTTGTTAAGTTTTATGAGTTGTTCAAGATTCGGTCCTGAAAGCATTCCGTCACAGTCAATGTCTGTAAAGATAATATACTTTACGCCAAAATCTTCCATTCTCTTTGCAAGGTCGATATAGTGCGTGTCGCTTTTCTCCGTCCAGCCTTCTGTTGCAACCATTTCGTTTTTAGCATCAATTCCAACCGCAATTTTGTCGCCGAATTCTCTACATGCTTCTTTTACAAGCTGTGGATTTTTAAGTGCCGCCGAGCCGATTATAACACGCTCAATACCGTTCTGTATATAGAAATCAACATCGTTCATCGTGCGAATTCCGCCACCGACTTCAACTTTGAGTCCGCTGTTTTTTGCCACATCGAGAAATATTTCCGAATTTATGCGAACACCGTCAAGAGCACCGTTAAGGTCAACCATGTGAATCCACTCTGCACCTGCTTTTTTAAAGCTCAAAGCAGTTTCCATATATGAATCTGCAACCTTGCCCGCTGTGGCGAAATCGCCCTTATAAAGCCGCACACATTCTTTATCTTTTATGTCTATTGCAGGAAAAATAATCATCTGTTAAAGAGTCCCCTTTGTAGAGAGAGTTTTGTCGGCGGTTTTCGTTGCAATGCTCATGGCATGACCGAATGCCTTGAAAATTGCTTCTGCGATATGGTGAGAATTATCCCCGTAAGGGGCACGAAGATGCAATGTTATTCTTGCATTATCTGCAACAGCACGAAAAAATTCAACACACATACAAGAGTCAAAGTCACCGCACTTTTCCTGGGGGAAATATGCTTCAAAAACGAGATATTCACGGTTGCAAATATCCACTGCACAAAAGCCCAATGCTTCATCCATGGGCACAAAAAAACTGCCGTATCGAACAATGTTGGATTTATCTCCCAAGCACTCATAAAGTGCTTTGCCCAGCACTATTCCCACATCTTCAACCGTGTGGTGACAATCAACTTCTAAATCACCCTTGCATGTAACTTGAAGACCGAATCCCCCGTGAGTTGCAAAGGCTGTGAGCATGTGGTCAAAAAAACCGATGCCTGTGTTTACATGTACTTCTCCGCCGTCAAGACAGAGAGTTAAATTTATATCGGTTTCTTTAGTTTTTCTCTCAATTGTTGCAGTTCTCATTCTAATTCCTCCAACACTTTTTTGAAAGCTTCAAGCATTTTTTCGTTTTCTTCTTTTGTACCTGCGGTAATTCTCAAATAATCACCCATATTGCGAATGATAATGCTGTTTTCTTTCATTTTTTCAAATACATCCTTTGCGTTTTTCACTTTTAAAAATACAAAGTTTGTATTTGTTTCATAAACCTTTTCGATTTTATCGCTATTGATTTCAAGAATTTTATTATACAACTCTTTTCTTGATTCAACAACTGTTTTAATGCAATAATCAATGTAATCGGGGTGTGAGAAAATAACTTCACCCAAAGCTTGCGAAACCGAATTCACATTATAGGGTGATTTCACCGCACGAATTACATTGGTTAAAGTCTTATCGGCAACCGCAAAGCCCAGTCTTAACGCCGCTGAGCCCAATGCCTTTGAGCAAGTTTTCAAAATAATCAAATTGTCGTAATTTTGAAATTCAGAAAGCAGACTCTCGTCTGCAAAATCCATATATGCTTCGTCAAGGACAACAAGAGAATCCACACTTGTTATAAGCTTTCTCACTTCTTCTCTTGTAACAATTCTTGATGTAGGGTTACAAGGGTTTGAGAAGATAATAATTCTGACATTTTCACTATTGGCAAGTGCGATTACATCGTCAATATTTACATCAAGATTATCATTCTTTTGATATTTTACACTTTCACACTCTGCGATTTCAGCATAGAAACGATACATTGAAAAATCGGGTTCAAGAGTTAAAATTTTATCCCCTTTTTGCAAAAATGCGTTCATTATAACCGAAATGATTTCATCGGAACCGTTACCTGCCGTTACACAGTTTGCATCTACATCAAAATAGTCTGCAAAACCTTTTATAAGTTTTGTTGCCATGGGGTCAGGGTAACAGTTAAGAGCAACATTTTTAAGTGCTAAAACCATTTCATTCTCGATTTCTTCGGGAACTGTTAAAAATGACTCGTTGGCGTCAAGACGGATTTCATAAGTACCGCTGATTGGCTCATAGGGTGTTAAGTTTTTTACTTTTTCGTTAAGCTGAAACATTTTTAGTCCTCAAATCTAACCTTAATTGAGTTTGCGTGAGCAGTCAAGCCCTCGGTTTCTGCAAGGGAAACAACCTTGTCTTTGCAGTCACGAAGCGCTTCTTCTGTATAATAAATAAAACTTGATTTTTTAATAAAACTGTCAACTGAAAGCGGTGAGAAAAATCTCGCTGTACCGCTTGTGGGGAGCACATGGTTGGGCCCTGCAAAATAGTCACCCAAGGGCTCGGGTGAATAATTTCCAAGGAACACACTGCCCGCATTATCCATTCTGCCGATATAATCGAGCGAATTTTCGACACACATTTCAAGGTGCTCGGGTGCTAATCTGTTAGCAAAATCAACAGCCTTATCCATTGAATCGCAAACAATAATTGCGCCGAAATCTTTAAGGGATTTTTCTATTATTTCTTTACGGGAAAGAGTTGCGCACTGACGGGCTAACTCCTTTTTTGTTTCTTCTGCGATTTTTTTGCTTGTTGTAATAAGAATTGAAGAAGCCAACACATCGTGCTCTGCCTGGCTCATAAGGTCAGCCGCTAAGAATTTCGGGTTTGCACTGTCATCTGCAACAATTAAAATTTCACTTGGCCCTGCAACCATATCAATATCAACAGTACCGTATAAAAGCTTCTTTGCGGTGGCAACGAAAATGTTGCCCGGTCCCACAATTTTATCAACTTTCGGCACAGTTTCCGTACCAAAAGCAAGCGCCGCAACCGCCTGTGCACCGCCCATTAAAAATACTCTGTCAACTCCTGCGATTTTTGCGGCAGCAAGAATATCGGGATTGGGTTTTCCGTCTTTTGCAGGGGGAGTTACCATAATAATTTCTTTAACCCCTGCGATTTTTGCCGGGATTGCATTCATAAGCACACTTGACGGATAAGCCGCAGTACCGCCGGGCACATAAATACCCACTCTTTCAAGTCCGCGAACACGCTGGCCCATAATAACACCGTTTTCTTTGGGTGTGAGCCAGCTTTGCTGTTTTTGACGGGCGTGAAAATCACGAATATTTTCGGCAGCGTCCATAAGAGCTTTTACAAAAAACTCATCGCAATTCTCAATGGATTTCTCGATTTCTTCCTTTGAGATTTCTGTGTTTTCAGGTGCTTTACCGTCAAATTTTATTGTGTATTCCCTAACTGCTTTGTCACCGTTAAGTTTTACATTTTCTAAAATTTCAGTAACCGCAGCAGTTACTTTTTTGTCAACTTCACCGCTTCTCTCTTTAAGAGCCGCAATTAAAGCTTCTTCATTTTTTCCGTCTGCAACAACCGTATTTATCATATCATTCACCCTTTGGGATAACTTTTCCCAATTTTTCTAAAAATTCATCTATTTCTTGTCGGCGAAGTTTCATACTTGCCATATTTACAATAACTCTTGCTGAAATCGGCATAATCTTTTCAACAACTTCCAGACCGTTTTCTTTAAGTGTTGTACCGGTTTCAACAATATCAACGATTCCGTCTGCAAGGTTTAAAAGGGGTGCCAACTCAACAGAGCCTTCGATTTTTATAATCTTAACATCCATTCCCTTGCCTTCAAAATATGCTTTTGTAACATTGGGATATTTTGATGCAATTCGCTTTGTGTTAAATCCGTCAAAAAAGTTTGTACCTTTTTTTGTTGCAAGTGCAAAATCGCATTTGCCCAAATTCAAATCCATCATCTCATAAAAGCTTTTTCCGTTTTCAACAATGGTATCTCTGCCCACAATGCCGATATCGCAAACACCGTGTTCAACATAAGTTATAACATCGGCGGCTTTTGCAAGAACAACTTCATAATCATTGACTTTTAAGATGAGGCGTCTGCCTTTGTTGATAAGCTCGTCGCAGTCAAGCCCCATTTTCTCGAAAAGTTCAACCGTCTGTTTTTCAAGTCTGCCCTTTGTGAGCGCTATTCTCAAGCTCATAACTGCACCTCGCTCATTCCGTTTTTGTCAATGACGCAAACTGTTTTTATATTCTTTTGCTTTGCATATTCAATTGTTTCTTCGGCAGTAGAAAAGTTTGATATTTCGCAGAAAATATTTTTACTTCTCAATGTTTTTGAATATTCAAGAGCATTTGTTATGTAGTTATCGGCGCCCCAGACGATAATCTGCGGCACAATATCTTCTTCGACTTCGTTTCTTGAAATCATTACGGTTGCCAACGCACCTGTTTCAATGCCGAAGCCTGTTGACGGCATATCCTTTCCGAATTCCCCCGCAAGAGAGTCGTAACGGCCGCCCGACACAACCGAAATTCCGCTTCCGTCAAGGTAGCCTTTGAAGATGATGCCCGTGTAATAATTTGTGCGGTTTACAAGGCTTAAATCTATGATAATCTTCTCTGAAAGTCCCATTTTTTCAAGCTGAATGTAAAGCTCTTTTAAATATTCAAGACTTTCGTGGCCAATGCCTATTTGCTTTGCTTTTTCGATAATATCTAATCCGCCGAAAAATCTCGGCAAATTGCGGATACATTCCGTTACGCTGTTTTCACCGATTTTATCAAGTATTTTATTAAGAGAAACAAAGTTTCTGCTCTCAACACAGTCATAAATTGAGCCGACTGTTTCTTCATCTACATTGAGATTACTGCAAAGGTCTTTAAAAAATCCTGCATGGCCGATTTCTAATTTGAAGTCTGCCGATGTGCAGCTCTCAATTGCTTCAACCGCTGTTGCGATTACTTCTAAATCTGCACGAATTCCGCCAACACCCATAAGCTCAATACCGCTTTGTGTGGACTCATCACTTCTGCCCGTCAAATTCTTTTGACGAAGAAAAACGCTTTGATTGTAATAAATTCTAAGTGGCAAAACCGCATTTTGAAGTCTTGTTGAAGCAAGACGGGCGATTGGAAGCGTTGAATCGGGACGAAGCACTAAAAGTCTGCCGTATGAATCTGTAAGACTGTATAAATTTTCAGGGCTGTAACCCGAGCTTTCACGATTGAAAACATCAAAAAATTCAATTGTGGGAGTCATTACTTTCTCATAGCCCTTTGATTTATAAAGAGCGGAAAGTCTTTTTTCGGCACAACGAATGGCTCTCGATTCAAGTGCGAGATAGTCTTTTGTGCCTTCGGGAGTAATTTTTGAATAATTTTTCATTAAAAATACCTTGTTTCTTTTGCAGTTTTACTTTAGCGTGCTAATATGTTAGCACAATAAAGTAATTCCGTCAAGTAATATATTGCACAACTTTATCAAAATCCGAAGAAGCTCATTTGTGCAGTTTCGGGCATACCTTCAAATGCACCCACTTCTCTAAGCGCTGTAATAACCGCACTTGAAGCTCCTGTTCTTGCTTGATAATCGTCAATTGAAACAAAAGCGCCCTTGCCGTCATTCTGTCCGTCGGCTAATCCTTTTGCGGCATTTTCGCCGACACCCGAAAGAGCCGAGAACGGCATTCTGATTTTTCCGTCTTCAATAAAATATTCGGTTGCCCGTGATTTATAAATATCAACGGGTAAAAGCTCAACGCCTCGAGCCATCATTTCATTGACAACCTGTAAAGCAGTGAATTGGTCTTTTTCTTTTGCTGTGAGCACTTTTCTCTCGTT
The DNA here is from genome assembly GCA_945787805.1 of uncultured Clostridia bacterium. Lineage (GTDB taxonomy): Bacteria > Bacillota > Clostridia > Oscillospirales > Acutalibacteraceae > Fimenecus. The sequence goes on along the minus strand of CALZID010000015.1, from coordinate 16,023 downwards.
TGGATTACCCCGCAAATCTGCAAGACGGCGCCGCACCGCATCGTGACCTTGAAGCACGGTTACCGCATCTAAATCACCGCCGCGGACAGTCAAAAATGCAGTGTAATATTCTGTGGGTTTATATATTTTGTACCACCCGAGACGAAGTGCCGCAATAACATAAGCTGCCGCATGAGCCTTGGGGAACATATATTTTATCTTTTTGCAAGATTCCATATACCATTCCGGCACATTGCATTTTCTCATTTCTTCTTCTGCACCTTCGGGGAAGCCGAATTTTGCAACCATACCCTTACGGGTTTTTTCCATAATATTAAATGCAAGACCGGAGTCAAGTCCCTTGTGCATAAGATAAGTCATAATACTGTCACGGGTACCGATAACATCGGAAATTGTGCAAGTACCGTTTTTAATAAGCTCCTGAGCATTGCCGAGCCAAACATCAGTACCGTGAGAAAGACCCGAAATCTGCAAAAGGTCGGAGAATGTTTTGGGCTGAGATTCCAAAAGCATTTGGCAAACGAAGCCCGTACCCATTTCGGGGATTGAAAGAGTGCCTGTTTTCCAACCGATATCTTCCGCAGTAACCCCCAACGCTTCGGGACTTGTGCAAAGGCTGACTATTTTAGGGTCGCACACATCCACATCCATAACGGGAATACCCGTCATATCTTCAAGATGCTTATAGAGTGTGGGCACATCATGGCCGAGAATATCAAGCTTTAAAATTGTATCGTGCAGGAAATGGAAGTCGAAGTGAGTAGTTTCCATATCCGATGAAGTGTCGTCGGCAGGGAATTGAACTGCGGTGAAGTCATAGACATCAAATTCATTGGGAACAACAACCATTCCCCCGGGGTGCTGACCTGTTGTACGCTTAATTCCCGTGCACCCCTTTGTGAGTCTGTCTTCTTCGGCACGGGTTACAACCTTCTTGCGCTCTTCAAGATATTTTTTAACAAATCCGTAGGCGGTTTTGTCGGCAACGGTTGCAATTGTACCCGCTTTGAACACATGGTCACGGCCAAACAATTCTTCTGTATATCTGTGAGCACAGCCTTGATAATCACCTGAGAAATTCAGGTCAATATCGGGAGCCTTGTCTCCGTGGAAGCCCAAGAAGGTTTCAAAGGGGATTTCGTGACCGTCACGGACCATGGGAATATCACAATTGGGACAATTCTTCGGCGGCATATCGAAGCCCGAACCGTATTCACCCTTTAAGAAAAATTCACTGTGTTTACACTTTGCACAACGATAATGGGGCGCCAAGGGATTAACTTCCGAAATACCCGCCATGGTTGCAACGAAAGATGAACCGACAGAACCACGGGAGCCCACATGATAACCGTGCGCTTCCGAATCCCAAACAAGCTTTTGTGCGATGATATAAAGCACGGCAAATCCGTTTGCAATAATCGAGTCAAGCTCACGGTTAAGTCTGTCTGCAACATATTCGGGCACCGGGTCGCCGTACCAGTCTTTTGCTTTATCCCAACAGATTTTTCTAAGCTCGTCTTCCGCTCCGGGAATTGACGGCTGATATGTACCCTTTGGAATAGGCCGCACCTGTTCTATCATATCTGCAATTTTATTTGTATTTTCAACAACAACCTCGTATGCTGTTTCTTCACCTAAATAGGAAAATTCTTCAAGCATTTCTTCGGTTGTTTTAAAATATAGCGGTGCTTGCTCGTCCGCATCCTTAAAGCCTTGACCTGCCATGAGAATTGCTCTGAACTGTGCGTCTTTCGGGTCAAGAAAATGCACATCGCCCGTTGCACAGACGAGTTTTCCCAAGCTGTCGGCAAGGGCAATTATTTTGCGGTTTATGTTTTCTAAATCTTCAACAGTTTTGATGTGAGCATATTCTTCACGCTCGCTTCTAATCATAAACTGATTGTTTCCGTTAGGCTGAATTTCAAGATAATCATAAAATTCTGCAATTTCACGAATTCTCTCTTCACTCTCATTAAAAACTATGCTTCTGTAAAGCTCACCCGCTTCACATGCCGAGCCGATAATAAGCCCTTCTCTGAGTTTAATGATTTCGGAGCGCGGCATAAGGGGACGCTTATAGAAATATTTAACATTGGAAAGTGAAATAAGCTTATAAAGATTTTTAAGTCCTACCGCATTTTTAACAAGAATGATGATATGATATCTCGGTAAGGATTTATAGTCTGTATCGGGATTTCCCACATCGTCAATGAGATAACCCTCAACACCGTAAATGAGTTTAATGTCTTTGCCTTCGCCCATTTTCATAGCGTCCGGATAGCCTTGCGCTACACCGTGGTCGGTGATTGCGATTGCAGGATGTCCCCAATCCAGCGCCCTTTTAACAAGCTTATCGGCAGAAGTCATACCGTCCATTGCGGACATATTAGTATGCAAGTGCAATTCCACACGCTTTTTCTCGGCATTGTCCTGTTTATATTTTCTTTCAATTGTGTTGACTGCGGTTGCGTCAATAACTACTTCATTGGCATATTTATCGAAGTTTACACGCCCACGGACAACAACGGTTATTCCGTCTTTCAATGCGCCTAAGAAAGCTTCACATTTATTAACTCTTTCAAAGACTTTAACGCCGTAAGAATATGTATCGTCTGTAATATTAAAGGTGATAATATTGCTTTTTCCGTCCTTTGTCTGCCTTACATTAAGACCGAAAACATCGCCCCAGACGGCTACTGCACCGCTTTCAAGATTTACATCGCAAAGCTGCTGCAGATGTGAAAGTCTTATAGAGCCTCCGTAAATAGGCTTTAATGTATCATATTTGATGAGAGAAGCAAAATCCGTATTTTCTTCCGACTCAAAATCGACGGACATATCGTCCAAAAAGCCGCCCATATCGTTCATTTCGGGCGGAGCATCGTCATCGGTATAAGTGTAAGAAACTTCGGGACTAAACTCATTTTCTTCGAGCTTTCTTTCTTTGACAATTGCTTCTGCCTGAATTCTCTTTGTTTCTTCATCCGCCTTTTTCTGCATCATATCAATTGCTTCTTCGGCGTTATATTCACCCTGACTGAGTATTACCGTACATTCAAAGCCGAAAATTCCCCGAATGATTTTTTCAATTTCTTTGTCGCAATCAACCGAGAGAAGAATGTCTTTTCCGCCTTTTTTAAGGTTTATTTTTAATTCCTTGTCAAAAAGTTCATAGTTAGCATCTTTAAAAAATCCGTTTGCCACATAAACTTTTGACTTCAAAATTTCAATGACTAAATCCATATATTGAGTGTGAAAGCCCGTGCGGGTTTCGTCACATTCAATTGTCATATTGACATTAACAGCTCTTGAAAGTTCACTCTCAAGAGCCTTTATTCTTTGTTCTTCAATTTTTCTGTAGGGTTTAATTGTGAGCTTTGCGGTTTTGTTTGCCTCCGATATTGAAAGGCCTAAAACATCTGCCACTGCAATATCAAGATTTCGTTCACAATCAAAAAACTCCCCCAAAAGAGATTTTACTATTGCCATATTTATTCACACCGTTACATTCTTTCGATTTCTTTTAAAAGTTCATCTACAATTTCGTTTTCTGCTACTTTTTTGAGAACCTCGCCGTTTTTAAATATTACGCCGCATCCGTCACCGCCGGCAACACCGATGTCTGCTTCTTTTGCTTCACCGGGGCCGTTGACAACGCAACCCATAACCGCTACTTTTATAGGTTTATTATAGTTTGCAAGCGCTTTTTCAACTTTTTCCGCAAGTCCGATTAAGTCGATTTTTGTTCTGCCGCAAGTGGGACAGGAAACTATCTGAGCGCAGTCGGTTTTAATACCTGCACCCTTTAATATGTCATAGCCCGCTTTGATTTCTGTTACGGGGTCGGCCGTCATAGAAACACGAATGGTGTCCCCTATTCCGTCAAGGAGAAGCGAGCCTATGCCGATACTTGATTTTACAAGCGCCATATTATGTGTGCCGGCTTCCGTAACGCCCAAATGCAAGGGATAATCACACATATCCGCTACTAATCTATACGCTTTCACCATTTTTTGAACATCGGAAGATTTAATTGAAACAACAATATCGTTAAAATCAAACTTTTCAAGCAGTTTTATATGATACATTGCGCTTTCTGCCATTGCTTCGGGTGTCGGTGCACCGTATTTTGCAAGGAGTTCTTTTTCAAGTGAGCCTGAATTTACGCCGATTCTGATAGGCACATTGTGAAGTCTGCAAGCGTCTGCGACCGCACGGACCTTTTCATCGTCACCGATATTTCCGGGATTTATTCTAACCTTGTCCACCCCTGCGGCTACACTTTCAAGTGCACAGCGATAGTCAAAGTGAATATCTGCAACAACGGGAATTTTCACAGCGTTTTTAACCGCATAAAGAGTTTTAACCGCTTCTTTATTCGGCACTGTAAGACGCACAATTTGGCACCCTGCTTTTTCGAGAGCCACTGCTTGTCTTACATTTGCATCTGCATCTTCTGCGGGGGCGTTGAGCATTGACTGCACCGAAATGGGATTATTCCCGCCGATTTTTACATTGCCCGCCGTAACTACACGGCTTTTTCTGCGTTCTGTCATTTTTATCACCAACTAATTTTTGACTAAATTCAAAATGTCGTTAAAGGTTACCACCAACATTAAAAGCAACAAAAGTGCAAGCCCTGCACCGTGAACATACCCTTCATATTTAGGGTTGACGGGCTTTCTTCTTATGCCTTCAATCACAAGAAAGAAAAGTCTGCCGCCGTCAAGGGCAGGAAGTGGCAAAAGATTGAAAACGCCGATATTTATCGACACAAATGCCATCATTGTCAGAGCTGTTATAAGACCGGCCTTGCTCTGTGTTGCACCGGCCGCCGCATCTGCAATAACATTTACCGTACCCACGGGCCCTGACAAATCGGTTAAGCCGTATTGTCCCGTTACCAAATCGAAAAGGCTCAACCACACAAGACGGGCAATCGAAACAGTTTGTTTAACCGCAGTTGACGCCACATTGAGCACATTGGGTTCTTCGCCTAAAATTATAAAATCATATTCGATATGAAGATATTTATCTTCTTTTACCGATTTAAAGGTGACATCTTTTAGTTCAACCTTTTCGCCGTCACGACGGACTACCATATCAAAAACTCCGTCATCACTTCTGCCCATAAGAAATGAAATATCCATATCGGAAAAGAGTCTGTGACCGTCAATTTCTAAAAGCTCGTCGCCTTCTTTCAGCCCTGTTTGCTGACTGACTGCGTTTTCGTGAAATCTTAAAATCTTATTTGTACCGATAAGGCCGTCTATTGAAAGGATTGTCGCCACAATTACAATACCGAGAATGAGGTTCATTGTAGCCCCTGCCGCAACAATTATGAATTTTTGCCACACTTTTTTGCGATTGAATGCATTTTCGTCGGCACTTTCTTCATCTTCGCCCTCCATACTCACATATCCGCCGATGGGTAAAAGACGGAGAGCATAGGTTGTATCGCCTTTTTTCTTTTTGAATATTGCAGGTCCCATTCCCAAAGCAAACTCATTAACTTTAACTTTAAAGAGCTTTGCAAAGGTAAAATGACCTAATTCGTGTATCGAAATGAGAAGTCCGAAAAACACTATGGCTACAAGATAAGGCCATATTTTAGTCCAGATTTCCAAAAAATCACTGCTTTCTAAAAACTATTTGTTTGCGTATTTGATAACTAATTCTCTTGCGGTTTTGTCTGCTTCATAAACATCTTCCGCCGTATAACTCTCAACTCTCGGTGCGTCGTTCATTACTCTTTCAACCAATTCACCGATTTCTAAAAATCCGATTTCACCTTTTCGGAACATTAAATTTGCCTGTTCATTTGCCGAATTTGCAAATGCAGGGTATAATCCGCCGCGGGTGATGGCTTCACGGCAGATGTTCATACACTTGAATGTGTCATAATCAGGTTTATAAAATGTGAGAGTGCAAAGCTTTGTCAAATCGAGTTCACCCGTAAGGGACTCTATTCTTTCGGGGTATGTGAGTGCATATTGAATTGGGATTTTCATATCGGGAAGCCCCAATTGTGCAATCACGGCATTATCGGTGTATTCAACCGCAGAGTGAACGATGCTCTCTCTGTGCACTACAATTTCGATTTTTGACGGATGAACCGAGAAAAGCCACACCGCTTCAATAAGTTCAAGCCCTTTATTCATCATTGTAGCAGAGTCAATGGTTATTTTTTGTCCCATACTCCAATTTGGGTGTTTAAGAGCGTCTGCAACCGTCACTTTTTCGAGTTCTTCTTTTGTTTTACCGAAGAAAGGACCGCCCGATGCAGTTAAAATAATTCTTTTAAGCGCTCTGTTTGCAGGTTTTCCCTGTAAGCACTGAAAAATCGCAGAGTGTTCCGAATCAACGGGCAAAATATCAACACCCTTTGCCTTTGCCTTTGTTGTTACTAAAAGTCCGCCCGCAACAAGAGTTTCTTTGTTTGCAAGGGCAATCTTTTTGCCGCATTCAATGGCGGTGAGCGTGGGCTTCAGCCCTGCCATACCCACAACTGCATTTATTACTGTATCCGCATCGTCTTCTGCGGCACATTCGCAAACGCCTGAAATTCCCGAAAGTATTTTGGTATTTGTGTCTGCAACACGAAGTTTTAACTCCGCCGCCGCTTTTTCGTCAACAAGAGCCGCAATTTTCGGTTTGAACTCACGGATTTGTTCTTCAATTAAATCTACATTTGAATATGCCGAAAGTGCGGAAACAGAGTAACCGCACTTTTTCGCTGTTTCAAGGCTCTGTGTACCGATTGAGCCGGTTGAGCCTAAAATGCTTAGTTTTTTAGTAACTCCTGTCATCAGATAACAACTCCAAAAATATTGAAAACCGCATAGAGTGCCACAAGCACAAAGATTATACTGTCAAAACGGTCAAGCATTCCGCCGTGGCCGGGAATCAGCTTGCCGAAATCTTTAATTCCGAAATTGCGCTTGATTACAGACGCCGTTAAGTCACCGCACATACCCACAACAGATAAGATTGCCGACATTAACGCAACTGCTATGTAATTTCCGCTTTCCGCTTTGAACACGAAATTTACGAACACCGCATAAAGAATAACCGACGCTATAACGCAGCCTAACACACCGCCGATAGCACCTTCAACGGTTTTCTTGGGGCTGATTTTCGGACAAAGTTTATGTTTGCCTAAGAAGCTGCCGACAAAATAAGCCGCCGAATCGGTAATCCACGCACAGAACATTGCAAAAAGCATAAGAAAAAGCCCATGATTTTCGTTATAGTTATGTTGGGGAAAGTGTATATCAATATCACGCAAATACAAAAGACTCGTAACCGCAAAAGGAATGCCCAAAGACGACAAAACAACCGTTGCAACATGTGAAAACTTTGTGTTTTCATATTCAAACAGCATAAATATGCAAAGGACAAGAATGTATAGACAAACAAGGTATTTTGCATCAAGATTTAAGGGTAATTTGTTAAGATATTCACCGTATTCATAATAGTAAGGCACCGAAGCAGACGCCAAGAGGCTCAATACCATTATAGGCTTATTTTTAAGCTTAACCGCATGGTTCAGCTCATAGGTTGCAACAACACATATAGCCGCAATAACAATATCTACCAAAAATGTATATCTCAGCCCTAACATTGTTATACCAAATGCGGTTAATAAAAGGCCGAAAATTATTCTTTTAACCATAGTTTTTTCCTCTCAATTATCTAAATTACACACCGCCAAAGCGTCTGTTACGCCTCTCAAACTCTCTCAATGCTTCCAGAAGATTTTCTTCTGTAAAATCAGGCCAGAGAACATCTGTAAAATAAAGCTCTGCATAGGCGGATTGCCAAGTCAAAAAATTTGAAGTTCGACATTCTCCGCCGGGTCTGATTATAAGGTCGGGGTCAGGAATGTTTTTTGTATAAAGCGAAGCTGAAATCATATCTTCTGTAATATCGTCGGGATTTATTTCACCGCTTTGCACTTTTCTTGCAATTTCTTTAACGCCCTCGGCTATTTCGTGACGGCCGCCGTAATTCACCGCAATATTAAGAATAACATTATTTTTGTTACTGCTCTCTTTTTCAGTATGCTCCATCAAAGCCAAAATATCGTCGGGCAGACCTTTTCTGTCACCGATAAAACGCAGAGAAATACCCTTTTCTTCGTTTTCGGCTTTTCTGTCTTCCGCTTCGATTAAATATTCGCGAAAAAGCTGCATAATCGCATCAACTTCTTCTTGGGGGCGTTTCCAGTTTTCTGTTGAGAAAGCATAAAATGTCATACATTTAACGCCCACATCGGCGGCAAACTCACCGATTTTGCGGAACACCCTTGCACCTTCAATATGCCCTTTGTAGCGTGGAAGATTTCTCTGTTTTGCCCATCTTCCGTTACCGTCCATAATAATTCCGATATGCTGCGGTAAAACTGAAAATTCAGGAATTTTAATATCACTCATAATCTTAAAATATGCAAATCGGGGCAGAATTATCCATTCTACCGAACAGACCCTTCACCCCGCAATTTGCTTATATCTCCATAATCTCTTTTTCTTTGTTATCGGCAACTTCATCAATTTCTTTTATGAAATCATCTGTAATCTTCTGAATTTTTGTTTCAGCATTTTTCTGGTCATCTTCAGTGATTTCACTATTCTTTTTCATAGCTTTAATTTTATCCATCGCATCTCTGCGGATTGAACGGATAGCAACCTTTGAATCTTCTGCAATTTTGCTGACATCTTTACAGAGAGCTTTTCTGCGCTCTTCCGTAAGAGGCGGGAATGTAAGACGGATAACCTTGCCGTCATTCATTGGATTTATGCCGATATCGGAAGCCTGAATTGCTTTTGAAATCGGGTTGATTGTGCTGACATCCCATGGCTGAATAACAAGAATTCTGCCTTCATTAACTGAGATAGCCGCCATCTGCTGAACAGGTGTGGGAACACCGTAATAGTCAACAACAATCTTGTCGAGAATTGAAGCGTTTGCTCTGCCGGCTCTCATGCCTGCATACTCTTTTTCAAGAGCACCGACGGTTTTGTTCATTTTTTCTTTCATTGTATCAAATACTGTATTCATAAATCATTCTCCTTATTTCTCTGAAATTACGACTGTACCGACATTTTCACCCATAACAGCTTTAACCATATTTTCAGGCTGTTGAAGGTTGAAAACAAGAAGCGGAATATTATTATCTCTGCAAAGGGAAGCCGCTGTGCTATCCATAACCGCTAATCCTTTACTGAGAATATCTTGATGAGTAATAACATCATATTTGATTGCATCGCTGAAACGGTTCGGGTCCTTGTCATAAACACCGTCAACATTTGTTGCTTTGAAGATGATGTCTGCATCAATTTCAGCCGCACGAAGAGCTGCTGCTGTGTCAGTTGAGAAGAAGGGGTTACCTGTTCCGCAGCCGAAAATCACAACTCTGCCTTTTTCAAGATGGCGCTTTGCTCTGTGGCTGATATAAGGTTCTGCGATTTTATTCATTTCAATAGCAGTTTGAACTCTGACAATTACGCCTAACTGTTCAAGTGAGTCTGCAAGTGCCAATGAATTCATAACAGTAGCAAGCATTCCGATATGGTCAGCTCTTGTTCTGTCCATATCACCGCTGCTGCGGCCGCGCCAGAAATTACCGCCGCCCACAACGATTGCAACTTCTGTTCCCAAATCCGTCATTTCTTTAATTGCAGAACAAACGCTGTTCACAGTATTAAAATCGAATCCGTGCTTATTCTCGCCTGCCAGCACTTCGCCGCTGACCTTGAGAAGCACTCTTTTATATTTTGGTTCCATAAAAAAACACCTCCGTGATAACCCTGTTTAACGATTATCATATTTAGTCTATTTTACCTTAAAAATCCTTTTATGTAAAGGGTATTTTTGCACAATTACCGCATAATTTATTTTGCAAAATTGCCATTGACTAAAATGCATATTCAAGATATAATTAAAAAATAGAATTTTGTTTGTAACAAAAAAATATTGGGGTGTAAAAATGTCTATTCCATTTAATCTCGAAAAACTTTGCCGTCTTTTTAATATTAAAGGCGAGTTTGTTGATTATGTTGTCAATACAGACGGTCTTATTAACAGTACTTTCGTTTTAACTTTCAACGAAAACGGGAATGTAAAGAAATATACTCTTCAAAAAGTGTGTACCGATATTTTCAAAGACCCCGACGGGCTTATGAATAATATTGTAGGTGTTACAAAACACATCCGCAAAAAAAACGAAGAAGTCAATTCTCCTTATGCAAATAGATGCACACTCACATTTCTTCCCACAATCGAGGGCAAATATTATTATCTTGACGAAGGCAATGCCTGTTGGCGTATTTATGAATTTGTGGACGATGTTTATACCTGCAACTCAATAGAAAACGAAAACGATTTCTATAATGCCGGTGTTGCGTTCGGTGAATTTCAGAATATTCTTGCCGACTATGACAGCGCTTCTCTTGTTGAAACAATTCCCAATTTTCACAACACGGTTTCTCGTTTTGCTGATTTCAAAAAAGCTGTTGACGATAATCTTTCGGGCAGACTTTCAAATGCAGAAAAAGAAGTTGAATTTGCTCTCGCAAGAGAAAAAGACGCGCATGTGCTTGTAGATTTAATCAACGAAGGCAAATTACCGCTTAGAGTTACTCATAACGACACAAAGCTTAACAACATTCTTTTTGACAATAAAACAAACAAGGGAATTTGCATTATTGACCTTGATACTGTTATGCCGGGACTTTCACTTTATGATTTCGGCGACAGTATTCGTTTCGGTGCAAACACAGCGGCAGAAGATGAAAAAGATGTCAGCAAGGTTTCATTGAGCCTTGAATTGTATGAGGCTTATGTTAAGGGCTATTTGAGCAGTGCAAAGCATGCGCTCACAGACCTTGAAAAAGAGCTTCTTCCCTTCGGCGCAAAAATTATGACATATGAATGCGGAATCCGTTTTCTTATGGATTATCTTAACGGAGATACATATTTTCACACCGATTATGATGACCATAATTTAGTTCGTTGCCGCACCCAGTTCGCTCTGGTTGCGGATATGGAAAATAAAATGAACGAAATGCTTGAAATCACAAAAAAATATTGCTGAAAAGACAATAGCAAAGACCTAAGTTCAAAATCGAACTTAGGTCTTTGTTTTTATGGTGTAAGTTAACATTGTAGGGTGCGACGACTCGGCGCACCGCTTGATAGTTTTACTTAATATGTAATTGTATAGTCTTTTTCAAACGAAAGGTCCATTGAAGCATTCTCGCTGAAAGCGGTTACGAAAAGTGTCAGTCTGACTGTATAATTTGCAGACACCATTCTTCCCGTTGCTTTATCAAAGGTTGCTTTCACAACACAATTGTGATAGTCGGTTGAAAACTCTTTGACAAATGACGGTGCTTTTGATTGGACCTCACTTGCTTCAATAATATCGAATGCAGCACCTACACCCTTGCCGACTGTCGGATTTTTCTCATCTTTAGCACGAATTGTGATTATATATTGATTGCCTTCTTCTGTAAAAGTTGCCTCTGCCACATCTTCAGCCGTGATTTTGCTCACATAGGTCTGATTAGGCACTTGAAAATTCTCAACGATTTCTTCACGGGTACCGTAAACAATGGGTTCCGTATCATCTTTAAATGCAGCGTCCATAACTCCGCCTGCTGTCCTTTTAAGCAAATCAGATGCTTGAATGTTGCTGACTTCACGGTCTTCGTAATTCTTAACAACCTTTGTAGCTTCAGTTTTAACTCTGTTTGCATTCTTATTAAAATAAGCAACTATTTCTTCTGTGGTCTTTTCGCTGTTCGTGTTCGCATATTTACCGTCTTCACTCTTTACAGTTGTTTGTTCGTCTGTATTCGAAGGATTATTTGGAACAGTTACTTCTCCGTTCGCTGCTGTAGTGCTTTCACCGCCGCCGTTTGTAGTGCTTTCACCGCCGGTTTTATCAGGCTTTGGAATTATCAAAGCAACAATTGCTATTGCAATAACGAGAATAATTGAAATCAATGTTTTAATTATTGAATTCATCTTATCCTTTTTTTGTTTTTGAGCTAATTCGCTCGCTTTTTGTTCTGTATTTCCTTGATAAAGCTCATGCTCACAATATGCACACACCGTTGCATATTCATTGACATTCTCTCTTTTACAATTAGGACAAATCATTTTTCCATACCCCTATTCACAATGCACTTTCCCACATGCATTTTTAAATATTAAGTGTTGCAAGACCGCCTTCGCTTGTTTCTCGATAAGCAGACCGAATATCAAGCCCTGTTTTTTTCATTGTTTCAACAACACTGTCAAGTGAAATCTTTCTTGTTTCACTTAAAAAGCTTGCCAGGTTCACCGCATTGATTGCTCTCATTGCCGCAACCGCATTTCGCTCAATACACGGAATTTGCACAAGTCCGCAAATCGGGTCACAGGTGAGCCCCAAATGATGCTCAATTGCAATTTCGGCAGCATATTCAATCTTATCGCTTTTTAATCCGAAAAGCTCACCGAGAGCCGCCGCAGCCATTGCACAAGCTGTTCCGACTTCTGCCTGACAACCACATTCCGCACCCGAAATTGAGGCATTTGTTTTAATGAGATTACCAATAAGCCCCGCTGTTGCAAGTGCTTCTAAAATCTGTCGGTCGGTGTATCCGTGCTTTAACTGCATATAGTAAAGCACCGCCGGCACAACGCCCGACGCACCGCAGGTCGGTGCAGTTACAATTCTGTTGCCCGACGCATTCTGCTCGCTTACCGCAAAAGCATAAGAGCAAACCTCTCGGTTTTCTCTTGTTTCTGCACTCTCACCTATATGCTCCATATTGTAAAGATATTTCGCTTTTTTCTGCACTTCAAGTCCGCCCGGGAGAACTCCTTCGTCTTCAATTCCGCGCTCGATTGCGTCCTTCATTGTTTTCCAGACAACACGCAGATAATCCCAAATGTATTCACCTTCAACTTCGTCAACATATTGCCATAAGCGATATTTTTTCTCTTTGCAATATGCTTTAATGTCTTTGAAGGTGCTCAATTTATAGACAATCGGTTCATTTGCGGATTTACTGCCTTCAAGCTCGATTCTGCCGCCGCCAACGCTGAATACCCGAATAAAATCAATCTGTTCGCCGTCTTTAAAAGCCGATAAATCCATTGTGTTCGGATGCTCGATATCGCTTTTCAGACAGTCAAATTCAACTTCACAAGGCGTAGGTGCCAATGTGTTTTCAATAACCTTATCGGTGCAGTGCCCCTTACCCGTCTTTGCAAGCGAACCGTATAAAACCGCTTTAAACCTGTCGGCATTCGGATTTTTTTCTTTAAAGAGAATACACGCCTTTTCGGGCCCCATTGTGTGTGAGCTTGACGGACCGCAGCCGATTCTGTAAAGCTGATTTAACGACTCCATTCCGTTCATTTTTTCAATGGATTTTTTATGCTCTTCAGCGTCAAAAAATACATCCATTGACACACCGAAAAGCTTTGCCATTTTATAAAAATTCTCTGCGGTGGGAACACTTTCTCCCGTTTCCCAAGAGAGTACAGTTTGCTCATCCACATCTGTTCCGTCAGCAAGTTCTTTAACGGACATATTGTTTTTATCTCTTAATTCAGTTATTTTTTTTGAGTAAAATCCGTTCAACATAACTGTACCCTTGCCTTATCATTCATTGTTATAATTATAACAAACCGCATGTAAAAAGTCAACAAAATAGGGGCAAGACGCATGCCGAGTGCTGACAAGGCACGCTCTCACCCCTTTGTTTTTTATTATAAAAACTGTCGCATTTGAATTGTTAAATCTTCTTCAAGATTTATGAGCCGTTTGCAGACATCTTTTGATTTTTCATCTGCCGCAACATATTGATTAAGGTATTTATTTAAAGATTTCACGCCCATATTGCACCCTTCTGTAATAAGGTCCGCAATTGTGTGGTCCGACTCATTCATAACAAGCTTCATATTGGTTTTCAGCCAAGACATACCCTTTGCCATAGGGTTTGGGTCCTTGCCGTCGTCACGGTAACGGTCAAGGAGCGCCTGCAATTCCGTATCAAGTTTTTTATGTTCTTCTTTTGAGTCTTCAAGGTCTTTTTTCAGTCTGTCGGACTTCACATACTCCAAAACATCGTCAATGGACGAAACTCCCATTTTAATACCTGCGTCACATTCACGAAGCAGTTTAATTGTATCTTGCTCAATCATAAGAATTCTCCTTTTATTTCAGTTTAGAATAGTATTTACCGAAATTGTGGAAAAATTCTCATATTTGCAGATTGTTTCTCGGTATTCGGGGTATGCCGCTAAAACGATACTGTTATCGTTAATCTTCCGCCGTTATAAGATACAGTTAAGATTTATTTCAAAACAGTAAGCAATAAAATATCACGCAATCGAAATTATAATGCATATATCATCAAAAAACCGAACTTCATAATTCGGTTGAATTACTGAAATTCGGTTATGTATGTGTTTGAATTTCTGTGTTGCAATAAAATGCGGTGATTCGTAAACTGCCGGTAAACATTGGATACACTAATCAAAACTTCGGAAGATTTTCAAGAGTGACAACATAGTCACTGTTGTATATCTCGTTCGAGATTGTAAAATAAAGTGTGTAAGTTAGAAAAATAACTTGCCCACTTTAAATTACTATATTATACAAAAAATATAGTCAATCATAGAACCGTCCCCTGATTGTCTTTTCGCATTCGGGATTTTTGTATTTATGTAACGAAAATCAAACTGTTTTAACACTATTAAATCCGCAGGATTTGTATATCATCAATTCCGAAAGGAATTGCATATCATCAACGGTGCAGTCGTTGTATATCATCAAGGCGACAGATTTTTTATGCACACCTAACGGTGTGATGAGATACAACTCGCTTTGCGAGTTGATGATATACACGCTTTCAGCGTGGTGATATACCAAGCCTGTCGGCTTGGATAAAAAAATCCAAGTCCCAAAAAGGACTTGGATTTCTGTGTTTATGTAACGAAAATCAAACTACTAAAAGTAAATTTATTTCATATTTTCTTTTGCAGTGTTAATTGATGAAATCAATATCTTTTAAATTTCGATGCAGTTCTCAACTATTTCTTTATTATTGTAGTATCCGCCATCTATCAGAAGTTCAACCCAATACTCTGTTTCATAACACTCTTTTAACGCAATTTGAAGTTTGGAAACAAAATCAGCTTTACTATGTGCATAAAACGCTTCACGAATATTTGCACCAATACTTGTACCGGAACGAATAAATTGATTTATCAATACAACTTCACACTTAGTTGCTCGTAATTCCTTACAAACCTTTAAAACTTCAAGTGCAAATGCTTTAGATTTATTAATTAAAGGGCTTTCCTTCATAAGATTACCTCCTTTCACAAATATATTGTAACAACATTAACTACATTTGACAATATAGTTATTCACTATTCACTCTTACTTCTTACCTGAAATTCCGTTCAC
This sequence comes from uncultured Clostridia bacterium, assembly GCA_945787805.1. Classification (GTDB taxonomy): domain Bacteria; phylum Bacillota; class Clostridia; order Oscillospirales; family Acutalibacteraceae; genus Fimenecus. The sequence continues at coordinate 551 of CALZID010000015.1, read as the reverse complement.
GAAAAGCTTTTAGTGAAAAGTGAATAGTTAATAGTGAATAAATAAAAATTCCGTCCACTATCGTGAACGGAATTTTTTGGCTCCCCCAGTTGGACTCGAACCAACGACCCTGCGGTTAACAGCCGCATGCTCTACCGACTGAGCTATAGAGGAATATTTGTGTCGGCATTACCTATTTTCCCGGGCCGCTTCCAGCCAAGTATCTTCGGCGCAAATGAGCTTAACTACTGTGTTCGGGATGGGAACAGGTGGACCCTCATCGCAATCAACACCGACTATGAATCGACCCTTTAAGCCGATTATTTGTATATGACCTTTTTAGTCCATGGTGACCCGTACGAGATTCGAACTCGTGTTGCCGGCGTGAGAGGCCGGAGTCTTAGGCCACTTGACCAACGGGCCATAAAATCTCGATGGTACACCTTCAGGGACTCGAACCCTGGACACCCTGATTAAGAGTCAGGTGCTCTACCAACTGAGCTAAAGGTGCTTATACACCCTGAAAACTGAACAAAGGAGTGAAGGGATAGAAATTGTAACTCATAGAAACC
>CALZID010000014.1 GCA_945787805.1 uncultured Clostridia bacterium | reverse complement strand
TTAAAAAACCTTTATATATTGGGTTTTATGCGGTCTACACTTTTTTTACAACCCCTTATTTTTCGCAAAAAGAGATTAGGAATTGTAAAATGGCAGAACAAAGAAATATTCAAGAAAATAAAATGGGCGTAATGCCCGAGGGAAAGCTTTTAGCGTCAATGGCAACCCCCATGATGATTTCAATGCTGGTTCAGGCGTGTTATAACATAGTGGACAGTATTTTCGTTTCACAATTAGGTGAAAATGCGCTGAATGCGGTGTCGCTTGCATTCCCCATGCAGCAGATTATGATTGCCGTCTGCGGCGGTACGGCTGTAGGTATGAGTGCGCTTCTCTCAAGAGCGTTGGGCGAAAAAGATTTTCACAGAGCGAACCAAATAGCAAATACAGGAGTATTCCTTGCAATTTGCAGCGCTGCGGCTTTTGCAATTATCGGATTATTGCTTTCAAAGCCTTTCTTTTTAGCGCAGACAAAGGTTGAAGAAATTGTCACCTACGGCACGCAATACACTATGATTTGTATGATTTGTTCATTCGGTATTGTAGCGCAATTCTGTTTTGAAAAGATTTTACAGGCAACGGGCAGAACATTCTGCACAATGGTCACCCATTTAATCGGTGCAATTACAAATATTGTTTTGGACCCGATTTTGATTTTCGGCTTATTCGGTTTTCCGAAGCTTGAAGTTGCGGGTGCGGCAGTTGCCACGGTTACGGGGCAAATTATTGCGGCTCTGGGTGCGATTATTTTCAACCTAACAATCAATAAGGACATTCATTTCAGCACAAAGCTAATTCGTTTTAACAGAGAAATTGTAAAAGATATTTATAAAATAGGTTTACCGTCAATTGTAATGCAGTCAATCGGCTCTGTTATGACATTTACTTTGAATAAAATTCTTATTGCGTTCACAACAACCGCAACGGCTGTTTTAGGCGCATATTTCAAGCTTCAAAGCTTTATTTTTATGCCCATCTTCGGCCTTAATAACGGAATGGTGCCCATTATTGCGTATAATTACGGTGCAAGAAAATTCCCACGAGTCAAAAAGACTGTTTTTATTACTCTCATAACCGCAACGGCGATTATGACTGTGGGTGTTGTTGCCTTTGAAACAATACCCGACAAATTGCTTTTGCTGTTTAACGCATCAGAAGAAATGCTCGCTATCGGCGTGCCGGCGCTTAGAATTATTGGTATTCACCTGATATTTGCGGGATTTTGTATTATTGCCGGCTCTGTTTGTCAGGCAATCGGTAATCCGAATTACAGCTTGATTGTTTCGGCTTGCCGACAGTTAGTTGTGCTTTTGCCGTGTGCCTGGGCGCTGGCGCAAACGGGAAGACTTGAGCTTGTTTGGTTTGCATTCCCCATAGCAGAAGTGGTATCGTTGATATTGAGTGCGATTTTCCTTATAAAAACACTCAAAAAAGCAAAACGAAAAATGAAAGATATGATTATATAAGACAAAAGCGGAGCTTCGGCTCTGCTTTTTTTGTTAAAAATTAGAAAAACATATAAAAAATCGAGAAAAAATAAGAAAATAAAAGAAAATATGCGGTGTTATGAAAAAATCATTAAAAGAAATATTAAAATTGTCAAAAAAACTCACTTGAAGTTCAAATGAACCTATGATATAATCATATCACAATGATGAAAGGAGGGTAAAAGGATTATGTTAGAAAAAATACCGGGAACGGTACTTGATTTTAACAGCTCGGCGGCAGAAAATTGCTATTCATTGATTTCTCCGCTTTTGACGGTAACAAAAGGGCTTACCTTGGCTCAGGTAACTGCGCTGACGGGGCTGGAGCCGTCAACAATTCAAAATTGGGTAAAACGCGGCTGGGTGAAAAATCCCGAAGGAAAGCGCTACGGTGAAGAACAAGTAATGCGCATTATACTCATAAATATGATGCGCGGCTCAATGCAGCTTGAACAAATCGCCTTTCTGATGAGCTATATAAACGGGTCGGTGGATGACCGCACAGACGATATTTTACCCGATAAGGACTTATTCAATACACTGTGCAATATAATATATATCTGTGAGCAGAGCTCGGCTCTTGATACAGATTATCTCGATAAAGTCATCGAAACACAGGTTGAAAAAATCAAAATCAGCGATGCGGTATCGGAAAAAAAGCTTAAAACCGCATTGAAAGCAATGGTGCTGGCGTTTCTCTCGACGCAAATCAGAGAGCTGGCACAAAAGGCTTTTGCACAGTTGGGGTGAAAGGGGGATTTATATGTTGGATTTTTGCGTGGCAATAAATGCCAACGAGGCAGGAGAGATTATTAAGGACACAGTTGTCAACGGTTCGATTACGGGCACGCTTACGGATGAATATGAAAATGCGGGCGTAACGGTGCTTGTGTTTGACAAGCATTATTACAGAGCGGGAAACCGCTTGACGCTAACGGTCATAATTGACACTGTGAACGGCAGAACGCATATTCACGCCGTGAGCGGAGGCGGCGGTCAGGGCTTGTTTCGCTTTGACTGGGGCGCTTCAGGCAGCTTTGAAAACTGTATCAGAGATGCTTTGTGCCGTTATATAATAGAATAAAGGGGGACTTTTATGGAATACTTTATGGCTAATCCTTGGATTATATGGATAGCGGTGGGCATATTCTTCTTAATAGTTGAATTGTGCACAACGGCACTTGTGTCTATATGGTTTGTGCCTGCGGCGGTAATTACCTGTCTTTTGTCGTTCGTCATAAAAAGCGCAGTATGGCAAATTGCAATATTTGTACTTCTAAGCGCAGTATTTATGGCGGTTTTCCGCAGAATTTATAAAAAATACATTAAAAAGCCCGTTGACGATGTTGACCAAAATGAAAAGCTGATAGGCAAAATCGTAACCGTAGTTGACAGGACAAACGGAATAAACGGAAGAGTAAAATTAGGCGACATCTATTGGAAAGCAGTCACCGAAAACGGTGAAACGCTTTCAGAAAATGAAAAAGCGGTTATTAAGAGTGTGAACAGCACAACTCTTATTATAACTAAAATGAATTAACAAAGGAGAAAAAACTATGGAATTATTAGTAATACCAACAATCATCGCAGTAATACTCATTGCAATCATCGTAGCAAATGTACGCATTGTACCGCAGGCAAACGCTTTCGTTATTGAAAGACTGGGCGCATATCACACAACCTGGCAAACAGGACTTCATGTTAAAATCCCGATTATTGACAGAGTGGCAAAAAGAGTCAGCCTTAAAGAAGCCGTTGTTGATTTCCCGCCGCAGCCGGTTATCACAAAGGATAATGTTACAATGTCAATCGACACAGTTGTTTTCTATCGAATCATTGAACCGAAGCTCTATACTTACGGTGTTGAAAGACCGATGATGGCTATCGAAAACCTTACGGCAACAACTCTTCGTAACATTATCGGTGACCTTGAGCTTGACGCAACTCTCACATCAAGAGATACAATCAACTCAAAGATTACAGAAGTGCTTGACGAAGCAACCGATGCCTGGGGTATCAAGATTAACCGTGTTGAGCTTAAAAACATTATGCCTCCGAGAGAAATTCAAGATTCAATGGAGAAGCAGATGAAAGCAGAACGCGAACGCCGTGAAAAAATTCTTCAAGCCGAGGGTGAAAAGAAAGCCGCAATTCTCGTAGCCGAAGGTGAAAAAGAGTCCGCAATTCTTCGTGCCGACGCTATCAAAGAATCAAAAATCCGTGAAGCAGAGGGTGAGGCTGCTGCAATTATAAAAATCCAAGAAGCAACAGCTACCGGTATCGAAATGATTAACAAGGTTAACCCAAGTCAAGAATTTATCAGCATTAAAGCTCTCGAATCCTTTGAAAAGGCTGCCGACGGAAAAGCAACAAAGATTATCATTCCGTCAGAAATTCAAGGACTTGCAGGTCTTGCAACATCATTAACCGAATTGGCAAAGAAGGATTGATTGCCGTAAAATCTCAATGTGAATGTAGGGGTGGGGCTTATGTGCCCACCCTGTGAAATTTCATAAAATCAAAATAAGCAAGGTAGGGCGGGGGCTTGCCCCCGCCGAAATTTAATGTAAAGGATGGGGGAAAATGAAGCCGTTTATTGGTATTGATATTACAGAGAATAAGAAAAATGAAAAGTTTAACGGAGAAGAATTTATAGTAAAAACGGTGTCACAATTACAAATGCAAACTTTTGAAAATGCACAGGAAGACGCATTCGGTTTGGTTGAAGAATCAAAAATACCGTTACCGTTACGCATAATTCAAGGCGTGTGCGGAGTGGCAGGTGTGTTGTGTTTATCAGGAATTATAAGAGCGTGGTCGGATATTACTCTTTCACAGTGTTATCAGAACGCACCGTGGTTGTTCTGGGTTTGCGGCACTTGTCTTGTTACCTGGGCAATTCTTAAAATTTTAAGCGTAAAGAAGCAAAAAGAAACACTTAATACAGATACGGGCGAAAATGTTGTAAGAAAACTTGAATCAGTCAGCAAAAGTATTTATTCTGATTTAGATGTGCCCGAAACGGCTGAAACTGTTGATATATTAGCTTTTACATACAAAATGAAAGACGGCGAGCCAAAAGCGAAAGAAGCGGGGCTTAATCCGACGCCGTATATTAATGTTGAATTCAAAGCGTTTATTGAAAATGATAATTTGATACTTGCAGATTTGGAAAATAAATACGCATTCCCGCTGTCATCATTAAAGGCTATTCATAAGGTTAATAAAAATATAAGTGTTCCGGGTTGGAATAAAGAGGAAAACCCCAAAAAAGGAAAATATAAAGAGTATAAGTTAGGGGTTGACGACTATGGTTGTGTGCACTTTAAACCCTATTACATACTCGAAGTTTTGCACAACGGTGAGTCGTGGGGAGTTTATTTTCCAAGTTATGAGTTGACCGCCTTTACGGAATTAACCGGCCTCACCCCACAGGAATAACGGCAGCATCGCAACCCATTCCGCTCCCTCTTTGAGGGAGCTGTCGGCGAAGCCGACTGAGGGAGTTACCGGTTGACAGTAAAATCAACGGGCGGGCGCATAAGCCCCGCCCCTACAAAGAAAAGACAGGTGACGGTTCTGTGTCTTGGCAAAAAAGTAGGGGCGATTCACGAATCGCCCGCAAAATTATATAAAAACCAATGGCGGCGTTGTAGGGCGGAGGCTTGCTTCCGCCGTTGAAGATACATAAAAATCCGGGCGGGCATGGAAACCCGCCCCTACAACATTACGGGTTGAAAAATTATTCATTTTTTATTACATATCTGTTCATTATACAAAAAAACCACTCGAAAGAGTGGCTTTTTTGGTCTAAACAGCACCTAAATATTCTTCTAAACACTGATTATTATTTTTCATTTCCGTTGCGGCGTCAACCCCCACATATCGCCAATGCCAGGGCTGATAAATCATTCCCGTTATTTCAACCTTATCTTCGGGGTAGCGAAGCACAAATCCGTAATTATGAGCGTTTTCGGTGAGCCATTTGAATTCGGCGGTTGAGGCAAATCCCGCACTTGCGGAGACAATATCAACCGAAAGTCCTGCTCCGTTTTCACTGCTTCCCGCAGGCTCAATTCTTTTTTCTGCATTTGCAACGGCTTCTTCATAAGTCATTCCCTGCAAGGTAAATGCGTTGACTTTGTTGTCGTAATTTGTTTTTTGTCTGTTATAACTGCAATATCCCGCATAAGGTGTGAGCACAATATTTTGCTTTAATGCGTCCGCATACATAGTCTTATATGCTTCTGCCACACGGGAGTCCGCAGTAATCGTGCTGTTTTCGGTTACGGGGGCAAGAGTGGGTGAATATGTTTTGCCCAAGGGGTATTTTTTGCTTATGAGAGTGAGCATCCAGTTTTCTCCTGCAAGTTCGTCCTGCGGATTATAGTTATCCCATTTGACAGGCGGCTTTGCGGTTGTTTCTTCCGCTAATGTTGTGCTTTCTTCGGTGGGCTCTTCGGGCTTCCCGGGAGCTTGGGTAACAGCTTCTTCCGTTGTGGTTTCGGGCAGAACAACAGTAATCTCGTTATATCCTTTTCCGCGGCAAAGTGCGGCATACAAAATTAAAAGTGTACCTAAAATTACCACGAGTGAAATCAAAAGATAGAGTTTTATTTTTAAGCGTCTTTTTTTCATAAAAAAGTCCTTTCTGATAACTGTATATAGTTTAGTATTTTTTTTTGAATATGTCAACAAAGGCCTTTTTAAAAATTTTTGAAAATTTATAGTGACTTGACAGAAAAAATGTGATAGAATATATGATGTATATGGTATATTTTCAAACAAACGGAGGAATTTGATTTGAAAGCGTATGAAAGCAATACACATTATGCGTCAAAAGTGCGTGAATGTTCAAATTTTGCTGTTCGTGAAGTCAAAAAAGTTTGCGAACAGATAGGTCCCCGTGCGGCAGGGTATGAAAACGAAAAAAAGGCTCAGGATTATGTTGAAAAGCTTATGACTCCCATTGCCGACGAAGTGACAAGGGAGAAATTTACATTAAGTCCGAAAGCGTTTATGAGCTGGGTTACAATCGACGGCGTTCTGGCTTTAATCGGTGCTGTTTTGGGAATTATCGCATTTACGGGTTTGGTTCCCGCCGTGGCCGGTGTTTTTCACATAATTTCGATTGTACTTTGTGTTGTTGCGGTTGTTTTTCTTGTAGGCGAATTCTTGCTTTACAAGAAGCTTCTTGACCCGTTTTTCAAAAAGCAGGAATCAAGTAATGTAATCTGTAAAATCAACGCTTCCGGCGAAGTAAAAAGACGAATTATTCTGGGCGGTCACATTGACTCCGCTTATGAATGGAGATATACATATTTAGGCGGACCGAAAGCGGTAATAACCGTTGTTGCGGGCGCAGTTGCAGCACTTCTTGTAACACTCGCTGCGGGAATTGTCGGATTGTTTTCAGACCACGGCAATATAAATATTATACTGCTCGTGTTACAGTCGGTTGCCGTTCCTTTCTTGGTAGCAGTTCTTTTCTTCGTCAACTGGAAATTAGTCGTTGACGGCGCAAACGACGACCTTACGGGCGTGTTTACCGCAATGGCAACACTTCTTTATCTTAAAAACAACAACATCCGCTTTGAAAATACCGAAGTTATTGCAATGTCGGTGGGTGCAGAAGAAGAAGGACTTCGCGGCTCAAAGGCTTTTGCACAGCTTCACGGCGAAGAATTTAAAAATGACGGCGTTGAAACGGTTTTCGTAGCGCTTGATACACTTCGTGACCGTGACTTTATGGGCATTGTTACAAAGGATATGACCGCAACGGTCAAACTTGACAGTCAGGCCTGCGCTTTAATGAAAAAAGCGTCCGAAATTGCAGAAATACCCGTTAAATTCACAACTACACCCTTGGGCTCAACAGATGCGGCCGCAATGCAGCAAGGCTCAATTAAATCAGTGGCATTTACAAGCATGGACCCTGCTCCCGCAAGATATTACCACACCCGTCTTGACAAGGTGAATATGCTTGAAATGAAGACTGTTGAAGATGTTTTGAAAATCGTTCTTGAAACCGTGTTCTTATTTGATGAGCAAGGTCTTAAAGATACATATTGATTTCACCGAAAGGGGAAAATTTATAATGAAAAAGAATTTTATCAGAGTAATAAGCATTGTTATGGTTTTGGTGCTTATGGTGACAGCGTTTGCAGGCTGCGGCACAAGTAAAGAAGTTAAACGGCCCGAAGCCGTGTCAGTAAAAACCGACCTTAAAGATGTTTATTTTACATTTACTTACGGTCAGCTTAAAAATGTGCTGCCCGGCGATAAATTGGCGGTTTTGTTCGAGAATACAAACAAAAAACTCGACAGCAGAGAAGTTAAGCTTTCTTATTATGAGCTTGTTTCAAAGTTTGGCGACCAAGAATATTTTCCTGAAATTATCAAGCTTATTTCTGCCGACGAAATGACTGCGTTCACAGCTAATCAGCAAGAAGTACTCGATTATTTCAACAATATGATTAACGATATTAAGCAGAACAGAACGGCATTGGTTGAACACAAAGAATATTTCTGGATTAACCACGGCGAAAATGTTGTTTTCAAAGATTTAGAAGGCAACGAGCTTGAAGGTCAGGATGAGCTTCGAGCTGCATTCCGTCTTTACGCCGATACTGCTCTTAAAGATATCGGCAGCTATCTTTTCAATTCGGACGGAGCAATTGAAAAGGGTGCAGACCTTACAAATATCATATATCCCTGGGGTGAAAAAGCGGCAAGCACATTGACGCTTTCTGACCTTTACACAGAGACAAACGAAGAGACGGGCGTTGTTACTCAGCCTGTTTACACATCGGTTGTTCCGACCTATGTTTATGACCTTGACGAAAAAGGCGACAATGCGAAATATACCGAAGGCGACCTTGAAGGCGAATATATCTTTGTTCCGTCAGAGCTTTACAGAACAATTAACATTACCGTAAAGCCGGAAGAAAGCTCCGTTAAAAAGGCGTTTACTATCCGTGAAAAAGACGAAATAATGAAAGAGTTTGAAAAAGCAGAAAACTATATGACTCTCAACTCATTTGAAATTGCATTTACTCCCTGCAAGATTTCGGCAGGATTTAATGCGGTCAACGACCAGATGACATACGCAACATTTGATAAGAATATGATTATTACCGCAAATATTACTTTCAAGGGTGCACTTGAAAAATACGGCAATGTAACTGTTGAATTTCCATGCACATCACAGGTTACATACAATTTCGGCTGGGAAGTTACAGAAGCCGAATAAATAACGAAGGGTGGCTAAATCTTGAAAAAGAAAATATTGATTGTTGTTACGGCTTTGGTTGTTTGTGCAGCACTTGTAACAGGCGGTGTTTTCGGCGGACTTTATGCATCTCTTTCAAACAGACTTAAAATCAGCAACGAATTGACAGAGCTTTCGGGCGAATACGAAAATGTAATACTGCTTATCGGTGACGGAATGGGACCTAATCATATGAAAGCCGGCGAAGCGGTTTACGGCAGAGATTTTGAAATGCGTACCCGTGCGTTAATGACAGGCGAAGCTATGACTTTCAGCCGTGCTCTCGTCGGACCTACCGATTCAGCCGCTTCGGCAACAGCTCTCAGTACGGGCGTTAAAGTTGATAACGGTGAAGTTGCCCGTCATAAAGGTGAAAATATTAAATCAAATATGGAGCTCGCCATTGAAAAAGGAATGTCAACGGGCGTTATTGCCGCCGAAGGCGTCAAGGGTGCAACTCCCGCAGGATTTTCCGCACACGCAAACGACCGTAACGACCTTGATGATATTCTTGAAACTCAGCTTGTAAGCAAAATTGACTTGTTTATGGGCGGTGCAAAAGAATATTATGACGAATACAAAGCAAAAATTGAAGGCGCAGGGTATAAATATTTTACCGATATGAAAGATTTTGACAACAGCGCCGACAAATTATGGGGTGCATTTGAAACAATTGAAACAGACTCCGCAAAAGCCGTCAGCGATACACCGACTCTTGCAGAAATCAGCGTTGAGGCTATAAAATATCTTGACGAAAAAAGCGGAGATAACGGCTTCTTCCTTATGATTGAAGAGTCTTATATCGACAAGATGAGCCACAACAACGATATGGACGGAATGCTCAGCCACATGCTTGCATATAACGAAACGGTCAATGCGGTTGTTGATTTAGCCGAAGAAATGGGCGACACACTTGTTATTGCCACTGCCGACCACGAAACAGGCGGATTGCAGTATAACGGTGAAGCGGCGTCAGAGCTCAACGACAAAATGTTCACAAAGGAACACCATACAAAAGCCAATGTGCCCTATTTCATTTACAGTAAGCTTGACGGGGTACCCGAAACGCTTAACAACACGCAAATAGCATATATCTGCCGCTATTACATAAACAACAGACCTGCGGCATAAATGCTTGTAAAATTTCACAAAAAATACATAAAAATTTTTACAGCGACGCTCGTTTTGAGTGTCGCTGTTCTATTGCTTTTGTAAAAAAACGAGTGTATAATAAACTTGTGCTTTTATGAAAAAGGAGAATTATTATGAAGAAAATTTTATCAGTTGTTCTCGCAATAATTATGATATTTTCTATGGTTTCAATAAGTGTTATTGCAGGAACACAAGAAAAAGTGCCTATTGTTATTTTACAAGGCTATTCAGGTCCCAGCCTTGCCTATGCGGACGAAGACGGCAACCCGATAGTTGACGAAAACGGTGAAGTTCAGCTTGCGTGGCCCTTGAATTTTGACGCTCTGGGCGATGATATTATTGCTTTGCTCGGTAATGTTGCGCTTAACGAAGCCGTTTTGACAGAAGAAATTGCAAAGACGGTTAAACAGTATCTTGCGCCCATAGGTATGAACCCGGACGGAACATCAAAGAATAATCTTGTGCCCTATCCCAGCGGAGCGGCTGCTACGAGAGCCTCCACTCTTATTGAAAATGGTATGGAAAAATATATTCCCGAAGCAGTAGTTTCAGGAATGGCGATTGAAGAAGTGGGCGCTGAAAATGTTTTCGGCTTCACTTTTGACTGGCGCAGAAGTCAGATGGATTATGCCGTTGCACTTGACAAATATATTCAGGAAGTAAAAGAGATTACAGGCTCTGATAAGGTTGATATTTACGGTCTTAGCCATGGGGGACAATACGGTACAACATACCTTGCTTTATACGGTGACAAAGGCGATGTAAGACGGGCAATGTTAGGCAACCCTGCTACACTCGGCAACACCCTTTGCGGTTCAATTTTCACAGGTGAATATATAGATGTTCCCCTTGACGAAATCGTAGCATTCATTGAACACGGCTTTGAATATGAAAAGAACTGGGAATGGATTTTTGAACTCTATTCAGCAGAAACAATTGTAAACGGTGCAAACGCAGTTGTTAACGACCCTGAATTGTGGGCGGGAATTACTGCAATTCCGTCATTGTGGGACTTTGTACCCTATAATTATTTTGATGAAGCACTTGAATATACGGGGCTGAATCTTGCCGATAACCGAAAGCTCTATACAGATACGGTGGCATACCACAATTTGATTTCAAACGGAACTGACGGCCTTGCAAACAAGCTTGCCGAATTAAAGGCTGACGGATTAAGATTAGGCTATGTTGTAGGTAACGGATACACCTCGCCAAACGGCAAATATAATTCCGATATTCTTATTGATACATTCCTTTCTTCAGGTTCATTCTGTGCTCTTGCAGGTGAGAAATTCGCTGACGGATATACTCAAGCGGGCACTGTTTGCAATAACCCGAATCACTATCATATTTCACCGGATTTTGATATTGATGCGTCAACAGGGTTTATGCCCGACAGCACTTGGTATGTGAGAAATCAGGGTCACGGTATGATTATGCATGACGAATATACTCAAAAGCTCGTGCACGATTTCTTGTGGGGCAATATTGAGAATGTGTATTCAAGCAAAGAATATCCGCAGTTTAATATGTCACAGAATAACTCTGAAATCATTTATGCCCGTTTTGACAACACAAGCTCCGGCTATCATTCAACAGGCGACAGCGCTCTTGTGATTAAAAATATGTCGGTTGAGGCTGATATTGTAGTCTGGTCGATTGAAGCAATAGGCGCAGATGTTGATTTTGATTATTCTCCGAGATTTATACTCAAAAAAGGTGCAGTTTGTGAAATCGAAGCAATCAATAACGATTTTGACAGTGCAAGCATTCCTTTTGAAGTCAGAGTTACATATTCTCTTTTGAATACTCAAATTACTTACGAAACAAAGTCTTTCAACTTTACTCCTATGACAGATGAGCAAATGAGCCGGTTTACATATCTTGCACAGACTGCGGATGTGTTGCCTGACGAAACTGTAACCGAAAGCACAACGGGCAGTGCAACCGAAACCACAACCGGAACAACAGAGACAACCACCGGCACTGTAAATAAAGAAAATGTTGAAGGCGAGATTCCGACAACCGGCAGAAGTGTTTCGGCAAGAGTTATTGCGGCGGCAGTTCTTGCAGGCGTGGCAATAACCGCAGGCGTTGTTGTTAAAAAGAAAGACGAAGAATAAAAACTCTTTGTATTATTAAAAATAATTGTTGACAAACACAGAAAATGTGTTATAATAACAGAGCAAAATAAAGCAGAACAGATTTTGTTCTCACCCGTCGGCTTTGAGCTGACCGGTCAATACTTAGAGTTTTTAAGATTGATTAGTAACGGTGCGGGCAGAATTTCTGTCCGCATTTTTTCAATTTTTTTAAAGAGGTGTTTATTTATCAGTACCAAAGAATTGCAAATCAATGAAGAAATTCGCGACAAAGAAGTCAGAGTTATTACCGATGATGGTGAGCAACTCGGAATGATGTCTGCAAAAGATGCTTTGAAAGAAGCTGAAAAGCGCAGTCTTGACCTTGTGAAAATTGCCCCTAATGCACAACCGCCGGTTTGCAAGATTATGGACTACGGCAAATACCGTTTTGACAAGGCAAAGAAAGAAAAAGAAGCAAAGAAAAATCAGAAAGTCATTGAAACAAAAGAAATCAGACTTTCGGTGAACATTGATACTCATGACTTTGATACAAAGGTAAATCATGCTCTCAAATTCCTTAAGGGTGGCAACAAGGTTAAGGTTTCAATCCGTTTTAGAGGCCGTGAAATGGCTCACGCTCATTTGGGTAACGGAATTATGGAACGCTTTGCCGAGGCAGTTGCAGAGCTGGGCACGGTTGACAAGCCCGCAAAGCTTGAAGGCCGTCAAATGCTTATGTTCTTGTCACCGAAGGGCTCAAAATAAGAAGTATATTATATTAGGAGGATATCATTATGCCAAAGATTAAAACACATAGCGGAGCTAAAAAAAGATTTAAGCTTTCAAAGAACGGCAAGCCAATCAGAGCACACGCTAACAAGTCTCACATCTTAACAAAGAAGAGCACAAAGAGAAAAAGAGGACTTCGCCAGACAGCTGTTGCTGACAAGACAAATACAGCACAGATTAAGCGTCTTATTCCTTATAAATAATCGAAGCGTGAAAAACGCATAATTGTAACTAACTTATCGGAGGTATAGAGAAATGGCACGTGTTAAAGGTGCGATGATGACTCGCAAAAGAAGAAATAAAGTATTAAAGCTCGCTAAGGGCTATTACGGCTCAAAGAGCAAACTTTTCAGAACTGCAAAACAGGCAGTTATGAAGAGCGGTAACTATGCATATATCGGCAGAAAGCAGAAGAAACGCGATTTCAGAAAACTCTGGATTACAAGAATTTCAGCTGCTTGCAAGATGAACGGTATGAACTATTCAACATTCATCAACGGTCTTAAAAAAGCAGGTATCGACCTTAACAGAAAGATGCTTTCAGAGATTGCAATCGCTGACCCTGCTGCTTTCACAGCTCTCACAGAGAAAGCAAAAGAAGCACTCAAATAATTATTTAACCACGCCGAGTTTAATCCCTCGCGCGTGGTTTTTCCGTTTTTTGAAATATGATGAATATTGTAATAACTGCTAAAAATAACCCGAAAATTAAAGATACAAAGGCTCTCTTAACATCGTCAAAAGAGCGTAAAAGCAGCGGACTTTTCGTGCTTGAAGGTGTCCGTCTGTGCTGCGATGCCCAAAAAAGCGGGTGCAAAATAAAAACTGTTTTTTACACAGAAAATTGTGCGGAAAAATATTCAGATGATATTGCATTGCTCAAAAATAACTGCGAAAGCTGTTTTGTTGTGTCAAACGATGTTTTAAAGTCAATAAGCGACACTGTTACGCCCCAGGGTGTTGTATGTGTTGCCGAGATGCGCTCAAACGATTTTGAATATAGCCAAGGCAAAAAATATATCGCTCTTGACACTGTTCAAAATCCCGACAATTTAGGGGCAATTTCCCGAACGGCAGAAGCATTCGGTATTGACGGAATGGTAATTTTCGGCGGTTGCGATATTTATAATCCCAAAGCGCTGAGAGCGTCAATGGGAGCGCTAATCCGCTTGCCGATTAAAATTTGCGAAAGCCTTGAAACAGAGATAAACAAGTGTAAACGGTTGGGGTTGGGCACTTATGCCACCGTTCCCGACCGAAGTGCAAAAGATATTACAAAAACCGATTTTTCAAAAGGCGCATTTTGTATTATCGGCAACGAGGGTAACGGAGTTTCAAAAGAAAACGCCGATTTGTGCGATGAAAGAATTACTATAAAAATGTCGGGCAGAGCAGAATCCCTTAACGCTGCTGCGGCCGCATCAATAACTATGTGGGAATTGGTAAAATGAACTACGATTTATATTGGGTGTGGCTGTCGTTAGGGCTCGGTGCAGGTGCATCTTGCCTTGATTTAGTCACATATTTTGAGTGGAATCCTTTTGAAATATACGGTTCAACTTTTAATGAGATTTTTTCACTCAATGTGCTTAACAAGAAAAGAGTTGAAAAGCTTAAAAGCTTCCCCATCCAAAAGGCGGAGGAGATTTTAAGAATTTCAAAAGAAAACGGTTGGAAAATCATCACCCCGTCGAGTAAATATTATCCCCATAATCTTATCACCTTGCAGGATTTACCCTTGGTGCTGTATGTTCAAGGCGATGAAACCGTGCTTGCAAACGAAATGTCCGTTTCGGTTGTGGGCGCAAGAAAAGCATCCGACTACGGCAGAGCAGTGGCAAGAGCGTTGTCAGCTGCAATGGCAAGTCTGGGCTTTACCGTTGTTTCGGGCGGTGCATTGGGAATTGACAGTGCCGCACATCAGGGAGCCCTTGATGAAAACGGCAAAACCGTCTGTGTGCTGGGCTGCGGACTTAACACAAAATATCTTATGGAAAATCAACCGTTAAGAGATGAAATTGCAAAAAACGGAGCGGTAATAACAGAGTTTCCGCCGATGACTCCCGCAAGCAAAACAACATTTCCGCTGCGAAACCGAATAATATCCGGTATGACTTTGGGAACAGTAGTTGTTGAAGCGGGTGAAAAAAGCGGCTCGCTCATTACTGCCCGATTAGCGTCCGAGCAGGGCAGAGATGTGTTTGCGGTTCCGGGGGATTTGGTAAGCTCGTCGTTTTTAGGCACAAATAATCTCATAAGAAACGGAGCAATTCCTGTTTTTTCACCGAACGATGTGTTGGAACAATATTGCTATCGCTTTTTTGATAAAATAAACAACGAAACAAGACTTCCCGATGATGAAATTATCAGAAGAGCGCAGAAATATTTGATGTCAGATGACTTTAAAAAGGAAGCCATAATAAAAGAGCCGAAGAAAAAGGCAGAAGAACCAAAAAAGGTGACTGTTAAAAAAGAAGCGCCCAAATATCTAACGCCGAATGCGGTTAAGGTCTATGAGCTTATTTCGGAAACACCCGTTCATGTTGACGATATTACAGATTCTTGCGGCATTTCGATAACAGAAACTCTTTCGGCACTAACAGAATTAGAAGTATATGGGCTTGTCAGACAAATAAGCGGCAGGCGTTACAAAATAAATTAACATTTAGGATGATGATATATGTCAAAACTCGTAATAGTTGAGTCTCCGTCAAAGGCAAAAAGTATTCAAAAATATCTCGGAAAAGATTATACGGTAGTATCTTCAAAGGGACATGTTCGTGACTTGCCTGCGGCAAAGCTCAGCGTAGATGTAAAAAATGATTTTGCACCTAAATATGCGGTAATTAAAGGTAAAGAGAAACTTGTCAAAGAGTTAAAAGAACTTGCGGATAAGTCGGAAGCGGTTATTTTAGCAGCCGACCCTGACCGTGAGGGAGAAGCAATTTCTTGGCATTTGGCAACACTTTTAGGTCTTGACCTTAATGAAAATAACCGTGTCAAATTCAACGAAATCAATAAAAACAGCGTAATAAACGGAATTGAAAAGCCCGAAAAAATTGACCTGGATTTAGTCAATGCTCAACAGGCTCGCCGTATTCTCGACAGACTTGTGGGCTATACGCTAAGTCCCTTTATTTCGCAGAAAATCCGTCGTGGACTCTCCGCCGGTCGTGTTCAGTCCGTTGCGGTGCGTCTTGTTGTTGACCGTGAAAACGAAATCAGAGCGTTTGTGCCCGAAGAGTATTGGACTCTTGACGCAAAAATGCTTGCACCTTCATCCAAAAAAGCTTTTAAAGCGCAGTTTTTAGGTGATGAAACAGGCAAAGTGAAAATTACAAACAAAGAGCAGAGCGATATGTATCTCGCTCGACTTGAAGATGCCGATTTTATTGCTGTATCGGTAAAAAAGGGTGTTCGCAACCGTCAGCCCGCACCTCCGTTTACAACTTCAACAATGCAGCAAGAAGCGTCTCGCAAGCTCAATTTCCAAGCTCGCAGAACAATGAAAGTTGCGCAGGAATTATATGAAGGTATCGAAGTCGAAGGTGTTGGCTCAGTCGGTCTTATAACCTATATGAGAACCGACTCGCTTCGCATTTCGGAAGAAGCAAGAGCGGCGGGTAATGACTATATCAGAAACACATTCGGTGCAAATTATCTTCCCGAAAAGCCCAGATATTACAAGACAAAAGCAAATGCGCAGGACGGTCACGAAGCAATCCGTCCCACAATGATGGATTTAACGCCCGAAAGAGTTAAGCAGAGCCTCAGCGCAGAGCAATATAAGCTTTACAGCCTTATCTGGAAGCGATTTATGGCTTCACTTATGGCAAATTGCGTGCAAGATACCGTCAAGGCAGAAATTCAGGGCGCAAATGCAAGCGATAAAGCAAAGGGTAAATATGTAACATTCTCGGCAAGCGGATATTCCGTCCGTTTTGACGGTTACACCTGTCTTTATGAAAGCGGTACCGATGAAGACGAAGAAGCAGAAGGCAAGCTTCCGAAAATCAGTGAAGGTGACGAGATTAAAATTAAAGAGCTTGTGGGTAATCAGCATTTTACACAGCCGCCCGCAAGATACACAGAGGCCTCTCTTATTAAAGCGCTTGAAGAAACAGGCGTGGGCCGTCCGTCAACCTATGCAACTATTATTTCAACAATTACACAGAGAGAATATGTAGTCCGTGAGCAAAAGCAACTTAAATCAACCGAGTTGGGTGAAGCGATTACCGATTTGCTTAAAGCAAAATTCCCGAAAATCGTCAATGTCAAGTTTACTGCGGGCATGGAAACTCAGCTTGATACAGTTGAAAGCGGCGAAACAGACTATATTAAAATGCTTCACGAGTTCTATGATGATTTCATTGCAACCGTTGATAAAGCAAAAGCAGATATGCAAGGTCAGAAAATCAAGCTCAAAGAAGATGAAACTGATATTAAGTGCGACAAGTGTGGCAGAAATATGGTTATCAAAACTGGCCGCTTCGGTAAATTCCTTGCTTGTCCGGGATATCCCGAATGTAAAAATACCAAACCCTTAGTGGTTGAAACAAAGGCAACCTGTCCCGTTTGCGGCGGCAAGATTATAGAGAAAAAGACCAAGAAAGGCTACGCTTTTTACGGTTGCGGAAATTATCCCGACTGTAACTTTATGACTTGGGATAAACCGACCGATGACCTTTGTCCACAGTGCGGAAAATCACTTTTCAAGCGTAAGGGCGGCATTGTTGCCTGTCTTAACGAAGACTGCGGATTTGAAAAGAAAGCAGAGCGCAAGAGAAAGGCAAAGGAAGAATGAAGGCGGCAGTAATCGGCGGCGGTCTTGCGGGGGTTGAGTGTGCAAAAGCACTTTCAAGAAACGGAATAATTGTGGATTTGTTTGAAATGAAGCCCCGCAAAAAATCTCCCGCTCATAAATCAGACACCCTTGCCGAGTTAGTTTGTTCAAACTCATTAAAAGCGGAAAGACTTAATTCCGCCGCAGGGCTTTTAAAGCACGAAATGGCATATTTGGGCTCAATATGCGTTGAAACCGCTTATGAAAGCAAGGTCGAAGCAGGGGGCGCATTGGCGGTTGACCGCCATGAGTTTTCAAGAATTATTACCGAAAAAATAAAGGCGGATAAAAACATAAGCATTATCGAAAAAGAAGTTACGGAAATTCCGACGGATTATGACGGAGTTGTTGTTTGTGCAGGACCGCTTGCAAGTGACGGTTTAGCAGAAACAATTCGTAATATGTGCGGTGACGGACTCTCTTTCTATGATGCGGCGGCACCCATTGTCAGCGCAGAAAGCATTGATATGTCTTGCGCATTTACACAGTCCCGTTATGACCGTGGCGGTGCAGATGACTATATCAACTGCCCTATGAATAAAGAAGAATACGAAGCGTTTTATGATGCGATTATAAGTGCCGAAAGTGCCGAAGTTCATTCTTTTGACAAACGAAAAGATGTCTATGAGGGCTGTATGCCCATTGAAGTTTTGGCAAGTCGAGGCAAAGACACAATGCGATACGGTCCGTTAAAGCCCGTGGGGCTTACAGACCCTCGCACGGGGCACAGACCTTGGGCAAATTTGCAGCTTCGCAAAGAGAATAAAGACGGTACAATGTATAATCTTGTGGGATTTCAAACAAATCTCAAATTCGGTGAACAAAAACGGGTGTTCTCTATGTTTCCGGCTCTAAAAAATGCAGAGTTTTTGCGATACGGCGTAATGCACAGAAACACATTCATTGACTCTCCGAGACTCTTAAACGGAGATTTCAGTATGAGAGATAACCCATATCTGTTCTTTGGGGGGCAAATCACAGGTGTTGAAGGGTATGTGGAATCTGCCGCAAGCGGACTTATGGCGGGGATAAACCTTGCCAGAAGACTTAAAGGTGAAGAAACCGTAATTCTCCCCGAAGACACAATGATTGGTGCATTGAGCAGATATATCAGCGACGAAACTGTTAAGAATTTTCAGCCCATGGGGGCAAATTTCGGCGTTTTGCCGCCGCTGACCGACAAAATCCGTGACAAGCAGGAAAGATATATGCAACTTGCAAAACGGGGAATGGAAAGCTTAAAAAACTTCGCAAAAAATAATAATTTAGGTGACTGAAAATGACTGATTTCCAAAAGAAAATCGGATATGAATTTAAAAATGTTAAACTTTTAGAAAGAGCTTTGACTCATTCGTCCTATGCCAACGAAAAAGGTAGCGGACTTGATAACGAGCGCCTT
This sequence comes from uncultured Clostridia bacterium, assembly GCA_945787805.1. GTDB lineage: Bacteria > Bacillota > Clostridia > Oscillospirales > Acutalibacteraceae > Fimenecus. The sequence continues at coordinate 27,995 of CALZID010000014.1, read as the reverse complement.
GAATTTTTAGGCGACTCTGTGTTAGGATTCATCACAGCCGAATATCTTTTTGAGCATTATAAGGACAAACCCGAGGGCGAGCTGACCAAAAAACGAGCCTATGCAGTGTGCGAGAAAACTCTTTTCGGCTACGCACAAAAAATAGGCCTTGGTGAAATGGTGCTTTTGGGCAAGGGCGAAGAGAGAACGGGGGGCAGAAACCGTCCGTCTGTAATTTCTGACGCTTTTGAAGCGCTTATTGCGGCAATTTATCTTGACGGCGGAATTGAAAAAGCAACTGAATTTGTTTTGCCGTTCATTGAAGTTGCCACCGAAACAAAGCCTGTTTTTAAAGATTATAAAAGCACCTTGCAGGAAGTGCTTCAACAAAACCCCACAGAAAAATTTGAATATATCGTCGTTGGCGAAAGCGGTCCAGACCACAACAAAGAATTCATCGTTGAAGTGCATCTCAACAGTAATGTAATCGGGCGAGGTAAGGGCAGCAGTAAAAAAAGAGCAGAGCAAGAAGCGGCAAAATCCGCTTTGGAGTTGATGGGCTTATGAGTCACAATAATATAAGCATTTTTGTGCCGCACAAGGGTTGCCCGAACGATTGCAGCTTTTGTAATCAAAGAGCAATCAGCGGTCAAACAAAATCTGCTGCGGCACAAGATGTAGAAAAAGCAGTAAAGACTGCAATTGAATATAATGTTGAGCCGAAGAATACGGAAATTGCGTTTTTCGGCGGTAGTTTTACGGCGATTGAAAGGGAAGATATGCTCTCTCTTTTGACCGCCGCAAAGCATTTTTTGGATATACATAAATTTGCGGGAATAAGAGTGTCAACCCGACCTGACTGCATAGATGGTGAGATACTTGAAATACTAAAAAACTACGGCGTCACATCTATCGAGTTGGGCGCACAGAGTATGAATGACGGTGTTTTAACAGCCAACCGCCGTGGGCATACTGCCGACGATGTGAGAAAAGCGTCAAAGCTCATTAAAGAATACGGCTTTGAATTAGGGCTTCAAATGATGACGGGGCTTTATAAAAGCGATTTTCAAAAAGACTTGCAAACCGCACTTGAAATCATAAAACTTCGCCCCGATACAGTTAGAATTTACCCCACGGTAGTGCTTAAAAATACTCATTTGGGTGATTTGCAAGAAATGGGCGAATACTGTGCTCCCAATGCAGAAGAGTCGGCGCCTTTCTGTGCAAAGCTTCTCCGTTTATTTGAAGCCGAAGGCATAAAGGTCATAAAATTAGGGCTTCACAGCAGTGAAACGGTTGAGAGCGATATGATAGGCGGCGCTTATCACCCGGCTTTTCGAGAGCTCTGCGAAGGGCATATTTATTTAGAAAAAATCCTTGAAAAACTAAGGGGAAAAGACAAAAACCGTCAATATGTAATCTATGTGAATAAAAAAGCGCTTTCAAAAGCTAAGGGACAGCAGAAAAGAAACGAAAAAGCATTGAAAAATCAAGGATTTCATTGTATAATAAAGGGTAAAGAAAATTTAGAAGAATTTCAGATTGAGGTAGCAGATTTAATATGATTTTAAAATCAATCACAATGCAGGGATTTAAGTCGTGTCCCGATAAAACAGTACTTCAATTTAATAAGGGAATAACGGGCGTTGTGGGTCCCAACGGCAGCGGCAAGAGTAATATTTCCGATGCGGTTCGCTGGGTTCTCGGTGAACAGTCCACAAAGAGTCTTCGAGGCTCAAAAATGGAAGATGTTATTTTCAGCGGTACTTCTCTTCGCAAGGCAACGGGCTTTGCAGAGGTTACTCTTTGTCTTGATAACTCTGACCGAACACTTGACAGCGATAAGGATGAAGTCAATATTACCCGTCGGTTTTATCGCAGCGGTGACAGTGAATATAAAATCAACGGCGAGAGTGTCAGACTTCGTGATATAAACGAGCTTTTTATGGATACCGGTCTCGGCCGTGACGGCTATTCCATGGTCAGCCAGGGTAAAATTGCCGAGCTTATTTCTTCAAAATCGGGCGAACGCCGTGAAATGTTTGAAGAAGCAGCAGGCATTTCTCATTTCAGATACAGAAGAAGCGACGCCTTAAAAAGACTTAGTCAGGCAGAAGAAAATTTGGTCAGACTTCGTGATATTTTAACCGAATTGGAATCCCGTGTGGGACCCCTTAAAACTCAAAGTGAAAAGGCACAGAAATTTTTAGTCCTTGCCGAAGAAAGAAAAAATCTTGAAATAGGTATTTGGTTACATAATATCGAAAAAACCGGAGAAAGATTAAAAGAGCAAGACAGAAAGATTGACATTTCTTCCGTTCAATATAAAGACGCACAGCGTCAGCTTGAAGAAATCGAGCAAAAGATGAATGCGATTGTAGAAAAGACCCACGAAATCAATGTTAAAATTGAAGAAGTTCGTGCGTCTACCTCTCATTTTGAAGAGCAGGCGGCAGAGCTTGAAAGTCAGGCAAAGGTTTATGAAAACTCAATCGCTCACAACAACGAATCAATCGAAAGACTTGAAAAAGATAAATTAAGCGCAAACGAAGACGAAACAGATATTGACGCACAAATCGAAAATGCAAACAGCCAAAAAGCACTCGCTCAAAAAGGCCTTGACGATGCAAATGCAAAACTTCAGTCACAGATTAGCGAAATCGAAAAATTGCAAAGTGAAAATGACCAATTTGCATCAGTTGCGGCGGACCTTTCAAAAGAGATTTCACTTCTCACAGTCAGCCTTGCAGACAACCGTGTTATAAGCGAAACCGCAAACTCACAAATCGAAGAAATCAAAACAAGAATTTCCGCAATCGCCGATATTCTCGGCAACAGACGAGATGTTGTTTTAACTCTTGAAGAAAAGAAAAACAATGCAGAAAAAGCACTCTCTGACTGTAACGAAAAAATTGACGGATATAAAAATGCGGTTGACGGTTATCGCATAAAGGTGCAAACCCGTACCGAAAAAAGCGAAAAAATCAAAGCGGAAATCGCTGCTCTTGACAGCGAAATCGGTCTAAAGAACGAGAGAATTCGTGTGCTTGATGACCTTGAAAAGAATATGGAGGGTTATCAAGGCTCCGTCAGAAGTGTTATGAAAGAGAGCAAGCGAGGCTCACTTCGAGGCGTGCACGGTCCTCTTTCACAGCTTATTACGGTTAAGGATAAATATTCTGTTGCCGTTGAAACTGCCTTGGGAATTGCAATTCAAAATGTGGTTGTGGATAATGAAAACGATGCAAAAAGAGCAATCGCATTTCTTAAAGAAACCCGTGGGGGCAGAGCAACATTCCTGCCGCTTTCGGCAATTAAGGCGAGAAGTCTTGAAGAAAAGGGTTTGGACGATTGCTACGGCTTTGTGAATATTGCATCAAACCTTGTCAGCGCAGATAAAAAATATCAGGATATAATCGAAAATCTTTTGGGTAAAACGGTTGTCTGCGAAGATATGGACTCTGCAATCACTATTGCAAAGAAATATAAAAACAGATTTAAAATAGTCACTCTTGACGGACAAGTTATCAATGCCGGAGGTTCAATGACGGGCGGCTCAAAGGCTCAGGGCGTGGGAATGCTCTCCCGCTCCAACGAAATTGAGAAACTGTCGGCATCGGTAAAAGACCTTGAAGACAAGAGAAATAATTTATCAGTTCAGGAAAAAATGCTCAGTGAAGATTTGGCGTCCGCCGTCGCAGACCTTGAAGGCATAGAAGGTGACATTCTCTCCGCAAACGAAGAAAAAATCCGCCTTGAAGGTGAATATAAGCTTGCAGTCAGCGAATACGAAGCATCTTCGGGCGGTGTAAAAGAGCTTCTTGACGAAGAAAAAATTCTCAACGAGAGAATCGAGAAAATCAACAGTGACAGTATTATTGCCCGTCAAAAAGTCCTTGAATTAAACGAAGAAATCGCACAGAAAGAAAAGAGTCTTGAAGCGGTCAGCGGTGACAGAGAAAGTCTTTCTCTTGTCCGTGAAGAGCTTTCGCAAAAGGCAGAGCAAATAAGACTTGAAATTCTCGGTTTTCAAAAAGATATTGAATCTGCCGACGATAATATTCGCAGATTAGATATTCTCAAAGGCTCAAAAACCACAAGACTTGAAGAGCTCGACAATGAAATCGAAGCTTTTAAGAATAAAAACATTTGGCTCACAAAAGATATTGAAAGTCTTCGCACATCTGCCGACGAGCTTCGTAAACAGTGCGGCGACGCAAGGACGAATGTTGACGGCTTAATTGAAGAGAGAACCGCTCTCGAAAAAGAAAATACCGACCTTAGAAATCTCGAAAAAGAAAAAAGCGCCGAAAGAGAGAGAGTCAGCGGTGAGCTTGCCCGACTTGAAGAGAGAAAAGCGGCAATGCTCAACGAGTTTGAAGAATACAACTCAAAGCTCTATGACGAATATCAGCTCACTCGCCGTGAAGCAATGGCGCTTGAAATCGTTATTGAAAATATCGGTGAAGCAAGAAGCCGTCTTTCTGCTCTTAAAAATGAAATTCGAGGTCTTGGTTCGGTTAATGTTTCTGCCATCGACGAATACAAAGAAGTATCGGAAAGATATGAATTTATGTCGGAGCAGATAGGTGATGTTGAAAAATCAAAGGCAGAGCTTATTCGCCTTATTGATGACTTGACAACAAAAATGAGTGTGCAGTTCCGTGAACAGTTCCAGAAAATCAACACCGCCTTCGGCGAAACCTTTGCCGAGCTTTTCGGCGGCGGTAAGGCGGAATTGGTGCTTGAAGACGAGATGAATGTTCTTGAATGTGACATTGAAATCAAGGTTCAGCCACCGGGCAAAAATGTTCAAAACATCAATCTGCTTTCGGGCGGTGAAAAGGGACTTTCGGCAATTGCACTTCTCTTTGCAATTCTAAAAGTTACACCTGCGCCGTTCGTAATATTCGACGAAGTTGAAGCGGCTCTTGACGATGTAAATGTTGTCCGTTATGCTCAATATGTGAGAAGAATGACGAAGAATACACAGTTTATTCTCATCACTCACCGTCGAGGTACAATGGAAGAAGCAGATATGCTCTACGGCGTTACAATGCAAGAAGAAGGCGTATCTAAAATTCTCGAGCTTAAAACGGCCGAAATGGCTCGCAAACTCGGTCTTGCATAACGCAGCTAAACAAATTCTCGAAAGGAAATTATTATGGGAATTTTCAAAAAGATAAATTTCGGACTGACGAAAACAAGAAACAAAATGGCAGGGGCTATCGACGATATGCTCGATAACTTTGACGAAGTAAACGACGACCTTTATCATGAGCTTGAAGAAATTCTTGTTATGGGTGATGTGGGCGTTACAACTGCCGTTGAAATTACCGAAAAACTTCGTGAAGAAGTGGAAAAAGGCAAAATCAAGGGTGCAGAAGCAATTCGCCGGCAGATTAAAGAGATTGTTGCGGAAATGCTCTATGGCGGAGAAGATATGGGGCTTATTACGGTTCCGTCGGTTATTCTTGTAATCGGTGTAAACGGTGTGGGCAAGACGACAACAATCGGTAAAATGGCGGCTATGTATAAAGCACAGGGTAAGAGCGTAATTTTAGGCGCTGCCGATACATTCCGTGCCGCCGCTATTGACCAGCTTCAAATTTGGGCGGACCGTTCGGGCGTTGACATTGTCAAGCATAAAGAAGGCGCTGACCCTGCCGCAGTTGTGTTTGATACAATTAGTGCCGCAAAGGCAAGGGATAGCGAAATAATCATTATTGATACCGCAGGCCGACTTCACAACAAGAAAAACCTTATGGACGAGCTCAATAAGATTTACAGAGTTATTGACAGGGAATTGCCCTATTCTGACCGTGAAGTGCTTTTGGTGCTTGACGCCACAACTGGCCAGAATGCAGTTAATCAGGCGAGAGAATTCAAGAGTGTTGCCGATATTACGGGTATTGTGCTCACAAAGCTTGACGGTACTGCACGAGGCGGTGTTGTGTTGGCTATCAAGAACGAGCTTGAAATCCCCGTTAAATTTATAGGTGTGGGTGAGCAGATTGACGACTTGCAGCCCTTTAAACCCGAAGCATTTGCAGACGGCTTGTTTGACAAGATAGATTACAAAGAAGAGGAGGATATTCAGCTTGAAACTGCGGAAGAGATTGCAGAAGAATACGAAGACGCTGATGAAGATATTTTATCGGAAGAACTCGCCGATGAAGACGGTGGAGAGCTTGAAGAGTCTTCCGAAGCAGATGACACAGGATTGGAACAGGAAGAAGAGATAACAGAAGAAAATCAACCTGAAGAAAAAGAAGAAAAGAAAAAGAGGGGTTTCTTTGGACTTTTTAATCGCAACTCATAATATGAAAAAACAGGCGGAATTGCAGAGAATATTAGCGCCGCTCGGTATAAATGTTTTAACTGCCGATATGGCGGGAATTACTCTTTCGGATGTGGAAGAAACAGGCTCCACATTTGAAGAAAACGCATTTTTGAAAGCAAATAGCGGATGTAAAGAAAGCGGAATGGTCTGTGTTGCAGACGATTCGGGGCTTATGGTAGATTATCTCGACGGCGCACCCGGTGTTTATTCAGCCCGTTTCGGCGGTGAACACGGAAACGATGCTAAAAACAACGAAAAACTGCTTGGTCTTATGAAAGATGTTCCCGACAGTGAGCGAACCGCACGGTTTGTCAGCTGTGTTTGCTGCTGCTTCCCCGACGGAAGAAGCTTTACGGTAATGGGCACCTGCGAAGGGGTAATCGCTCACGAAGTGCACGGCAACGGCGGATTCGGTTATGACCCGTTGTTTTTAGTGGGGGATAAAACCTTCGGTGAACTTTCGGCAGAAGAAAAAGATAAAGTCAGTCACCGTGGAAATGCTTTAAGAAAATTCGCAGAAGAAATCAAAAATTACATTTAATTTGTAGGGCGGGGGCTTGCTCCCGCCGATAAGGATAATACAACAGGAGAAATTTATGACAAGTAAAGAAAGAGCATATTGGAGAGGTCAGGCAAATTCACTTCAACCTTTATTTCAAGTGGGCAAAGGTGGAATTTCTGACGCTTTAATTAAACAGACGGATGACGCACTGAAAGCAAGAGAACTTATTAAACTTAAAGTGCTTTTAGAAACAAGTCCCGAAAAACCAAAGGACATTGCGCAAAAACTTGCCGAAGCAACGAACAGCGAATGTGTGGGCGTAATCGGCGGCAGTATGATTTTTTACAGATACAATCCCGAACTTCATAAAGACGAGAAAAAGAAGGGCAAAAGATAATGAAAATCGGTATTTTCGGCGGAACATTCAATCCACCCCATAAAGGTCACGCAAGAATGATTGAGAAAATGACGGAAGAATTAGAGCTTGACAAGGTTTTAATTATTCCGAATAAAATCCCGACTCATAAGCGCTGCGACGACTTGGCTGATAATAAAGACAGAATTGCAATGTGCAAAATGGCATTTAAAAATCCTAAATTTGAAATCAGCACAATGGAGATGGATAGGGATTCCGACAGTTACACAATTTATACTGTTAAAGATTTGAGAAAAAAATATCCCAATGACGATTTATATCTGATTATCGGGTCGGATATGTTTTATATCTTCCATAAGTGGTATAAACACAAAGAGCTTTTAGAAGAATGTACGGTCTGCGTGGCTTCACGCAATAGTGACGACAGCATTCAAAGTCTTCGTCAATACGCATTTGAAAAATTAGGTGTTTATATTGACGGCTTTGACGGGAAGAATATACATATCTCACCGCTTGATGCGTATATTGTAAGCTCAGGTGAAATCCGTCAAAGAATCAACGAAGAAAAGAGTCTTTACGGAATTGTTGAGCCTGAAATCATCGAATATATGGAGAGTCACAAATTATATGGATACTCAAAGAAACAGTGAGTTTTTAGAAATTCTCAAAACCCGTTTAACACCCGAAAGACTTTATCATTCAATCTGTGTTGCCGAACAGGCAAAGCATTTGGCTGAAATTTTCGGCGGGGACTGTGAAAAAGCATACACAGCGGGGCTGATTCACGATATTATGCGGTATGAACCCGTTGAAAATATGCTTAAAATCATAGAAGCTGACGGTCAAACCTTAACCGAAGCGGAAAAAAGCATAACGGTTACTTTACACGCTGTTGCGGGGGAAGTTTTTCTTCGTAAAAACTTAGGTGTTACCGACAGTGAAATTCTTTCGGCGGTGAGATGGCACACAACCGGCAAAGAAGATATGTCGCTTTTAGACAAGATTATCTATGTTGCCGATTTAACATCGGAAGACAGAAATTATCCCGACATTTCAGAAGTCAGAGCAATGGCAGAAGAAGATTTAGATAAAACTTGTCTTCGGGGACTTTCGTTCACCATAGAAGACAATGCCGAAAAGTGCAGACAAATACACATTGACACAATCAAAGCATACAATTATTTCATAGAAAGGATGAAATAAATGGACAGAACAGAACTTATGAAAAATATTGTTGCTACTCTTGACAATAAGAAAGCAACCGATATAAAATCACTTGAAATTACAGAATTGACATCTGTTGCAGATTATTTCGTAATCGCAACGGGTACATCGGGCACTCATATCCGTGCGCTGTCGGATGAAGTTCAGGATTCTTTGTCAAAGCAGGGCGTTGAGCCTAAAAATGTTGAAGGCAAATCAACGGGTTGGATTCTTTTGGACTACGGAACGGTTGTTGTTCATATTTTCACCCCCGACCAAAGAGAGCTATACAGTCTTGAACATCTTTGGGGTGACGCTAAAGAATTTGACATCGGTACAATTATAAAAGAATAAAACAGTAAAAAATTACTTTAAAGAAGGTTATATATATGAATTACGATTTTAAAGCCACCGAACAAAAATGGCAATCAAAATGGGAAGAAGCCAAGGTTTTTGAAGCTCAGGATAATTCCGAAAAGCCAAAATTCTACGGCCTTGTTGAGTTTCCGTATCCGTCAGGTGCGGGTATGCATGTCGGTCACATTAAGGCATACAGCGGTCTTGAAGTGGTTTCCCGCAAGAGAAGACTTGAAGGCTATAATGTGCTTTTCCCCATAGGCTTTGACGCTTACGGTCTTCCAACAGAAAACTATGCCATCAAAACAGGTATCCACCCGAGAAAAGTTACCGATATGAACATAGAAAAGTTTACAAGTCAGTTAAAGAGAGTGGGTTTCTCATTTGACTATTCAAGAGTAGTTGACACAACTGACGAAAAATACTATAAGTGGACACAGTGGATTTTCCTTAAAATGTTTGAAAACGGACTCGCTTTCCGTGACAAGACTTTGGTAAACTATTGTCCCTCTTGTAAAGTTGTTCTTTCAAACGAAGATTCACAGGGGGGCAAGTGTGACATTTGCCACAGTGATGTTGTTCAAAAGTCGAAGGATGTCTGGTATTTGAGAATTACCGAATATGCCGACAAGCTTCTTGACGGACTTCACGAGGTTGACTATCTTCCCAACATTAAACTTCAACAGGTAAACTGGATTGGTAAATCCCGCGGCGCATTTGTAAACTTTACTCTTAACGAAATCCCCGAAAAGCTTAAAATTTACACAACCCGTCCCGATACTCTTTTCGGTGTAACATTTATGGTTATGGCGCCCGAGCACCCGATAATCGACAAATATGCCGACAAGATTTCCAATATGGATGAAATCAAGAATTACCGTACAGAATGTGCAAAGAAGACAGAGTTTGAGCGCACTCAGCTTGTAAAGGATAAAACAGGTGTTAAAATCAGCGGAATTACCGCAAAGAATCCTGTAAACGGTAAGGATATTCCGATTTACATATCCGATTATGTTATGATGGGCTACGGTACGGGCGCTATTATGGCTGTTCCCGCACACGACGACCGTGACTATGACTTTGCAAAGAAATTCGGCATTGACATTATCGAAGTTATCAAGGGTGGCAATATTGACGAGGCCGCATACACGGGCGACGGTGAAATGGTGAATTCCGATTTTCTTAACGGAACGGATAATAAAAAAGATTCAATCGCAAAGATGATTGACTTTTTACAGGATAAAGGCATCGGTGAAGGCGGCGTTCAGTATAAAATGAAAGACTGGGCATTCAACCGTCAGCGTTATTGGGGTGAGCCAATCCCGATTGTACACTGTGACAAGTGCGGAATGGTTGCAGTACCTTACGATGAATTGCCGTTAAGACTTCCCGAAGTTGAAAACTTTGAACCGGGTACGGACGGTGAAAGCCCCCTTGCAAAAATTGAGTCCTATGTAAACTGCAAGTGTCCGAAATGCGGCGGCGACGCAAAGAGAGAAACCGACACAATGCCCCAATGGGCAGGCTCATCATGGTATTTCTTGCGCTATATCGACCCGCATAATGATACAGCTCTCGCTGATATGGATAAACTTAAATATTGGCTTCCCGTTGACTGGTATAACGGCGGTATGGAGCATGTTACCCGTCACCTTATCTATTCGAGATTCTGGCATAAATTCCTTTATGACATCGGCGCAGTGCCTTGTGCAGAGCCATATGCAAAGAGAACCGCTCAAGGCCTTATCTTAGGTCCTGACGGAGTTAAAATGAGTAAATCCCGCGGTAATGTTATTGACCCCAACGAAGTTGTTGATGTATACGGCGCAGATGTGCTTCGTACTTATGTACTCTTCATGGGCGATTATGAGCAAGCAGCACCGTGGAGCGAAAGCTCGGTTAAGGGCTGTAAGAGATTTATTGACAGAATTTGGAATTTACAGGAAATTTTAGTTGACGGTGACGAATTCTCAAAAGAGTTTTCATCTTCTTTCCACAAGACAATTAAAAAGGTTACAGAAGACATTGAAACTCTTAAATACAACACTGCAATTGCGGCACTTATGACGCTTCTCAACGCAATTTATACAAAGGGCTCAATCAACAGAGCAGAGCTTAAAGCACTCTTGCTTCTTGTGAACCCGTTCGCACCCCATGTTACAGAAGAAATGTGGGAAGCTTGCGGATACGGTAAGATGATAGCGGCTGACGGTGTATGGCCAACTTATGACGAAGCAAAGTGCATTGACGAAACAATTGAAATTGTCGTTCAGATTAACGGTAAAATCCGTGCAAAGCTTAATGTTGCGGCAGACATCGAACAAGCGGACGCTGTTGCGGCGGCAAAAGCAGACGAAAAAGTCAAAGCAGAGCTTAACGGAAAGAATATCATTAAAGAAATCTATGTTAAGGGCAAGCTTGTAAATATCGTTGCAAAATAAAACTTTAAGGCGGTGGTGGGGCTTCTCACTGCCGCTGTTTTTAGGTGTATTATGTTTATTTGTCCCATTTGCAGAACACAATTGAATATTCAAAACAAAGCCTATTGCTGTGAGAACAATCATTCTTTTGATATTGCAAAGCAAGGCTATGTAAACTTGTTGCCCGTCAACAAAAAGCATTCCGATAATCCCGGTGACTCAAAAGAAATGGTGATTGCCCGAAGAAAATTTCTTGAAAGCGGTAATTATGACTGCTTTGCAGAGAAACTTTGCGAAATAATTAGCTCTGTTTTTGCTAATAGTCAAAAACTATCTATCGCTGACTGCGGGTGCGGTGAAGGGTATTATGACGGAAAATTAAAAAACATAAATTGTGATTTTGATTTATACGGGTTCGATATTTCAAAAGAAGCAGTCAGATATGCTTCGGGTAAGTATAAAAAGTATCATTTTGCCGTGGGCAGTTGTTTTCAAATGCCCTTAAAGGATAATTCTTTTGATTTGGTTCTCAATATTTTCGCACCGATGGTTGAAAGCGAAATGAAGAGAATTCTCAAAAAAGACGGAATTATGATTTATGCGGTGCCGGGCAAAAATCATCTTATGGGGCTTAAAAATCTACTCTATGAAAATGTTTATGAAAATGCGGAAAAACATACGGAGTATGACGGATTTGAATTTGTGAGTAAGAATTCGGTAAAAAGTGAGATTACCTTGAACGGTGAAATGGGTGTAAATCTCTTTAAAATGACGCCCTATTATTTCAAAACTCAGTTGGGTGCCGAAGAAAAAATCCGTCAGAACAACGGTTTTACAACAGAAATACATTTTGATTTTTTGGTTTACAAAAAGATATAGAAAATTGGGGTGATATTATGAAATTCATTGATATTTCAAAGGATGTAATGACTTGCGAAGTGTATCCGGGGGACCCTGCACCTGATTTAGAACAAGTTAAAACTATCGGTTATGAAAATGAATATAATTTGAGCAAAATCAATATGTGCCTTCACAACGGAACACACATGGATGCTCCCTTGCACTTTCTGCCCAACGGTAATGACATAACAGAATTTGCACCCGAAGTTTTTATAGGTCCTTGCGTAGTGGTTGAAGTGCCCGAAATAATTATTACAGGTGCATTTGTTGAAGAATATTTCCCGAGAAATGCGAAAAGAATACTTATAAAAAGCCACGGCAAAGCAGTTTTACACGAATCTGCGGCGTCTGAACTTGCACATTTAGGCTATGTTCTTGTGGGAACGGATGCCATGACTGTTGAGCCGGAGGGAAGCGGCGGCAGAACTCACAAAATGTTTATGGTTGACAATGTGGCTTTGCTTGAAAACCTCGATTTGGAAAATGTTGAGTCGGGAGATTACTTTCTTATGGCGGCACCCATTAAAATCAGCGGTGCGGAAGCGGCCCCCGTCAGAGCATTTTTGGTGTCGGATTACATTTTCTGGAGCGGAGAACAGAAATAAGTTAAAAATTATCTAAAACAGAATTTGGAGAAAAATAACAAATGGTTAAAAAATTACTAAACCTGTTTTTGACCTTTGCAAAAATAGGCAGCATCACTTTCGGCGGGGGACTCACAATGCTCCCGTTGCTCACACGAGAAATAGTAGAAAAGAAAAAATGGGCAACCGAAGAAGAATTGTTAGATTATTATGCGGTCGGTCAATGCACACCGGGTATTATTGCGGTTAATACCGCAACTTTTATCGGTTTCTATCAGGCGGGCATACTTGGTGGCATTTTTGCCACAATCGGTATGATTACGCCGTCTTTGATAATCATCACAATTGTCGCATCTGTTTTACAGAATTTTATGGACTATCCGATAGTTGCATCTGCACTAACCGGAATCAACGCAATTGTGTGCGCATTACTCTCTCATACGGTTATAACACTTGGCAGAAAAAGCTTAGTGAATGTGCTGACGGTAGTGCTTTTCATAGTCGGCTTAGTTGCCTGCTTTGTTTTTGATATAACACCCATTCTTCTTGTTATTTTCGGCGGAATTGTCGGTGTAATAGAAAGTAAAATCAAGGGGGTAAAAGCAAAATGACCTTCTTGTATTTGTTCTATGAATTTTTTAAAATCGGACTTTTTGCGGTAGGCGGCGGTCCTGCAACCATTCCGTTTTTGCAAGACTTGGCACGAAGCGATTACGGTTGGTTTAACGAAGACCAGTTAAGCGTTATGGTGGCGGTTGCCGAAAGCACACCCGGTCCAATCGGCGTGAATATGGCAACTTATGCGGGATATAATGCGGGATTTTTAGAGTACGGCACCTGGGGTGGCATTTTAGGCGGAGTGATTGCAACTTTGGGGCTTGTAACACCGTCGGTTATCGTAATCATTATTATTGCGGGATTTTTAAAGGCATTTAAAGAAAATCAATATGTGAAAGGCGCATTTTCTGGCATTCGTCCCGTTGTGACCGCCCTTGTGCTTTTTGCGGTTTTCGGAATTATCAAGCCGATTTTCTATGTTGACGGTGAATTTGTGCTTCCCGTAATTGCCATTTCGGTAATTGTGTTTGCGCTTATGTTTGTTAAAAAACTCAAAAAATTACACCCTGCATTTTGGCTTGCATTGGGTGCTGTTGCGGGAATAATATTGAAATTATAAGGTGTTTGTATGTCGCTTGTAAAAAATCAAGATATACAACTGAATATTGAAGGCTATACTGCCGAAGGCAACGGTGTGGGGCATTATGACGGACAGGCTGTGTTTGTGTCGGGCGCTGCAAAAGGCGACACAATTATCGCTCACATTATAAAGGCAAAAAAGACTTATGCGGTGGGCATTATCAAGGAGATTTTAAAGAAATCCGATGACAGAACAGCTGTTGACTGCCCCCATTTTCGCTCCTGCGGCGGCTGTGCATTCCGCCATATTTCTTATGAAGCAGAAAAGGCGCTAAAAAAACAAAAAGTTGTTGACGCATTCTCTCGTCTTGCCCATTTAGATGTGCCGGTGAATGAAATCATCACTTGCAAAACTCAGCGTTACAGAAATAAAGCACAATATCCCGTGGGCTTTGACAAGGGGATAGTTGCGGGATTTTACGCACAAAAAAGCCACAGAATAATAGATTCTGCCGATTGTCTTTTGCAGCCGAAAGAGTTTTCAAAAATTGTTGAAACCGTTAAAAATTGGATGACCGAATTCGGCATTTCCGCCTATGAAAGTGAAAACGGAACGGGATTAGTCCGCCATATTTACATAAGAAAAGCATTTAAAACAGGGCAGATTATGGTGTGCCTTGTAATAAATGGTGATAAAATTCCAAAATCACGGGAATTAGTTGACGATTTACTCCGCATTGACGGATTAAAGTCGGTTGTAATAAATATCAACAAAGAAAAAACCAATGTGATTTTAGGTAGTGAGTGCAAAACAATATGGGGAAGCGACTATATTGAAGATGTGCTCTGCGGTGTAAAAATTCAGATTTCACCGCTCTCATTTTATCAGGTCAATCACGATTGCGCCGAACTTTTATATGAAAAGGCGAGTGAATATGTCGGTGCGACAGGGGACGAAACCGTCCTTGACCTTTATTGCGGAGCAGGTACAATCGGGCTCTCAATGGCAGATAAGGTAAAAAAAGTAATCGGCGTTGAGATTGTTCCCGAAGCCGTTGAAGACGCTAAGAAAAATGCGAAAAACAATAATATAGAAAACTGCGAATTTTATTGCGGTGACGCAAAAGCTGCGGTAAAAATTCTCAAAGATAAAAACATTCAGCCCGATGCGGTAATTCTTGACCCCCCAAGAAAAGGGTGCGACAAAGAAGTTTTGTCTTTTGTTGCAGAAATGAACCCCAAAAAAATCGTATATGTTTCTTGCGATGTGTCAACTCAGGCAAGGGATTGTGCAATCTTAAAAGAATTGGGCTACGAAACAAAAGAAGTTACACCCGTCGATATGTTCCCCCGAACAGCACATACAGAATCGGTGGCACTTTTAATTAAAAGATAAGGAGCGAATTATGGCTATAACTATAAACATTTATTACACAGGTGAAAAAGATAACGCAAGAAAATTTGCAGAAGAAATGATTGCAAGCGGCATTGTCAGTGATATTCGCAATGAAGACGGAAATTTAAAATATGATTATTTCTTCCCCATGAATGACGAAGAAACAATACTTCTCATTGACAGTTGGAAGGACCAAAACGCCCTTGATAAGCATCACGCTTCACCTATGATGGATAAAATCATTAAGCTTCGAGAGAAATACAACCTATCTATGAAAGTTGAACGCTATGTTTCCGACGAAGGGGGAATACCTAAGCAAGACGAAAAGTTTATTAAACGATAATCAGCGTTTTGGTGCAAAACATGAAAGAAAAAGTATATGAATTTTTAACAACTATCCCCAAGGGCAAGGTTGTGACTTATGGCCGGATTGCAGAATATTTGGGGGATAAAAGGCTGTCAAGAGTTGTGGGGAACATTCTTCACAACAACCCCGACGAAGAAAAATACCCCTGCTATAAAGTTGTTGACAGAAACGGAAATCTGTCAAAGCATTTTGCTTTCGGCGGAATAGAAAAACAAAAAGAAAAGTTAGAGAATGACGGGATTGAAGTCAACGGCTACAAAGTCGATTTGAATAAATACGGAATGTGACGAATCTTTTTGTAATTTTTTATAAAACAGTTTATAAAAATTATGAGAAAAAACAGGGATAATTGAATTACAACAAAAAATAACCGTGCTTCACTGTTTTGAAACACGGTTTTTCTTTTACTTATTGGGGTTCGGTCGGTGCTTTGCGGTGTATTCTAAAACACCAATTTTAATAACGCTTACAACACTTGCCATTTTGTCGTCAAAGGTAAAATCCTTGCCCGTCTGCGTTTTCATTAGCAGGGATAATCCCAATTTCTTTTCTTCAACATCTTCTACGATTTCGGCAACACCCCTACCCATAATTGACGCATAAGCAATGCCGTATTTACAAGCCACATCGCCTTCAAAGGGAGTAACATCGCAAACCGCTTCAAAAAACACCTTGGGATTCTTTCTCATTGCATCAAGCTTTCTGCCCCGTCTTGCACCGTGAAGATAAATTGTGAGCTTTTCGCCGTTCATTATGTAACCGTAATTCATAGGCACAACATAGGGCTCGTCACCATCAATCATTCCGATATGCAAAACCTTGGATTTATCAAGAATTTTAATGATTTCGTCAATATCCGTAACCTGACGCTCACGCCTTGTCATTCTGTTCATAAAAACAACTCTCCTGTTTTTTAATTAAAAGCGCCACATTTTCTATATGGTCTGTATGTGGGAACATATCTACGGGTTGGATTTTTTTGACTTTGTATCCGTTTTTGGAAAGATACATCAAATCCCTTGCCAAAGTTTCGGGGTTGCAGCTTATATAAACCACTTTTTTGGGGCTGAGTTTAACAAGGGACGACAAAAACGGAATATCACTGCCCGCCCTTGCGGGGTCCATAATAACCGCATCGATTTTTTCGTTGCTGTTTGCAAGGTCAACCATAAATTTCCCGGCGTCGGCAGAATAAAACTTAATGTTGTCAATACCGTTGAGCTTTGCATTTTCTTTGGCATCTTTAACGGCGTCTTTGTTAATTTCAACACCTAAAACGCTTTTAACACTTTTACTTGCGATAAGTCCGATTGTGCCGGTACCGCAATATGCGTCAATAATTTTTTCGTCACCCTTGAAATTTGCATATTCAAGGGCTTTATTATATAAAATCTCGGTTTGAATAGGGTTGATTTGATAAAATGCTTTGGGTGAAATACGAAATTTCAATCCGCACAGTTCCTCGGTGATTTTTCCGTCACCGTAAAGCACTTCGCTTTTATCCCCTAACACCATACTTGTAAATTTGTTATTTATGTTTTGCACAACCGTTGTAATTTCCGGGTGTTTTCCCACAAGGGCATTGACGAATGAACGCTTTGACGGAAATTGCGGTGCAGCGGTAACGAGCACCACCATAACTTCACCGCTTTTAAATCCGTTTTTCACAAGTACATGGCGTAAAAATCCTTGGCGAGTGTTCTCGTCATAAGGCTTTAATTTAAAGCTTTTCAAAAGTTTTTTAACAGTGTTTGCAATTTCGTCGGCTTTGGGGTCGGTGAGCATACATTTTTCAACATCAATAATTTTGTGAGTTGACGACTGATAAACCCCCGAAATAATCTGATTGTTTCTGCCGCGGCCGAAAGCATACTGCGCCTTGTTTCGATAGTTATAGGGGTTTTTCATACCTATAATTTCTTCAACATGGCAGAATTTACCCAAAAGCCTGATAGCCTTTACCTGCTTGTGCTTTAACTGTTCTTCATAAGAAAGATTCAATAATTGACAACCGCCGCATTTTTTTGCGTGGGGACATATCTGTGCTTTATTTTTCATATTTAACCTATTTTTCTTCCGTTCTTAATTTCTATTTTGCCTAAAAACGGCACTTTGATATATCCCGTAAAAGTATCACCGTTAATCTCAACGGCAATATCAACGGTCATTTTGCCCATAAGGGAAATATCCGCTTTTCCGCTTAAACAGTTGCCGTTTTCACAAATATCATAGACCTTAAAATCGGGAAGTTTTTCCACTGACGGAACAGAAACCAAAAAATCGTATTCGCCGTTATTATTTTTAATATCCACGACAGCGCTGCCGCTTAGTACAGAAGTTTCAATATCGCCCGTCCATTTACCTAAACCAATCATAAAATTATTTCCTTTCAGTATTTGTTTAATTTTATCATTTATTATAGATGTTGTAAAGATTGAAAACTTGATTTATTAGTCAAATTTCATTGACAATGTCCACAAATGAGAGTAAAATATTGCTTAAGTATAGACAAAAGACAGGAGGCCTTTTTTTGAAAAAATATTTGACCCGTTCAAGAGTTCAACAACTTGTAATGATTTTTGCAGATATTATTATTGTCAACGGCGCTTATTGGTTGTCAATATTTCTTCATAACAAGTTTTATTTGCCGGAATTATATATTTCTCGTTTCATAATAAGAATGCCCTATGTAACTTTGATTTATATAGGCTTATTCCTTGCGGCAAAGCTTTACAGAAACCTATGGAAATATATGGGATTTCTTGAACTCACAAAAACAGTTATATGTGCGGGCATAGGAACTGCTTTATGTGCAATTGCAGATATAGTTTTGGCTGTTTCGGGAATTTTGCCGACATTCAACAGAATGCCGTTTATTGCCTATGTGGATTCCTGCTTGATTATTATGTTCTGCTGTGTGGCAATGAGAACATATTACAAGGCTATAAATTCACTTCGTTCAAGTGCCAAGCTTCACAGAGGAACCGCAAACAAGAGAACTATGATTATCGGTGCGGGAGATATGGCAAATACCATTCTTTTTGAAATGAGTATTTCAGGCTATAAATTCGGCTCACCGGTAGTTATTGTTGACGATGACCCCGGAAAGCAAAAGCTCAGAATTAGGGATGTTCCCGTTGCGGGAACAATAAACGATATTCCGAGACTCGTTAAAGAATATGATGTCAACGAAATCATTTTCTGTATTCCGTCTGCGTCGGCAGAGAGAAAAAGAGAAATTCTTGAAATTGCGATGTCAACAGGCTGTGAGCTGAAAACCGCCCCCAATGTTGATGAACTCGGCGGTGTTAATGCAAATAAATCATATTCGGATAAAATCCGAAAAGTGGATGTTCTTGACTTGCTTTCCCGTCCCGAAGTAAAGCTGGACCCGGATGTTTGTAAATATGTAACAGGCGAAACCGTTCTCGTAACAGGCGGCGGCGGTTCAATAGGAAGCGAACTTTGCCGACAGATTGCGAGATACAATCCCGAAAAAATTGTTATTTTCGATATTTATGAAAATAATGCTTTCACACTTAAAAATTCGCTGGACAGAAAATACTGCGGTGCGCCGCAAATCGAAATTCGCATAGGTTCTGTCCGTGAGCTGCGCCGACTCCGTGAAATTTTTGAAGAATTTCATCCGTCATCCGTATTCCATGCGGCAGCGCACAAGCATGTTCCGCTGATGGAAGACAGCCCTTATGAAGCGGTTAAAAACAATATTTTAGGTACATATAATACTGCATTTTGTGCAAATGAATACGGCGTAAAGAACTTTGTTCTTCTCTCAACCGATAAAGCAGTTAATCCCACAAATGTTATGGGTGCAACAAAGAGAGTTTGCGAACTTGTTGTTCAGCATTTCAGCAAGATTTCAAAAGGTACAAAATTCGCGGCAGTTCGTTTCGGCAATGTTTTAGGCTCTAACGGAAGCGTTATTCCTATTTTCAAAGAGCAGCTTGAACAGGGCGGACCCATTACGGTTACTCACCCTGACATTACAAGATATTTTATGACAATTCCCGAAGCTAGTCAGTTGGTTGTTCAGGCAGGCGGACTTGCAAAGGGCGGCGAGATTTTTGTTCTTGATATGGGCGAGCCCGTTAAGATTGTATCTCTTGCCGAAAATCTGATTCGTCTTTCCGGCTTGGAGCCGTATAAGGATATTGACATTCAGTTTACGGGTCTTCGTCCCGGTGAAAAGCTTTATGAAGAGCTGTCTCTCGAAGAAGAGCTTGACGAAAGAAGAAAAACAGGTAACGACAAGATTTTTGTTACAAAACCCCTTGAAATCGACGACGAACAGCTTGAAAAAGATATCAAAGCAATTGATACCTTAAAGCCGGAAGAAGTTCGTGATTATCTCAAGCGACTTGTACCGAATTATCGAGGCAAATAATAATTTTTATTCAATATATTGGAGATGTTCTAAATGGAAATCAGAATTGAAAAAACTACTGCGCCGAAGGCAAAGCCCGATTGGAAAAACTTGGGCTTCGGTCATATTTTCACAGACCATATGTTCATTATGGACTATGATGAGGGGCAGGGCTGGCACGATGCCAGAATCGTACCGTATCAACCGCTTGTTCTTGACCCGTCGGCACTTGTGTTCCACTATGCACAGGAGTGTTTTGAAGGTCTTAAAGCATACCGCACGGCAGACGGCGGCGTTCAGCTTTTCCGTCCCGACAAGAATGCCGAAAGAATGCAGTCAACACATGACAGACTTTGCATTCCGCAAATCCCCGTTAATGATTTTGTAGATGCAGTTAAGGCTCTCGTTTCAATTGATAAGGATTGGGTACCGTCGGAGCCTGACACAAGCCTTTACATTCGTCCGTTTACAATCGCAACAGAATCGGTTCTCGGTGTTAAGGCGTCGGCAAAATATCAGTTCATCGTAATCTGCTCACCGTCAGGCGCTTATTACGCAGAAGGTCTTAATCCCGTTAAGATTTATGTTGAAGATGAATATGTTCGTGCAACTCCCGGCGGAACAGGATATATCAAGTGCGGCGGTAACTATGCGGCATCAATCGCAGCCGGCGAAAAGGCACACAAGCTCGGTTATTCACAGGTTCTCTGGCTTGACGGTGTTGAGAGAAAATATGTTGAAGAAGTCGGCGCTATGAACATTATGTTCAAAATGGGCGGCGAGATTTACACAGCGGCAACAGTGGGTACTGTTCTTCCCGGTATTACAAGAATGAGTTGTATCGAGCTTCTTAAAGCTTGGGGCTACAAGGTTAACGAAGGCAAACTCGCTATTGACACTGTTATGGAAGCAGGCAGAAACGGCACTCTCGAAGAAGTATTCGGAACAGGTACTGCGGCGGTTATTTCACCGGTCGGCAGTCTTATGTATGAAAAAGAAGTTGTAGAAGTCAACAATTTCCAAATCGGCGACCTTACACAGAAGCTTTATGATACTCTCACGGGTATTCAATACGGCAAGCTGGAAGACACATTCGGCTGGACAGTTAAGGTTGACTAAAACATTAAAAGCACTTACCAAATCGGTGAGTGCTTTTTTATGAATAATAGTATATAAAATCATCGCCTATGTGTTTATGTAACGAAAATCAAACTGTTTTAACACTATTAAATCCGCAGGATTTGTATATCATCAATTCCGAAAGGAATTGCATATCATCAAAACGGAGTTTTGTATATCATCAAGCCGACAGACTTTTTATGCACACCTAAAGGTGTGATGAGATACAACTTGCTTTGCGAGTTGATGATATACACGCAAAAGCGTGGTGATATACCAAGCCTATCGGCTTGGATAAAAAATCTCGTTCCGTAGAACGAGATTTTTTGGAGCTTGTGACGGGACTCGAACCTGCGACCTGCTCATTACGAATGAGCTGCACTACCAACTGTGCTACACAAGCATATTGAATTGCAGAAACTATTATAGAATATCTTAAAAACTTTTTCAAGTGTTTTTAATGCAAAAAAGTGAAAACTGTGTTATAATAATCTCACAGCAGTGGCGTGGAAGCTACTGTAAATGCTTTGCGTTTAAGAAAATCTAAGATTTTCTCTGTGAGAACATTGAAACTATAAATCTGCCGAACTGCGGTTCGGCAACGGCTTTGCCGTTTCAAAGACTTCGTCTTTGGATTTATGTTATAATATTGCAAAAGTCCGAAAGGGGCGAAGAAAAATGACAAAAATCGCACTCGTTACAGGCGGAGCAAAGGGTATCGGCGCCGCCATTGTAAAAAGACTGATAAATGACGGCTACAAAGTGGCTTTCACTTTTAATCATTCAGAAGAAAAGGCACAAAATTTTGTGAATGAATTCGGAGAAAAATGTAAAGCGTATAAGCTTGACATTACCGACAGTACGGCGGTGAACGAAGCTGTTGACGATATTGAAAAGACTTTCGGCAAAATAGATGTGCTTGTGAATAATGCGGGTATTGCCGAGCAGTCACTTTTCACGGATATTTCGGACGAAATGTGGCACAAAATGATTGAAACCGATTTAAGCGGTGCGTTTTATTGCTCCCGAGCGGTGCTAAAATATATGATAAACCGAAAGAGCGGCAAAATCATCAATATTTCATCAATTTGGGGTGAAATCGGCGGCTCTTGCGAAGTACATTATTCAGCGGCAAAGGCGGGGCTGATTGGTATGACAAAGGCTCTCGCAAAAGAAGTCGGACTTTCGGGAATTACGGTGAATTCCGTGTCCCCGGGCGTAATTTTGACGGATATGACAAGGTGTTTCGACAGTGACACAATGGACGAATTAAAAGGCGAAACTCCGCTTAACAGAATCGGTACGCCCGAAGATGTGGCGGGAGCGGTGGCATTTTTGGCGTCAAGTGATGCGGATTTTATTACCGGTCAAGATTTAGCCGTAAACGGTGGAATGAGTATTTGATTATATAGATTAAAGGGTCTGTAAAAAAACTTTCGTTTTTTTACAGACCCCTGTTTTTTACCTGTTTTTAATACCTTCAATAAATTTTCCGTAATGCTTCGGCTCAACAAGGGGCGGAAGAATTTGAAGAAATTTTTTGAACAGATTACGAATTGTTTTGTTTGCAATCGCCTGGTCAAAAAATCCGTTAAGCGCAGCGAAAATGTCGCCAACATAAGGGGTGCTCGACGGCGTCATAACAACTCTGTCGTTGGGTCTGAAGCTGAAAAGCATATTTCTCTTGCCCACTGTTTGAATGGGACGAATCGAAACTAACAAGGTGTTGTCGTCAATCCAGGTGGCATTTGAGCAAACCTTAAAATCAATACCGCCGAGAGTCATTGTTGAATAGCGGTAGTGACCGTCCATTCCGAGAGAAATTTGGTTATGCTCTAAGCCCTCGCTCCAACGGAAAACACATTCTTCTCCGTTAAAATCGAATTTTACCATATCAATATTGCCCGCTTTGTCGGTCATCATATAAGTGATTGCAAGCGGCAGCACGCTGACGGGGAAGCCCATAAGATTTAAAATAAGTTTTTTGCGGAATTTTATATATCTGTCGTTGATTTCTTGTTCTTTTTCAGGGTGCTCACTGAAAGCCAGCCCGGGCGAATTTGCAAATTCTAATTCAGTGTCGTCACATTCTTCGACAAATGCTTTCGGGAAAAACTCAAAAACGCCGTCAAGTCCGTCTTGCTCATCCGAGATTGAAGAAGTAACTACCACAACAGCGTTGTATTCGGGGAACGCAATACCGAACTGTGAGAACATTCCGTCGGCTCTGAAGCCGCCTAATCGGTCACGCCAGAAGCAATATCCGTAACCGCATGACGAGTCGGTGCCCGGACGGTGATATTCATTGTCAATCTGTTTTGATGTTGCAAGGCGTACCCATTCTTTCGGGATTACCTGTTCGCCCTTATATTTGCCGTCTTTAAGATAGCAAAGAATGAATTTTGCAAGGTCTTCGGTTTTGAGATAAAGTCCCCAACCGCCTGCTTCAATGCCGTTTTTATCTGTTTCCCAGAAAGGAAAATCAATTCCCAATGGTTCAAAAAGTCTCGGACGGAGATATTCTCTCATACTCATCCCCGTAACCTTGTTGATTATTGCGGAGAGCATATAAATATTTTCGTTTACATACAGAAACTTTTCACCCGGCTCAAATACCCAGGGAGAATTTATATAATCGTCAATCCAATCAATTTTGCCCTTATCGGAGAGAATATTTGCTTTTTTGCCCGATGACATTCTCAAAAGATTGTGAATGGTGAGCTTATCAAAACGGGGGTCGGGCTTTTTGGGGGTATATTCGGGGAAAAAGTCGAGAAGCTTATCGTCAAGTGAGATAAGACCTTCACTGACCGCAAAGCCGATTGCAGTTGATGTAAAGGACTTGCTGACAGAATAAACGGAGTGGTTAGTGTCTTTGTCAAAGGGCTCGTTATACCACTCAACTGCGACTTTTCCGTTACGGATAACCATTAAAGAATGATATTCGAGATTTTTTTCTTTAGCATTTTTGAAAAAATCATTTACAATTTCCGCAGAAACTCCCACGCTTTTCGGAGTTTTTGCTCTCGGAATGGATTTTGATGCCATAAAATCACCTCATTAACCTTTAACCATTTTTATTTTTCTTCTTTTCGCTTTTATTCTGTTTTTGCGGATTATCAACAAAATATAGATAATCAAAAGCACAACAAAAATTGCAAAAAGAATTTTAAATACCGTTGATGAAAAGATTGCTTTGAAAATTCCTGCAACCCAGAGAATTATGCTTCTGTCAAGGCTTTCTGCGGCAACCAAGTCAACCGTAGCCACAACATCTTCACCGTAGAGAACTTCTGCCTTGCCTAAAACATCGCCTTTTTTAATCGGCGCTTTAACAGTTTTCGGAGTTTCGCTTTCAATTGGACGAATTACCAAGCTGCCTGCTTGTGTGCCTGTTGGAACAAGTGCCGAGAGCTCTTTTGCGGGGAGAAGTCTTAAATGGTCCACTTTCCAATTATATTCAACATTAACCACGGTTACAACATCGGTTGTGTTCGTAATTTTAGTAAGCTCAATATTCTGAAACGCCCATTCATAAATTCTCTTGCTGTCGGTGAATGCAACATTTTCTTCAACATTATCACCGTCAATGTCATATTGGGGTGCATTCATAACGATGAGCATATAGTTATATCCGTTTTTAGATGCAGTTGAAATAACGCAATGACCCGCAAGGTCGCTGGTGCCCGTTTTAACGCCCGAAATGCATGAATTGTAATAATCTTTATATGCCGGATTCATCATTTTGTTTGTGTTGTGAAGATAACGGGTTTGCGGATATGCGTTTGTGGGAGCAACATCATATCTTAATGTGCTTGTTATTTTTTTGAAAGTGGGATTTGTGAGCGCATATTTTGTGATTTTATAAAGGTCGTTTGCGGTGGTGTATGCACCGCCGTCTCCGTCAAGTCCGTGGGGATTGATAAAGTTAGTATTCTCACAACCTAAATTCTTTACAAAATCATTCATCATTACCACAAATTCATCCTGACTTCCGCCGATATAGCGGGCAAGAATATTTGCGGCGTCGGCAGCCGACGGAATCATAAGACAATAAAGCAGCTGCTCAACGGTGAGCGTTTCACCTGTGCGAATACCGGCGGTTGCGGCATTTTGACGGTAAAGGCCGTCAAGGTCGGCTCTTTCGCAAGTTACGGTTGCGCTCAAATCTTCGCAGTTTTCAAGAACTAACATACAAGTAACGATTTTAGTAAGCGACGCGGGAGCGCTTTTTTTGTCCGCATTTTTATCAAATATAACGGTTTCGCTGTCGGTGTTAATTAAAAGCATAATATCCGCTTCTGTTTCTATAAGCGAGTTGAAAGCCGCATTACCGCTAATGCAGAAGCAAGAAATGAAAATAACCGTTACCAATATAACCGAAAGAATTTTTTTCAAAAAATCACCCACTTGAAAAAATATACAAAAAGTAATACAATAAAAGTATAGCACAAACAGCGCCAATATCCAATAAGAAAAGAGAAAATTTTATGATATTTATTACAGGGGATACTCACGGTGACCGTGACAGACTTTCTCGCCGAAAGCTTCGCAAACTGCAAGAAGGCGATACACTTATAATTTGCGGTGATTTCGGCTTTTTGTGGAATGACGGTAAGGCAGAGCAGAAATATTTAGAAAGCTTGGGTAAACGGAAATACAATATTTGCTTTATTGACGGTACTCACGAAAACTTCGACCTATTGAATAATTACGAAATCAGCCAATGGAACGGAGGCAAGGTGCATAAGATTTACGGTAATCTCTATCACCTTATGCGGGGGCAGATTTTTGAGATTGAAGGCAAAAAAATATTTACTATGGGCGGGGGCGAAAGCTCCGATGTTGACATTCGCAGAGATGTGAACGCCTGGTCAAAAGAAGAAATTCCCACACAGGATGAGCTTCTTGAAGGCGCAGAAAATCTTGAAGTTGCAAATTATGATATGGATATAATTGTCACCCACGAGCCGCCTTTAAAGGTCAAGAGCTTCTTAAATTTAAACGACAGCGAAATGCTGAGAGTTACAGCCCTTAACGCATATTTTGAAGAGCTTGCCGAGCATTGTAATTTCAAAAAGTGGTATTTCGGCTCACTTCATCTTGATAAATATATTTCAGGCACCCACCGGGCAATATTTAAAGATATTGTAAATATCGAAACAGGCGAAAAATTATAATGAGCAAAAATCCAATTATATAAAAGGAAAGTGATATTATGAAAAAAACTTTATCATTACTTTTATCGGTTTTAATGGTAATAACCGCACTCCCCTTAACCGCAATCACATCGTTTGCGGCAACAAGCGGAGATTTTGAGTATTCAGTAATTTCTGAAGCAGACAAAACCTGTGAAATTGCCGACTACACAGGAACTGCAACCGAACTTGCAATTCCATCAACGCTTGATGGATACAGTGTAACATCAATTGGTTATGAGGCATTTTATAATTGCACATCACTTGCAAGCATAACAATCCCCGACAGTGTAACATCAATTGGTTGGTATGCATTTAAAAATTGTACATCACTTGCAAGCATAACAATCCCGGACAGTGTAACATCAATTGGTGAGAGTACATTTTATAATACTGCATACTATAACAATGAAACAAATTGGGAAAATGATGTTTTATATATCGGTAATCATTTAATTGAAGCAAAAGAAACAATTAGCGGTGCTTATGTAGTTAAAGACGGAACAAAATCAATTGCAGATTATGCATTTCGTAATTGCACATCACTTGCAAGCGTAACAATCGGTAACAGTGTAACATCAATTGGTAATCATACATTTTATGATTGCACATCACTTGCAAGCATAACAATCCCTGACAGTGTAACATCAATTGGTGAAGAAGCATTTTACCGTTGCACATCACTTACAAGCATAACAATCCCCGACGGTGTAACATCAATTGGTTCGTTTGCATTTTCTGATTGCACATCACTTGAAAGCATAAATGTATCAAATGCTAATACAGCATATTCATCTGTTGACGGAGTTTTGTTTAATAAGGATAAAACTGAACTTATACAATATCCTATAGGTAATGCAAGAACAACATATACAATCCCAGACAGCGTAACATCAATTTATTTGGATGCATTTTCTTATTGTACATCACTTGCAAGCATAACAATCCCTGACAGTGTAACATCAATTGGTGATTGGGCATTTGATAATTGCACATCACTTACAAGCATAACAATCCCCGACAGTGTAACATCAATTGGTTGGTTTGCATTTTCTGATTGCACATCACTTACAAGCGTAACAATCGGTAACAGTGTAACATCAATTGATTGGGGTGCATTTTCTTATTGCACATCACTTGCAAGCATAACAATCCCAGACAGTGTAACATCAATTGGAAGTGATGCATTTTATAATTGCACATCACTTGCAAGCGTAACAATCCCCGACAGTGTAACATCAATTGGACGTGGTACATTTCGTGATTGCACATCACTTGCAAGCATAACCACCCCGGACAGTGTAACATCAATTGGTGAGGGTGCATTTTATAATTGCACATCACTTGAAAGCATAACAATCCCCGACAGTGTAACATCAATTGGTGATGGTGCATTTAATAGTTGCACATCACTTGAAAGCATAACAATCCCCGACAGTGTAACATCGATTGGCGATTATACATTTCGTGGTTGCACATCACTTGCAAGCGTAACAATCCCCGACAGTGTAACATCAATTGGTAATGGTGCATTTTCTAGTTGCACATCACTTGAAAGCATAACAATCCCGTCCAGTGTAACATCAATTGATGAGAGTGCATTTTATAGTTGCACATCACTTGCAAGCGTAACAATCGGTTACAGTGTAACATCAATTGGTTATCGGGCATTTTATAATTGCACATCACTTGCAAGCATAACAATCCCGGACAGTGTAACATCAATTGGT
>CALZID010000013.1 GCA_945787805.1 uncultured Clostridia bacterium | reverse complement strand
TAAGATGGTGCGATATTGATTTGGAAGAAGGTATCATTGATGTGAACCACACGCTGGTTTACTATGACCATCGTACCGAGGGCAGTAAGCGTGGCTGTTACTTCAATGTTAATACGACCAAAACCCCGGCAGGAAGAAGAAAAGTGCCTATGCTCGGTTTCGTCAAAGAAGCATTTTTAATGGAAAAAGAAAGACAGGAATTACTTGACCTTCATTGTGAAGCGACTGTTGACGGATACACCGATTTTATCTTCATCAACCGTTTCGGACAGCCGCAACATCAGGCAACCCTCAACAAAGCAATTCGCCGTATTATTCGTGACTGTAACGATGAGCAGTTGTTGAAAGATGAAAATGCAGAAGTATTGCTCCCGCATTTTAGCTGCCATTCTTTAAGGCATACTTTCACAACAAGAATGTGCGAAGCAGGGGTAAATGTTAAGGTCATTCAGGACACGCTCGGTCATAAGGATATTTCAACTACGCTCAACATCTATACCGATGTAACAAAGGAGCTGAGGAAGTCCGAATTTGAAGGTCTTGACTCCTACTTCAAAAATGAGTATAATAAAGTGTCGGTTTGACAGATTAAATTGATACGGACTTCATAGTTGGTGGATAAAAGCATTTACATCATTTACATCAATTCTTACACAAAGCCCCCACGAAACTAATCGAAAATAAAGTAAAGTAGGATTTTGAAAAAATCTGATTTGCGACTTATTTTGAACTATGTTGGGTTATAGCAAGAATTGAAACGATGTCCTAAATCGTCCCGACAATGAAACCCTTAGACTAATTTAAAAGTAGCCCGTTGAGAAATCAGCGGGCGCTTTGCCTTTATATGCCAGATTCTGCAATCTTGTAATTGCAGACGCAATATGCTAAAATATACCTATATTGATTAGGAGAGATTTTGCTATGAACAATACACCTTTACAAAAAGAAGACTACGAAGAGCCTTGCTGTCCTTTAAATATGAAACCCGAAGTTACACCTGTTCCGATTAAGCGTATAATGGAAAAGTTGGATGAATATTTCAGCCGTAATGACTATGTATCCGCCGAAAAGCATCTGTGCTATTGGCTCCAAGAAGCAGATGCGGGAAATGATATGCGCGGAAAACTGACAATTCTCAACGAGCAAATCGGGCTTTACCGAAAAGTGGGCAAAGAAAATGAGTGTATGACTGCCATTGACTCCGCATTATCCCTTTCGTCCGCATTGAAGATTGAAAATACCGTATCTTTCGGCACAACTCTCGTCAATGCCGCAACAGGTAAAAAGTCTTTCGGTAAAAATGAAGATGCGCTTTCTCTTTACGAAAAGGCAAAGGGTATTTATGAAGCATTGTTAAACTCAAATGACAGCCGCCTTGGCGGACTTTACAACAATATGGCATTGGCATTAACCGAAATGGGTAAATACCGAGAAGCCGAAGAGCTTTTTTATAAAGCAATTGAAGTTATGTCAAAACAGCAATACGGTGAAATGGAAATTGCAATTACATATCTAAATCTTGCGGATTTATATTATGCAGAACTGGGCGCAGAAGCGAGTGAAGAAAAAATAGGGGAATACATAGAAAAAGCAGAAAAATTGCTTGATAACGACACTCTGCCGAGAAACGGATATTATGCCTTTGTCTGCGAAAAATGCGCTCCCACATTCGGCTATTACGGTTATTTCTTTGC
This sequence comes from uncultured Clostridia bacterium, assembly GCA_945787805.1. Lineage (GTDB taxonomy): Bacteria > Bacillota > Clostridia > Oscillospirales > Acutalibacteraceae > Fimenecus. The sequence continues at coordinate 52,433 of CALZID010000013.1, read as the reverse complement.
GCAGCAAAAATTTGCACAGAGAGCGAGAGAAATCTATGAACGGGCTTGAACTTTCAAAAGAATTTTATGAAGAATACGGAAAACCCATGCTCGAAAAGGATTTTGCGGATTTATTACCTTTTTTAGCAATCGGATTTGTGGGCAAAGGGTCTGAACATTTCGGCTTTGACGATGAAATCTCCCGTGACCACGATTTTGAACCGGGATTTTGCATTTTTCTTCCCGATGAAAGCATAGTTGATATAAGGCAAGAGTTTTTGCTTGAACGGGCTTATGCTAAGCTTCCAAAAGAATATAAAGGCATAAATCGACTTAAAATGTCACCCGTAGGCGGAAACCGAAACGGTGTAATCAGAACCGCAAAATTCTATGAAGACGCTGTCGGCTCTCCCGACGGTAACTTATCAGCAGAGGGTTGGCTTTATATTCCCGATTACGCCTTGGCAGAAGCCACTAACGGCGAAATCTATTTTGATGAATACGGGGAATTTTCAAAAATTCGTGAAAATCTGATGAATATGCCGAAAGATATTAAGCTTAAACGACTTGCAGGTAATATTCTTATTATGGCGCAGTCTGGCCAGTATAATTTTTTCCGTTGTCTTAAACATAACGAGCCACAAGCTGCCCAGCTTGCCTGTGTTGAATTTGTAAATTCGGCAATGAAAACTGTATTTCTTTTAAACAATAAATATATGCCCTTTTATAAATGGAGTTTTCGTGCATTGAAACAGATTAAAAGTGATTTTGATTTTGTGAGCAAGCTTTCTATCTTGCTTTTGGGTGATAATCACAGTGAAAAAATAAATGTTATCGAAGAGATTTCAGCGGAAATAATCGCAGAATTACAAAGACAAAAATTAACATCGGTAATCAGCGAAGACCTTGAAAGACACGCATATTCCGTCAACGATAAAATATGTGACGGAAATATTCGCAATATGCACATATTATCGGCGATATAATCATTGACAAACAGATTTCATAATAATAAAATTAACTTATAGATTTTTTAGGGGGAGTTACTATGTTGAATTATAAAATCGAAGGCGGACATTTACCCGTTGTTATCTGCTATCCCGAACCCGGTCAAACGCTTTGCTGTGAAAGCGGAGCAATGAGTTGGATGAGCCCCAATATGTATATGGACACTAATTCGGGCGGCGGAGTGAAAAAGGCTCTCGGCAGACTCTTTTCGGGCGAGTCGCTTTTTATGAACGAATATACCGCACAGGGCTCTACGGGTATGATTGCTTTTGCGTCAAGATTTCCGGGCTCGATTATACCTTATGAAGTAACTCCGGGCAACGAGATTATTGTGCAGAAAAAAGGCTTTCTCGCAATGGAAAAAGGTCTTGATTTGTCAATATATTTTCAAAGAAAACTGGGCAAGGGCTTTTTCGGAGGCGAAGGCTTTATTATGCAAAAAGTGTCGGGTAACGGCTTGATTTTTCTTGAAATTGACGGTCACTGCGTTGAATACACCTTGGGTGCAGGTGAAAGCATAATTGTTGATACGGGCTACCTTGCCGCAATGAGCGCAACTTGTACAATGGATATTGAAACCGTAAAAGGTGCAAAAAACATATTCTTCGGCGGTGAAGGTCTGTTTAATACAAGGGTTACAGGCCCCGGTAAAGTTTATATTCAGTCAATGCCTGTTTGGCAAATTGCTCAAGAGCTTATTCCGTATATGCCAACGGCAACAAACGGTAAAGACGGCGGAATAAATATCAGTCTTGGCGGAGATTAAAAAATCAAACTTGCATAAAGCAGTGATAAAATAACCTTATTGGAGTGTGATATATATGTACCGGTTTGATGCACTTAAAACCAAAAACCAATGTGTTCAGTGGATTCGTGACTTTTTTAATGAAAACGGAAAAGACTGCAACGCTATTGTAGGCATTTCAGGGGGAAAGGATTCTTCTGTCGTTGCGGCACTTTGCGTTGAAGCACTCGGAAAAGACAGAGTAGTCGGCGTGCTTATGCCCTGCGGTGAGCAGCACGATATCGACTGCGCAAAACAGCTTGTCGAACATCTTGGAATAAAGAATTATACAGTCAACATTAAAGATGCAGTTGACGGACTTATGAATAATCTTCCGAAAGATTTAGAAGTTACTTCACAAACAGTGCAAAATATTCCGCCGAGAGTGAGAATGGCAACATTATATGCAATCGGTCAATCCGAAAACGGCAGAGTTGCAAATACTTGTAATTTGTCGGAAGATTGGGTGGGCTATGCAACCCGATACGGTGACGGCGCAGGGGATTTCAGCCCTTGCTCAAACTTAACGGTTGCCGAAGTGAAAGAAATCGGTCATTTGCTGGGGCTTCCCGAAAATCTTGTTGAAAAAACACCTATTGACGGGCTTTGCGGCAAAACAGATGAAGATAATCTAGGCTTTACTTATGCGGTACTTGATAAATATATCAGAACAGGCGAAATTGAAGATACAAATACAAAAGAGCTTATTGACAGAAAGCATAGAATGAACTTGTTCAAGCTACAGCTTATGCCGTCATTTAAGCCTGAAATATAAGTGGTGAAATTATGGCAAATCAAAAACTGACTGCAAAAGAAACAGTAATACAGGTTGCAAAATTTGTTGCATTCTCAATGGGTGCGGGCATAATTCAACTTGTGTCCTATACAATTATTCACGAATTAACAGATTGCGCCCATTGGAAAGCGTATCTTCCGTCGCTTATTCTGTCGGTTCTTTATAACTTTACGGTAAACAGAAAATTCACATTCAAATCTGCAAATAATGTGCCTATTGCAATGCTTAAAGTAGCATTATTCTATTGTGTGTTTACACCCGTTTCATTGTATCTCGGTCAAATGGCAGAAAACGCCGGAGTTAATAACTACATAGTAGAAGCGGTGACAATGGGCTGTAATTTAATAAGTGAATATCTCTACTGTAGGTTTGTGGTATATCGCAATTCAATGAATACAAATAAACTGGCAGAAAAAGATAAGGCAAAAACAAAATAATTATTTAGGGGATAGGGTATGAAAAACGAGATTATATCATTAAAGAAAAATATCTACCGTTCAACATCAATAATGTTCATAGTTCAGCTTTTCGGTGCTTTGGGCGCAGGCTTTTTCTTTGTAATTCAAAACATTTTCGGGGTTGAACACATTCTTGATGCCGCAGAAAAGGGCAACGAACAGATTCTATGGTTTATTCTTTTCTGGGCAACCGACTTTTTCTTTATAGCATTTGTTGCAGTGACTTGCTATTTAATTGCAGGGCTGCCCGCATTGGCACCCGCAATGGCATTAAGTATTTACTTCTGCCATTTTGCCGGTAATCCCGTACCTGCAAATCAAATGTATGTTGCATATTTTGCAACGCCGATAAACAACGGCGGCGGTGTGAATATCGGCTATATGGGATATTACATAATGGCGATAGTACTTGCATTACTTATAAAATATCTCTATATCGCATGGGATAAAATCAAAGAAAACCTTGGCAAAAAGCTTGATAAACCTTTAAGCAAAATCAAGCTTATTCCGAAAGATTTCGGCGGAGTACAGCTTTTAGAACAAGTTGATTTAATCGTGCTTGTGCTCATTCTTCCCGTAGCCTCCTGTGCGCTTACATTCCTGCTTATCCGTTACGGTATTCAGTTACCGTTCAATGCTTTGGGCGAAGCCCTTGTTGCACCGCTCACAAGCCTTGCAAACAGCAGTATTATACTCTGCGGTATAGTTATCGGTCTTATGGTCGGATTTGACCTTATAGGCCCCGTTTCAATGGCGGCATATTCAGTTGCAATCGCAATGCTTTTGGCGGGGGACGCAAGATTTATGACAATCTACGGCGCTTGTTTTATAAGCCTTGGTTGGACGCCGTTTTTCACCATGATATTTCGCGGTATCATCAAGAAAAAGAGCTTTAAGCTTGATACCGATGACTCAAATATCGCAGTAACAGGCCCTATTAACGCATTCTTTGAGAATATCAAGCTAACGGTTTCGTTCTCAATGACAAATGCTTTCAGAAGTCCGCTCACAATAATTCCCGGCTATATGATAGGTGCGGGGGTTACAGGATTTTTAGCGGCACTTTTCAAGATTACAAATACCGCATATCTCAACGAGCTTCCAAAATACGGCAACGGTTATACATTTGAAGAGCTTTTCAAAATGGGTGAATATTATATCTCGTTCACACTTCCACTCCGTTCAGGTGATTGGCTCACTTGCAGATTGCCTCTTTTCTTCATTATTTTAGGCGGCGCCGCAGTGGGCGGATTTGCAACTCTTGTGTTCCGCCACCTTGCATTCAAGGCACAAGAAAAGCGCGGAACAAATATTGAAACCGACGGAGACATTGTTCTCGAAATGAGAAAATATGCACAAAAACTGAATAAAGCAAAATAATCATATGGGGGCTGTGAAAACGAAAGTGTTTTTACAACCCCTTTTTTTACAACCCCTTTTTCATGGGGTTTTTAATTCCTACTGTTTTCATGTGAATTAACTCTTGAATTCCTACTGATTTTGTAGTATATTATTTTAGAACTTACAAAACATAAAAAATAAAGATTTTAAAGGTTATGATATTATGAAAATCTCAACAAAAGGCAGATATGCGCTTCGTCTTATGACGGACCTTGCAATTCATAAAGAAGACGGATATATTTCAATAAAATCCATCGCAACAAGGCAGAATATCAGCGAAAAATATCTTGAACAGATTATTAAAATGCTTTCAAAAGAAAGCTTTGTTGAAAGTACTCGAGGCGCACAGGGCGGTTATCGCTTAACAAGAGAGCCGAGCGACTATACGGTAGGCGAAATTTTAAGAGTGACCGAAGGCAGCCTTGCCCCTGTTTATTGTCTTGAAACCGACGATAACCCTTGCGAGAATTGTATGGACTGTGTAACGCTTGAAATCTGGCAATGCGTACTTGATGCAGTAAATAAGGTGGTTGATTCAATCACTTTGCAATATTTGGTTGACAAACAGAAAGAAAAAGGTAATTGCGGATGCTGTTAGAATATGATTTACACGAAGCGGCAAGATATATGGGCTATAAGCACGGCGCAGAGCCGAGCGAAGAGATGTGCGAGCTCTGTGAAAAAGCATACAGAGAGCTTTTAAAGGTGATTACCCCTAAATACATCTATAAAGAATATGAGTTTACAAGAACAGAGGACGGAATAATCGTTGACGGAACAGAATTTAAAAGTAAAAAGCTGTTAAACCATTTAAGAAACTCAACAAGCATAATTCTTTTCGGCGCAACTGTCGGTGTGGGCGCAGATACACTTGTCCGCAAATACTCTGTTACAGATGCGGCAATGACGAGCGTTGCTCACTGTGTGGGCGCATCTTTGGTTGAAAATCTTTGCGATAAAGCCTGTGAAGAACTTAAAGACATAATAAAAGGTGAGCACAGACCAAGGTTCAGCCCGGGCTACGGCGGACTTGACATTTCATCACAAGAAGATTTCTTTAAACTCTTACCGATGACAAAGCAAATGGGAGTAACGCTTTCAAAAAACTACTTAATGACGCCCACAAAAACGGTTACCGCATTTATCGGCATAATAAAGGAATGATAAATATGACATTCAAAGAACATTTTAACAATAGAATATTGTTTTTTGACGGCGCAATGGGCACCGAACTTCAAAAAAACGGACTTAAAAAAGGCGAGTTGCCCGAAAACCTTAATATAAATTCGCCTGAGATTGTTGCAAGGGTGCATAAATCATATCTCGACGCAGGGTGCAGTGTTTTAACAACTAATACATTCGGCGCAAACTCACTTAAATTTCAAAATGTCACAGAGATTGTAACAAGCGCAGTTGAAATCGCAAAAAACACCGTAAAAGAAAGCGGAAAACAAGCCTTTGTCGCTCTTGATTTAGGTCCCCTCGGCAAACTCTTGAAGCCTTATGGGGATTTAGAGTTTGAAGCTGCCTATGAGCTTTATAAGGAACAGGTTGTTGCCGGCGAAAAAGCGGGAGCAGACTTAATTCTCATTGAAACAATGGGAGATTTATATGAAATAAAGTCGGCAGTATTAGCCGCAAAAGAAAATTCAGAATTACCCATACTCGTGTCAATGATTTTTGACGAAAAGGGCATACTCTTAACAGGAGCAGATATAAAAACCGCAGTTATCACCCTTGAAGCATTGGGCGTTGACGGAATAGGTATGAATTGCGGATTAGGTCCCGACCAAATGCTTGAATTGTTAAAAGAAATGACAAAATATTCAAGCACACCGATTTTCATACAGCCTAACGCAGGGCTTCCCGTAAGCGTAAACGGTGTTACAACCTATAATGTATCTCCGCAGGAATTTGCAGAAAAACAACTGAAAATGCTTAAAAACGGTGCCTGTGCTTTGGGCGGTTGCTGCGGCACAACACCCGAGCATATAAAGGCAATGATTGACCTTTGCAAAAATGAGAAAATCGAGAAGATAAGCGAGAAACATATTACCGCTGTCACATCATATTCAAAGTCGGTTATTTTCGGCGACAAGCCTGTAATCATCGGCGAGAGAATTAACCCTACAGGTAAAAAAATGCTTAAAGAAGCGCTTCGCAATAACGATATGGATTACATTTACCGTGAAGGCGTGTCCCAGGCAGATGCGGGGGCGGATATTCTTGATGTGAATGTGGGACTGCCCGAAATTGATGAACCCCAAATGATGTATAATGCAGTTGCGGGACTTCAAAGTATTCTCGATACACCCTTGCAAATTGATACCTCCGACACAGTTGCGATGGAAAAAGCGCTTCGCATTTATAACGGAAAAGCCATGGTGAATTCCGTCAACGGTAAAGAAAAGGTGATGGATGAAATCTTCCCCCTTGTTAAAAAATACGGCGGAGTGTTAGTTTGCTTAACTCTTGACGAAAAGGGCATTCCCGAAACTGCCGACGGTCGAATTGAAATTGCAAAAAGAATAATCGCAAAAGCCGAAAAATATGAAATCTCAAAAGAAAGCCTTGTGTTTGACCCCCTTTGTATGACTGTCAGCACAAATAAGGAAAACGCAAAAATCACCCTTGAATGTATCCGAAGACTGACTGATGAATTAGGTGTAAAAACAGTTTTAGGTGTGTCAAATGTGTCCTTCGGGCTTCCGAACCGGGAGCTTTTAAATTCAACATTTTTTACTCTTGCTTTGCAAAAAGGACTTTCAGCAGGAATTATCAATCCGAAAAGTGACGCTATGATGAATTCATATTATTCATTCTGTGCATTAAACGGATTGGACGGCAATTTTGAGCAATATATAGAGAATGTAACCGAAACAAAAAACGAAGTTAAAACTGTCGATGTTGATTTGAAAACCGCAATAATAAAAGGACTTAAAGCTCAGACGCAGGAGCTCACAAAAAAAGAGCTGGAAACCAAAACACCCATTGAAATAATTGACAGCATTTTAATTCCCGCACTCAATGTAGTGGGCAAGGGCTTTGAAGAAAACACAGTGTTTTTACCGGGGCTTTTAATGAGCGCCGAAACTGCGGGAGTGAGCTTTGCGGTAATAAAAGAACATATTTTAAACAGCGGCACTCAAACCGAAGAAAAGGGCAGAATACTAATAGCCACAGTCGAGGGCGACATTCACGACATAGGCAAAAATATAGTGAAAGTATTGCTCGAAAATTACGGCTTTTCCGTTATTGATATGGGCAAAGATGTTGCACCCGAAAGAATTGTGGAAAGAGCCGAAAAAGAGCAGATAAAGCTTGTAGGACTTTCGGCGCTTATGACAACAACAGTGCCGTCAATGGAAAAAACAATCCGTCTTTTAAACGAAAAGTGCCCCGATACATCGGTTTTGGTAGGCGGTGCGGTGTTGACCGAAGACTATGCAAAAACCATCGGCGCAGATTTCTACGGTAAAGATGCAATGTCGTCCGTCAGAATTGCCGAAAAATTCTTTGCAAAATAAGTCAAATTGTGGCTATATTATAATTGACAAATTCATACTGTGGTAGTATGATATATACGAATTCACAGTAATTTACTATGAAATAGAAATGAGATGTATATATGAAAGTTTATGCAGATAATGCTGCAACAACAAAAATATCAAAAAAAGCACTCCAAGCCATGATGCCGTGCTTCGAAACAATCTATGGTAACCCGTCAAGCTTGCACAGTGTAGGTCAAGATGCTTTTCACGCAGTCCGTGATGCACGAATAACAATTGCCGAGTGCATAAATGCCGACCCCGACGATGTCTATTTTTCATCGGGCGGCAGCGAAAGTGACAACTGGGCAATTAAAGGCGCCGCACATTTAATGGCAAAGAAAGGCAAAAAACATATCATCAGTTCAAAGTTTGAACACCACGCAGTTTTGCACACACTCAATGCACTTGAAAAAGAAGGCTTCGAAATCACTTTGCTCGATGTCTATGAAAACGGTATTGTAAAGCCTGAAGATGTTAAAAATGCAATCCGTGAAGATACCGCACTTGTGACGATTATGTATGCAAACAACGAAATCGGCACAATTCAGCCAATCGGCGAAATCGGTGCAATTTGCCGTGAAAAAGGTGTGCTTTTCCATACGGACGCCGTTCAAGCGGTGGGTCATATTCCCATTGATGTGCAAGCGGATAATATTGATATGATGTCGTTTTCAGGCCATAAATTTCACGGACCGAAAGGTATCGGCGGACTCTATTGCAAAAAGGGTATAAGACTTCCCAATCTTATTGAAGGCGGCGCACAAGAGAAAAACCGCCGTGCAGGAACAGAAAATGTTCCGGCCATTGTGGGTATGGCGGCTGCCCTTAAAGATGCCTGCGATAATATGGAAGAAAATACAAAGAAGCTTATTGCAATGAGAGAACAGCTTATTGAAGGTATTCTCAAAATTGATTTAAGCCGAATTAACGGTGACCGTGAACACAGACTTCCCGGTAATGTGAGCGCATGCTTTGAAGGTGTTGAAGGGGAATCACTTCTTCTCTATCTTGACTTAATGGGAATAAGCGCATCATCGGGCTCTGCTTGTACATCGGGCTCCCTTGACCCAAGTCATGTGCTTTTGTCAATCGGACTCGTTCACGAAGTTGCACACGGTTCACTTCGTTTAAGTCTTTGTGAAGACAATACCCCTGAAGAAATGGAATATATTTTAGAAAAATTACCCCCAATTATTGACAGACTTCGTGATATGTCACCGCTTTGGGAGAAAATACAGAAAGAGAGAACAAAATAATGGAATATTCAGAAAAAGTAATGGAACATTTTACAAATCCCCATAATGTGGGCAAGCTTGACGATGCTGACGGAGTGGGAGAAGTAGGTAATGCAAAATGCGGCGATATTATGAAAATGTATCTCAAAATTGAGAACGGAATCATTACAGATGTTAAATTCAATACTTACGGTTGTGCATCTGCAATCGCAACAAGCTCAATTGCCACCGATATGATTAAAGGTCAGCCTATAAGCGAAGCTCTTAAACTCACAAATAAAGCAGTTGTTGAAGCCCTTGACGGACTTCCCGCAGTTAAAATTCACTGCTCGGTTCTCGCAGAACAGGCAATCAAAGCGGCGGTAAAAGATTACTATGATAAAAACGGCATAGAATATGATGAAGCAGAGTTTCATTTTAACGAAGAACACCATCATTGATTTATAATGTAGGGCGGAGGCTTGCTCCCGCCGATAATAAGGAAAGATTAAAATGACAGTCAGAGAAATGCAGGATAAAATCTTGCAGCTTAAAAAAGAAAAAGATATTTGTATTCTTGCTCACAGTTATGTTGCCCGTGAAATTCAAGAAATCGCAGATTTTACCGGTGACAGCTTTCAGTTGAGCGTTCTGGCACAAAAAGCACCGCAAAAAACCGTAATTATGTGCGGAGTTCGTTTTATGGCTGAAACCGTAAAAATACTCTCTCCCGAAAAAACGGTTTATCTTGCAAATCCCGTTGCAGGCTGTCCAATGGCAGAACAAATGGACAAAGACCTTATCTCTCAGGTAAAAAAACAGTTCCCCGATTATACTGTTGTGGCTTATATCAACACTACTTCAGACCTTAAAACAGTCTGTGATGTGTGCGTAACTTCTTCATCGGCAGTAAAAATAGTCAAAAAAATCGAAAACGATAAAATTCTTTTCATTCCCGACTGTAATTTGGGCGCATTCGTAGCAGAGCAAATTCCCGAAAAAGAATTTAAACTGTTGCAGGGCGGCTGTCCTATTCACGCAAGAATAAGCAAAAAGGATGTTGACAAAGCAAAAGAGCTGCACCCCGAAGCACTTTTCCTTGTTCACCCCGAGTGTAGACCCGAAGTGGTAAAAGAAGCGGATTATATCGGTTCAACATCGGGAATTATGAATTTTGCCCGTGAAAGCTCGGCAAAAGAATTTATTATCGGTACTGAAATCAGTATTGCAGAGTCCTTGCAGTATGAATGCCCCGACAAAAAGTTTTATCCGCTTTCAAAAGAACTTATCTGTCCTAATATGAAAACCACAACCCTTATTGACCTTTACAATACAATAACGGGCGAGGGCGGAGAAGAAATAATAATGGACGAAAAAACAAGAACAGATGCTAAAAAATGCATTGATATGATGATAAAACTCGGTGAATAAAATGAAAGCAATTATAGCAATGAGCGGCGGAGTTGACAGCTCCGTCGCCGCTTTACTTATGAAAAATGAAGGCTATACCTGTGTCGGTGCTACAATGCAACTATATTCCGAAGGGGATTGCAAAGATGCAAAATCAGTTGCCGACAAATTAGGTATGCCTTTTTATATTTTTCCGCTAAAAGAAGAATTCAAAGAGCGAGTAATCAACAAATTCATTGAGTGCTATGAGCAAGGCAAAACACCAAATCCGTGCATTGAATGTAACCGCAAACTTAAATTCGGTGTAATGATGGATAAAATGCGTGAATTAGATGCTGACTTTGTTGTTACAGGGCACTATGCAAAAGTTACATTTGAAAACGGTGAATACAAACTTAAAAAAGCAGTTGATGAGTCAAAGGACCAGAGTTATTTTCTTCATATGCTCACCCAAGAACAGTTAAAGCATATCAAATTTCCGCTGGGTGAATACACAAAACTGCAAATTCGTGAAATTGCAGAAGAAAACGGACTTGTTACCGCACGAAAAAAAGACAGTCAGGATATCTGCTTTGTCCCCGATGGCGACTATGTAAATTTCATAAGGGAATATAACGGAAAAGACTATCCCAAGGGACTTTTTATGCACAAAGACGGATTTTCATTGGGCGAGCATAAGGGAATAGTAAACTATACGGTCGGTCAGCGAAAAGGCTTGGGAATTGCATATAAGAATCCGCTTTATGTGTTGAATATTGACCCCGAAACCAACAATGTAATTTTAGGCGATAATGAAGATTTATTTACCGATACAGTAGTCGCAAAAAATGTGAATATAATCAGCGGAAAAACACTTACAGAGCCGATTCGCTGTAATGCCCGTGTCAGATACAGACATAAAGAACAGCCTGCAACGGCATGGCAAGACGAAAACGGAATTTTGCATGTAAAATTCGACGAGCCTCAAAGAGCCATAACAAAAGGACAGTCGGTAGTCCTTTATGACGGCGATACGGTTGTCGGCGGCGGCGAGATAATTTAAAATTGTTTAGTTTTCCGTTATGCTTCCTCGTCTTCACCTTGCAGTATCTTCGGTGGCGGCGAGATAATTTAATGTGAGGGACTATGTCGTTATTGTCCCACATAAACATACAAAAACCGATTTTAACTATGTAGGGCGGGGGCTTGCTCCCGCCGTTTTTTTGGGGCTTGCTCCCGCCGCTTTTTATGTATTGAAATATAGCAAATATTCTGTTACAATATTGTTAATAAAAGCAAAGGGGAACTGTGATGAATACATATAATCTTAACGGAAATTGGAGTATGACAAGAGTCGGCACGGGCGAAAAATACAGCGTCCGAGTGCCAAGCGATAACTACACTCAATTACTTGAATTAGGCATAATTTCCGACCCCTATTATAAAGATAACGAAAAAAAAGTTGAATGGGTAGGCCGTGAAGACTGGACTTATGAAAAAACATTCACACTCACAGAAAATGACCTTGCAAAAAGAAAAATTTTGCTTGTGTGCAAAGCGCTTGACACTATTTGCGATGTTTATGTAAATGATACGCTTATAGGCAAAGGTGAAAATGCTCATCTTAAATATGAATTCAGCATAAAAGAAAATGTAAAAGCAGGGGATAATACTCTCAAAATCGTATTTTCAGCACCTACTCCATACGCTGAAAGAAAGCAAAAAGAAAATCCGATTCCAAAAAACTGCAACGGTACCGACGGTGCCGCATATATCCGCAAGCCCCATTGTCATTACGGTTGGGACTGGGGACCTCATCTTCCGCTTTCAGGCATTACAGACGATATTATGATTGAATGCTTTGACAACAGAATAGAAGATGTTGAAATTAAGCAAATCCACGAAAACGGAAAAGTAATCATTAAAACAAATCCCGTTGTTGACGGCGACGGTGAAGTAACAACCAAAATCATATATCCGAACGGTGCGGAATATACAATAGAAAACAATGAAATCACAATAGAAAACCCTGAGCTTTGGTGGACGAGAGAATTGTCCGGCAAAGAAAAGCAACCGCTTTATACGGTTGTTGCAACACTTGATGACACAAGCGTTACAAAGAAAATCGGTCTTCGCACAATCCGTTTGAACCGAGAGAAAGATGAATACGGAACAAATTTCTGTTTCTATCTCAACGATACACCCATATTTGCAAAGGGTGCTAACTGGATTTTGCCCGATTCTTTAATGGGCAGAGTAACAAACGATATATACGACTATTACATAGATTCGGCACTCAGTGCGAATTTCAATATGCTCAGAATTTGGGGCGGCGCTTATTATGCACCCGAATATTTCTATGAGCAGTGCGACGAAAAAGGGCTTCTTCTGTGGCAAGACTTTATGTTTGCCTGCCTTATGTATCCGTTCTATGAAGACGGTTTTCGTGAAAATGTATTAACTGAAATCAAATATCAAATTAAGCGCATTAAATCCCATCCCTCACTCTGCCTTTGGGGCGGCAATAACGAGGTTGAAACAATGTTTGCCTATATGCCCGAAAATATGAAAATTGTTCAGTGGTATAAAAAATTCTTCTATGAAATTTTAAAGGAAACAGTCACCGAGCTTGACCCCGATACACCCTATATTGAAACTTCGCCCATAGGTGAGTCATTCCGTAAAGGCGTTACGGGCGACGACCACGGCGATACTCATATGTGGACTGTTTGGCACGGTCAAAAGCCCCTTAATTATTACAGAACAAGACCAACCCGTTTTTGCAGTGAATTCGGTCTTGAATCATTGCCGTCAATGGACGCAGTCCGTCAGTTTGCAGAAGAAAGTGACTTCTATATTACAAGTGATATTTTCAATTCTCATCAAAAATGCAAAAACGGCAACAGAAAAATGCTTTATTATTTGCTTGAAAAATATTATGAGCCCGAAAAGTTTGAAGATTTAATCTATATGACTAATCTCATTCAAAAGGAATGTATTCAGGACGCTACCGAGCATTGGCGCCGTCACCGTGAGCGTTGCCACGGTTCACTTTTCTGGCAATATAACGATTGCTGGCAGGCTCCGTCCTGGTCAAGTGTTGACTATACAGGCAAATGGAAGGCGCTTCAATACGCTTCCCGTCATTTCTTTGAGCCCGTCTGCGTTTCGGTTCAAGAAACAAATAATGATTATAAAATCTATGCAATCAACGATTTAAAAGAAGAGAAAAATGTCACAATCTCGGTTAAGCTCTCAACACTTGACGGCAAAATTATTTCTTCAAAGCAAATAGAAAAAACACTTGTCCCCCTTAAAAGCGAATGTGTATTTGAAGATAAAATCAGCGGTAATAAAAACAATATTTTCCTGTCGGTTAAAATGTATGAAAACGATAATCTCATTTCAGAGCGTACAAAGATTTTTGCTCCTGACCGTGATTTGAATCTCAAAGCCAATACAATTCAAAGCGAAGCTTCTTATGAAAACGGTGAAATTACGGTAAAACTTGTGTCACCGATATTCTGCCGCAGTGTAATGGTTGATATTGAGAATTTTAAAGAGCCGTTTTCTGATAACTATTTTGATTTACTTCCGAACGAAGAAAAAATCATAACGGTAAAAGCGGATAAAAATTACGCTATAACCGTAAAATCCCTTGGCGATATTAAGGTGAAGGGCTCAAAATTCAAAACTCTTGCATACAGAGCAAAATTCTTTATTGAACCCGAAAACTTGGCTAATTGGTTTTATTATACGGTTAACTGATATTGACTAAACAGCAAAGAAATAGTATAATTATCGTCACAAAGAGAGGTGCACACATTATGAAAAAAATCATTTCAATAATGCTCGTTGCATTATTGCTTTTATCGTTTGCGGCTTGCAATAAAAACGGAACTGCAAGCGAAGATACCGAAGCCTTAAAAGAAACGGTTAAGGTTGATGTTGAAGCTTTAAAATCCGATTGGCAAAAAGGCGAGCTTGTTATTAACGATGTATCTGTAGAAATGCCTTGCAAGGTCAGTGAATTGATTGAGAAAACCGGACTTAAAATAAGCAATCAGGACACTTTAGGTGAGAAAGTACTGAAAGCAGGCGAAACTCTTTCGTTGAATATTGTGGGCGAAGACCTTTATTTTAAGATTATGGTAAGAAACAATACCAAAGAAGACGGGCTGAATTATATGGACGCAACGGTCATCAAATATGATTTCACCGGTTCTAATGAGGGTAACAGACAAATTAAATTAGCGGGAACACTTTCTCCGGGTGCAAGCCGTAAAGATGTTGAAAAAGCCTTGGGTATTCCCAAAGGCAAAACATCTGAAGATGTTTTATATACTTATGAAGGCAAAAATTCACAAAACAGAAAGGTCGAATTGAATGTTTCGTTCAATTCATTTGATGTTGCGAATTCTGTTTCTTTTGAAATTAAATATTAAAAAAATGACGGCGGGTTTTTGAGCCTACCGTCATTTTTTTATTCTCCAATGCAAAAATCATCTTCTGCTTTAATTATTTTTACATTCACAATATCGCCGATTTTAGCGTCGCCCCGTATTTTAACAGGAGTGTAGTTTGCCGTGTAACCGATATACATGCCGTCGCTTTGTCGGCTTTCAATAAGCACCGAAAGAGTTTTGCCGATTTGAGAAACTAAAAATTCGTTTCTGATTTTATCGGCAACAAGCGATAACTCACGAGCTCTTTGTGCTTTCACGCTTTTTTCAATTTGCCCGTCCATTCTATCGGCAACAGTACCGCTTCTGCGAGAATAGGGGAAAATGTGAATTTTCTCAAACCCCACTTTTTCGGCAAATTTTTTAGTGATTTCAAAATCCTCTTCGCTCTCTTTCGGAAATCCAACCATAATATCCGTTGTGAGTGTGCAATCTTTAAAATTTGCTCTGAGCTTTTCACAAAGAGAAAAATATTCGTCGCTTGTGTAGTGCCTGTTCATATTTTTCAGCGTTTTGTCGCAACCGCTTTGAAGTGAAATGTGGAATTGCGGACACAGCTTTTCGCATTTTGAAAGCTTTTCAATCAAATCATCCGTAATATGGTCGGGCTCTAATGAGCCAAGACGAATTCTCTCAATCTTTTCATTTTCGCTGACTGCAAAAACTGCGTCTGCCAGATTTAAGTCAGAGCCTTTGCCGTAAGCTGAAAGGTTTATTCCCACAAGCACAATTTCACGGTATCCGTTACTCGACAGTGCGTTGACTTCCGCCTTAATATCTTCAATGCTTTTCCAACGAACTCTGCCGCGGGCTTTCGGGATGATACAATATGAACAAAATCTGTCGCAGCCGTCTTCAATTTTGAGCGTTGCTCTCGTTCGTTCTTCAAAGCTTGAAATACCGCTTGAAACAAGCGACTCACCGTTTTGATGTTGCTCTAAATGTAAAACTCTGCAAGACGCTCCAAAATATTCATCTAAAGACGAAACGAGCATTTTGTTGTTTTTATTACCCAAAACAATATCCGCCTCGGTTAAATTTTCTGCCATTTCGGGAAAAGACTGTGGCATACATCCCGTGAGCACAACTGTGCTTTCGGGATATTTCTTTTTATAATGACGAATACACTGTCTTGTTTTTCTGTCGCTTTCACCGGTAACCGTGCAAGAATTTATGACGAATACAGATGCCTCTGTTTCGTCGTCGGTTACTTCATATCCGTTTTTCTTTAATTGTTCCCGCATTTCTTGGGTTTCATATTGATTAACCTTGCACCCGAGAGTGTGAAAAAACACTTTCATAATATCACCGAAATACATTATAACACATATTTCAGATTTTTCATATAACAATTTGTCCCATTCATATATTTTTGTGTGGAGGGATAATAATGAAGAAAATAATATCAGTTTTATTGTGCTTTTTAATGGTAATATCCTTATCTGTGACAGCTTTCGCAGAAAATAATGCACTTGCAGAGTCACTCAGCGCAAAATCGGCAGTGCTTATGGAAATGACAAGCGGAGAAATACTTTTCTCAAAAAATCCCGACGAAAAGCTACCGCCTGCGTCAATAACAAAAATAATGACATTATTGCTTGTTACGGAAGCGTTGGACAGCGAAAAAATCACCCTTGAAGAAACCGTAACTGCAAGCAAAAACGCTTCAAGTAAGGGCGGTAGTCAGATTTGGCTCAAAGAAGGTGAGCAAATGACTGTTCATGAACTGATAAAAGCCACCGCAATAGCAAGCGCCAATGATGCCTGTACCGCTTTGGGCGAGCATATAGCGGGCGGTGAAGCCGAGTTTGTTGCTATGATGAATAACCGCGCGAAAGAGTTGGGAATGAATAACACAAATTTTGAAAACTGTTCGGGACTTGACGACACTGCCGAAAATCATTATTCAACTGCCCGTGATGTGGCGATAATGAGCTGTGAGCTTATGAAACACGAAAGAATAAAAGAATACACGACCACTTGGATGGATTCTCTGCGGGGCGGGGAAACTCAACTTGTAAACACAAATAAATTAGTCCGTTTTTATGAGGGTACAACGGGTGTTAAAACGGGAACAACAAGCAAAGCGGGATATTGTGTAAGTGCCTCGGCTAACCGTAACGGAATGGAGCTTGTAGCAGTTGTGCTCGGCAGTGATAACAGTACGGAGCGGTTTGAAGATGCAAAAAAGCTGCTTAACTGGGGATTTGCCAATTATACGGTGTATCAACCAACTGTTGACCCGTCGCTCATAACCGATGTATCGGTGCTTTACGGAAAAGAAAATGTGATTGTTCCCGTTACAAAAGATATTAAACCCATTTTGATAAAAAAGGGTACGGAAGATAAGATAACCCAACGGGTTGATATATGCATTGATGTTGAAGCACCCGTCGAAAAAGGACAAAAATTGGGAACAGTCTATTTCGAAGCAGACGGTGAAACCTTGGCAACCTGCCCCATAATAAGCGAAAATTCCGTAGAGCGAAGAAATTGGTTCTTTGTGTTCTGTGCCTTATGGTCAAGTTTTGCAAAAAAATAATATAAATTTACTGAATATCTATTGAAAAAAGCCGTAAATTAGGGTAAAATATTATAAAACCAATAGGCAAAGCGAGGACTAATAAAAAATGGCGTTAAAGCTTAATGACAAATATGTCAAGAATTTTATCAGTGCAGAAGAGCTTCGTGCAATGGCACCGGCAGTTGAAGATGCACACGAAAAAATCATTAACAAATCAGGTGAAGGCTCTGACTTCTTAGGTTGGGTTGACCTTCCCGTGAATTATGATAAAGAAGAATTCGCAAGAATTCAAAAAGCAGCAGAAAAAATCAAAAACGACTCACAAGCTCTTGTTGTTATCGGCATCGGCGGTTCATATCTCGGCGCCCGTGCAGCGATAGAATTCTGCACTTCACAAAATTATAATTTAATTTCAAAAGATACACCGAATATTTATTTCAGCGGTAACTCAATAAGCGGTGCGGCTCTAAGCGAGCTTGTTGACCTTGTTAAAGATGTTGATTTTTCAATCAATGTTATTTCAAAATCAGGCACAACAACCGAGCCCGCAATTTCATTCCGCATTTTCCGTGAGCTTCTTATTGAAAAATACGGTGAAGAAGAAGCCGCAAAGAGAATATATGTCACAACAGATAAGGCAAAGGGAACACTTAAAGAATTCTCTGATAAAGCAGGCTATGAAACATTCGTAGTGCCCGATGATGTGGGCGGAAGATATTCAGTGCTGACTGCAGTCGGTCTTCTCCCAATCGCAGTTGCGGGAATTGACATTGAAAAAATGATGCAGGGCGCAAGAGATGCCCGTGAGAATTACAGCGTATGCGATATCCAAAAGAACGATTGCTATAAATATGCGGCAATCCGTAATATCCTTTTAGGCAAGGGCAAAGCAGTTGAGCTTATGGTTGCTTATGAGCCTGACTATACAATGATGAATGAATGGTTTAAGCAGCTTTTCGGCGAAAGCGAAGGCAAAGACGGCAAAGGTATTTTCCCGGCAAGTGTTGTTTGTTCAACAGACCTACACTCAATGGGTCAATATATTCAGGACGGTGTGAGAATGCTTTTTGAAACATCCGTTGTATTCTCAAAGCCAAAGAGAGAAGTCTTGATAAAAGAAGACGAAGTCAATGCCGACGGTCTTAACTTCCTTGCAGGTAAAACAATGGATTTTGTTAACCGTAAGGCTTATGAAGGAACACTTTTAGCCCATGTTGACGGCGGTGTGCCCAACATCTGCATTGAAGTTCCTGAAATGAACGCTTATGAATTCGGCTATCTCGTTTATTTCTTCGAGAAAGCATGCGCAATTTCAGGCTATGTGCTGGGTGTTAATCCGTTTAACCAACCGGGTGTTGAAAGTTATAAAAAGAATATGTTTGCGCTTCTCGGCAAGCCCGGTTACGAAGCACAGGCAGCAGAGCTTTTAGCAAGATTAAATTAAGGGAAAAACCGCTTTATGCGGATAATAAATATATAGGAGGAGATAATATGATTTCTCTTATTATCGGTAAAAAAGGAACAGGAAAAACAAAGGTACTCGTAGAAAAAGTTAACGACGCAGTTCACGTATCCAGCGGAAACGTGGTTTGCGTTGAAAAAGAAACAAAACTTACATACGATGTAAATTATCGTGCAAGACTCGTTGCAACAGATGTTTTCGCAGTCAACGGTTATGATGCTTTCTACGGCTTTTTAAGCGGTATCTGTGCAGGCGACCATGATATTACTGATATCTTTGTTGATGCAACATACAGAATTGCAGAAGACAGTGAAAGAACAGGCGAAGCACTCGCTGCATTTCTTAAAAAGGTTGACGCTCTTTCAAAGATTTCCGATACAAAGTTCACATTCACAATTTCAAGTGAATTAGAAGATCTTCCGAAAGCAATGTTTGAATATTGCGAAAAAATCAACTAATCAAAATAAAACTGCGGTGGAGTATGCCGAGCACTGATAAGGAAGTATTTCTTTAAAACATGAAATTTTGGCGCAATAATGCGTTAAATCCCCCACGATATGCGTCAGCATTATCGGGGGGATTTGCCTTTTCTTGCATCCAAAATTTATATTTTAAAGTGCTTCGCAGTTTCGTAGGAGCACAAAATTTCTTGTATTGAAGCCAAAAAACGATGCAAGGCTAACGCCTTGTGAGACTTTTTGGCAATAATACGGGGAATTTTTGCCCGAGAAACAAACACTGCCTTACCAGTGCTCGGCATAAGACTTCACCGCTTTTTTCTGCGCTTTTATCAAAATATTTTGACTTTTATTGTTGACAAAAACAAAATATACATATATAATAATTCGGGTGAATAAGTAAAGTTGTTCACATCGAAAGGTGAATGCAATGCAAATTCAACTTGAACAGATTTTTAATATTGAAGGCTCAAAAAAGCAGTTCGACTATTCTTTTGAACCTGAATACTCTCTTTCTGATGATATTTCACTTGACGCACCGGGTATTGCGGTTAGTGGTAAAATCGAGAATAACACCGGAATTGTGTCGTTATCAGGAAAAGCTAAGTTTTCAGCAACCGTGGTTTGCAGTCGATGTGCAGAAGACTTCAAGAAAGACTTCGAGATTGAATTCGGGCATTTACTGGCAAAAAGCCTTGAAGACGACGAAAATGACGACTATATAATAGTCGAAAATTCGTTGCTTGATTTAGATTCACTTGTTTGTGAAGATATCATTTTTTCATTGCCATTTAGTTTTTTGTGTAATGAAGAATGTAAAGGGCTTTGTGCAAAGTGCGGTAAAAATCTTAACGAAGGCAAGTGTGATTGCAAGAAAGATGTTGACCCGCGATTGGCAGCGTTACTGTCGTTGCTTGATGAATAGTTAAATTTTATTTAAAATATTAAAGGGAGGTGCCCCAAATGGCAGTACCTAAGAGAAGAGTATCAAAAACAAGAAGAGATAAGAGACGTTCAAACGTTTGGAAGATGACAGCTCCTGAGCTTGTTAAGTGCCCGAATTGCGGCGGCTACAAGAGACCTCATAGAGTTTGCGGCGAATGCGGACAATATAAAGGCAGACAAGTTGTTGCAGTTAAAGAAGAAGCTTAATTTTCTTTATTGATTAAAGCAAGGCGGAAAGAACGATTTCTCTCCGCCTTTTAGTCTTGCATAAAAACGAAGGCAGGTGATATTCCGTGTCAGTAAAAATAAATAAAGTAAAAGCCTTGTCAAAATGTGCCCAAAAAGGCATAATGGCGGGGGATGAGCTTTTAAAAATCAACGGTAACGAGATTTTAGATATTCTCGATTACGATTTTTATATGGCAGACGGTGATGTCACTCTAACTTTTAAATGCGCCGATTCAAGCTATAAAGTTTTAAAAGCAAATGCACAAAACTGCGGTCTTGAATTCGGAAGCTTTTTAATGGACAAGCAACAGCATTGTAAAAACAAATGCGTTTTCTGCTTTATTGACCAGATGCCAAAGGGTATGCGTGAAAGCCTTTATTTCAAAGATGACGATAGCCGACTTTCGTTCCTTTTCGGCAACTATATAACTCTTACCAACATTTCAGAGCACGAAATCAGGCGTATAATAAAAATGCATATAAGCCCTGTGAATATTTCGGTTCATACAATGAATCCCGAACTCCGTGTGCAGATGATGAAAAATAAAAATGCGGGCAAAAGCCTTGAAATCATTAAGAGATTGGCAGATGCGGGAATTCAAATGAATACTCAGCTTGTGTTGTGTCCCGGTATTAACGACGGTGACGAATTGAAATACAGTATTGAGCAGCTTTCTGCAATGTATCCGTCGGTGCAAAGTATTGCGGCAGTCCCCGTGGGGCTCACAAAATTCCGTGACGGTTTAGAAAAGCTTGAACCCTATAATAAGCAAACTGCCGGGGAAACTATTGACATTATCGAAGAATATTCTCAAAAATTCCGTAAAGAATTGGGAACAGGTCTTGTTTATCCCGCCGACGAGTTTTTCATTAAGGCAGAAAGAGAATTGCCCAACGGTGATTATTATGATGACTATCCGCAGCTTGATAACGGTGTGGGATTAGTCCGTTCATTCTGCGACGATTTCATTTATGAGCTTGAAAATTCTGATGAAATGCCGAACAATAAAAAAGTAACCTTGGCAACGGGCGTTGATTTTTATCCCTACCTTTCGGCTCTTTGCAAAAAGGCAGAAGAAAAATACAATATAGAAATAAAAGTTCAAAAAATAATCAATAACTTTTTCGGTGAAACTATAACAGTTTCAGGACTCATCACAGGTATCGACTTGCATGAACAGTTGAAAGATACAGATTTCGGTGATTATTTGTTGTTGCCTCATTCAATGATTAGCGATTATACAAACCGTACCGAAAACAAAAATAAATTCCTTGACGATATGACAGTCGAAGAATTAGAAGAAAAACTAAATGTGAAAATTGTGTTGACAGTCGGCGGTGGCGGTCAGCTTTTAAGAGATATTTTGGGGGTGAAATAATGGTAAAACCCGTTATAGCAATTGTGGGGCGTCCCAATGTGGGCAAATCAACACTTTTTAATAAACTTATCGGTAAAAGGCTTTCAATAGTTGACGATACACCCGGTGTTACCCGTGACAGAATTTACGGTGACTGCGAGTGGCTGGGCAGACAGATGTTGCTTATTGATACAGGCGGTATCGAGCCGTATTCAGACGATATAATTCTTTCTCAGATGCGCCGTCAGGCACAGCTTGCCATTGACAGTGCAGATGTAATTGTATTTGTAACAGATGTGAGAACGGGTGTTGTTGCAACTGACGAAGAAGTGGCAACAATGCTCATAAAAAGCAATAAGCCCATTATTTTGTGCGTTAATAAGTCGGACTCTTTGGGCGAACCTCCGGCGGAGTTTTATGAGTTTTATAATTTAGGACTCGGCGACCCCATTCAGGTTTCTGCGGCTCACGGTCACGGAACAGGTGACTTGCTTGATAAAATTCTCGAATATTTGCCCGAAGATGCAGGGCTTGAAGACGAAAGCGATACGGTAAAGGTTGCGGTTATCGGCAAACCCAATGCGGGTAAATCTTCACTTATCAATAAAATTGCAGGCGAAGAAAGAGTAATCGTTTCAAATATCGCCGGCACAACAAGGGACGCAACCGATACTTATATCGACAATGAATTCGGTTCATTTATGTTTATTGATACTGCGGGACTTCGCCGTAAAAGTAAAGTGGAAGACCAGATTGAAAAATACTCGGTAATCCGTGCTCAAATGGCAGTTGAAAGAGCTGATGTCTGCGTTATTATGATTGACGCCGTTGAAGGCTTTACAGAGCAGGATTCCAAGGTTGCAGGTATCGCTCACGAATTGGGCAAGGCTTGTATTATCGCAGTCAATAAGTGGGATTTAGTCGAAAAAGACGGTAACACAATGGATAAATACCGCAAAAAACTTATGAATGATTTTTCGTTTATGAGTTATGCGCCCATAATTTTCATTTCGGCAAAAACGGGGCAAAGACTTGACCGACTTTTTGAGCTTATTAAATTTGTTGATACACAAAATGCAATGCGAATTTCAACAGGCAAGCTTAACGATGTTTTGGCATCGGCGACCGCCCGTGTTCAACCGCCGTCGGATAAAGGCAAGCGCTTGAAGATTTACTATATGACACAAGCGTCAACAAGACCTCCCACATTCGTGTGTTTTGTAAATAATAAAGACTTATTTCATTATAGTTATCAGCGTTATATTGATAACCAAATCCGTGAAGTTTTCGGACTTGAAGGTACTCCCACACGCTTTGTAATCCGTGAGCGGGACAAAAACAATAAAAAGTAATTGTTAATAAACTGAAAATAATGTGCAAAAAGGGACTGTTTTAGTCCCTTTTTTTCTTGCCATTTATAATGTAATATGATATAATTGATTGATTATACAATGAGGTAGTATGCAATGATTATTTTAGGCATTGACCCGGGCTATGCAATAGTGGGTTGGGGAGTTATCGACTATACGGCAAATCGCTTTCAAGTGGTGGCTTACGGTGCGGTCACGACCGAGGCAAAAACGCCCTTCAATGAGCGGCTTGAAACCGTTTATGACGGAATACAGGATATCATAAATAAATATAAACCCGAAGCAATGGCTATTGAAAAGCTTTTCTACAATACCAATGCAAAAACAGTTATTGATGTAGCTCAGGCAAGGGGAGTTATCAACCTTGCGGCACAGAAAAATAATTTGGAAATTTTTGAATACACACCCCTGCAAGTAAAACAGAGTGTGGTGGGCTATGGCAGAGCAGAGAAAAAGCAAGTGCAAGAGATGACAAGAGTTATCTTAAAACTTGAAAAAATTCCAAAGCCCGACGATACTGCCGATGCTCTTGCAATGGCAATCTGCCATGCACACGCAAGCGGCTCGCTGATGGGAAGATTAAATAAACTAAAATAAAGGAAAAATATTATGATTTATTCGGTAACAGGCAATGTGGTGGCATTTGATACATCAATGGTAGCCCTTGATGTAAACGGTGTTGCATTTCATTGTATCACAACTTTAACAACATCTCAAAAATGTGCGTCAATAGGCGCAAAGGTCACTCTTTACACTTATATGAATGTCCGTGAAGATGCAATTGAGCTTTTTGGATTTTACGATAAAACTGAAATGGACTGCTTTAAAATGCTTATAACAGTCAACGGTGTCGGTCCTAAAATGGCACTTGCAATTCTTTCCGAAATGTCATCGGATAAGGTTGTTTTAAGTATCGCCGCAGGGGACTATAAGGCTCTCACAAAAGCAAACGGTGTGGGTCCGAAGCTTGCCCAAAGAATAGTTATGGAATTGAAAGATAAAGTCGGCAAGCTTGACACAGCTTCAAACAGTGATTTTGATGTATCAACCGTATCAGCCACAATGGAAAATTCCAATACAGCCGAAGCAGTTGCGGCACTTGAAATGCTCGGCTATTCTCAAACAGACGCAAGTGTTGCGGTTAGCAAAATTGATGCTTCACTTTCTGTTGAAGAAATCATTAAGCAGGCGCTTAAACTTATGATAGGGAGATAAAAATGATGGATTTTCAAGACGAAAACAGAATAATTACTCCTGATTTTACCGAAACGGACAGAGATATTGAAATTTCACTCCGTCCTAAAATCTTGACGGAATATATCGGTCAGGAAAAAGCAAAAGAAAATTTAAAGATTTATATTGAAGCCGCAAAAAAACGAGGAGATACACTTGACCATGTGCTTTTATACGGTCCTCCCGGGCTTGGCAAAACCACTCTTGCGGGTATTATCGCAAATGAGATGGGCGTGCAGATTAGAGTAACATCGGGTCCCGCCATTGAAAAACCGGGTGACTTGGCAGCGCTGCTTACAAATCTTAATGACGGTGATGTGCTTTTCATTGACGAAATTCATCGCCTTTCCCGTGCGGTTGAAGAAGTTTTATATCCCGCAATGGAAGATAATGCCCTTGATATTATTATCGGCAAAGGCCCGTCGGCTCGAAGCATTCGTCTTGACTTGCCACGCTTTACTCTCGTTGGCGCAACAACCCGTGCCGGTCAGCTTACAGCACCCCTTCGTGACAGATTCGGCGTAATTTTAAGACTTGAACTTTATACACCAGAAGAATTGTCACAAATTGTAAAAAGAAGTGCGGGTATTCTTGACATTTATACTGACGACGGCGGAGCGCTTGAAATTGCATCTCGCTCCCGCGGAACACCGAGAATTGCCAACCGACTTTTAAAGCGTGCCCGTGACTTTGCACAGGTTATGAGCAACGGTGTAATCAGTGAAGATAATGCAAAAATCGCTCTCGGCAGAATGGAGATTGACGAAATCGGTCTTGATAATATTGATAGATTGATGCTCACAACAATGATTAAAAACTTCAACGGAGGTCCCGTGGGGCTTGAAACCCTTGCGGCAACAATCGGTGAAGAAGCGGTTACAATCGAAGATGTTTACGAGCCATATTTAATGCAAATCGGGTTTCTTGCCAAAACCCCAAGGGGCAGAGTGGCAACACCGTTGGCTTATGAACATTTAGGGCTTAAAGCACCCGAAACAGATAAAAAAGCAAATACTCAAACATCACTTTTTTAAGGAGAAATAAAGAATGGGTAGAATATTCGGAACAGACGGAGCAAGAGGCGTTGCAAATACAGAGCTTACTTGTGAATTGGCAATGCAAATCGGTCGTGCAGCGGCTATGGTGCTCATAGAGAACTCGAAAAATAACAACAGACCGAAGGTGCTAATCGGTATGGATACCCGTGCATCTTCACAAATGCTTGAAAGCGCAATTTCAGCGGGACTGTGCTCGGTCGGCGCCGATGTTTTGCAAATCGGGGTTGTTCCCACGCCGGCAGTGGCTTTTCTCGTTCGCAAATATGATTGTGATGCAGGTGTAATGATTTCCGCATCGCACAATCCTTGTGAATATAACGGAATTAAAATTTTCCAAGGTAACGGATACAAATTACCCGATGCGTTGGAAAATGAGATTGAAGAAATCATACTTGATAATGCTGCGGAAATCCCCGAACCAATCGGCGGCGAAGTCGGCAGAGTTACGATAAAAACAGATGCGGTGGCTGATTATATCGAGCATCTTCTCTCTGCAACAAATATGAGCTTTAAAGGCTATAAAATTGCTCTGGACTGTGCAAACGGTTCTTCAAGTGTTTCGGCAGAAGAGCTTTTCACCCGTCTCGGCGCAGAAGTCGTTGTTATAAATGCAAGCCCCGACGGAGTGAACATCAACAAAGATTGCGGCTCAACTCATCTTGAACAGCTTCAGAAATGCGTTGTTGAAAAGGGCTGCGATTTAGGCTTTGCTTTTGACGGTGATGCTGACAGAATGTTGGCGGTTGACCATACGGGCGCAGTAGTTGACGGCGACAAGTGCATAGCAGTTTGCGCAAAGCATATGAAACAAATCGGCAAACTCAAAAAAGATACCGCAGTCGTTACTGTTATGAGTAATATGGGATTTTTCAAATTCTGTGAAGAAAACGGAATTAAATGTGAAAAAACAAATGTAGGCGACCGTTATGTCCTTGAAAATATGAGTGCAAACGGTTACAGCATCGGCGGTGAGCAGTCAGGTCATATTATTTTCTTGCAATATGCAACAACGGGTGACGGTCAGCTTTCGGCTATCCAACTTTTAGCAGTTATAAAAGATACGGGCAGAACGCTTAAAGACCTTGCCGACGAAATGGAAGTTTATCCGCAAGTGCTCATCAATATAAGAGTTTCAAACTTCGGTAAAGCACAGTTTAAAAAAGACAAAGAAGTTCAGAATGCAATCAAAAAGGTTGAACAAAAGCTCGGCGACGAAGGAAGAATTCTTGTTCGCCTTTCGGGAACAGAACCTCTTATCCGTGTAATGCTTGAAGGCAAAGATTACGATAGAATCTGCGAGCTCGGTGAATCCGTTGCGGCAGTAATTAGGGAACGGTTAGTATAATGAGAGTTGCAGATAATTGGAAAGATTATGAACTTATTGACTGCTCTTGCGGTGAAAGACTTGAAAGATGGGGCAACATCACTCTAATTCGTCCCGACCCGCAAGTTATCTGGAAAACCGAAAAGAAAAATCCCCTTTGGAAAAAAGCGGATGCCGTCTATCATCGCTCACAGTCAGGCGGCGGTCAGTGGGAAATCAAAAACAAAATTCCTGATTTTTGGACAATCGGCTACCGTGATTTAACATTCAATATTAAAACAATGGGATTTAAGCATACGGGGCTTTTTCCCGAACAGGCAACAAACTGGGATAGGGTTGCAGAAGTTATTAAGAATGCAAACCGTGAAGTAAAAGTTCTCAATTTGTTTGCTTATACGGGCGGCGCTACAATCTCAGCCCTTAAAGCAGGGGCTTCTGTGTGCCATGTTGACGCATCAAAGGGTATGACTCTCTGGGCAAAAGAAAATGCGGTAAGCTCGAGAGTGGCAGACAAAAAGGTGCGTTGGATTGTTGATGATTGTATTAAATTCGTTCAGCGTGAAATCCGCCGCGGCAATAAATATGACATCATCATTATGGACCCACCATCTTATGGCAGGGGACCCGGCGGCGAAGTCTGGAAACTTGAAAACGAAGTTTATGAATTTGTTGAGCTTTGCAGTGGGGTGTTAAGTGATGACCCGCTTATGATGCTTATAAACTCATACACAACAGGGCTTAGCCCATCAGTTATGGAATATATTTTAGGTGCAGTTGTAAAAACACGCTTCGGCGGTCAGGTTACAGGCAGCGAAATCGGACTTCGTGCTGCCGAAAACGGACTTGTACTTCCTTGCGGTGCATCTGCAATTTGGAGTAAATAATGGCAATTATTAAATTTGAAAATGTAACATTCCGTTACGAAAGTGATGAAGAAGGCGTAGCTTTGGCGCCCGCCGTTAAGGATTTTTCTCTTTCAATTGAAAAAGGAGAATTCGTGGCAATTCTCGGTCATAACGGTTCGGGCAAAAGCACTCTCGCAAAGCTTGCAAACGGACTTTTGCTTCCCGAAAAAGGTAGAGTTTTAGTTGACGGAATGGATACGGTAAACGAAGAAGACGACATAAAAATTAAACAGACAGTCGGCGTGGTATTTCAAAATCCCGATAACCAAATTGTTGCAACAATAGTTGAAGAAGATGTGGCATTCGGTCCTGAAAATTTGGGAATTGAGCCTACTGAAATTCGCAGACGGGTTGACAGTGCACTAAAAACCGTCGGTATGTACGAATACCGCAAACACGGTCCCCATAAGCTGTCGGGCGGTCAAAAGCAAAGGGTTGCAATTGCGGGTATCATCGCAATGGAGCCGAGATGCATAATTCTTGATGAGCCCACCGCAATGCTGGACCCAATCGGCAGACGGGATGTTATGAATGCTATAAAACGGCTTAACCGTGATTTAGGTATCACGGTAGTGTTCATCACTCATTATATGGAAGAAGCGGTTGAAGCAGACAGAATTGTGGTTATGGACGACAGTAGGCTCTTAATGGACGGAACACCCAAAGAAGTGTTTGCGGATGCCACAAAAATACGCAGTATCGGTCTTGATGTGCCGCAAACCTGTCAGCTTTCGGAATTGCTTCGTGCAGACGGAATAAAACTTAAAAATGACTTGTTAAGTATCGACGAATTAGTCGAAAATATAGATGCTTTATTGAAAGGTAAATAATAAATGTCCCACTTGAAAACTGAAAATTTAACATATATATACGGTGCGGGCACTCCTTTCAAAATCACCGCACTCGACAATGTGAATATCAATATTGAAAAAGGCGACTTTGTAGCAATAATAGGGCATACAGGGTCGGGTAAGAGCACACTCGTTCAACATCTTAACGGCTTATTGAAGCCAACTGACGGCAAGATTTTTCTTGACGGCGAAGATATTCATCAGTCCAAGTCAAAGCTTTTTGATACCCGTTTCAGAGTCGGGCTTTGCTTTCAATATCCCGAATATCAGCTTTTTGAAAGCACGGTTTATAAAGATATCGCATTCGGTCCTGCAAATATGGGGCTTTCAACCGCAGAGATTG
This sequence comes from uncultured Clostridia bacterium, assembly GCA_945787805.1. Taxonomy (GTDB): domain Bacteria; phylum Bacillota; class Clostridia; order Oscillospirales; family Acutalibacteraceae; genus Fimenecus. The sequence continues at coordinate 23,331 of CALZID010000013.1, read as the reverse complement.
ACGAAAGAGTGAGAAAGGCCGCAAAATATGTGGGAATTCCCGACGAAATGCTTTCTAAATCACCCTTTGACCTGTCTGGCGGCGAAAAAAGAAGAGTTGCAATTGCAGGGGTAATCTCAATGGAGCCCGAAATTCTCATTCTTGACGAGCCTACAAGCGGTCTTGACCCAATGGGCAGAGAGCAAATTCTTGACCTTATTAAAAACTACCGTGAAAAAACAGGCAGCACTGTTATAATCGTTTCACACAGCATGGATGATGTTGCCCGTTTTGCCACAAAAGTTATTGTTATGAATGACTCAAAAGTTGACTTGATGGGTACGGTTGACGGTATTTTTGAAAACAGTACGCATCTTCAGGAAATCGGCCTTTCAGTCCCGCAAATTACCGAAGTGTTTATAAGACTTCGTAAAAAAGGATATCCCGTCAGCGAAAAGATTTATACAGTCGAGCAGGGTTACCGTGAACTGAAAAGACTTTTTGAGGGGAGTGTGAACAATGATTAAAGACATTACTCTCGGTCAGTATTTTCCGATGCATTCATTTGTTCACAAAATGGACCCGCGAATGAAACTGTTATTTGTAACATCGTTCATTGTTATGGTATTTCTCTCAAATAACTTTATTTCTCTCGGATTTTGCTTATTGGTAACGGCTTTTGTGATTGCGATTTCAAAAATCCCCCTTAAAACCGTACTGAAAGGGCTTCGTCCGATTATTCTGATTATTGCAATTACATCAATTCTTCAAATCGCCTATAACGAGGGCGGAATTGTGCTTGTTGATATATGGAGAATAAAAATAACAAGCGGCGGCGTTTTGACAGCGGTATTTATGGCATTGAGAATATCATTGCTTATTGTAATGAGCACAATGCTCACATACACAACTTCACCCACTTCCCTTACAAACGGACTTGACCGCATCTTTGCGCCCTTTAAGAAAATCGGTCTTGATTTTCATACCATAACAATGATAATGACAATCGCACTCCGCTTCATTCCGACTCTTATTGAAGAAGTCGATAAAATTATGAGTGCGCAGAAGAGCCGCGGCGCAAACTTTGAACAGGGTAACATAATAAAGCGTGCAAAAGCGCTTATTCCCTTGTTTATTCCCTTGCTTTTCAATTCAATAAGGCGTGCTTATGAGTTGGCAAACGCTATGACTTGCCGCTGCTATAACGGCGGTCAGGGCAAAACGACCATGAATGCGTTAAAATTCTCTTATCGTGATTATATAGCGCTCGGTTCGGTGGCCGGTGTTATAGCGTCTGTAATCTTACTCAATATTTATTGCGGTGAATATAATGCGGAATTTACTTTTGGTATTACGGTATGACGGAACTTCATTTCACGGGTGGCAAATACAGCCCAATGCAGTGACGATTCAGCAGGAATTGTGTAATGCATATAAAAATATCAGCGGAAAAGATGAAAACATAATAGGGTGCAGCCGAACAGACGCAGGTGTTCACGCAAATATGTTCTGTTGTAATGTGCGAACGGAATGTAATATACCTGTCGAAAAAATACCCGATGCGCTTAATTTCTATCTTCCGCCTCAAATATCGGTTTATGATTGCAAAGAAGTTGATTTTGACTTCCACGCACGATACGATTGCAAGGGCAAAGAGTATATCTACCGTATTTATAACGGAAAATACAGAAATCCTTTTTATGAAAACAAAGCAATGTTTTACCCCTATGAGTTAGATGCAGAAATGCTGAATACCGAAGCAAAATCCTTTATAGGCGCTCACGATTTTTCGGCATTTTGCAGTGCAGACAGTGAGATAAAAGATAAGGTCCGTGAAATTTATGACTGCTCTGTAACAAGAAACGGGGATATAGTTGAAATCAAAGTCAGCGGTAACGGATTTTTATATAATATGGTGCGGATTATTGTGGGTACGCTTCTTGATATTCAACGGGGAAAAATCGAGAAAGGAACAGTATCACAGATAATTGAAAGCAAAAACCGTGATAATGCGGGCGTAACCGCAGAAGCCTGCGGATTATATCTCAATAAAGTTTACTATTGATGTGTGGTGATATGAGTGGCAGAAAACAAAAAGAAAAAAGCCAAAAAACCAATAAAACTCAATAAAAAAATACCCAAAAGTGTCAGCGCAAAAACAGTAAAAACAATGAAATTATTAGCAATTGTATTTGTAGTTTTACTGTTGATTTTAATTGCTGCGGCACAGTTCGGCGGTGTAACCTTTTCAACGGTCGGCGACTATTTTGCAACAGCCATGGCTAAACTGGGCAACGGCGACGGCTATCCTTACAGTGTTAACAGCTTTGATATTGATGATGTGAGTTTAACTAATTCCGACTTGGTTTTAGTCTATGATTCCAATATAAAAGTGCTGAATTCAACAGCTAAAGAGATTTCAAATATTGCACATGACTACGATTATCCCGTAATCAGTACAAACAGCGGCAGAATTCTTCTGTTTGACGAAGGCGCAAAAAAATTCAGAGTACAGTCAAAAACAAGAGTGCTCTATGAAAAAGAAACAGAGCATATTATCCTGACAGGCGAAATGGGAAAAGACGGTTCGGTTGCAATTGCAACAAGAGCCGACAATGCAGAAAGCATGTTGACCGTGTATGACAGTAACCGTGAACAAAGGTTTATATGGAAATGCGCAAAAGAGCATATAGTTTCCTGCGATATTTCAGATAACGGAAAAAACTATGCAGTAGCGGTTTTAGGCGTGGATAACGGTTCGGTTTATACAAAGGTTCACATTTTAAATGAGAAAAAAACAGAGCCTGTTGCAACCTTTGAATATACAGATACCGCCATTGCAAATGTTAAGTTCCTCTCAAATGAAACTGTAATGGTAATGGGCGATAATGTTTGTGAAATAATAAAAGGCGGCGAAGTTAAAGAAAAAATTGATGTATCGGTAAACACAACATATCAACTCTTTATTTCAGATAACAACAGCGCAATACTTGTCCTTTCAAAATATTCAAGTACAACTCAGAAAATAATTAAAGTTTATAATAAATCAGGCAAAGAACTCTTTACAACAGAAATTGACGGAATGGTAAAATCCGTATCGACTGACGGAAAATATGTTGCGGTACTCACAAACAGTAATATGCAAACATTTAATATGAAAGGCAAGCCCTGCGGCAGTGCAGAAGTCAATGCCGATGCAAAAAAGGTGCTTGTAAGTTCAAGAAATACATATATTTATTCGTCCGACGCAATTAACCTTTACTCATCGGTAGGGGATAATAAAGATAAAGACTAAATTAAGAGGTGATTTATATGTCATTGATTTTAGATGTTATACTCATTGCAATTTTTGCAGCTTATGTAATCTTTGCGGCAAAAAAAGGTTTTATCAGAACCTTGTTAGAGCTTGTGGCGGTTGTTGCGGCGATTTTCTTGTCCTTCCAGTTCAGTCCCGTTATTGCACAAACCGCATATGACGGATTTGTTGAAAAACAAATTGTAAATGCCATTGAAGAAAAAATTGACGAAAATGTCGATTCTTTATCGGTTGCCGACAAGGCCAACGCAGTTTTAGACTCAATTCCTGATTTTGCCGTTACATTTGCATCATCGGCAGGCGTTGATATTTCTGATATAAAAGAGCAGATTTCGACACAGAAATTTGAATCTTCAAACCTTGCGCAAAACCTTGCCGATACAATAGCCCAGCCGATAGTTACAGGCGCATTGACGGTGTTGATATTTATTGTGCTGTCAATAGTTTTGAATGTAATTCTTAAAATTGCCGCAAAATATATTTCAAAGCTTTTCGATATTTCAATTGTAAAATCAATCAACAGAACGCTCGGCGGTGTTTTCGGTGCAGTTAAGGGCGCAGCCACACTTTTGATTATTTGCGTAGCACTTAGATTTATATTCGGCGACGGTGAAAGCGAGTTGTCAACAGCCGTTAACGAATCTTTTGTAATCGGTTTACTTGATAAAATCAATCCGCTTATGGATTCACTTAAAGAATTTATTATTAAATAATGAGGTGTAATTATGAGTGAAGAAAAATTAACATTACAAGAAAACTTAAAACTGATTTTTGACGGTTGTCTTACAATCCCGAACTTGCTTTCAGTAATAAGAATTGCTTTAATTCCCGTTTTTGCAGTGCTTTTTTATAAAGGCTATATCTGGTGGTCGCTTATAGTTTTGGCACTTTCGGGACTGTCGGATATGTTTGACGGCAAAATCGCAAGAAGATTTAATCAAGTCAGTAATTTAGGTAAAATGTTGGACCCCGTAGCAGATAAGCTCACAATTTTTGCAATTGCAATTGTACTTTTCTTACAGTTCAGAGAAGCGCAAAGCGAATCAATGCAAGCCTTTTCTTGGGTATTCCTGCTCTTTATCGCAAAAGATATCATTATGATCATCGGCAGCGTTATTCTTATTGCATTGGGCACCCGTCCTGGTGCGGCAGAAATCTGGGGCAAGCTTGCAACCTGCGCATTCTATGTAATAATGGTAATAATTATCGGTTTCGGGCCCGAAGTCGGCGCAATTACATATATTGCAGGCTTCGAAAAATATACACTTCCCGAACCTGTGATGTTTGTGCTTGTGATAATAGCTGTAGTGCTTACATTTGTTGCATTTTTCAGTTATCTTCCAAGTGCAGTTAAACAAATTCTTGAAAACGCAAAGGCAAAGAAAGAGGACTAATTAGTAATGAATAAAAATATGATTTGCTGTAAATGCAAGCAAAGACCCGCCGTTATCTTTGTTACAAAGATGGAAGGCGAGAAAGCAACAAATGAAGGCTATTGTATTCAATGTGCAATGGAAATGAATATCGGTCCGATTAAACAGATGATGGATAATATGGGTATAACCGAAGAGCAAATTGAAGATATGACAGCCCAAATGGAGCAAATGATGGAAACTATGGGAGAAGACGGCTTTGAACCCGGAGGTGCGGGCACATTCCCGTTTTTGCAGAATATGGGCTTAATGCCGATGGATGTTCCCGAAGAAAATATCAAAGACCTTAACGGCGATAAAAAAGATGCACCGAAGGGCAAGAAAAAGCAAGGTACTAAAAACGATAAGAGAAAAATGCTCTCAATGTATTGCACGGATTTGACCGCAAAGGCAAGAAACAACGAGCTTGACAGAATTATTGGCCGTGACACAGAAATAGCCCGTGCAATACAGATTTTGTGCAGAAGAACAAAGAATAACCCTTGTCTTATCGGTGAGCCCGGTGTGGGTAAAACCGCAATTGCAGAAGGCTTGGCACAAAGAATAGCAGAGGGTAATGTTCCGGCAAAGCTTATTGATAAAGAAATTCATCTTCTTGACCTTACAGCACTTGTTGCAGGCACTCAATTCCGCGGTCAGTTTGAAAGCAGAATTAAAGGCCTTGTTGAAGAAGTGAAGAGCGAAGGCAATATAATTCTCTTTATTGACGAAGTCCATAATCTTGTGGGCACAGGCGATGCAGAAGGCTCAATGAACGCCGCAAATATCTTAAAGCCCGCATTGTCCCGCGGCGCAATTCAGGTTATCGGCGCAACTACCTTCAATGAATACAGAAAGCATATTGAAAAGGACGCTGCTCTTGAAAGACGCTTCCAGCCCGTAAAGGTTGAAGAACCGTCAATTGAAGATACTTATAAAATGCTTGTGGGTATTAAAGGCTATTATGAGCTTTTCCACAGAGTGCAAATCAGCGATAATTTAGTTTATAAGGCAGTAACTCTTTCAGAAAGATATATAACTGACAGATTTTTGCCCGACAAAGCCATTGACCTTTTAGACGAAGCCTGTACTTGTGCAAATCTCCGCAATAAAGCAATCAGCGAAAATGAAATCAACGAAAAGAAAATTGCCGAACTCAAAAAAGAGCTCGAAGAGCTTGAAGATAACATTGCGAATCCTAAAAACGATGAAGATTTAAATCCCGTTTATGAAGAGCTTTATAAAACAAAGAGTGAGTTAGCCCTTTGCGAAAGCAAAGCCCCCGAGCTTCAAGAAAAAGCAAAGGACAATAATGTTATCGAAGACGACCTGGCAAAGGTTATCAATCTTTGGACAGGTATTCCCGCAACAAAAGTTGTTGAAGGCGATATTAACAGACTTAAAGGTCTTGAAGACAGACTTATGGAGAAAGTAATCGGTCAAGACGATGCGGTTAAATTAGTTGCAAATGCAATTAAGAGAAGCCGTATTCAGTTGACGCTTCAAAAACGCCCGGCATCATTTATCTTTGTAGGGCCCACAGGCGTGGGTAAAACCGAGCTTGTTAAACAGCTTTCAACCGAGCTTTTTGATACACCCGAAACGCTTATCCGCCTTGATATGAGCGAGTTTATGGAGAAGCATTCGGTTTCCCGCATTATCGGTTCACCACCCGGATATGTAGGCTATGACGAAGCAGGTCAGCTTACTGAAAAGGTGAGAAGAAAGCCATATTCAATTATTCTCTTTGATGAAATTGAAAAAGCACATCCCGATGTAATGAATATTCTTCTTCAAATCCTTGATGAAGGCAAAACAAACGATGCTCACGGCAGAACGGTAAGCTTTGCAAATACTGTTATTATAATGACTTCAAATGCGGGCAGTCACAATGCTGAAACATCATTGGGATTCGGCAAAACCGATAAGGATATCTCACGAGAAAAAGTCCTTAAAGCATTGAACGAATTCTTGCGTCCCGAATTTATCGGCAGAGTTGACGAAATCGTCGTGTTTAATCCGCTTTCGGAAGAAGACTATAAGAATATCGCCATTCTTATGCTCTCTGAAATTGAAACCGTTCTTAAAGATAAGGGTATTCAGTTTGTTTATGACGACAAAACACCGTCTGCAATTGTTTCAAAAATGGACGGTAATGTTCGCGGTGCCCGTGATTTAAGAAATGTAATCCGTAGAAATATCGAAGATAAAGTATCAACAATTATGATTGATAATATCGGCACAACAATAAGCAAAATCATTGTTTCTTCAGCCGATAACAGCATAGATGTGTCATTTGAGTAATATTGTGACAAAATCACAAAAAATAATAAAAACTTGTAGGAGAGAGTCTTAAGCATCCGCCTGTGCAAACAAAATAAAAGACAGAAAAATAAAAGCCATGCGTCAAAAGATGCATGGCTTTTATTGGCGCAGAAGGAGAGACTCGAAATATGGTAAAGGGATTTCACCAACTTCCACAAAGTCCCACAAACCCTTATATATCAACGGTTTCAGCACTTTTGCCTTTCATCAACTTTCACGCAAACAAACCACATTTTACAAAAATAAACCGCAAATTAAATTTGAACAAAAAAACAAATCCGCTGAAATCATTGATAAATAAGGATTTTTCAGCGGATTTATTTCTAATTGCTTTTTTCTTCTTTTAGTTTTTCAACAAGAGCGTCCGTATGGGCAAGGTTAATGCGTTTTGAACATATATATGTTCGTAATGTGCCGTAAATAGTTACTTTGTCTTTTGGGTCAAATTTTCCATAAGTTGTGGTTACAATAGTACCGTCCGAAAGTACAACATTTCCGCAATATCCGGTGTCTGCATTAGCGCAGTATTCCGGATTTTTCTGCCTATCTTTATAGATGTGAGCAAGTTTAATCCGGTACTGTCCCTCATTACCCTGTTCCAAATCCTCAAAGGTTCCGACCCAGGCAATCCAGCCTTCGCTCACCCAACCGCCTGTAACATCTTTTGAGGCATTAAGTTCTGCGATGCTTCCTCTTTCAATAGAACGGAAAGTAATGAACAGTCTGCCGTCGTGGGTGTACTCCGCCTTGTGTCGCTCTCCGTTCAGCGCCGCCGGAACTTCAACAGGCGGACTCCATGTTTTTCCCTCATCGTCAGAGAATGAAATAAGAGAATTCATCTGTTTGGAGTTGCTACGTGAAATAAGGCAAAGTCTGTCGCCTTGACCTTGTTCACTTCTTATTACTTCAACTTCACACATGTTAGATTTTCGCTCAATTTCACGGTATTGCGCAAAATATTTTTCAGGGGCGCTCCACTTAGGATTTCCGTCTTCGTCAAAGGTTAAAATTGTTTTGTAATTATAAAAATCCGCATCATGAAAAAGTCCCATCCATTTGTCAACAAACTTGCCGTTTTCCTTAATTTGTGTTAGGCTTGACATGGCGACAATCGGTATAACAGGTGTATCGCTGTTTACATCATAAAATGTTTCAAACTCCGTCCAACTTTCGCCCTCGTCGGTAGAAACGGAGCAATTAAATCCGCCGTCGGTCAGTTCGTCACCCCACTTTGGATTTGCGGAAATCATAATCAGTTTATCCTCTGTAATGCCATCGGAAAACCGCAAACGGTAAACAGTGGGAGTTTCACGGGAGTTTTTCCAACTGGACGGCGCATTTTTTACGCCGTCACTCCAACTCAAACCGCCGTCAGCACTGATTTTCGTGCAGACTGCACCCTTGCCGTGACCTTCGGGATACATAGTGAGAATGTTGCCGTTTTTCAGCAAAACGGAGTCCGGGTGCGCCATATAATCTTTTGAATTATCTACAATAGCAAGGTCATAAAGATATTCATATTGTGTATTCGCATACTCCTCGGGCATAACACTCAAATCCAGTTCCGGTATGGAATAATCTCCGCCCGTAAAGGGCAATTTGTTCTTTGGGGAGCATCCTGCGAACATGGTGAAAATGAGCAGGACGCACAAAATAACACATAAAAATTTTTTCATAAAATACCTTCTCCGTATAAAATTACCATACAAAAATTATATCATATAGCGTGAGTAATTACAATATTTTAAAAGGCACAATGCAAAATATTTTCGACATCCCGTCGCACATGGACGAACGAGTTCTCGTCTCTCTAACAAAAACGAATAAAAGCCACACACCAAAAGATGCATGGCTTTTATTGGCACAGAAGGAGAGACTCGACAAGGCTTTGCCTTGTCTTTGCTTCGCAAAATCGTATTATGTGTCCGTGCTCCTCCGCCTGCGGCGAACCGTCGCACATGGACGAAACGAGTTCGAGTCTCTTTACAAAAAAAATAATCCCACACACCAAAAGGTGTATGAGATTATTTGGCGCAGAAGGAGAGACTCGAACTCTCGCACCGGTTTCCCGGCCTACGCCCTTAGCAGGGGCGCCTCGTCACCAACTTGAGTACTTCTGCAAGCGTAACGTGTTTAGCGTTATTGAATTAAAAAGCGGGCTGTATTCACAATACAACCCGCAGTGGCGGAGAGAGTGGGATTCGAACCCACGGTACGTTGCCGTACGACGGTTTTCAAGACCGTTCCGTTATAACCACTTCGGTATCTCTCCGTATTGGGCTTATATATATTAACATATACAAAACATAATGTCAAGTAATTTTTTGAAAAACCTTTAATTTTGTGTCCATAAATTTGTGCCTAATACAGTTTACTTTTTACATAAAAAATGATAAAATATATCAAAGATTTTTTGCGAGGTGATTTTATGAATCATACATGGTTGTTAATTTTTATAATGGCAGTTATCATTGCTTTTGAGTCATTGAAAGAGAGAAACACCGCTGTAATCAGAAAACATCTTCGCAGTAAAAGGGGAAAGAAAGATATGACAGAGCTTATTGAAAAGTATATGGGCAAAGAATGTATTATTTACACCTGTAATTCATCTTCACAGATTTCAGGCACAATTATTTCTTGCAAAGACAGTTGGCTTGAGATTGAACGCAACGGCGAAACCGATATTGTAAACTGTGAATATATTACAAGAATACGGGAATACCCACGCAACAAGAACGGTAAGAAAAAATCAATCATCACTGATTGACAGGGGAGATATTATGAATAAAAACAAACTTGCCAAAACTCCGCCTATGGGTTGGAATAGTTGGGATTGCTATGGCGCCGCAGTCAATGAAGAACAGCTTTTAGGCAATGCCGAATATATGGCAAAGCACCTTAAAAATTACGGCTGGCAATATATAGTCTGCGATATTCAATGGTATGAGCCGAAAGCAAAGGATAATGACTATAATAATTTCACAGAGCTTTGCATGGACGAATACTCCCGCCTTATCCCTGCCGAAAACCGTTTTCCCTCATCGGCAAACGGAATGGGCTTTAAGCCTATTGCAGACAAAATTCACGCTATGGGACTTAAATTCGGAATACATATTATGCGCGGTATTCCCCGTCAGGCAGTGCACCAAAATACACCTATTTTAGGTAGTGACAAAACTGCCCGTCAAGTTGCTCACCATTTTTCGGTTTGCCCATGGAATACCGATATGTACGGAATGTATGACTGTGACGGCGCACAAAGCTATTATGACTCGATTTTCAAGATGTATGCAGAATGGGGCGTTGATTTTGTAAAGGTTGACGACATCTGTGTTACTGAGTTCAGAAAGTGGGACACACCTTATTCAGCACCCCACGAAGTAGAGATGATTAGAAAAGCCATTGATAAAACAGGCCGTGATATTGTGCTCAGCCTTTCACCCGGACCTGCCGAATTGTCGGTGGCAGACCACTTGTGTCAAAATGCAAATATGTGGCGGCTGACAGGGGATTTCTGGGACCAATGGGAAAAGCTCTACGAAATGTTTGACAGATGCGAAAAATGGGCGCCTTATGTAAGTGAAGGCTGTTGGCCCGACTGTGATATGCTGCCACTCGGTAATATTTCAAGAAACGGCACTTGTCACGGAGAGAAAGACAGATATACTCAATTCACAAAAGACGAGCAGATAACACTTATGACGCTTTGGTCGATTTTCCGTTCGCCGCTTATGTTCGGCGGTGAAATGAGAAACAATGACGATTGGACATTATCGCTTATGACCAACGAAGAAGTGCTTGATGTGAACCAAAATTCATGCGGTGGCAAACAAGCATACCGCGACGAAAATACAATTATATGGACTTCTGTTTCAAGCGATAATAAACCGCTTATAGCAGTCTTCAATGTGTCGGGAAAAGACGCTGAAATCACAGTCGATTTAAACAGTCTTAAACTCTCAAATGAATATACTCTTCGTGATTTGTGGCAAAAGGAAGACCTTGAAAAAGTAAGCAATAGCTTCATTTGCAAGGTGAATTCTCACGGAGCAAAGCTTTATAAATTAAAATAAAGGAGCAAAAATGATGCTCAACATTATTACAGGGCGTACAGGCAGCGGCAAAACAAGATATATAAGAAATCTCGCAGCAGAAATTGCGAAAAATGAAATCGGTAAAGCCGTTATTATTGTACCCGAGCAGTTTTCTTTTGAAACCGAAAGGGGAATGCTCAGCTTATTAGGTAATGAAAAAATAAATAATGTTGAAATTTTAAGCTTTTCACGACTCAGTGAAAGGCTTTTGTCGCAATACGGTAAATTAGATAAGAAGAGCGCCGACGACGGTGTTCGTGCGGTGCTTATGAGCCGTGCTATCGAAACACTTGAAGATAAACTCAAAATTTACAGCCGATATAAAAAGCATCCCGATCTCATAAACGAAATCTTAAGCTTTCATCGTGAAATAAAGAAGTGTAAAATCTCAAATGAACAGTTGGCAGAATATTCAAAGCTTGTAAAAAAATCGTCTTTTTCATCAAAGATAGCAGAGCTTTCATTGATTTTCACTTGCTATGACGCATTGATGTCAAAGAGATTTAATGACAGTAATCTCAATCTGGATATGCTTGCAGATTTGTTAATTGATGTTAAATATTTCAGCGGAAAAACAGTGTTTTTTGATGCTTTTTCGGGATTTTCGGGTCAGGAATACAGCGTGTTGGGTGAAATTTTGCGCCAAGCAGAAGAAGTGTATGTAACTTTCTGTTGCGACACATCTAAAAACAACCAAAGATATGAGCTTTTTTATAATTCAACAGTTGAAATAAAGAAACTAAAAGCCATTGCAAATAAAATCGGTGTAAAAATTTCACCCGAAAAGGTGCTCTATGCAAATAAAGACTATAAAAAGCCGGAACTCAACTTTCTTGAAGAAAAATTATTCTCTAACGAAAGCCAAGTTTATGAAGATAAAGCCGATGCAATCACAGTTATCCCTTGCCGCACCAAAACAGACGAGTGCAATGTGGTGGCATCCGAAATTAAAAGACTTGCCCGTGAAGAAAATGTCCGTTACCGTGACATTGCGGTAATTGTTCGTCACGAAGAAGATTATAAAAAAGATTTGGCGTCCGCATTCAGAAAATATGATATAGATTCTTTTAGCGATAACCGTCAGCCCGTTGATAATCAACCGCTTATTGTGTTTATAAAATGCCTTTTGGATATTCTCGTTAAAGGCTTTGAAACCGAGAGAATTTTGCGGCTTTTAAAAACTCAGCTTTTCGGTTTTACGATTGAAGAAATCGGGGCTTTAGAGGACTATTGCCTGATGTGGAAAATTCGTCCGTCCGCATGGCAAAATATGTGGCTTGACCACCCCGACGGATTCGGCGAATTGGTTACGGATAAATCTGCCGAAGAACTATGCAAAATAAATTTACTCCGTCAAAGAATTGTTGAGCCTTTATTGGCTCTTAAAAACAAAATGAAAGATTCTGACGGAGAAACCATGTCAAAAGAACTGTTTATGTTCTTGCAAAAGAATAAAATTGACGAGAATCTAAAACAGTTTACACAAATTTTAAAAGACAGTGACGAAACTGATTTAGCCCTTGAACAAGCAAGAATTTGGAAAATCGTTACCGAAGTGTTGGACGGACTTTACTATGCACTGGGCAACACGAAAATCTCAATCGAACGGTATGCGGAATTGTTCGGTTTGTTCGTTGCGTCAAAAAACATCGGTGTAATTCCAAACGGAATGGACGAAGTAATAATAGGCAGCGCCGACAGAATTCGTGCTTCGGCTCCAAAAGTAGTTTTTCTTATGGGGGCGAATACCGGTGTGTTCCCGGCAGAAAGCTCATCGGGTGTACTTTTTAATGATATTGAACGGTGCGAGCTTATTGATATCGGTATGCAAATTATCAGTAATCTTGAATATAACAGCGTCAGCGAAAATTTTATTGCATATCATTCCGCAACCTTGGCAACCGACAAGCTTTATCTCACATATATCACAATGAGCGGAGATTCGTCCGCAATGACTGAGTCGGAAATTGTTGATGAAACAGTAAAAATATTCCCACAGTGTAATATAATAAACGACTACTCAAAATCAGACAGAATTGAAAGCCGCAATTCGGCATTTGCGATTATGGCGGGGGAATCTGTCAACGGCTCTGTTTTGAGCGAAACATTGAAAGAATATTTTCGTCTCAATAACGGTGAAAATGAGCTTTTAAAAATAGACAGGGCAAATAATAAAGAATTCTCTGTTAAAGATTCAAATCTGGCAACGGAGTTTTTCGGCAAAGACTTGTTTATGTCGGCGTCGAAAATTGAAAAATTCTATAAATGCCCCTTTGAATATTTCTGCGAATACGGGCTCAGAGCAAAGCCCCGAAAAGAAGCGGAAATTGATGCGGCGCTGTCGGGTACACTCATCCACTATGTTTTGGAAACCTTCTTATTTGAAAATTCAAAAGCATCAATTATTGCTATGTCAAATGATAAGATAAAAAAAGAAACAGAAAAAATAATTGACGATTATATCCAAGATGAAATGGGTGGGTTTGAAAACAAAACCAAAACATTTGAAAGAACAGTCAATTTGATTAAAGAAACGGCATATAGAGTTTTGATTCGCATTATAACAGAATTTAAAGTCTGCGAATTCACACCGGTTGATTTTGAACTTAAAATAGGCTTTGACGGTAATATTCCACCCTACGAGGTGCCCCTTTCAAACGGCGGCACGGTTAGAGTTACGGGCAGTATTGACCGTGTTGATTCCTTTAAAACCGATGACAATCATTTTTTGCGAGTGGTTGACTATAAAACAGGCAAAAAAAAGTTTGAAATCGGCGAAGTTTTTTACGGACTCAATATGCAAATGCTCATATACCTTTTTGCAATTTGGGAAAACGGCAAGGAATATTACGGCGACAATATAACCCCGGCGGGCGTACTGTATTTTAAAGCAAAAAATCCCAAGGTTTCATCTGCGAAAATTGATAAAAATTCAGGGGAAGAAGCGGTGCTGTCATCATCTTATTCAGAGCTTGCAATGGACGGGCTTTTGCTTAATAATTTACAAGCTTTTGAAGCCATGGATAAAAACTTAGACGGCGCATTTCTCCCCGCCAAATACGATAAAAAAACAGGCTCGTTAAAGGGCAAAATCATTTCTCTTGATTCTCTCGCTTCTTTAAAAGAGAGAGTGGATAGGTCAATTAAAAATATGGCAGAAGAATTGCAAATGGGAAAAATCTCTGCATTACCGATAGAAGACGGTTGCGCATGGTGTCAATATAAAGACATTTGCAAAAGAGAAGAAGACGACCCCATAAAAGAATTGGAAATTCCGGCATTTGATGATGCAATTTCAATGTTAAGGAGTGATAAAGATGGCGAGAATATGGACTGACGCTCAAAAACAGGCAATTGAATCTAAAAACGGAACTGTTCTTGTTTCTGCTGCCGCAGGTTCGGGCAAAACTGCCGTTCTCGTTGAACGGGTAATTCAGCGAGTAACAGATAAAAATAACCCCATCGACATTGAAAAACTGCTTATAGTTACATTTACAAAAGCCGCTGCTGCCGAAATGCGAGAAAGAATTTCAAAACGGCTTTCGGAGCTGATAAAAGAGCAACCGGACAATCAATATCTTAAAAGACAAAAAATGTATTTGCCGAATGCGCAAATTTCCACAATGGACAGTTTTTGCTCCCGTTTGGTAAAAGATAATTTTGAAGAGCTTGACATAGCGCCCGACTACACAATGCTTTCCGACATTGAACACGATATGCTGAAACGGGAAGTTGCAAATGAAGTCCTTGAAGAGATTTATGCTTTGCCCAAAGAAGAAACAGAAGAGCTTTTAAATCTGTTTACAACGGGTAAATCGGATATGAGCCTTGCTGATTCAATTCTCTCTCTTTATGAATTTGCAATCGCATCGCCAAACCCGAAAATGTGGATTGAAAATACTTTCTCCGATTATCATAACAACTTGGCAATTCACGAAACCGAATGGGGAAAATACTCATTGGAACGGCTTTACGAAGTGGTTGAATACACAAAAATAAAGGCACAAGATATAATTGACGACGCACCTGAAAATACAACTCTTGCAGGAGCGCTCTGTAATGATTTGTCACCCGTTATCGCTTCTCTTGATGTTATTCTTGAAACGATTAAGAAAACCCCGCAAAAATGGGACGAAATCAAATATTTATGCGATTCACTTTGCTTTAACAGATTTCCGACTGTGCCGAAAGCAGAAAAAGACTGTTATTATGACGAGCTTAAAGGCCGCAGAGACAGTATTAAAAAATACTTTGCTTTAATCTCTAAATTTCTTGTATGTACCGAAGAAGAATATGCAGATGATATCAACTATCTTCGCCCGATTATGTCGGTAATTCAAAAAAGTGTAGTGCGATTTGTTGAACTTTTAGGGGAGCGTAAAAAAGAAAATAATACATATTATTTTTCAGATATTCTTCATTTTGCGTTAAAAATGCTTGTGGAGTTTAATGAAGACGGAAGTTATAAAAAAACTGATTTGGCAAAGGAATTGTCCGAAAGCTTTAAAGAAATTTACATTGACGAATTTCAAGATACTAATGACGCACAGGATACACTCTTTTCAGCCGTATCAAAGGACAATAACAATAAGTTTATGGTAGGGGATGTCAAACAAAGCATCTACCGTTTCCGTCAGGCTATGCCCGAAATCTTTTTAAACTATAAAGATACATTTGGCTCTTATGACGGTAAAAATTATCCTGCAACTATAAATCTTGATAAGAATTTCAGAAGCCGAAAGGGTGTTGTTGATTCAATCAACTTTTTCTTTGATTTCTTAATGACGAGAAAAACCTGCGGAATTGATTACCGAAAGAGCGAGCGCCTTGAATTCGGCGGAGATTATTGTGAAGATACATCGCCGAATGTAGCGGTGCATATTGTTGAAACCGAAAAGACAAGGGGCTCCGATTTAGAAGCTGAGGCTTGTCATATCGGTACAATAATCAATGAACTGATTTCTTCAAAAGCTCTTGTGGGCAAAAAAGGCGAAGAACGCCCCATAAAATACAGCGATATCTGTATTCTTATGCGTGCGGTTTCGGGCAAAGCACAGATTGTTGCGAGAATTTTGGGCGAAATGGGAATTCCGGCTCATTATACAAAGCAGGGGGGATTTTTTGAAAGCCGAGAAATCGTAACAATGGTGTCAATGCTCAAAATAATCGATAACCCCGTGCAAGATGTACCGCTTGTGTCGGTAATGCTGTCACCGCTTTGTCCCTTTACCGAAGACGACCTTGTAAGATACAGAATTGATGACAGAAAAGGCAATATCTATAATATTATAAAAAGCCAATACGAAAAAGACAATAAAGTAAAAGAATTTTTAGATATGCTTTATATTCTCAGAACTTTGTCTGTAACTATGGATATCGGCAGCTTAATCCGTCGCATATTTGAAATGACTTCTTATGACTCAATTGTAGGAGCTATGGATAATGGGGACAAGAGAATTCTAAATCTTGAACTTTTAATAAACTATGCCGAGAATTATGAAGCAATGGGCGGTTCGGGACTTTCGGGATTTATCCGTTATCTTGATAAAATCCGTAAAAGTAATAAGGATTTAGAAGGCGCCAACGAGCTGACCGAAAATGATGATGTAGTCAGAATTATGTCAATTCATAAAAGTAAAGGACTTGAATTTCCGGTTGTGTTTATTGCAAACTGCTCGTCGGGCAGCCCTGCCGATTCAAGCAAGGTTAAAGTGAACAGACATTTGGGCGTGGCAACATCTCGATACTTTTCAAAACAGCATAAAGATTTTACGACTTTACCCGTAAGTGCCGTAAAACTCTATGATGCACAAGAAGAGCTTGCCGAGCAAATAAGGGTATTATATGTCGCAATGACCCGTGCGGAAGAAAAACTCTATATTGTGGGTTCAATGCACGATACAGAAAATAAAATAACGGATTTATATTATACTTATTACGGCAATTTCATTGAACCTGCAGTGCCTTTGTCTATGTGCTCAAATGTTATGCAATGGATAGTCCTTTCAATGCTTAATCATCCGTCACTTAATATGGCAAATTTGCTTTATTGCACTAAGAATCAACAAAGTCCACCAATTGATTTTAAAATAATTGACGGCGTTGTGAGTATTACCGAAAACATTGAAGAACAAAAAGCATTTGAGATTGACAAAGATATTTTGAAAGACATTTCAGAAAAATTGTCTTATGAATACCCATATTCCGCTCTGTCGGAAATCCCGATTAAATATGCTGCGTCATCCATAAAGCAAGACGAAAATCTAACTTATCTTGCCACCGAACGCCCGGCATTTATGGGTAAGAATGAATTAACACCGGCTCAGCGCGGTTCACTTATGCATCGCTTTATGGAGCTTTGCAATATGAAAAATGCGAGTGAAAATGTGGGCGCAGAGCTTGAAAGATTAGTTCAGAATGAACAGTTTACAAAAACAGAAGCAGACGCCGTTGACATATATAAGCTTGAAAAATTCTTTAACAGCGATATGTACAAACGAATTTGCTCGGCAGAGCGTTTCTTGAAAGAGCAGGAATTTTCTATGAGCGTACCCGCAGCAAAGATAATTGATGACCTGCCCGAAATTGCAGCAGATGAAAAAGCGGTTGTTCAAGGCATAATTGACGGACTCATCATAAACGGAAGCAGCGGAGAGATTATCGACTATAAAACCGATAAGGTTTCCAATGAAGAAGAAATCGTCAGTCGGTATAAAGAGCAGATGAGAATATATAAAACGGCTGCCGAACAGTGCTTTGGCTTAACCGATGTTAAGGTTACACTCTACTCATTTGCACTTTCAAAAGAAATTTCTGTAAAACTTGAAAAAAACACTTGATTTTTGCATTTTCTTGTGCTAAAATCATTAGGCTATGTAAATATGGACTGAAAGAGGTGACAATTGTCATGAAACAGGGACTCCATCCAGAGTATAAAACAGTAACAGTTAAATGCGCTTGCGGTGCAACATTTGAAACTCGTTCAACTAAAGATGATTTAAAAGTTGATATCTGCTCAAATTGCCACCCATTCTTCACAGGCAAACAAAAGCTTGTTGATACAGGCGGTCGTGTTGACAGATTTAACAAGCGTTACAATCTCTCAAAATAATCAAAGCAATTATGGTGGTACAAATGTGCCACCTTTTGTTTTTTGCGGAAAGCGGTGAATTAAATGGCAAATGAATACAGAACAATAAAAGAATATAACAGTGATGAATATACAGTCAAGCGTTCCAAATTCATTGGCTATGCAAAACCCGTAACAACTGCCGATGAAGCGAACGAATTTATAAATGAGATTAAATCAAAGCATTGGGACGCAACTCATAATGTTTATGCTTACATATTGCGTAACGGCGGAATAAAAAGATATTCCGACGACGGCGAGCCTCAGGGTACGGCAGGCGTGCCCGTGTTGGATGTCATCGAAAAAGAAGGTCTTGTTGACACGGCGGTTGTTGTTACAAGATATTTCGGCGGAATTCTTTTAGGCGGCGGGGGATTGGTTCGTGCTTATTCTCACAGCGCTAAGATTGCAGTGGATAGTGCAAAAATTATCACGATGGCGCTCTGCCTTGATTTAGAAATAAACTGCGACTATACATTCTACGGTAAATTGGGGGCTTTTTTAGCAAACGAAGGCGCAGTAATTCTTGATACTCAATTCACCGACGAAGTAAAAGTGACTTTCAGAATAAAGAGCGATTTTCATAATGAGCTTTCAAAAAAGCTTACCGAATTAAGTAACGGAAAAGTCACCGCAACGGTTGTTTGCGAAAACTTTTGCGAATTTTAAAATTTTTAATAAAAAATAAAGGGATTTTGTTCTTTTTGTCGTATAAGTATATAGAAGACAAAAATCCAACTGAAAAAAGGGGGGCATTTGAATGAATATTAGAGAAACTTTTGAAAATAAAGAAGCAGGCTTTCTCTCGGAAAAAGCGTGTCTTTCCGCAAAGACAAAGGGGCGAATAATTTTAGAGCCGAAATGCGATTTGAGAACTGATTTTCAGCGTGACCGAGACAGAATTATTCATTCAAATTCATTCCGCAGATTAAAGCACAAAACCCAGGTTTTCCTGTCCCCCGAAGGCGACCATTACAGAACAAGACTTACCCACACACTTGAAGTTTCACAAGTGGCTCGTGCAATTGCAAACGGCTTGCTTTTAAATGCCGATTTGACCGAAGCCATTGCGTTAGGTCACGATTTAGGTCACACCCCATTCGGTCACGCAGGCGAGAGAGCGCTTGACAAGGTTGTGCCCGGCGGATTCCGTCACTATGACCAGAGTCTTCGTGTGGTTGACAAATTGGAAAAAGGCGGCAAGGGTTTAAACCTGACCTATGAAGTCCGTGACGGTATCGTTTGTCACACAAGGGGCAAAGAAGCATTTACTCTTGAAGGCAGAATTGTAAAATTAGCCGATAAAATCGCATATATCAACCACGATATTGACGACGCTACCCGTGCGGGAGTTATGTGCGAAGAAGATATTCCCCTTGAACTCAGAAAAGCGTTGGGCTTTTCAAAGTCCGACAGAATAAATACAATGGTTAGAAATGCGGTTGAAAGCAGTGTTGATACAATCAGGTTTTCACCCGATATTCAACAGCCCTTTGACGAGCTTCATTCATTTATGTTTGAAAAGGTTTACACAAACCCCGTTTGCAAGGGTGAAGAAACAAAGGCTATGGATGTTATAATCCGTCTTTATGATTATCTGCTTCAAAATCCCGACAGAATTCCGCAAGCATATCATTACATAATTGAACAGGAGGGCGTTCACAGAGCCGCCTGCGATTATATTGCGGGTATGAGTGACCGCTATCTTGTCTCGGTTTATAAAAATATATTTATCCCCGATTCATGGGTGGATATAGGATGGGAGGGATAGTGTGCGGTTCGATGATGCTTTTTTAACAGAACTTCGCAGTCGTGCCGATATTGAAACTATAATCTCATCTTATGTAAACATTAAAAGAGCAGGGCGAATAAGCAAGGGCTTGTGTCCCTTTCACGGTGAGAAAACTCCGTCATTTACTGTTTATCCCGATACACAGTCATATTTTTGTTTCGGTTGCGGTAACGGCGGCGATGTTGTAACCTTTATCAAGAACATTGAAAATCTCGATTATCTTGATGCAGTCAAATTCCTTGCCGACCGTGTGGGAATGGATATTCCACAGGAAAATACATTCGATAACACAATGAATAAAAGACGGCTTCGAATGTTAGAAGCCAACCGTGAAGCCGCCAAGTTTTTTCACAGTTGTCTTAGTAAACCGGAAGGCGCTGTCGGTTATCAGTATTTCAAAAACCGCGGACTTACCGACGAAACAATCCGCAAATTCGGTTTGGGCTTTGCTCCCGATGCTTATGATGCGTTGATAAGTTATTTACAGGATAAAGGCTTTACAAAGGACGAGCTTGTGGCGGCAAATCTTGCAAGGCGTTCACAAAAGAACGAGGCAAACATATATGACAATTTCCGAAATCGAATAATGTTTCCCATAATAGATGTAAAGGGCAGTGTAATCGCTTTCGGAGGTCGTGTTATGGATGACTCAAAACCGAAATACTTAAATACATCCGATACATTGGTTTATAAAAAGAGTCAGGGTGTATTTGCACTTAACCTTGCGAAAAAAAGCGGCAAAGACAGTCTTATTCTCTGTGAAGGATATATGGATGTTATCGCACTTCACCAGGCGGGATTTACAAATGCGGTTGCAGGTCTGGGCACGGCGCTGACGACTGAACAGGCAAGCTTATTATCTCGCTATGCGTCTGAAATTCTGCTTTCTTATGATGCGGACGAAGCGGGGCAAAAGGCGGCGGCAAGAGCGTTACAGATTTTCAAGAATACGCCTGCGAAAATTAAGGTGTTGAGATTAAGCGGCGGCAAGGACCCGGATGAAATTATAAAGAATTACGGCGTTGAAAAAATGAAAGCCATAATTACGGGAGCCGCTAACGAAGTTGAATTTGCACTTTTGCGGGAGCGTTCAAAATTTGATGTGACAACTGACGACGGTAAAAGGCAATACATCAGAAACGCAATTGATATATTGTCAACAGTCGGCGCCGTTGAACTTGACATCTATGCTTCAAGAATTGCAGATGAACTGTCGGTTACGAAAAGTGTGATTGTTGACGAAGCAAAGCGTATGGCAAAGAAAAAGGTATATTCCAATCATAAAAAAGAGTTTACCCAAATTCAGCGCCAAGGCGACATTCTTGATAAGCTTAATCCTCAGCGTCAACAGTATCTTGCGGGTGCAAAGGCTGAAGAAATGCTTATTGCAATTCTTATGTCAAATCCCGAACACTTGAATTTGGTTGACGGAAAGCTTAGTGCAGAAGATTTTGTAACAGATTTCAATAAAAGAATATTTAAAGCTGTTACCGGCAGATTGAGAGAAGGAAAATCTGCTGAAATATCGTTTTTATACGGTGAGCTCACAGACGAAGAAATCAGTGCGGTTGCAAAAATTCAAACAATTTCGCACACACTGAATAACAGTAGCGATGAGTGCACCGATTGTATAAAAGTAATTTTAAATGAAAAAAATAAAAAAAGCCTTAAAGATGTGAATGTGGAAAATATCAGTGATGAGGACTTTTTGAAGTTTTTTAAAAATTAAGGTAATGTGAAGGAGATTTTTTGATGGAAACAATTGATAAAAAAGGTGCTATTAAAGCCTTGATTGAAAAAGGTAAGGCTGTCGGTAAACTCACAACACAGGAAATTGATAATGCTATCGTTGAACTCGATATTGAAATGGAAGAGCTGGACAAGCTCTATGAACTCATTGAAGCGAACAATATCGAACTTATCGATGACCTCGGCGATATGGCGAGAGAAGCCATAACCGATGAATCAGACCTTGCAAAAAGCGACGACGGCGGATTAGGCGAAAACAAGGGTATCGCCATGGACGACCCGGTGCGTGTATATCTTAAAGAAATCGGCCGTGTTCCGCTTTTAACATCAGAAGAAGAAATCGAACTCGCTATTCGTATTGCCGATGACGATAAAAAAGCAAAGCAAAGACTTGCCGAAGCAAATCTTCGTCTTGTTGTCAGCATTGCAAAGCGTTATGTGGGCAGGGGAATGCAGTTTCTTGACTTGATTCAAGAAGGCAATTTAGGTCTTATTAAAGCAGTTGAAAAGTTTGACTATACAAAGGGCTTCAAATTTTCAACTTATGCAACTTGGTGGATTAGACAGGCAATTACCCGTGCAATCGCTGACCAGGCAAGAACAATCCGTATTCCTGTTCACATGGTTGAAACAATCAATAAGGTTAAAAAGACAAGCAGTCAGTTGCTTCACAAGAACGGTCATGACCCGTCGGCAGAAGAAATTGCAGCAGAGCTTGATATGTCACCTGATAAGGTTCGTGAAATCCTTCGTCTTGCGCAAGAGCCCGTTTCTCTTGAAACACCAATCGGCGAAGAAGAAGACAGCCATTTAGGCGACTTTATTCCTGACGATGACGCACTTTCACCTGCAGATGCCGCATCTATTTCACTCTTGAAAGAACAGCTTTCAGAAGTACTTAAAACTCTCACACCGAGAGAAGAAAAAGTTCTCTCACTTCGTTTCGGCCTTGAAGACGGACACCCAAGAACTCTCGAAGAAGTCGGTAAAGAATTTAATGTTACCCGTGAGCGCATCCGTCAAATCGAAGCGAAAGCACTTAGAAAACTCCGTCACCCAAGCAGAAGCAAAAAACTCCGCGATTTCCTTGATTGATAAATTATGCTGAATTAAAATGGGCTGTAAAAAAACGAAAGTTTTTTTACAGCCCATTTTGTGGGGTTAGGAAAAAATGCGTAGAATGTACAAACTGAGCGATAACAAGCCTGTTGCCTTGTTATCGGTTACCCGATGGCGTACAAAGGTACGCCGAGCGGCGAAGTTTGCTCATAGCATAAAACATTATTTTTTATCTGTTTTTTGTTTTTTATTACTTTTATTTGATAAAATGCTGTTTTGGGTATTAAAAAGCCTTTATATATGGTGTTTTATGCGGTCTACACTTTTTTTACAACCCCTTATGTTTTTGTATGATTTTCTTTTATAATCGTAGGGGCAATTCATGAATCGCCTGAAACAATTAGGTGAATTAGTAGGGGACGATGCCCACATCGTCCCGCAGATGCCCACATCGTCCCGCAGATGCCCACATCGTC
>CALZID010000012.1 GCA_945787805.1 uncultured Clostridia bacterium | reverse complement strand
GGTTTCTATGAGTTACAATTTCTATCCCTTCACTCCTTTGTTCAGTTTTCAGGGTACATAGATGTTAGAACTTTTCGATTTGTTCGGGAAGTTCTTTTTTTATTGACAAATATTGTTAAATACTTTATATTAATCTAAAGGAGAATTATTTATGAAATATTACTTAGTAGATTATGAAAATGTTCACGAAGCTGGGCTCTCTGGGTTAAACAAACTTGATACAAATGCAGAAGTATATATTTTCTATTCAAAGAATGCTGATAAACTTAACTTTGATTTGTTAAATAAGATTATTGAATCAAAAGCAACTGTTATTACAAAAAAAGTTGATGTAAATACAAAGAATGCCTTGGATTTTCAATTATCTTTCTTTGCAGGTGAGTTAGCTGCAAAGTATCCAAATTGTGAAATTGATATTGTCAGTCAGGACCAAGGTTATGATTGTTTAACTTTATTTACTAAAAATGACAATATTAAGTTGAACAGAGTCTTAAATTTATCGGGTTACAATTCATCTAAACAAAAGAATGAACTACAGCAAAAAGTAGCAGATGCGTTAAAAGGAATTGATATTGAAGGACACAATAAAGGCGATTTGATTAACTTTATTGTTGATAAAATACAGACATTAAAAACTAAAAATTCAATTAGTGGAAATATTAGCAAATATCTAAAAGATAATGATTTACATAAACAAGTTTGCAAAGCAATAAAACCATTATTAAAAGATAAAAAATAATTTGTAAGTTTAGACCTTCATTTGAAGGTCTTTTTTTGTATATTTTCAAATTAACTTGCAGTTTGTAACTTTAATTGCTATAATTATTTTGTATATTTTTGACTTTCGGGGGATTTTTAATGAAAGATTCGGCTATTCGCACTGCGGCAAAAGCATTTGCGGAATATTGGAAAGATAAGGGATACGAAAAAGGGGAATGCCAACCATTTTGGCTGTCCTTACTTCGTGATGTTTTGGGTGTTGAGTCACCGGAAAAGTATATTACCTTTGAAGATCAGGTACACCTTGACCATACAAGCTTTATTGATGGATATATTCCCGAAACGAAGGTGCTTATTGAGCAAAAAGGTCTGGGCAAGAACTTGCGCAAACCTATTAAGCAGTCGGACGGTTCTTTGCTTACTCCTTTTCAGCAAGCAAAGCGTTATTCTGCCGAATTGCCTTTTTCTCGCAGACCGAGATGGATTGTTACATCTAATTTCAGTGAATTTCTTGTTTATGATATGGAAAATCCTAATGCTGAACCTGAACAGATTTTGTTAAAAAATCTTGACAAGGAATATTACCGCCTTGATTTTCTTGTTGATAGGGGCAATGAGAATGTAAAAAGAGAAATGGAAATATCCATAAAGGCAGGCGAGATTGTCGGTAAACTCTATGATGCACTTCGTAAACAGTATGTCAATCCCGATGATGAAAATTCACTTAAAAGTCTTAATATGCTCTGTGTTCGCCTTGTTTTCTGCTTTTATGCAGAGGACGCAGGTGTCTTCGGAAAGCATCTGATGTTTCATGATTATCTTAAAGATTTTGATGCAAGACATTTTCGTAATGCACTAATAGATTTGTTTAAGATATTAAACACAAAAATTGAAGACAGAGACCCGTATGTTGATGATGAACTTGCAAAGTTTCCTTATGTAAACGGCGGTTTGTTTGCAGAGGAAAACATTGAAATTCCGCAGTTTACGGATGAAATTAGAGAACTTATTTTACAAAATGCAAGTGAAGATTTTGACTGGTCTGAAATCAGCCCCACAATTTTCGGCGCTCTTTTTGAAAGCACATTAAACCCCGAAACACGCAGAAGCGGCGGTATGCATTACACCTCTATTGAAAATATACATAAGGTTATTGACCCGCTTTTTCTTGACGACTTAAAGAGCGAACTTGAAGATATAAAACAACTCAAGCAACTAAATGTACAAAAGGACAGGCTCAGTAAATACTGCGATAAATTATCAACTCTTAAATTTCTTGACCCTGCCTGCGGTTCGGGTAATTTCTTAACTGAAACATATATCTCTCTGCGTAAGCTTGAAAATGAAGCAATATCAATAATCAATCAGCATCAAATCATATTTGATACAGGCGATATTATAAAGGTTAAAATCAGCCAGTTTTACGGAATTGAGATAAACGATTTTGCCGTAACGGTTGCAAAAACAGCCCTTTGGATTGCCGAAAGCCAAATGATAAAGGAAACAGAGGATATTGTTCATACAACAATTGACTTTCTTCCTCTGACAACAAATGCCTATATTGTTGAGGGCAATGCCCTGCGAATTGATTGGGAAACAGTTGTACCTAAAAATGAACTCAATTACATTATGGGTAATCCACCGTTTATTGGTGGGATGATGATGAGCAGAGAACAAAAATCTCAAATGACAGAAGTTTTTAACAACATAAAGGGTGTCGGGGAATTAGATTATGTTTGTGCTTGGTATATGAAAGCGACTGATTATATTCAAAACACAAATATTAAAGTAGCTTTTGTTTCAACGAACTCAATCTGTCAGGGGCAACAAGCTGTTACACTTTGGGAACCCATTATGAAAAAAGGGGTTAAAATCAATTTTGCACACAGAACATTTATATGGGATAGCGAAGCTAATATAAAAGCGCATGTTCATTGTGTTATTGTAGGCTTTTCTACTACTGATAGTAAGAAAAAGATTATATTTGACAATGATAAATACAAAATTGTTGAAAACATTAATTCGTACTTAGCAGAAGCTCCTGATATTTTTATTCAGTCTGTGTCAAAGCCATTATGTGATGTTCCACCAATGCGATTTGGTAGTATGCCACGAGACGGCGGAGGTTTTGTGTTGTCCTCTGAAGAAAAAACCGAAATGATTGCCAAAGAACCATTATCTGAAAAATGGATTCATCCATATATTGGCGCAACAGAATTTATCAATAACAGAGAGAGATATTGTCTTTGGCTTGTTGGTGCAAATCCAAGTGAAGTTAAAAAATGTCCGTCGGTTATGAAACGGATTGAATTTATACGGGACTTCCGTGCATCAAGCAAAGCTGCAGGAACACGAAAATTTGCAAAAACTCCAATGACATTTTGTCAGATAGCACAACCAGACACCAATTATATCATTGTACCAAAAACTTCATCTGGAAGAAGGAGATATGTCCCGTTAGGATTTATGGATAAAGAAACAATTGCAAGTGACCTTGTTTTCCTAATTCCAGAAGGTACCTTGTATAACTTTGGTATATTGATGTCTAATGTTCACAATGCATGGATGAGAACTGTTTGCGGTAGGCTAAAAAGTGATTACCGTTACTCAAAAGATATTGTTTACAACAATTTCCCATGGCCTAATCCTACTGATGAGCAAAAGGCAAAAATTGAGCAAACGGCACAGGCAATACTTGATGCAAGGGCGTTATATCCCGATTGTTCCCTTGCTGATTTGTATGACGAATTGACAATGCCTGGTGAACTCCGCAAAGCGCATCAGGCAAACGATAAAGCGGTTATGCAGGCATACGGTTTTGACTATAAAACAATGACCGAAAGCGAATGTGTAGCAGAACTTATGAAAATGTATCAGAAACTATGCAATATGTAATTTGCAATAAACTTCAAAAAAATTTTAAAAAGATATTTTGACATAAATTTAAGCACTCTACATCAGTAGGGTGCTTTTTGTAATTATAAATGCAATAAAAAACTCCCCAACACCGTTGGTGAAAGGGAGTTTATGTAATCTGATATAACAATTATCAATATATGCCCTGTTGAAGCATTGCGTCTGCAACCTTTTCAAAACCGGCAATGTTAGCACCTGCAATAAGGTCATAACCGAGACCGTAGCGCCCGGCAGCGTCAACGGAAATATCATAGATATTCTTCATAGCGTGTTTAAGCATTTCATCAACTTTTTCCGCTGTCCAAGCAAGTCTCTGACTGTTCTGGCTCATTTCAAGACCTGAAACGCAAACTCCGCCGGCATTAACTGCTTTTGAAGGAGCAACGATTACTCCGTTTTTAATAAAGTATTCAACGGCATCTGCGGTTGTGGGCATATTGGCAACTTCAATGTAATATTTTGTGCCGTTAGCAACAATTTTCTTTGCTTCTTCGAGAGTTACTTCATTCTGTGTAGCACAGGGGAGAGCAACATCAACTTTAACACCCCAGGGTTTTTCGCCCGGGAAGAATTCAGCACCGAATTTATCGGCGTAATCCTTTGCTTTGTCTCTGCCCGATGCACGCATTTCAAGAAGATAGTTGATTTTTTCTTCTGTTACGATGCCGTCCTTGTCATAAACATATCCGTCGGGACCGCTGAGTGTTAAAGGAATACCGCCGAGCTCTGCAATCTTTTTGATTGCGCCCCAGGCAACATTGCCGAAACCTGAAATCGCAAAGGTTTTACCTTTAATGTTTTCACCGTCGTGTGCAAGAACTTCATTTGTGTAGTAAATTGCGCCGTATCCGGTGGCTTCGGGACGAACAAGTGAACCGCCGTATGCAAGGCCTTTGCCGGTGAGAACACCGTTTTCAAAGCAGCCTTTAATTCTCTTGTACTGACCGAAAAGATAGCCGATTTCACGGCCGCCAACACCGATGTCACCTGCGGGAACATCAAGGTTATCGCCGATATGTCTTTGAAGCTCTGTCATAAATGCCTGACAGAATCTCATAATCTCTGCATCGCTTTTACCGACGGGATTAAAGTCAGAACCGCCCTTTGCACCGCCCATAGGAAGACCCGTGAGTGAGTTTTTGAAGGTCTGTTCAAATCCGAGAAAATAGATGATACTTGCATTTACACTGGGATGAAAACGAAGACCGCCCTTGTAAGGACCGATAGCAGAGTTAAACTGAACACGGAAACCGCGGTTAACCTGAGTTTTGCCGTTATCGTCAACCCAGGCAACTCTGAAATGTACGCTTCTTTCAGGCTCAGCCATTCTGCCGAGAATGTCGTATTTTTCATACTCGGGGTGTGCTTCAACAACCTTTTCAAGCGAATTGTAAACTTCATTTACGCATTGAAGAAATTCGGGCTTGTCACCGTCACGCTTTTTAACATTTTCAATAACTCTTTCAATATAACTGTTCATAATATGAACCTCCTTATTATACTAAATAATGGTATCATATATATAACTTTTTTTCAATTCAAAAAATAAAAGAAATAAATTGCGTTTTATCAGCATAATTTGGTAATATTGACAAGCCCCGACAAAAAAGTCAGTATAAATTTTCAAACATATTACAAAATGCTTGAAATACTCAAATTTTTAATATAAAAGGCAAAAATTCGCAAAAATAATAGAAATATCAATTTACTAATATAATTTTATGTGGTAGAATATCAAAAGATAAAATTATTAACGGTGAATATATGCAAAGATTTATTACAAACAGTGCAGAAGAAACAACTGAATTAGGCAGAAGGCTCGGTATAGCGCTGAAAGGCGGAACTGTTGTTGCATTTTTCGGCGGACTCGGTATGGGTAAAACCGCATTTACCCGTGGTCTTGCGCAAGCACTTTGCACAAAAGAAGAAGTGAGCAGTCCCACATTTGCAATAGTCAATGATTATGGCGGAAATCCGCCGCTGTATCATTTCGATATGTACCGTGTAGAAACTTGGGACGATTTATATTCAAGCGGATTTTTCGACTTCTACGAAGCAGGGGGAATTCTCGCTGTTGAATGGAGCGAAAACATTGAAAATGCTTTGCCCGATAATACGATTCGAGTTGAATTTCAGCGTGGGGAACACGAAACTCAGCGTATAATTACTATAGACGGGGGTGTGCAGATATGACTATTTTAGCCCTTGACTCAACATCTGTAACAGCTTCCGTAGCAATTAGCGAAAACGGTGTTGTATTAGCTGAAAACTTTATAAATAACGGGCTGACTCATAGCCAAACTCTTATGCCCATGGTTGAGAAAACTCTGACAGAAAGTGGAAAAGCACTGAAAGATATTGACATTTTTGCAATAACAAACGGACCGGGTTCATTTACGGGTGTCAGAATAGGCATAGCCTCAATTAAAGGTATGGCAGATGCACTAAATAAGAAGTGCTTTGCGGTTTCGACTCTCGAAGCCATTGCCGAACCGCTGAAAAATGAAGATTGCACAGCTTGTGCTGTTATGGACGCTCGCTGCAATCAGGTTTATACCGCAATTTTTGAAAACGGAAAACGACTTTGCGAAGATAAAGCAGTGTTAATTGACGAGTTAGGTGAAGAACTCAAAAATTATAATAAAACTGTTGTGTTTATAGGCGACGGAGCAGAGCTTTGTTATAATAAATTGAGCGAAACATTAGAAAGCGTTAAACTTTCGGACGAAAATATCCGCTATGTTCACGCTTCAAGTATTTGCAGACTTGCAGAAGAAAAACTAAACAACGGCGAAGAAACCACAGAATCATCAAACCTTGTTCCTTTTTATTTGAGAGTACCTCAGGCAGAAAGGGAATTGAATAATAAAAAATCACTAAAAAAGGAGAATATAAAATGATAGCATTGGGAGCAGACCACGGCGGATTTGAATTGAAAGAAGCAATTAAAAAGCATCTCGACGAAAAAGGTGTAGAATATGTTGACTGCGGAACATACTCGGCAGAGTCAATCGACTATGCACCGATTGCAAAAGCAACTTGCGAAAAGGTGACAAGCGGTGAATGTGAAAAAGC
The DNA here is from genome assembly GCA_945787805.1 of uncultured Clostridia bacterium. Taxonomy (GTDB): domain Bacteria; phylum Bacillota; class Clostridia; order Oscillospirales; family Acutalibacteraceae; genus Fimenecus. The sequence goes on along the minus strand of CALZID010000012.1, from coordinate 51,229 downwards.
AATACTCTGTTGTGGCACAGGCATAGGCATTTCAATGGCGGCGAATAAAGTCAAGGGCATCCGTGCCGCTTGTTGTTCCGATTATTTCAGCGCCAAACTTACGAGAATGCATAACGATGCAAACGCTCTTTGTATGGGCGGTCGTGTTGTCGGCGTCGGACTTGCACTTGAACTTGTTGATGTATTCCTTGAAACAGAATTTGAAGGCGGCAGACATCAAAGAAGAATAGACCAAATTACAGAGATAGAAAATTCATAAAAAATCTTGTAAATTGCAGAATTAGAGTATATAATAAAATTCAAAGAAAAAAACAAGAAAATTTTGGGGGAATATTAAATGGCAAATGTAACAATTACAAATCATCCGCTTATTCAACACAAGCTTACTCTTTTAAGAGATAAGAACACAGGCTCAAAAGAATTCAGATCACTTGTTTCTGAAATCGCAACTCTTATGTGCTATGAAGCAACCCGTGACCTTCCGCTCACAGAAGTTGAAGTTGAAACTCCGGTTGCAATGGCAAAAACAAAAGTAATTTCGGGTAAAACTCTTGCATTTGTTCCGATTTTAAGAGCAGGAACAGGTATGCTTGACGGGGTGCTTTCACTTGTACCGTCAGCAAAGGTAGGTCATATCGGTATGTACCGTGACCCCGAAACCGCACTGCCCATTCCGTATTATTGCAAGCTTCCGTCAGATATTGAAGAGCGTGAAGTAATTGTTCTTGACCCAATGCTCGCAACAGGCGGTTCGGCAATTGACGCAATCTCACAGATTAAAGAGTATAACCCCAAATCAATTAAGTTTATGGGCATTATTGCCGCTCCCGAAGGGCTTCAAGCACTCACAGAAGCACATCCCGATGTTGAAGTTTACTGTGCAGCACTTGACGAAAAACTCAATGAGCACAAATACATTATTCCGGGACTCGGCGATGCAGGCGACAGAATTTTCGGTACTAAATAAGAATATTTATGTAGGGGCGATTCACGAATCGCCCTTTATTTATATAAAGAAAAAAGGGACTCAAACTGTGAGCCCCTTATTTTTTTACTGTATTTTATAATTCAACCTTTTGCGGCATACCGCCGTTTTCTCTTGACTTGTCAGCGAGATATACGCACAAGTGACCTGCAACGGAATCAAAAATCGAAGTACAGGCAAGGCTTGGTTTTTCGCCACGGACGAATGAAACGAAGTCAGCGGCAAGTCTTTCGTCACCGCCGCCGTGACCGCCGTATGCGCCCACCATATCGCCCGATACATTAAGGTCAACTTCTTCAACAATTTTTTCATCTGTGGTAGTAGGGTGAATTTTTGAAACGAAGAATTTTGACTCTTCAAAGTTTCCGTAAATTTCGCCCTTTGTACCCGTAATATGTATTCTGCGAAGTGAAGTTGAGTTGCCGCCAACAAGGTTGTGAGTACCCGTAGCACCGCTTTCAAAGTTTACAAGCACTGACTGATGGTCAACAACATCATTGTCACATTTGTAAATACATCTGCCGTATGGCGAGTCACCTTTGAGAAGATTTATTTTATCTTCAATAGTCGGATTTTCAATATGCTCTAACTTATCCCAGATATAAAAAGCCCAGCGTTCGGGTTGGTCAATGTAAAGCCGCTTTGCAGAGTATCTGCATTCTTCCACTAACGGACAGTCAACAAGACATCTTGTACCCGCATTTTCAGGTGCATTTTCGGGCTTGAACTGAAATTTACTGCCGAAGCTTGCAATTTGAGTTGGCTTTGTTTCACTCATAAGCCACATCATAATGTCAATATCGTGACAGCATTTTGCAAGAAGCATAGAAGTGTGACATTCTTTACTGTTAGCCCACTTTCCGCGAATATATGAAGTTGAAAGATGATGATAACTGACATTTTCGGTAGTCTGAATGTTGATAATGTCACCGATTTCACCGTTTACAATTCGTTCTTTGATTCCGTAATAGAACGGTGTGTAGCGCAGCACATGACAAATCATAACCTTTGAGTTATTCTTTCTTGCACATTCAACGATTTCTCTCATCTCTTCTTCGTTGGGTGCAAAAGGCTTTTCCAAAAGCATATCATATCCGGCGTCCAGCAGGGGAATAGAAGTTTCCAAATGCTGATGGTCCATAGTACCGTTGATTATTGTATCGGCAAGCTTGCCTTTCTTTGCCAATTCTTGAGCAGTTTCAAAGCACATATCTTCTGAAAAGCCGAACTTTTTCATACACATTTCCCGTCTTACGGGATTAGGGTCGGCAACGCCCACAATCTTTAAAAGCTCAGGATTGGTAATTGCAAGTTGGGCATAAATAAGTGCTCTGTGCCCGGCACCCACAATTATGGCAGTAACCGGTTCTGACATAAATATCATCTCGCTAACTCTATATATTATGCTAATTATACACCAAAGAAAAATAAAAATAAACCCTAAAAAGAAATAAATATATGCAATTGTTGTTTGAATAACTTCATATTGACAATTTTTTGGTATAATGATAAAATAAAATTGCCAAACTGATAAAATTGCAAAATAGGTTTTCTTATGTAGTGGAGATATACATTTTTGCCTAATCCGGTGAATTTGATAAAAATGCAAATTCCATTATGGATTTGGTAATACCTTTTTGCATAATTAAGTTTGGCGACTATCGGAGTTTGCGTTTTTTTGCGGCTGCTTCGGTAGCCGCATTTTTTATAAATGGAGGAAAAGGAAAATGAAAAAAATGACAAAATGTATTATTTCAATAATATTGGCGTTGATAATAATGCAAACCGCTTTTGTAAACTCATTTGCACTCTCGTCGTCAGGATGGCTTTATCTCAGCACTGCTGATGTAAATGGCTTTCCGCTTCAAAAAATCGAAGGTCTGCCAAGTGATTTTTCAATCTACGATGAAGGCCTATACAATGAGCAACACTACATTTACGGATTTGACATGGATTTGAATGATTCTTTTATAGCATATTCTGATAATGCTGTTGATTATTCAATATCATATTTAAAGGATTTGGAAGTGTTGTCCCGCGAGGATTACTTTGAAATTTATTTTGGCAGCAGCATTATAATAAACGATTGTTTTGAAATTGTCGTTGAAATAGATAGCCTATTAGATAGTGGCTATTATGAATGCGAATACAAGTACTTGCAAACATATGATTTTAAGACATGGGTTTTATCTGAAAAATCAGTATTGGAATTACCGAGATATGCACGGTATTACGGTGAATATCACGGATTTTATATTGCTGCAAATATAAACGATTGTTCCGAAAGTAACGGAAAGGTTGCACAGAAATACTATATTTCAGAAGACGGACATGAATGGCAGGAAAGACATACTCCATATATTGCAAAGGACAAGATTTCAGGGTGTTCTGATTATGATGTTCAAGGTGAGTTTAACATTGTAGTAACAATGAACGGAGTTCTCTTCTATTACGATTTACAAAACTTGGGTGATAGAATTAGCACGGTAACGAAATTTGGCGATTATATCTGGACAACAGATTTTGAAAACTATCAGACAATAGACCTTTCGTGGCTTGATATGTGTACCGGTAAATTGCTTGGCAAAACCGGTAACTTTGATACTTTACGCTATGATTCGTTAGAATTTGTGGGCTTTACCGCTTTTGATGAAGTACCTATGTTTGCAAGATGGCAAACGAAAGGCTATCAGAACCCCGATACAAATGAAACATATATCGAACCGGCAAAATTGAGCATATACACTCTTGACTTTGAAAAAATGGCTTTGGAACCATATTTTGAGCAGGAAGATTGCCAACAGTTTTCGGGTGCGATGATAGCAAAGGACAAATGTGTAATTGCAACAAAAGATTCAAATGACGAATGTGATATTTACACCAGGTCGGCAAATCATTTTGACAGACAAAAGTGGTCATATTTAGATTCAGAAGATATTCAATTTGCATGTGAAATAGTTAATTATTGCGAAGAAAACATTTCTGCTTATGAGGTAAATATTTTAGGCTTAAAAAATTCCGATACTTTGTTTTTTACTGTTAACTTCTTCGAAAGCGTTTGTGAAATTGATTTGTCAAGTATGGGCTCATACTTTGAATTTGAATATTCAATCAGTGACAATATTGTAATTTCAACAACAGAAGAAGTTGACGGTGAAAGTGTTAAAACTTACTACTATGTGGATTTTGATAAGATAATAAAGCATTTTCATGATAACCATCTTTTAGAATGCCTTTTTGGAGAAGCTCAGGCTAAAAAGTCTGACTTACAGGGGGGTGAATTTGCTGAAATGACACAGCAATGTCGCGCATGTGGTAAAGTTACGGCAAGAAATACTGCTATTGATAACGGATGGCGTCAAACACAAGACTGGTATTACTATGATAATGGTATAAAAGTTGCTAACAAATGGGTTAGATACGGCGACAAATGGTGTTATATTGGTTTCGACGGCAATATGGTAACTAATAAGTGGGCAAAGGATTCACATGGTTGGTGCTATCTTGATAAAACCGGTTATTGTGCTAAAAACACTTGGGCTAAAGATGATATGGAAAATTGGTGTTATCTTGATGCAAATGGATACAGAGTGAAAAATCAGTGGAGAAAAGACAGCCATGGCTGGTGTTACCTTGATGCAAACGGCAGAATGGCAACAAACAAGTGGGTTAAAGATTCTGTCAGCTGGTGTTATGTAGGTGCAGACGGTTACTGCGTAACAAATACTTGGAAGAAAGACTCACACGGTTGGTGCTATCTCGATTCTAACGGAAGAATGGCAACAAACAAGTGGATTAAAGACTCAGTAGGCTGGTGCTATGTAGGCGCTGACGGATACTGCGTAACAAATCAATGGAAAGCAGACTCAAAAGGTTGGTGCTATCTTGACGCAAACGGCAGAATGATGACAAACTCTTGGTTACAGTGGAACGGCAACTGGTATTATCTCGATAACAACGGTTATATGGTAACAGGCACAAAAGTCATCAACGGAAAAACATATAAATTCGCTTCAAACGGTGTTTGGATTGGATAAATAAAGCAAAACGGGTGGTAGGATTTCTCCTATCACCCATTTTTAATGTATAAGTATATTTGCGTTATTATTGTAGGGGACGACGACTCGACTGTCGAAAAAGTCTATTCTCGGCTCCACTGAAAGGGGTGACTCCCCGCAGTGCGGGGAGATGTCACGAAGTGACAGAGGGGACGGCCGCCGTCAGCGGCTGTCTGCGAAGTAGACTGAGGGGTAGTCAAAACACAATCATAGCATTTTCTCTCCCTCCGTCGAAACCTGCGGTTTTGCCACCTCCCTCGTCAGAGGGAGGCAAAAGTAGGGGCGATTCACGAATCGCACGTAGAAAATACAAATAAAAAAGGGACGCCTCGTGAAGCGTCCCCAAAGGGTGAGTGGCTTTCGCCACTTTTTGCAAAAAACTTTATCAATTATTATTTTGCAAGATTGATTACTGTAAGCACTGCGCCTGCGTCACCGTCAATTGTAACCTTGCCTTTAGTATATGCTTCAATAGGGTCAAGCTTACCTTCAACAAGCTTCAAAAGGTTTGTCGGGTTAACAGTAACAATAGCGTGTCTGTCGTAATACTCATAAGGCTCAACATTCACTTTGTGGTCCTTAACTTCAATGTAGAAAATTCCATTTGTGCTTTTGCCTTCAAGGTTAATCTGCAAAGCAACAACGCCGTCAATGGCACTTGCGTCTACATCTTGAAATTTAGCCTTAACCTTAGCTACAACCTGTTCGTATGTCATAGTTATTCACTCCTTATTTTATTTTTTATTATCTTATCACAAAGCAAAAAGTATTGCAAATTCAAAAACGACTTGAAAAGTGATGAAAAAATGCTCAAAAACACTGATTTTTAGTCATATTTACCATTTTTTATAACTAAATTATATAAAAAATGACGAAAAAATTTTTTCATAATAGTAAAAGTTACAAAAATTATTTTTTTGAAAAATTTACAGATTTTTAATGACAAAAACTGCGTTTTGTAGTATAATAAATTGATTATTATGCAGTATTATGCATTTTGGAGGAATTTATTATGGCATTGGTTAGAAAAGAGGCATATTTTAACTCATCGGACGGTGAAAACTTAATCAGAACTTTAATATGGGAAGATGACGAACTCACCCCAATCGGCATTGTTCAGCTGACTCACGGAATGGCAGAGCATATTGCCCGTTATGACGATTTCGCACGCTTTCTTGCATCAAACGGATTTGTAGTTTGCGGTCACGACCATTTAGGCCACGGAAAAAGCATTAAAGAGCGTTCACAAATCGGTTTTATGGGAGAATGTAACGGTGATAAGCGTCTTGTTGACGATATGCACATTCTCACGAAAATTATGAAAAAGAGAAATCCCGATATTCCGTATTTCTTGTTCGGTCATTCAATGGGCTCATTCTGTGCAAGGGTGTATGCCGGTCATTTCGGCTATGAGCTTGACGGATTGATTATTTGCGGAACAGGCAGTGTTCCCTCAATTATCAACGCAGCAGTTGACGGTATTGACGCACTTGTCAATAAATACGGCCCGACAAGAAGAATTGACGGTATGGGCGACATTATGAATAAGGGCTTTTCAATGATTAGCGATGACAAGAGTAATCCCCTTGCATGGATTTCAGAGAATGCCGACAACAGACTTGCATATTCAAATGACGAACTTTGCGGATTTACATATACGCTTGCGGGATACCGTGATATTTATAACCTTATGCGTGAAGCCTGTGACGAGTTTTGGGCATACCGACTTCCCGAAGAGCTTAAAATAATGGTTATTTCAGGTGCAAAAGACCCCGTCGGTATGAACGGAAAAGGTGTTTTGGCAGTTGCGGACCAGCTTGCCGGTGCCGGTTTTGAACCGACAACAATTCTCTATCCGGGAATGCGTCACGAAATTCTCAATGAAACAGAAAAAGAAGTAGTTTATAACGATGTTCTTAAATTTTTACAATCAACTTATATAAAGGGCGTTTAATTCTAAATGAATGAAAAAATCCAAAAGCAATATAATATAGCCGATGAAGTAGCAGAACTTTTGTTGCTTCGCCACGGCAACACTCCCAAAGCATTCGTCCACACTTACGGCTGCCAGGGTAATGTTGCCGACAGTGAGCGCATTAAAGGAATGCTCACTAAAATGGGCTATACTATGACTGAAGATAAAGAAGAAGCAGATTTAATTCTTTATAATACCTGCGCAATTCGAGAGCATGCCGAAGACAGAGTTTTCGGTAATGTGGGTGCAATAAAAAGATTAAAGCAAACTAACCCAAACCTTATTATTGCACTTTGCGGTTGTATGATGCAGCAAGAGCATATCAGAGAAAAGATATATAACAGTTATCCTTTTGTGGATATTGTGTTCGGCACTCACAATCAATACACAGTACCCGAAATCTTTAAATCATATCTCTTGAAAGGCAAAAGATTTTTTGCAGATATGACCGAAACAAATGAAATTGTTGAAGGTATGCCCGCACTCCGTGACAACTCCGCAAAAGCATGGTTGCCAATTATGTACGGTTGCGATAATTTTTGCAGCTATTGTGTGGTACCTTATGTCAGGGGAAGAGAGCGGAGCAGAGCGTCTGCGGATATCATTGCGGAATTTAAAGAGATAGTCGCAGAAGGCTATAAAGATATTACGCTTCTCGGTCAAAATGTTAATTCCTACGGCAAGGGTTTAGATGAAGATATAAATTTTTCAAAACTTCTTCGCAGTCTTAACGAGTTAGACGGTGAATTCACAATCAGATTTATGACTTCTCACCCGAAAGACTGCACAAAAGAGCTTATAGACACAATCGCTGAGTGCGAAAAACTTTCAAAGCATATTCATCTTCCCGTGCAGTCGGGCAATAACAGAATACTCAAAGAAATGAACCGTCATTATACCCGTGAAAAATATCTCGAGCTCATTTCTTATGCGAAAGAAAAAATCGAAGGCTTGTCTCTCACAAGTGATATTATTGTAGGCTTCCCGGGGGAAACCTATGAAGAATTTTGCGATACCCTGTCACTTGTAAAAGAAGTCGGATACACTTCGCTTTTTACATTTATATTTTCTTCAAGAAAGGGTACAAAAGCCTCTTTGATGGAAGACCCCGTTTCTTATGACGAAAAGAATAAATGGTTTAAAGAGCTTTGCGACTTGCAAGAAGATATCGCAAGTGAGCACAGCGCAAAAATGCTGGGCAAAGCATACAGAGTCTTGTGTGAGGGCAAGAGTAAAACTCTTGACGGTTACTTTGCCGGGCGCACAGACGGTAATGTTATTATTGAATTCCCTTGTGACAACGAAGATTTAATCGGCAAATTCTGTCATGTGAAAGTTACAGAGCCGCTTAACTGGCTTGTCCGAGGCGAACTCATTAAATAGTTAATAATAAATGAAAAATAAAGGAGCAAAAAACAAATGTCAATCGAAAAACTTACAAGAGAGCTTGGCAAAGCAATTCAGCAAGATGAAAGATATCTTGCAATGCAAAAAGCAATTGAAGCAAACGAAAAGGATACTGCTCTCAACGAACTTATGAGCAAAATCCAACTCATTCAGGTTTCATATCAGCACGAAGCATCAAAAGAAGAGCCCGATGAAGGCAAAATGAAGGCTTATGACGAAGAATTCCGCGGTGTTTATTCAGAAATTATGATGAACGAAAATATGCGTAATTACGAAATGGCAAGAAAAGAAATAGATGACCTTATGAATTACCTTACAGGTATTCTTGCTATGTGTGTAAACGGCGACGACCCTGATACCTGCGACCCGACTGCTCATTCATGCGGCGGCGACTGCGGCAGCTGCGGTTGTGACTGCGGCGACGAAGGCTGTAATCACTGATTAAGAACATTAAACATTTATCGAGAGGAAGACAGTAATATGGCACTTTCACCAATGATGCAACAATATTTTGAAATTAAAAAGAATTATGAAGACACCATATTACTGTTCCGTCTCGGTGACTTTTATGAGATGTTTTTTGACGATGCAAAAACTGCGTCAAAAGAGCTTGAATTAGTGCTTACAGGTCGTGACTGCGGTGAAGAAGAGCGTGCGCCGATGTGCGGCGTGCCCTTTCACAGTGCCGACAGTTATATTGCAAAGCTTGTGTCAAAAGGCTATAAAGTTGCAATCTGCGAGCAGATGGAAGACCCGGCAACGGCCAAAGGCATTGTAAAGCGTGATGTTATTCGTGTTATCACACCGGGCACCGTTATCGAAAGCTCAATGCTTGACGAGTCAAAAAACAATTATCTCGCATCAGTCTGCGCAACCGACGGCAAAGTCGGTATGTGCTTTATCGATATTTCAACAGGCGAAGTCAATTTAACTGAGTTTAGTGAGAATATTGAGCAAAGAGTAATAAACGAAATGGGAAGATATAACCCAACTGAAATTATTCTCAATAAAGAAGTTGTGTCCTTCACATCTTTTTCTGAATTCATATCTAAAAAACTTGAAGCGTCTGTTGAGCTATTGATTGAAGAATTTGAATTTTTTAATGCGGAAAAAATTTGCAAAGAGCATTTTAATACTGACGATTTAACAACTCTTTCACTTAATCAGCGCAATACTGCCGTCTGTGCATTGGGTGCGGCAATTTCTTATCTTCGGGGTACTCAAAAAAGAGATTTGGAGAATATAAAAGAAATTAACTTTTATACCGACGCAAAGTTTATGAGCCTCGGTATTTCTGCAATCCGTAACCTTGAGCTTTTAGAAACAATGCGAGACCGTGACAGAAAAGGTTCGCTTCTTTGGGTTCTTGATAAAACCAAAACCGCAATGGGCAAGAGAATGCTCCGTTCATTTATTGAGCGCCCGCTTTATGACTCAGTTGAAATTTCAAAAAGACTTAATGCGGTGGACGAGCTTTATTCTAATACAGAACTTCGTGAGCGTGAAACCGAGCTTATGACGGGTGTTTATGATATGGAGCGTCTTATGACCCGTATTGTTTATAACACTGCCAATGCAAAAGAATTACTGTCCCTTTGCACAACACTTCAAAATCTTCCCGAAATTAAAGAAAATCTTAAAAATGCAAACAGTAATATGCTCAAATACATTTATAACGAAATTGATGTTTTAGAAGATGTTTGCGCACTTATCAGGGTTTCAATTAAAGAAGATGCACCGTTCTCCGTCCGTGAAGGCGGAATGATTAAAGACGGTTTCAATAAAGAGCTTGACGAGCTTCGTGACATTGTCAACGGCGGTAAGAGTATTCTTGCAAAGCTTGAAGCGGACGAGCAAGAAAAAACAGGAATAAAGAAGCTGAAAATCGGCTATAACAAAGTGTTCGGCTACTATTTTGAAGTGCTTAATTCCTATAAAGAATTAGTGCCCGATACATATATAAGAAAACAAACACTTTCAAACTGTGAAAGATATATTACAGAAGAATTGAAAGAGTTAGAAACAAAGGTGCTCGGCGCACAGGAGCGAATTGTGGGGCTTGAATATGAGGTTTTCAATTCAATCCGCAAAAAAATAGCGGGCGAGTATCTTCGTACTCAGCGCACGGCTCACGCCATTGCACTTTTAGATGTTTTCTGCTCATTTGCAACAGTATCTCTTAAAAACAACTACACACGCCCCGACATAAACGATAAAGGTATAATCCGTATTTATGAAGGCAGACATCCGGTAGTAGAAAGCATACAAAAGAAAACAATGTTTGTGCCCAATGATACGGTGCTTGACTGTGAAGAAAACCGAATGGCAATAATCACAGGTCCTAATATGGCGGGTAAATCAACATATATGCGACAGATTGCAATTATTACAATTATGGCGCAAATGGGTTGCTTTGTTCCTGCAAAGTCAGCGGATATCGGCATTGTTGACAGCATTTTCACCCGTGTTGGCGCCTCTGATGACTTAGCATCGGGTCAGTCAACATTTATGGTTGAAATGAACGAAGTTGCCGAAATTCTTAAATACGCAACAAAGAACAGTCTTATAATTCTTGACGAAATCGGCCGTGGCACATCAACCTTTGACGGTATGAGTATTGCCCGTTCGGTCGTTGAATATATTGCCGATAAAAAGAAAATCGGCGCAAAAACTCTCTTTGCAACCCATTATCACGAGTTGTCCGAATTGGAGGGCACGGTTGACGGTGTCAATAACTACAATATCGCAGTTAAAAAGCGTGGGGATGATATTACATTTCTCCGCAGAATTGTCCGTGGCGGTGCTGACGGAAGCTACGGTATTGAAGTGGCAAAGCTTGCGGGCGTACCCGACAATGTAATTAAACGGGCAAAGACAATTCTTAAAACACTTGAAGATAACGACTTGATGAAGCCTAAAATGGTTAAAGATATTCCCGAAGAAAAAGAGCCCGAAATTCAAATGTCCTTTGAATCAAATTCAATAGAATACATTTTAGACAGACTTCGTACAGTCGACATTAACACATTGACCCCAATTGAAGCCATGGGGCTTTTATATGAACTAACCGACAAAGCAAAAAACTAAAATAATTAAAAAAGGCAGGTGACATCAATGGCAAAAATAAATAAACTCCCGAAACACATGGCAGATTTAATTGCGGCGGGTGAAGTTGTGGAACGCCCGGCTTCCGTGGTAAAAGAACTTGTTGAAAATGCCGTTGATGCCGGTGCTGCTACCGTTACCGTTGAAATTCAGCACGGCGGAATTTCATATATCCGTGTAACTGACAATGGAAGCGGAATTGAACGAAGCGATGTAAAAACCGCATTTTTAAGTCACGCTACAAGCAAAATAAAAACTGCCGAAGATTTAACTTCAATTCTCACTTTAGGTTTCCGTGGCGAAGCATTGCCGTCAATTGCCGCAGTTTCAAAAGTGAATATGATTACTAAAACCGAAGCGGAAGAAATGGGCACATCACTCACCATTGAAGGCGGAGTTATTACTGACTTTTCAGACGCCGGCTGCGCTGTGGGTACAACTATGATTGTCCGTGAGCTTTTCTACAACACACCCGCAAGAATGAAATTCCTGAAAAAGGATGTGAGCGAAGGCAATTTTGTAGCGTCTGCGGTTGAAAAGCTTGCACTTTCACATCCCGAAATCAGTTTCCGTTTTATTCGTGACGGCAAGCAGGTGTTTACAACTAACGGTGACGGAAATTTACAAAATGTGTGTTTCTCTGCATTCGGCAAAGATTTTTCAAAGGGACTTTTAACCGTGAATTCGGCAGTTGAAAATGTTTCGGTTACAGGTCTTGTAACACCGCCCTTTAACTGCCGTGGCTCCCGCGGAATGCAGTATTTCTTCGTAAACGGAAGAAGTGTTAAGAATTCAACAATTATGGCGGCATTTGAAAATGCTTATAAAAACAGCGTTATGGTGGGCAAATTCCCCGGCGGAGTTTTGTTTATAACATTACCGCCGGAGCTTGTTGATGTCAATGTGCACCCATCAAAAATCGAAGTCCGTTTTTCTGACGAACGGGCAATTTTCGACGCAGTTTATCATTCGGTAAAATCGGCGCTCAGTGAAAACACATCGCTTAAACAAGCGGTTTTACCCGATAAAAAAACTGTATTTAACGATGTTTTTGCGAAATCACAACCTGAGTTTAAACAGACAACGGTCAGGGAGAATATCGCATATACAGAAAAGGTTTTAAAACCGCTGTCAAATTCAGTCTTTGTAAATGATATTAAATCAGATTACACTCCGGATGAAGACGATGACCCGTTCAAGATTGAATTCCCGGTTTCAATTCCGACAGAAGAAAAGAAAACAATAACCGCAGAAGAAATTATCATTGAAAATAATCATGAAGACACAATCCGTCTTATCGGCGAAGCCTATAAAACATACATATTGATTGAGCTCAACGGAAAGCTCTGTGTCATTGATAAACACGCAGCCCATGAACGAATTCTCTTTAATAAACTGAAAGCAGAAACACAAGTCAGCGGCAGTCAAATCCTTTTAGCACCCGTTACCGTAGCTCTCGGCAAGGAAGAATATATTTCTGTTACCGAAAACATTGAAACAATTGCAAAATCGGGCTTTGATATTGAAGATTTCGGCAACGGAACAGTAATTGTCCGCAGTTGCCCCATGGATTTAGATAACTGTGAAATAGCACCTTTAATCAGCGAAATTGCTGAATATCTCACAAAAAACCGCCGTGATATTATGAATGAACATCTCGACTGGATTTATCATAATGTTGCTTGTCGCAGTGCCATAAAAGCAGGGGACGATAATTCAGATGCGGAGCTCTTGGCACTTGCAAAACAGGTGGTAAACGATAAAGATGTGAGATTTTGTCCCCACGGAAGACCTGTGATGATTGAAATCTCAAAATATGAGCTTGAAAAACAATTCGGTAGGGTATAATCTATGAACAAAATTCCCGTTATTGCAGTTGTAGGTCCGACAGCGTCAGGAAAAACTTCTTTGTCAATTGAAATTGCAAAGCGCTTTTCGGGGCAGGTTGTGTCGGCTGACTCAATGCAAATCTACGAAAAAATGAATATTGCAACTGCAAAACCGACTGCCGAAGAAATGAAAGGAGTACCCCATCATTTAATCGGTTTTCAGCCCATTGACAGAAAGTTCAGCGTTGCAGATTATGTAAAGTCGGCAAAAGAGTGTATAAATAAGATTTATACGGATGGCTTTATCCCCGTAATCGTAGGGGGAACAGGTCTTTATGTTGATTCACTTCTTCAGAATATACAGTTTACTGAAGAAGACGAAAACACTGAAATCCGCAAGGAACTGACAGAAATGTTCGACGAAAAAGGCGCAGAATATATGCTGAATATGTTGGCTGAAATTGACAAAGAAACAGCAGAAAAACTGCATATAAAAGATAAAAGCAGAATAATCCGTGCCCTTGAAATTTATAAATTGACGGGAAAAACAATGACTGAGCAAAAGGTTCTCTCAAAAGCAGAGCCGTCACCCTATAGCCCATTATATATCGGTATAAATTACCGTGACAGAAACATTCTTTATGACAGAATTAACCGCCGTGTCGATATAATGGTCGAAAACGGACTTTTAGAAGAAGCGAAGGATTTTTATAATATCGACTCTGATAAAACCTCTTGTCAGGCAATCGGCTATAAAGAATTATCGCCTTATTTCAACGGCGAAAAAGCACTTGACGAGTGCCTTGAAAGTCTTAAAATTGAAACAAGACATTATGCAAAGCGGCAATTAACTTGGTTCAGAAAAAACGAAAATATAAATTGGGTTTATCCCGATGATTACCAAAGTGAAACAGATATGCATGAATATGTTTTTGATATGATAAATGAATTCTTAAAGGAGAAAAAACAATGAAAAAGTTGAGCAAGAATACAATTAAATATATTGCTTGTACAGTTCTCGGCGTTCTTATCATTTGCTATTTCGTTTTTCAGGTAGTTCAAATGAACGCATCTCCTTATAAAACCGAAGTTGCGGTAGAAAGAAAAGTTGAAAGTATAATATCCGCTAAGGCGTTTGCAATTCGCGATGAAGAATATCTTAAAACAGAAAATGTAAACGGAACCGTTGTTTCAATTGCCGAAGACGGTAAAAGAGTCGGCAGCGGTGATGCGGTTGCCGTAGTTTTTCAAAGCTCGGAAAGTGCTTCTGCCTATGTTAGAATAAACGAGCTTGAAAAAGAGATAAACTATTATAAGCAGCTGAAAAACCGTGTGGGAGTAGGCACAAATGCCCCGTCGTCATACAACGACTCAATAGACAATGCCTGCATATCATTTATTGCGGCGTCAAGAAACTGCATAGACAGCGAATTTGATGAAGCGCTTATTGATTTAAGAGATTCCGTAACTGCCCGTCAGCTGGCTGTGGGAACTCAATTGTCGGTAGATGCCAAGCTTTCTTCTCTCGAAGCAGAGCTTATTGATTTAAAGAGTAAGGCGGTGGGCTTTACCACTGTGGCTTCACCGAATCCCGGGTATTATATCGGCTCCGTTGACGGCTTTGAAAATGCTATTGCATATTCAGATGTGTTGAACAACATAAATTGCGACACAATTACAAATTTGTTGTCTTACGGCAAGCAAGAAACTGCGGACAATGTAATGGGAAAATTGGTTGACTCATTCGATTGGTATTTTGTTTGCAATATACCTTATGGTGATTCGGGCCAACTCAAAGCAGATAAAAAGGTAACAGTCAATATTCCCAATACGGCGGTCGGCAGTATTGAATGTCAGATTGCTTATATCGGAGCAAAGGAAGGGGACTTTGTTCCGTTAGTGCTCAAATGCAATATTATGAACCGTGATGTAGCAAACTTGCGAATTGAAGATATTGAAATAATCAGTGACGAATATACCGGCATCCGTATAAACAATAAAGCAATTCGTGAATTAGACGGCGAAAAAGGTGTCTATGTTTTACGGGGGAATATAATCCAATTTAAAAAGATAAATATTATTTCTTCAAGTGAAGAATATTCAATTGTCGAAAAGGTTGACGATTCATCCTATATAAAACAGTATGACACTGTTATTACCGAAGGAGTTGATTTGTATGACGGAAAAGTCATTTCTTGAAAGCCGTAAGGCAGATATAGAGTATAATCTCGATGTCATCAACGAAAGAATTGCAGAGAGCGCCGTAAAAAGCGGAAGAAATCCGCAGGATGTCAGGCTTATGGCTGTTACAAAAACAGTGGACCCTATTTTTATAAATTATGCTCTTGATTACGGTGTTAAGCTTATCGGTGAAAACCGAGTGCAGGAAATGCTCAGAAAAAAGCCGGATTTACACCTTGACGGTGTAGATAAACATTTAATAGGTCATTTGCAGACCAATAAAGCCGGTCAAATAGTTGGCGAGGTTGATATGATTCAGTCGGTGGATTCTCTTAAAATCGCAAAAGAGATTGCAAAACAGTCTGTTAAAAAAGGAATTACAACCGATGTGCTTCTCGAAATAAATGTCGGCGAAGAAGAAAGCAAAACGGGTTTTTCTATGTCGGAATTCTTTGAAACTATGCATGAAATTTCAGAAATCGGCGCAATAAGAATTAAAGGTCTTATGACAATACCCCCAATTTGTGAAAATAATACAATACTTTGTAAATATTTTGAAAAAATACACAATATCTATGTTGACATTAAAGAGAAAAAGTTAGATAATATAGATATGAATATTCTGTCGATGGGAATGTCGGGAGATTATTGTGAAGCAATTTTATGCGGGTCGAATCTTGTAAGAATAGGTTCTTCGATTTTCGGTCCGAGAATTTATTAAATTTTAGGAGGACTAAAAATGAGCTTTTTTGACAAAATCAAAGATATGGTTAATATCGGAGAAGACGGTTATTATCCCGATGATGAAGATACAGGCGATTTTATCGACCGCTTTGAAGAAAATGAGCAGAAACCGGCGAGACCTTCACACAGAGTTCAACGAGGTGCCGACCAAGATAAAGTTGTGAATATTCATACAACGGCACAGCTTCAGGTTGTGCTCTCCAAGCCTGAAAAATTTGATGAGGCTCTCAGCATTGCCGATAATCTCAATGAAAAGAGAACAGTCGTTCTCAACCTTGAATCAGTCAGCAAAGATGTTGCCCGTCGCCTTATTGACTTCCTTACAGGCGTTGCTTATGCTAACAACGGTCAGCTTAAGCGCATCGCAAACAGCACATTCATTATTACACCTTATAATGTTGATGTAATGGGTGATTTGATTGATGAGCTTGAGAATAACGGAATGTTTTTCTGATAACATTCATACCAATTAAAAAATGTATAAGAACGGGAAGGAAATTTTTATGCTTACACCTGATAAAATCAAAGAAAAATCATTTCAAACAACAGGTCGCGGTTCATACCGTGCTGAAGATGTTGATAGCTTTTTAAGTGAAGTATCTGCCTCTTATGAGCAAATGTTCAAAGAAAACGGTGACCTTATTAAAAAAATCAGTGTGCTCGTTAAGAAAATTGAAGAATACCGAGCAGATGAAGAAAGCCTTAAAACCGCACTTTTCAATGCGCAAAAGCTTGCTGATAAAATCGTTGCAGAAGCCCGTGAAAATGCCGAAAACGAAACAGCAACAGTTAAAGCGGATTGTGAAAAAATGGTTGCAGACGCAAAGGCAAAGGCTGACGAATATTTATCGGTATTGAATACTGAAAAAGATGAGCTTCTCAGCGGCGCAAAAGCAGAAGCTGAAAAAATCATAGCAGATGCAAACGCACAAGGCAAAGAAATTCTCGGTAATATCAACCGCAAAGTTACACACGAGAGCCTTGTTTATGATATGATTCAAAAAGAAGCGTCTGAGTTCAAATCCAAACTCGTTGTAATGTATAAAGAGCATATCAACCTTATAAATCAGCTTCCTGAAATTGCCGCGGAACAGATTGCGGAAGCAGAAGAAAAAGCAGAAGCAGAAGCAGAAGTCTCTGCCGAAGAACCTGTAATTGAAGAGCCTGCCGACGAATTTGTCGTAATTGAAGAAGCAGAAGAGATTGAAACAGAAGCAGAAGCAGAAAAAGAAACAGAAATAGAAACAGAAACAGAAGAGCCTGTCGCTGAAGCTTCAGAGCAAGAAGAAGCAGTCGAAGAAATTGAAGAAATAGAAGAAACAGCAGAAGAAGCTTTTGAAGTCGTTGAAGAAAATATCCAAGAAATTGCAGAAGAACCGGCAGAAGAGCCTGTTGTTAAAAAGGCTTTCAAGCTTGATTTAAGTAAAATTGACTTTGCAGACGACATCGACGAAGAATCAAAGGCTGTAGAAAAAGTCGGCGAGCCGTCAGTTGCAGAAACAGCAGAAGAAGAAGAAGACGAAGAAGAAAAACCACAGTCAATTTCATTTAAGAACTTCTTCAAGAAAAAATAAGATAACGAGGTAAAATATGCTTCAAGTAATCACGCTTGTCATAATGCTTTTTTTGGTCGCATTGGACCAAATAATAAAATTACTTGTACTTAACTATCTCAAACCGGTTGGCAGTATCCCGTTGATTGACGGCTTTATTCAGCTGAATTATGTCGAGAATACGGGGGCTGCTTTTGGTTCGTTTAGCGGATACACGGAAATTCTTTCTGTTTTCACCTTTGTTGCAATTACAGTCGGCATACTGGCATTGATGTTTAAGAAAGTCAAGTTCGGTGTGGAATATGTTTGTTTGGCATTGATTATTTCAGGCGGATTAGGCAATTTAATCGACCGAGTTTTCCGTGGCTTTGTGGTTGACTACATTGAGCCGTTATTTATTAACTTTGCAGTTTTTAATTTTGCAGATATATTAGTCACTTGCAGCGCAGTTGTGCTTATTGCTTGGCTCATATATGACATTTACAGAGATAGTAGAAAAGAAAAGGACTCAAAAAATGAGCGAATTGTTAATTGAAGTTCCACAAGAATTTCACGGTGAAAGAATTGATAAGTTTTTATCGGTTCTTGTACCCGATTGTTCAAGAAACTCAATTCAAAAACTGATTGAACAGGGAAATGTCACAATTAACGGTGTTTCGGTAAATAAAAAATACAAGGTCAATACAGATGACGAAATTCTGTTGATTACAGGTGAGCTGAAGCCTCTTGACGCCGAGCCCGAGAATATTCCCTTGGACATTGTTTATGAAGATGATGATTTGCTTGTTGTGAATAAGCCAAGGGGAATGGTTGTGCACCCCGCACCCGGTAATTACAGCGGTACTTTGGTTAATGCATTGCTGTATCATTGCAAAGATTCCCTGTCAGGCATAAACGGTGTTTTAAGACCGGGAATTGTTCACAGAATTGATAAGGATACAAGCGGACTTTTAATTGTTGCAAAAAACGATAAAGCCCATATAGGCCTTGCCGAACAGATAAAAGAGCATAGCTTTACCCGTGAATACAACGCAATAATTTGCGGTCATTTAAAAGAGACGGAAGGCACGGTTAATGCTCCGATAGGGCGTAACCCGAAGGACCGCAAAAAAATGTGCGTGACAATGCAAAATTCAAAAAATGCTGTCACACATTATAAAGTTATCACGGAGTTTGATAAATATTCTCACATTTCGTTAAAGCTTGAAACAGGCAGAACTCACCAGATAAGAGTCCATATGGCTCATATAGGCCATCCTGTGGCAGGGGACTTAGTTTACGGTAATGATAAGAGAAGCGCCGAACTAAACGGTCAGTGCTTGCACGCAATAAAAATCGGGTTTGTTCATCCTATAAAAAACGAATATATGGAATTTTCAAGTAATCTGCCTGATTATTTTGAAAACTTTTTAAATAAAATCAAATGAGGTAAAAAAATGTCACATAAAGACTTGTCAAACTGGCTTGTTGTGTCAGATATTGACGGAACATTAAATAATAAGTTAAGACATTTGCCAAAAAGAAATTTTGAAGCAATAAAACATTTCGTGTTAAAGTGTAACGGCCATTTCACATTGGCTTCGGGCAGAAATGTTGAATCAATGAGAAAACACTATAACAGATTGCCCATTAAAGGCACTCCTGCAGTTGTTCTTAACGGTGCGGGAGTTTATGACTATTCACAAGAAAAAATGTTGCACTTCACACCAATCAATCAAAAAGCGGTTGATTTGGTATTCGAGATATATGAGCGTTTTCCAATGCTCGAAATTGAGATTTTGACAGATAAAGTAATCTACACACTGAACGCAAAAATCTTTGCACCGTGCATGGTATTGGCAGATAAGCTTCACTGTGTAAACTGTAACAGTCCAGATGAAGTACCGAGAGAAAATTGGGGCAAAGTTATTTTTTTAGGTGTTCCACCGCTTATAAGTGCAGTTAAAAAATATGCATTGTCACTTGAAAATACGGGCGCTAACTTTATGTCAAGTTCAATTTGCTCTTTTGAAATGCTCAACGAAGGCGTTCATAAAGGCTCTGCACTTATGAAGATTGCAGAGATGTACAATATCGACCACGAGCATACGGCGGCAATCGGTGATTATTTCAACGATTACGATATGCTTAAAACTGTCGGACTTCCCGCTTGTTGCGGGCAGGCACCGAAAGCAATGCACGAGATTGCAAAATTTCATGCGTGCCACTGTAATCAGGGCGCGGTTGCGGATTTGCTTGAATACATAATGAATGACTGTAAAGAATAATTTTATATAAAAAAATAGGGGGAGTAAAAAATGAATACTTCTTTGAAAAAGGAATTAGAAATCTTTGCGACAAAAGAAAGACTTCTGTTGTTAGAAGGCATCTTCAATGCAAAGGCAGGGCATCCGGGCGGTTCACTTTCAATTGCTGAGCTTATGTCCTATCTCTATAATGTTGAGATGAAAATTGACGCAAAAAATCCAAAATGGGAAGACCGAGACAGATTTGTTCTGTCGAAAGGACACGCCGCACCGGCTCTCTATGCAACACTTGCGCTCAAAGGCTTTTTCCCGACAGAAGATATGAAAACACTCAGAAAAGCAGATTCTTATCTTCAAGGTCACCCAAGTATGAAATGCGTACCGGGTGTTGATATGAGTACCGGCTCACTGGGCCAGGGCGTGTCTGCCGCAGTCGGAATGGCGCTTGCCGCAAAGCTTGACAATAAAGATTTCAGAGTTTACACAATTCTCGGTGACGGTGAAATTGAAGAAGGTCAGGTTTGGGAAGCCGCAATGTTTGCCAACGCAAAGAAGCTTGATAATCTTGTTGTAATCGTCGATAACAACAACCTTCAAATAGACGGTACGGTTGAAGAAGTTAACTCGCCGTATCCCATTCCCGAGAAGTTCACAGCATTCGGCTTCAACACAATCGAAATTGACGGTAACGATTTTGACGAAATCGAAAAAGCATTTGAAGAAGCAAAGAACACTAAGGGCAGACCGACTGCTATTGTGGCAAAAACAGTTAAAGGCAAAGGTGTTTCTTATATGGAAAACCAGGTTAACTGGCACGGTGCGGCTCCAAATGAAGAGCTTTATAATCAGGCAGTAGCAGAGCTTACTGCAAAACTTAATGAGTTGGAGGGTGTATAAAATGAGCGAAGTAATTAAAACAGCAACTCGTGATGCTTACGGTAAAGCACTTGTAGAGCTTGGTAATACAGATGCTAAAATTCTTGTTCTTGATGCAGACTTAGCCGCCGCAACAAAAACAGGTATGTTCAAAAAAGAACACCCCGAAAAATTCATTGATTGCGGTATCGCAGAAGGCAATATGATGGGCGTTGCGGCAGGTCTTGCAAGTGCGGGATATACCGTTTTTGCATCATCGTTCGCAATGTTTGCGGCAGGCCGTGCTTTTGAACAGGTAAGAAACTCAATCGGATATACAAATCTCAATGTTAAAATCGGTGCAACTCATGCGGGCATTTCTGTGGGTGAAGACGGTGCAAGCCACCAGTGTTGTGAAGATATAGGCCTTATGAGAACAATTCCCAATATGGTTATTCTCAATCCTGCCGACGATGTTGAAGCAAGACTTTGCGTTCTTGCAGCCGCAAAGCACAACGGCCCTGTTTATATGAGATTCGGTCGTCTTGCAGTTCCGAGAGTGTTTGGTGAAAACTATAAGTTTGAAATCGGCAAAGGTGCCGTTCTTAAAGAAGGAACAGATGTAACAATCATCGCAACAGGTCTTATGGTAAACGAAGCGCTTATGGCTTACGAAACACTCAAAGCAGAAGGCATTTCTGCGAGAGTTGTTAATATGGCAACAATCAAGCCCATTGACCGTGAGATTGTAATTGAAAGTGCAAAGAAAACAGGCGTAATCGTTACTGCCGAAGAGCACAATATTATCGGCGGTCTGGGTTCGGCAGTTGCAGAAGTAGTTTGCGAAACAGTGCCCGTTCCCGTAATCCGTGTGGGTGTTGAAGATACTTTCGGTAAATCAGGCCCCGCAGTCCAACTTCTCCACGAATTCGGACTTGACGCCGCAAATATCGTTGCAAAATGCAAACAGGCAGTGAAACTTAAGAAATAAACAATAACCAACAATGAAGGCAGTGAAACAACAGTTTTACTGCCTTTAATCATTTATAAGAAAAGTGCTTATGGGTGTATTTAACAAAAGCAATAGCAAAAAATTGTTTAAAAAGCATAATTGAAAAAATACGCATATAGTGATACACTATAGGTGTGAGCAGATAATTCTGTGACTACTTTTACATAAATTAAATAATGTTGTAGTAACAGAAAAATTGCTCTGTATTATTTAAATATAAAAGGAGAGAGCGAAATGAAAAAAAGCTTATCAATTCTTTTGGCGATTTTAATGGTTGCGGCTATGATGCCGTTAACCGCAATTTCATCGTTTGCGGCAGACCTTTTTCCCGATATAAGTGGTATTATTACCATAAAAAAGGGTTGGGTTTTTGAAAACGGCAAATGGGCATATTATGAAAACGGCTTTAAAGTCAGAAATACATGGAAAAAAGACAGCGTTGGCTGGTGCTATCTTGATTCGGACGGCTATATGGCAACAAACAAGTGGGTAGAAGACTCAGTGGGCTGGTGCTATGTAGGTGAAGACGGATATTGTCTTACAAATCAGTGGTTTGAAGACAGTCAAGGCTGGTGCTATCTCGATGCAAACGGCAGAAGAGTCACAAATAAATGGTTTAAAGATTCAGTAGGTTGGTGCTATGTGGGTGCTGACGGCTTTTGCGTAAAAAATGCATGGGCTAAAGATTCGGTAGGCTGGTGCTATCTTGATGCAAACGGATATTTGGCAAAAAACAAGTGGGCTAAAGATTCAGTGGGCTGGTGCTATGTTGATTCAAACGGTTATATGATAACAAATCAATGGAAGACAGACTCAGTCGGTTGGTGCTATGTTGACGGCAGCGGTCGTGCAGTTACATCAAGTTGGTTAACATATAACGGCAAGAAATATTATCTCGACAGTGACGCTCACATGGTAACCGGAACAAATTTTATAGACGGTGCTATGTATGACTTTGACGAGAACGGTGCTTTGATTGGTTCGGGAACTCAGATTGATGTTGTGGGAATACTGAACAGCGCTACATCAAAAGCGGTAAACAGCAGTTACTCATGGTCAAGAGAAGCATATTATACAAAACCTATAGATATGGGTGCTTCAACAGATGTTCTCAATAATATTATTCAAAATGTAGATGCAAACGCAACTCTTGACTCTGTTGTCGGCGGTTTTCTCGGAATAGGTTCATATGAATCCACCGTAACAAACGGTAAACCCGGCGAAGCTATGTCTGAAAAACATTTATTGAAAGCATTTAATTTAACTAATGCCGACATTAAAGAATTAACATTATCCGGAAATACTTATAAAATTAAGATATGTGATGTAAATAATCCGCAAAAAGACGGTAGCAACGGACTTAATCGTGTTACAAATGACTTCATCACTCTTGAAGAAGTTCAAACAACTCTTGCTGCAGCTGTAGGAGAGTCACAAATAGTTGCCGAGTCATGTGATATTGATTATAAATCAATTACCGTTAATGCGGTTATAGAAGACGGTTGTCTTGTCAGCCTTGATATTTCTTATATTATGACAGTTAATGCATTGAATTTAAAAGTATCCGTTATGCCAATCAAAGCAACCGGAGAATGCTTTGTTCAAAACAGCTATACTGATTTCGTTTATTGATATAATATTGACACAAAAAATTGGGCGGGTTGTTTAACTCGCCCTCTATTATGCAATTTTATCCTTTTTTCAACTCATACTGTCTTGTTTTAAGTTCAGCAACAAGCTCATTACCGTTTTTAATTTCTTTATTGAAATAAATTCCGCCGATGCCTAAATCTTCAAGCTCGTGATAATCCGAACCCGATGTGACCGTAAGGTCATATTTTTTTGCCCACATTTCTGCAATATCGTTGTTTGCGTTGTGCCGTGGATTTCCGTTGAAAACTTCAATTCCGTCAAGAAATTGCGGATTTGTAACTTTCATATTAAACCTGAACGGATGAGCCTGAAAAACTAAAAATCCGTTCTTTTGGCATATCTCATAGAATTTTTTTATATTAAGATTTAAAAGTTCGGGTGTGTTATAAAGAAAATCCTCCGTTATTCCGTAAACAAGATAATCATTGTCGCCCTCGCTTGTTCTGAATCGAAGCTCCATACCTAAAATTATGTTTATTCTGCCTTTTGCCGCTTTCTTTGCAGCATTATATCCGCGCAAGAAAAAGTCAACCTTCTTTTTCCAAGGCAAAAGCTCCCTGCCGTATTTCATATATGTTGAAGAGCTTAAATGGTCGGTGACAACAATACCGTCATAACCGGCATTTATATAATATTCAACTGAATCTTCTGCCTTAACATTTGCACAGTTGCTTGTGTCTTTGGTGTGATAGTGCATTTCATATAAATATTTTTTCAAAATAATTCCTCTTTTTCTATAAATTACAATTAGTATATACCTTTTTTCTTTTAAAGTCGATATTTTTTTAAAATATAAATTGAAAAAAATAAATATTTATATTATTATATATACAGTTTTATTCTCGGAGGTTTATATATGGACTGCAACTGTCAAAAAAACAATGATTTTTCGCTTCTCGAACCTTGTTTGCAAAAATATGCTTTGGTACCCGGAAGCCTTATAACTATATTACAGAACGCTCAGGATATATACGGTTACTTACCCGTAGATGTTATTTTACATATCTCAAAGAGAACGGGTATAAAAGTAACTAAAATTATGGGCGTAGCAACCTTTTATTCACAGTTCAGACTTGAGCCTGTGGGTAAATATTTAATTATGCTTTGTCAGGGTACCGCTTGTCATGTAAACGGTTCCTTGCAAATTGAAAAAACAATCAATGAATATCTCGGCATAAAAAACGGCGAAACAACTGCCGACGGATTATTCACACTTAAAAATGTGGCTTGTCTCGGTTGTTGCAGTCTTTCTCCGGTTATGATGATAAACGACGAAACTTATGGCTCGCTTACTCCCGAAAAAGCAATAAGCATATTCAAAGAATTACAGAAAGGGGAGAATGCAGAATGAAAATTGCAGTAGGTCAAGGCAGTTGCGGTATAGCCGCAGGTGCTATGAAAGCGTATGAAGTTTTGAGTTCAAACCTTGATTTTTCCGATAATCAGCTTACCGTTACAGGCTGTATCGGTATGTGCTATCTTGAACCCATAGTCGATGTTTATGCAGATGACGGACTTCACAGATTTGTAAAAGTCAACGGTGAAATTGCAGAAAAAATCGCAAATGCAGTTAATGAGAATAATTTGATTTCGGTTAAAGAATATGAAATTTCAGATGATGATAAACAATTCCTTGATAAGCAAACAAGAATTGCACTTCGTCATTGCGGTATTATAAATCCTGAAATTATTGAAGATTATACCGACGGTGACGGATATAAAGCACTCGAAAAGGTTTTGACAACAATGAGTGCCGAAGATGTAATTGAAGAGATTAAAGTTTCAGGCCTTGCAGGTCGTGGCGGTGCGGGTTTCCCAACCTGGTTTAAGTGGAATGCAGCTCGTCAGTCACAGGGCGAAAAGAAATATCTGATTTGTAATGCCGACGAAGGCGACCCCGGCGCATTTATGGACAGAGCAGTTATCGAAGGCGACCCCCATAACCTAATCGAAGGTATGTTAATCGGTGCTTATGCAATTGGTGCCGGTGAAGCAATCGTCTATGTCCGTGCAGAATATCCCCTTGCAATTCGCAGACTGCAAAATGCTATCGAACAGGCAAAGGCAAAAGGCTTTATAGGGCAAAATATAATGGGCACATCTTTTTCCTGCGATTTTAGAATTAAAGCGGGTGCGGGTGCGTTCGTCTGCGGTGAAGAAACCGCTCTGATAGAATCCCTTGAAGGCTCACGAGGCATGCCGAGATTAAAACCGCCGTTCCCGGCACAGTCGGGTTATTGGAGAAAGCCCTCAAATATAAACAATGTTGAAACCTTTGCAAATGTCAGTTGGATTATCCTAAATGGCGGCAGTGCGTTCTCATCAATGGGTACGGAAAACAGCAAGGGAACAAAGGTTTTTGCTCTCACAGGCAAAATTAAGCGTGGAGGACTTGTCGAAATTCCAATGGGTAAAACGCTTCGTGATGTTATTTTTGACATCGGCGGCGGAATTAAAAATAATAAGAATTTTAAAGCAGTTCAAATGGGCGGACCGTCAGGCGGTTGTATCCCCAAAGAGCTTTTAGATACCGTTATTGATTACAAAGCATTGTCACAAACGGGCGCCATTATGGGCTCGGGGGGTATGGTTGTTATGGACGACTCTACCTGTATGGTAGAAATGGCTCGTTTCTTCCTTGATTTCACCGCAAAAGAATCTTGCGGAAAATGTGTGCATTGCCGTCTTGGAACAAAGCGTATGCTTGAAATTCTCACTCGCATAACCGAAGGCAACGGCAAAGAAGAAGATATTGAGCTTTTAGAAGAATTGTGCCTTGCCATTAAAGACGGTGCATTGTGCGGACTGGGCCAAACTGCGCCAAACCCCGTGCTCACTACTCTCAAATACTTTAAAAATGAATATGTTGAGCACATTACAGAGAAAAAATGCGAAGCACACGAATGCACCAATCTTCTCCGTTATGAAATCAACGCAGATGCTTGTAAGGGCTGTACATTGTGCGCTAAAAAATGTCCTGTCGGGGCTATTAACGGCACAGTTAAAAATCCGCATTCTATTGATATGGAAAAATGTATCAAATGCGGTAATTGTATAAATGTATGTAAATTCAATGCAGTGGAGGTGAAATAATTGAGTATTACATTAACAATAGACGGTAAAAAAATTATTGCACAAGAAGGTATGTCAATACTCAATGCTGCATCTGAAAACGGTATTAAAATTCCAAACTTGTGCTATGACGGACGGGTTGAATTATACGGCGCTTGCGGACTTTGTACCGTTGAAGTTGAAGGTAATCCTAAGCTTCTTCGTGCATGTTCAACAAAGGCTGCTGACGGAATGGTGGTACATACACAAACCGAAAGAGTTAAATCATCACGCAAAGTGGCTCTTGAATTATTGCTTTCAGACCATACGGGTGACTGTGTTGCACCTTGCAGTAAGGCTTGCCCTGCGGGAACTGACTGCCAGGGGTATGTAGGACTTATTGCAAACGGTGAATATACAGAAGCGGTTAAACTCATTAAAGACAAATTACCGCTTCCTGCGTCAATCGGCAGAATTTGTCCCCACCCTTGCGAAAAGGCATGCAGAAGACAATACGTTGATGAGCCGATTTCAATAGCATTCTTAAAAAGCTTTGTGTCGGATACGGATTTGTCAGAGAACACATATATCCCCGAAACAGAGCCTGATACAAACAAAAAAGTCGCTGTTATCGGCGGCGGCCCTGCAGGACTTACTGCCGCATATTTTCTTCGTAAAAACGGCCACAGCGTAACTGTTTTTGAACAAATGGAGAAAATGGGCGGTATGCTTCGTTACGGAATTCCCGAATACCGACTTCCAAAAGCGGTACTTGATAAAGAAATCAAGCTTATTGAAGATATGGGTGTAACCCTTAAAAACAATGTGAATATCGGTAAAGATATTTCTTTTGAACAGATACAAAAAGATTTTGACGCTACACTTGTTGCTATCGGCGCATGGAACAGCAGTAAAATGCGAGTGCCGGGAGAAGACCTTGACGGTGTGTGGGGCGGTATTGACCTTCTTCGTGAAGTAGCCCTCGGCAATAAAGTGAATTTAGGCAAAAATGTGGCAGTTTGCGGCGGCGGTAATACCGCTATGGACGCTTGCCGTACCGCAGTCCGTTTAGGCGCTGAAAATGTATATGTTATATACCGTCGAACAAAAGACGAAATGCCTGCTGACCCACAAGAAATTCTTGAGTCCGAAGAAGAAGGGGTCGTCTATAAATATCTTACAAACCCAATTGAATTTACAGGCGAAAACGGAAAACTCAACGGTGTTATTTTGCAAAAAATGGAGCTCGGCGAGCCTGACGAAAGCGGCCGCAGAAGACCTGTTGCAATTGAAGGCGAAACAGAAGAAATAGCGCTTGATTCGGTAATTATGGCGATAGGTCAATATCCTAATCTCTCTGGATTTGAGGCTCTTGAAGCAACGCGCAAAAATACAATTTCAGCAGATGAAAGCCGATTCACAACATCGCTACAAGGCGTATTTGCAGTGGGCGACGCTACAAATAAGGGCGCCGATATCGCTATAGCCGCAATCGGTGAAGCGCAGAAAGTGTCGGTTGTAATTGACCGATATTTAAACGGTGAAACTGTCGGCTATAAAAAACCGTATTTTGTTGAAAGAGAAAGCAAAGATATAGACTATTCAAAGTTTTCAAAATTACCGAGAGCTAAAATGCCTCACATGACACCCACTGACAGAAAAAACAATTTCAAAGAAGTTAATTTCGGTTTTTCTGAAGAACAGGCTAAAAAAGAAGCAATGCGTTGTTTGGAATGCGGTTGTCACGATTACTTTGAATGTAAACTCATTTCTTATGCAAACGATTATGATGTTAATCCGTCAAGATTTGACGGCGAAAAGCATAACAGAAATCAAGAAAATGCAAATGATTTAATTGCACGAAATACCGATAAATGTATTCTTTGCGGACTTTGTGTTCGTGTGTGCGAAGAAGTTATGGGTAAATCTGCAATCGGACTTATCAATCGCGGATTTAACACTCTTGTGGAGCCCGAGCTTTCGAAACCGCTTAAAGAGACGGATTGTATCGCATGCGGACAGTGTGTAGCCCTTTGTCCGACAGGAGCATTAAGAGAAAAAACTGCATTTTCAAAGAATGTTCCCGTCAAAGAAAAATCACAAATGAGTATTTGCACAAACTGTTCAAATCTCTGTGATATTGATTATCGTTATATCGGCTCAACCGTTACAAGAGCATTACCTGTGAATAACGGAATTCTCTGCAAGGGCGGGCGTTTCGGTGTGCTCAACGATAAAGCGCAAAATCAAATTGATGATTTGTCGGCTCTCGTAAATACCGATTTTGCAATAGTTGTAGGGGGCAGAGTTTCGGCGGAAGCTTTGTTTGTTCTCAAAAAATTTTCAGAAGAAAACAATGCGTCAATTTATACGGTTGCAAACGAAACAGATGCAAACTATTATGCTATTTCAAAACTCGGAATTAAAGAGTATAATACTTTGCCGCAAAATATTAAATCTGTTTTACTTGTAAACGCTCAAATTGAAACAAATGCAAATAAATATGTTGCTGCCTTATCACCTTATTGTGAAAACGGAACATTCTTTGATAAATACGGTAACAAGAAAACACAGAAAGCTATATTTACAAAAGAAACCTTTGCGGAAGTCATCAACAAAAAGCTCAAAAATTCTTATGATGACATAACTTGTGAAGCGGAAAAAGAAATAAATGCGGTTTCAACTGGAAAAGTTACAAACGAAGAAATAATCAAGAGCAGCTCATTGTTTTAATTGCAAGATTTTATCCCCGTCATAACCGATGGGGATAATTTGTTAAATAAATGTAAAAAATCTCTGATTTTCTTGATAAATATTGAGTACTGTGTTATTATCATAGGTGGTGAAATTTATGAGAATTACTGAAAAATTGATGGTTAAGGATCAATTGATTTCTTTTGAAGTTTTTCCGCCAAAAACCGATTCGGCATTCGACAGTATTGAGTGGTCAGTCAGAGAGCTTGCGGCATTTAACCCTGACTTTATGAGTGTTACATACGGTGCGGGCGGCGGCACAAGTCAATATACAACAAAAATTGCGTCACTTATTAAAAACAGGCTTGATACAACTGCCCTTGCTCATTTGACCTGTGCGTCAACATCCAAGGAAAAAATTGATGAGATACTTGAAGCATTAAAAGAAAATAATATCGACAATATCCTTGCTATGCGGGGCGATATTCCCACCGATTTTGTAAAACCTGCGGGTGAATACTATAAATATGCGAGTGAGCTTGTTGCACACATAAAAAAATATGAATGCTTCGATATCGGCGGCGCTTGTTATCCCGAGTGTCATCCCGAATGTGACAGTCTTGAAAAAGATATCGATAATTTAAAAATCAAATTTGATTGCGGAGTAGATTTCTTCATAACACAGCTTTTTTATGATAACGGTGTTTTCTGTGAGTTTTTAGAAAAGGTTAGAAAGAAAGGCGTTTATGCTCCGATTTTTGCGGGTATTATGCCGATTACCAATATTAAGCAAATTGATAGAATTATCTCTTTGTCGGGTACAAAAATACCGCCGAAAGTCAGTGATTTTCTTGAAAAATATAAAGATAACCCGACAGAGCTTGAAAAAGCAGGGCTTGACTTTGCAATAAATCAAATCAATGAACTCCTGTCAAACGGAGTGAACGGAATTCACATTTATACCATGAACAAACCGCATGTTGCCAAAACGGTATTAAAGGGGATTAACAAATAGTTTATGTTCGGCTATGTAACTGCTTATAAACCTGAACTTAAAATTAAAGATTACGACGCATATAAGGGCGTTTATTGTACCCTTTGCAAAGAAATGGGAAAAGAATACGGTGTTCTTTCAAGATTTCTTTTAAGTTATGACGGCGCATTTTTTGTACTGTTTAAAATGGGTATAAGAAATGCTGATACAAATGCAAAAATGTCCCGTTGTACATTCAATCCTTGTAAAAAATGCTTTAAAATTACTTGCGAAGATGACATCTATAAAACAGCAAGCGCCATAACCGTGATTTTGGCATATTTTAAATTAAAAGATAATTTGAATGATAGCAAAACAATAAAAAAATTGCTTTTTTATCTGATTTTACCTTATTTTGCTTTACTCAAAAATAAAGCCGTTAAAAAATATCCGGATATATATAAAACAATAGAAAAGGGTATGGAAGAACAGCTTGATGTTGAAAAACAGGAAAATCCAAGCTTGGATTTATCGGCTGATGCATCGGCAAAAATGCTCGGGTGGTTATTTTCTTACGGCGAAAATGAAGAAGTATACGAAAAATCATATAGATTCGGTTATCAATTGGGCAGGGTAGTCTATTATCTTGACGCTTTTGATGATTACAAAGATGATGAAAAGTCAAATTCATTTAATCCGTTTTTTAAATCAAAAGATGTCGAGAGTGATGCTGCGGTTTCAATAAGACTTTCAATCGGCGAATTAACTATGCTTTTGCAGGAACTTAAATTTAATAAAACTGAGTCAATAATAAATAATATTATATATGACGGTTTGAATTATCAGTTAGACAGAATTATAAAAAAATACAGAGGTGAGAAAAGTGAATAATCCTTATGAATTTCTCGGGGTTGGCAAAAATGCATCTGAACAAGAGGTTATGAACGCATACAGAAGCATTGCGGCAAGCATACAGAATTCATCTTCTTCCGACAGTGAAAAAACAAGCAGAATGAATGAACTTAATGAAGCTTATGACTATGTGCTCAACGAAATCAGAGGCACAGGCGCTTATTATAACAACTCGAATTCTTCATATAAGGGAGGTTCTTCACAATTCTCAGATGTTCGGCAGAGAATAAATGCCGGCAGAATTGATGATGCTGAAACAATTCTTGACGGAATTCCCAATAATATGAGAACTGCCGAATGGCACTACTTGAAAGGAATGATTCATCAACGGCGCGGTTGGCTGAACGAAGCCTACCGTTGTTATCAGACCGCTTGTTCGATGGACCCGTCAAACAGCGAATATGCGGCGGCATTTAACGCAATGAATATGAATTCAACAGGCGGATACAGAACATCTCGTAATGCATCGGGCTGCAGCACTTGCGATATCTGTCAGGGACTAATCTGCGCCGACTGTTGCTGTGAATGTATGGGTGGGGATTTAATCCCATGTTGTTGATATGAGAAATAATAAATTGCTTTCTTTTAAAGCTGCATTCGGCGGAATAATTGTGGCTTTGTCAATTGTGTTTATGTTCTCCACGGGCATAATTCCGACATTAACTTATGCAATTCCGGCTTTGTGCGGAGCGTTGTTAATGGCAGTGGTTATCGAACTGGGCTCTGTTTTTGCCGGCGCTATCTATATTGCCGTATCAATACTCTCTTTGTTAGTTGTTGCCGATAAAGAAGCCGCAGTAATGTATGCTGCGTTTTTTGGGTATTATCCGATAATTAAGAGCTTCATTGAGAATAAAACCGGCAAAACTCTCTCTTGGATAATTAAATATTTAATTTTTAATATAGCAATGATTTCTTCATATTTTGTGATATCAAAAGTATTTATGATTTCATTTGACGATATTGATTTTTTGGGCAAATACGCTTTACCGGCATTGTTGCTTGTGGGTAATATAGTTTTTGCGCTTTATGATATAGCATTAACCCGATTGGTAACAGTTTATTTGGTTCGTTGGCAAAAATATATTAAAAGGATGTTTAAATAATAATGGCAAGAAAAGTGCCCGATATGTATGAGTATAAAAACAGAGAAAAAGTCGGTCTTGAAGGAAATGTGTTGAAGGAATCATCAAAACCCAAGAAAAAGCCCGAAAATCCGCACGAAAAGCATAGGCAAAGACTCCGAGAGAGTTTTTTGAATAACGGACTCGAAACCTTTCAAGACCACAACATACTTGAGCTATTGCTGTTTTATAGTATTCCGGTGAAAGATACTAATGAAATAGCTCATAACTTGATTTACCGTTTCGGCTCATTGTCAGAGGTGCTTGATGCTGATTATGAAGAACTTTGCAAAGTCGAAGGGGTAGGTGAGCGCAGCGCTCTCCTGATTAAACTTATGCCGCAGCTTTTCAGAATGTACGAGAAAGATAAGCTCAACAAGACAGAAGTTCATCTTAACAGCTCCGAGCTTGTTGCCAAATATGCCGCAAAGCATTTTGTGGGCTTAACCGAAGAAAAACTATACTTGCTATGTCTTGACAGTAATTGTAAGAAATTAAGCTTTGATTTGATAAGTGAAGGCACAATAAATGCCACAATGATAAATAATCGCAAAATAACCGAATGTGCCATTCTTTCAAAGGCGGCAAGTGTAATTTTGATACATAACCATCCTTCAGGTATTACTGCGCCTTCAAAAGCAGATATCAATGCAACTATTGCAATGGCAAATGTGTTGGAGTCAGTCGGAATTAAGCTTAACGACCACATTATCATCGGTCACGGCGACGAATACTTCTCATTCAGAAAAAGTGACAAGTGGAAACACATATTCTAATTATTTTTATATTGGCTATTGACTTTTTGAACTTAATTTCATATAATATTTTAGTCATATAAATGCCGGTGTGATGGAATTGGCAGACGTGCTGGACTCAAAATCCAGTGGTAGCGATACCGTACCGGTTCGACCCCGGTCACCGGCACCAAAAAAGAAGTAACTTTTGTCTACCAAAAGTTACTTCTTTTTTTATCCAAGCCGCAGGCTTGGCATATCATCACGCGTCAGCGTGTATATCATCGCCGTAGGCGCATATCATCAGCCGAAGGCTGTATTACCTGCGGCTTGATGAGATGCAACACTGCGTGTTGATGATATGCAATTCCTGCGGAATTGATGCTATACAAGGCTTCGCCTTGATTTGTTTGTGGAAAAGTAGTATAATTCTCTTGAAAGGAGTGGTTATATGCCGAAAAATTATTTGCTGATATATTCTGAACAGCTTGCAACAGAAATAGAATTGCTATGCCAAAATATCAAAGCACCATCTAACACTCTTTTTCAGATCCGTAAAAGTTCGAGCAGTGTTTATGCAAACATTCGTGAAGCAAATTATGGGCAAAGCAAAGCGGATATGCTTTCAAAATTTGAAATTGCTCTTAAGGAATGTAGCGAAACCGAAGGATGGTTGCGTTTGTTGTTCAATACGAACGCTATTGATGAAGAAATCTATAAAAAGCATAGAAATCTTTGCGGTCGAATCAGACGAATGTTGATTGCAAGTTGTAAGACATTAAAGGAGAGTATAAAATGAAACGAATTATTTGTTTTTTGATTTGCTTGTTGATGCTATTTTCATTCGTAGGTTGTGATTCTGATACAACCCCTGTTCTTTCCGGCTGCTATTATGCTGTTGGCGATTATGAAGAAATGTTAACGCCGTATCTTTCGCTTGATACCGATAACAATGAGTTTCGTTTTGGTGCCGGTTCTGTAGTTTCTTATCAGGAATATGGCTCTTATAAAATTGCAGACGGAAAGATTATTGCCACTTCACAAAGCACAACATTTGAATTTGAGATTAAGGATAAGAACACCCTTATATTGATTGACAATGGGGATAATGACTTTTTTAAAATTCCTATCAATACGCAGTTTGTATATAGTGAAGATTTGAAGTGATTACATTACTTTTGGTCGTTCTTACCCCTGCTTACACTACTTTTAGTCGCTCTTTCAACGAAATAAATCCCTTGCGGGATTTTTATTTTTTGTATTGTCCGTTGACAAAAAAAATTAATTAAATAACTGTATGTTGCTTGAAATTTCTTAGGTTTTAGTGTATAATTTTTCTAATTACATTTTTTCACTGGGAGCTGATTTTGTGAGAAAAAATAAGATAATGAGCGTGCTTTTGTGTGCAATCTTGATTACAACAATGTTGATACCGGGGTTAAGTACATTCTCGGCAAGTATCACATTGGAGATTACAAATGACGGCACGGTTGTAACCGAAAGAATTTCAATTAAGGAGTATAATTCTGTGCAATTGAGTTATACTCTTTCATCCGATATGCCCGAAGGCGCCCGTGTTGATTGGGTTAGCAGTCAGCCTTTGTTAGCGGGTGTTAACGATAACGGTAAGGTTACGGCCTATGACTATTCAAAAGCGGCTATTTTTCAACAGTGGCTCGACGAAGAAGTGCGTTCAACTCCGCTTATAGGCGACGCAATGGCGGACGGTATTGTCAGCGCTCTTGAATCCGCAGGTATTGATATTGAAACTGCCGACACTAATACCATTGTTACGATAGTCAGAACAGTTGTGGGTGATACCCTTGCAGACAGCTTGCAGTCTGTACTTGACAATATGACTATTGAAATTAAGGCAATTCTCTATGACGAATACGAAACTGTCCTTGCAGAAGATACAGTAGAAGTTATAGTTGAAAAGAGCATTATTGCTTCGGTTGCTCCCACGGGTGTGCATATAACAAACAAGAAAAGTGTCCCGACTACTGTTGCCGTCGGTACAACGGTTCAGCTTTACGGCGCATGTACTCCCGTGCGTCTTAAACAGGATGTTGCGTGGTCAATGGACGGTTCTTCATCTTCTTCAAAAGCTTCAGTTTCTGATACGGGACTTGTAACCTTTAATGCTCCCGGTCAGGCAACCGTTAAACTCAATCCCAAAAGCGCTGCATATAAACTGCTTTTCTCTGATAAAATTACATTCACTATTGTTGACCCATCGGAGCTTCCGGTGACGAATTTTGAAATCACAGGTGCAACAAAAGTTGATGAGGGTAAAACAATTCAGCTTGCTATCAGTAACCTTGTCCCTGCCGGTGCATATACGGGCGATTTGGTATGGTCATCCTCTGACCCGTCAGTTGCATTGGTTGACCAGAACGGTGTTGTTACCGGACTTGACGGCGGCAGCGGACTCACATATTCAAAAACCGCAACAATAAGCGCAACAATAGGCGGTGTTACAAAGACATTTACCGTAACAGTCTCCAGAAATCTCTTCGGCAGCACTATTTCAGGTGTTGAAATCAGCGGTGACACGGCTGTGGGTATCGGCAACAGTGCGGTATATTCTGCAACAATTACGCCTTCCCGACTTAATTCAAACTCTGATGTTATAAGGCGTTGGGGACTTATTGACCCGATTACGGGAGATAAAATTTATGCGTCGGACAGTGAAGCTACTGACGGAATAGGTAAGATTGACAACAACGGCAATTTTACAGGTTTGTCATCAGGTAAATCAAAAATCTTTATAGATGCGGAATACAACGGCACAACAGTATCAAATATTTTTGAAGTTTCCGTCGGTAACGCCATAACCGATTTCACAATTTCAGGCAGCGATTCAATCAAAGAGGGTGACTCAACAACGCTGACAATAACCTCTGTCACTCCCGCAGACTATGACCCGGCATTGCTTGACACAATCGTCTGGACTTCGGCTGACCCATCAATCGCATCTGTTGACTCAAACGGCGTTGTAAAAGGTCTTGATGCAGGCGGCAATTATTCCCCTATCAAGAATCCCTCACAAAGCACAACAATTACCGCAACAATCGGCGGTGTTTCAAAAATATTTACAATTAAAGTTTCTGCAAAACTCGGCCTTAATAAATATACCGGTGGTAAAATTAACGGCCCCGATGCGGTTGTTGTGGATTTCCCCTATACCTTTGCATCATCCCACACTCCCGTAAGAATGGGCGTTTACCGTCAATTCTGGGGTACACCGGATGCAAACGGCAATAAACCGTGGGATGACAATAACAAAACAGTTTCGAGTATGGACGATACACAGAATGAATACATTTCTGTAAGCGCTTCATCAGGCACTGTTTCGGGATTAAAGGCAGGTTCGGCAGAACTCTGGACATATATGCAGAATAATTTAACTGCATCATCAAAACAAACACTTTACAAAGACATTACTGTTGTTGAGCTTACTCCCAAGAGTATTGCCGTAACCGCACCTACAAAATATGAATATCTTGAGGGCGAAACCGAGCTTGACCTTTCAGGCTTAGAAGTAAAAATAACATACGATAAAAATGAGCTTGCTCAGTATTATCCCGAAGCAGCAAGCTGGACTGACGACAAAATGACGGTAGCCGTTACTGATTACGAAGTCAGCGCAATCAACTCCGATTTACTTGACAGCGAACAGTACATCATTGTTACCGTTACAAGAGCGGGCAAAGAAATGCGTACCATATTCCCCATTCTTGTAAAATCCAAACAGGTTGATACAATCGATATAACACAAAATCCAAGATACGAATATCTTGAAGGTGAAACGGCGCTTGACCTTTCAGGGCTTAAAGTCGTTGCAAATTATCTTAACGCAAGCAGTGAAGAAATCACAAACTATACAGTAAATACTTCTGATTTTGACCCGACCTTGTTAGATGTTGAACAGAGCATTACAGTCACATATTCACATTGCGGAAGAAGTGCTTCCGATACATTCCCCGTAATCATATACGGTGTTCCCGTTGTGTCTGTGACAACCGAGCCAACGGACTATTCAGGCGAATGGACAAAAGAAGATGTTACCTTTACTCTCGACAGTACGCACAAGGTTGACGGCATTACATATTATTATAAGACCGGTTCCGATTCGGGCTGGACAGCCTTGACGGGCAATACCTTGACTGTTGATACAAACATTGAAGAAACATATTATTTTAAGGCAATCAACGGCAAAAGCATTGAGAGTTCTGTAACAACGGGCTACAGCGTGAATATTGACAAGGTCACTCCGGCGTTTACGCTTACGCCTGAAAAAACAGAAATCACAAACCAGTCTTACAATGTCAATATTAACATAGGTACCATCGGTGCGTCGGGAGTTTCTTCAATTCTTCTTAACGGCGACGATATTACAGGCACAACTTCATTTACAGTAAATGAAAACGGTACTTATAAAGTAAAAATCACTACTGTCGGCGGTACAGAAAAAGAAGAGCAGATATTGATTGAAAACATTGATAAAACTGCTCCGGAAATTACCGATGTCACCCTTAACCATAAAAACACAGGGGGATTTGCAAGGTTTGTGAATACACTCACTTTCGGCAAATTCTTCAATGAAGAAGTCGAAGCAACAATCTCCGCCGTGGATTACGGTGTTGCGGGTGTTGACATTATTGAATACAGATATCTTGACGAAAACGGCGACCCCATAACTGCATGGGCGGTCTATAACGAAAGTAATAAGCCCTCACAGAACCCTGATTTCAAGGGCTATATCGAAGCCAGAGTTACCGACAAAGCAACCAATGTGTCCGACTCATACTATTCCGAAGGCTACATAATCGACGGAACAAATCCCACCGATATTGTTGTTACCGCAACAGATGCAGACGGACTTTATGTAAATGACACATGGACTTCAACCGATGTTACTCTTACGCTTTCATCAACCGCTTTTTCCGATATTTATATGTATTATTACAGTACCGACGGCGGCGCAACATGGAATGAGCTCAGCGGTAACACGCTCGTAGCTTCAACTCACGGAATTACAGAATATCAGTTTAAGGCAGAGTCTTATTCGGCTCTTGAAAGCTCAGTGACACCGTTCACAGTGAAAATTGATAAAATCAAGCCTGTTATCCGTGTTGATTTTGAAGGAACATTCGGCAAATGGTCTTCGGGCGATGTGAAATTCAGCTTTTCCGTACTTGAAAATGCCGTTTCAGGTATTACATATTATTACAGTACCGACGGAACAAACTGGACGGAAATCACAACGGGGAATGAAATTATTCTCAATGATAATACCAATGCAACCTATGTTTTCAAAGCAATAAACGGTGCAAATACAGAAAGCGATTTGTCCGACAGTTATAAGGTTATGATTGATAATGTTGCTCCGTCAGTCATATTTACCCCCGAAAAGACCGATTACACAACCGAGCCCTATGATGTTATGTTTAATATTACAGCGGGCGAGTCGGGGCTTAAATCAGTCAGCATAAACGGTGTTGATATTACGGGACAAGACAGATTTACCGTTAATGAAAACGGAAACTATGTTTTAGTAATGACGGGTAACAACGGAATTACATCAACCGAAGTTTTAAGAATAGAAAACTTTATTACTTATGAAATCAAGGTCACAAGTATTGATTTTTCAAGTGCCGGCGGATTTGCAAATCACTTTAATGAGGCTTTCGGCAAATACTTTAACGAAAATGTAACGGTTTCAATGGAAGCTGCATGCAATGACGGCGCAATCGGCAAAATCGAATACCGTTTCCTTGACCAAAACGGTGACCCCACAGGTTCGTGGGCAATATATGATGACGCAAATAAGCCCACTGTAAGCTCAAATTTCAAAGGCAGTGTTGAAGCCCGTGCTTTTGATACAACGGGTACAAAAATGTCCGAAACAGTAAAGAGCGAAGGCATAACAGTTGACCTTATAAACCCGACTGCTCCCGTAATTTCAGCAACCGTAAACGGTGAAGAGTATAACGGCGGTTGGACAAATAAAGAAATTGAAATTTCACTTTTGTCAGAAGCATATTCGGGAATTTTTGAATACTATTACAGAATTTCCGGCTCTCAATGGGTAAAACTCAGCGGAAATACCGTAGCTCTTAAAGATGTGGGCGAAAACAGCTATGAATTTAAGGCCGTTTCAAAAGCAAATCTTGAAAGCGCCGTTTCTGCTTTGTCAACAAAATACGAAAACGCAGTTCCTGCTCTTTCGGTAGCGGTTGACGGTACAATCGGCCACAGAACATACGATGATGTTACAATCACTCTGTCTTCACCGAATACCCTTTCGGGTGTTACATATTATTGCAATAAAGGTGATGGCTGGACAGAATTAGACAGCAATACAGTAACTGTCAATTACACTGTTGATGCCACATATACCTTTAAAGCGGTCAACGGTACGGGCACCGAAAGTTATCAAAGCCCGTCATACCGAGTTATTGTTGATAAAAATTATCTTCTCGTTGAAAAGAAGCCTATTCTCAATGTTGCCGTAACAGGCACAACCGGTGGCTGGACTTCAAATGCCGCAATTTTTGTGCTTTCTGCAACAGAGTGCGAGGGCGATGTTACTTATTATTTCGATAAAGGTAACGGCTGGCAGGCAATGAACGGCAATATGTTGTCCGTTGTAAATATCGGTACAGAAACCTACAAGTTCAAAGCAGTTGACGAAACAGGCAGAGAAAGTACAGAAAGTGCCGAATACAGTGTAATGCTTGATACTGTCGCACCAAGTGTCTCGGTCGCTCTTGACAGTATAAACTTTACTAATTCCGCACGCACCGCAACGGTTGTTGCAAATGCGGGCATATCGGGAATTCAGTCAATTACCGTAAACGGTACCGATATAACCGATACAGGTGAATTCACTGTAACCGAAAACGGAAAATACACAGTGACCGTAACGGCAAATAATGGGTTGAGTGCTACAACCGTATTAAATGTTGCAAGCTTTGATTACGAAGCACCGAAAGTTACCGATATCGGTACGGAGCACAAGAATACGGGCGGATTTGCAAAATTCATCAATGCGGTTACATTCGGACTGTTCTTTAACGAAGAAATAGAAATTTCGGTTACTGCAGAAGATACGGGTGCGTCGGGTCTTAACAGAATTGAATACAGATTGCTTGATGCAGACGGTAATCCTACAACCGAATGGGTTGCATATAATGAAAATGGAAAACCGACAGTAGATGTAAACTTCAAAGGATATGTTGAAGCAAGAGCGGTGGACAATGCGGGCAATACATCTCCTGCTATCACATCAAAGGGATTTATAGTTGACAAAGACAATCCCGAAAACATAAAGGTTACCGCAACGGTTGACGGAGAAGAATACAGCGGTACATTTACATCAAAGGATATTATTCTCACACCGAGCGCAACCGCATTCTCCGAAATAGCTTCATATATGTACAGCATTGATGACGGCGAATGGAACATAATGACAACCGAAAGCCTAATTGCCATAGACGGTGTTCATACCTACAGCTTCAAGGCAGTTTCAAATTCCGGCCTTGAAAGTGATACGGTATCAATCGTAACAAAAACAGAAAAAGGAATTCCTGAAATCAGTGTTAGTGTAACAGGCACAACAGGCGCTTGGACTTCGTCGGATGTCGTATTTACATTGAGCAAAACTAACGGAAATTCAGGTATAACATATTACTATGATAACGGACACGGTTGGAAAGAAATGAACAGCAATGTTCTCACAGTAAGTGAAAATATCAATGCAGCTTACAAGTTTAAGGCAGTCAACGGTGCCGGAAGTGAAAGTGCCGAGTCACAAGAATATGCGGTTATGATTGATAAGACTGTTCCTGAAATAGAGCTTAAAGCAAACACAGTCGATTTCACAAATGAAGATATAACACTTTACATTGATATTACCGATAACAGTGCTTGTGGAATTGCAAATGTAACCGTAAACGGCGAACAGTTTAACGGGGACAAATATGCAGTAAGCGAAAACGGAACATACTTAGTTGTAGTGACGCTCAATAACGGTAATAAAGCGTCAGACAGTATAACCGTTTCAAATATTGAAAAAGGCATTCCAGAACTCTGCGTTGATGTAACAGGTGTAACAGATGAGTGGACATCTGAAAATGTTGTGTTCACATTAAGCAGCACAAACAGCAAATCGGGCATTACTTATTACTGTGACAACGGACACGGCTGGAAAGAAATGAACAGCAATGTTCTCATAGTAAGTGAAAATATCAATGCAGCCTATAAATTTAAAGCAGTTAACGGTGCAGGCGGTGAAAGTGCCCAGTCACGGGAATATGCGGTTATGATTGATAAATCTGTTCCCGAGAACTTTAAGATGGAAGCAATATCAAACGGTAACATCATTGAAAATGGCCAAATATTTAATAAAGGTGTAACCGTAACGCTTTCAAACGGACAAAATTCGAATATTGCGAAATATCAATACAGTATAAACGGCGGCGAATGGATTGATATGGATTCTAACACATTCACTGCAAGTGAAGACGGTTTTAATACATACGCTTTCCGTGCAGTGTCTAAATCGGGTGTAATAGGTGAAGCACAGCATATTGCTTTCACTTATGATAAAAATTATAACCCTAATTCGCAGAATACAAATTCAGGCAATATCAATGATAATGTATCAAAGCCACAAGACACAAATGTCGCAGAAGATACTACAAAACCGCAAGATGTAAATGCAAACAATACAAATACAGATACTGTCGATTCAAATGAAAACAATACAAATAAAATCATGTTAATGGTTGTGCCGATTATATTGGTTATCATTGTTGCGGCAGTTGCGATAATTGTTGCGAATAAAAAGAAAAAACACAGTTAAGCAATTATAGAAATGAAGAGAAGGGGCTGTAAAAAAACGAAAGTTTTTTTACAGCCCCTTCTGTGGGGTTAGGAAAAAATGCGTAGAATGGACAAACTGAGCGATAACAAGGCTTTTGCCTTGTTATCGGTTACCCGACGGCGTACAAAGGTACGCCGAGAGGCGAAGTTTGTTCATAGCATAAAACATTATTTTTTATCTGTTTTTTGTTTTTTATTTCTTTTATGTGTTAAATGCTGTTTTGGAGTACTAAAAAACCTTTACTTATAGGGTTTTATGCGGTCTACACTTTTTTTACAACCCCTTTATAAATCAAATCTTCTGTCAAGACTTCTGTATTGTATTGCTTCCGTGATGTGCTTAACATCTATTTCATCTTCGCCGTCTAAATCAGCGATAGTTCTTGCAATTCTTAAAACCTTGTCATAAGCACGGGCAGAAAGCGAAAGCCTGTCAAATGCGGTTTTTAATATCATCAGTGCAGCAGGTGACAGATAACAGTACTTTTTAGTAGCCGCTGAATCCATTTTTGCATTACAGGTAATCTTCGTGCCTTTAAATCTTTCTTGTTGAATACGCCTTGCTTTTTCAACTCGCTTTTTGATTTCAGAAGACGGCTCTGCTTTTTCTGTTCCGGAAAGATTTTCAAAATCAACGGGCGGTACAGAAATATGAATATCAAGTCTGTCTAAAAGCGGACCGCTGACTCTGTTAAGATATCTTTGTGCCATACCGTTTGAGCAAGTGCAAGGCCGTGTCGGATGGCCTAAATATCCGCAAGGGCAGGGATTCATAGCGCATATCATCATAACCGAACAAGGATACTGAAATTTTGCGGCAGCTCTTGATATGGTAATAATATCATCTTCTATGGGTTGGCGCAAAACTTCAAGTGTGTTTCTTGTAAACTCAGGTAATTCGTCTAAAAACAGAACTCCGTTATGTGCAAGCGAAACTTCACCCGGTCTGGGAATTGCACCTCCGCCTGAAAGCCCGGCAGGGGATACTGTGTGATGGGGCGAGCGGAAAGGTCTTGACCTTAGAAGAGATACACCGCTCGGCAATGCTCCCGCAATAGAATAAATATTTGTGGTTTCAATTGCCTCATCAAAGGTCATATCCGGCAGAATTGAAGGCATTCTTTTGGCAAGCATACTTTTACCCGAACCGGGCGGT
The DNA here is from genome assembly GCA_945787805.1 of uncultured Clostridia bacterium. Classification (GTDB taxonomy): domain Bacteria; phylum Bacillota; class Clostridia; order Oscillospirales; family Acutalibacteraceae; genus Fimenecus. The sequence continues at coordinate 8,090 of CALZID010000012.1, read as the reverse complement.
CCGACCATAAGCACATTATGTCCGCCGGCTGCGGCAATTTCCAATGCTCTTTTAACTTCTTTTTGACCGCGAACATCGGAAAAATCGGGGAGATTGTCAGGATTTCTATATTCATTATAATCTTTTGCGGTTACCGGCGTGATTTCTTCAATTCCGCTCAGGTGGTTAATAAGCTGAAGAACAGACTTTACGGGATAAACCTTTATCCCTTCAACAACCGCACCTTCATTGATGTTTTCGGCAGGAATAAAAATCTTATCAATTCCGTTCTTTTTGGCGCAAAGTACCATGGGCAAAACACCGTTGATATGTCTTAAAGTACCGTCAAGTGACAATTCACCGATAAACGCCATGCTGTCATCAACGCCTTTTAATTGGTCGTTAGCACAGAGAAGCGCAATCAAAATCGGCAAATCATACAACGGACCTTCCTTTTTCATATCGGCAGGCGCCAAGTTTATTGTAATTCTGCTGACAGGGTATTGCAAATTTGTGTTTTTTATTGCAGAACGCACTCTTTCCTTGCTTTCGGATACAGCAGTGTCGGGTAGTCCCACAATATCAAAACGGGGCATACCGCCCGAAATATCGGCTTCAACAATCACTTTATAGGCCTCCATACCGAAAAGACCGAGACTAATTATTTTTGAAAACAAAATTATCACATCCAATATAAACTGTAATAATTATACAATACTAAACATATCTTTTTCAACATAAAAATATATATTTACTTTTGTTGTGATTTGATATAAAATACATAATAGAAAAATATTGGAGGTTTAATAATGAACGATATCAATAAACTCTATGAAATTTGGTTATCTTCGGCAACTGCCGATGCTGATTTAATTCCAGAGCTTGAAAGCATAAAAGGGGACGAAGAAGCAATTCTTGACAGATTCTATAAAAATCTCGAATTCGGTACAGCAGGGCTTCGCGGAGTTATCGGAGCAGGTACGAACCGAATGAATGTTTATACGGTTAATCAGGCAACACAAGGCTTGGCTGATTATCTTAACGAAGCTTTTGAAAATCCGTCCGTTGCCATTGCTTACGATTCAAGAATAAAGTCTAAAGAATTTGCCGAAAGTGCGGCGGGTGTTCTTGCGGCAAACGGAATTAAGGTATATATTTATCCCGAACTTGTTCCCACACCAATGCTCTCGTTCGCAGTCAGAAGACTTAATTGCTCATCGGGTATCATTATTACTGCAAGTCACAATCCGTCAAAATATAACGGATTTAAGTGCTATGACCCCAACGGATATCAAATGACAGACGAAGCGGCGGCAAAGACATATAATTATATTCAGAATATTGATATGTTTAAAGATGTTAAAACAATGGATTTTGACAATGCTTTGGCTGAAGATATGGTCGATTTTATTGAAGACTGGCTTTACGAAGAATTCTATGCAAAGGTGATTTCAAGTCTTGTTAATCCTGATTCTATCAAAAAAGCAAACCTTAAAGTGATTTATACACCTCTTAACGGTGCAGGCAATAAGCCTGTTCGTAAAGTGCTTAAAATGGCAGGTGTTAAGGATGTTACAGTGGTAAAAGAGCAAGAAAAACCCGACGGTAATTTCCCAACTTGTCCTTATCCGAACCCCGAAATCCGTCAGGCATTTGAATGTGCAATCGAAACCGCAAAGGGAACAGATGCAGATTTGCTTTTGGCAACCGACCCCGACTGTGACCGTGTGGGCATAGCAGTAAAAGACGGCGATGACTATGTGCTTATGACCGGTAATGAAGTGGGTGCAATGTTTACAGAATACCTTCTCTCATCACTTAAAGAGCAAAATAAACTGCCCGAAAATCCAATTGTGGTAAAAACAATAGTCACAACACCTTTGATTGAAACAATAGCGTCTTTTTACGGAGCAGAAACCGCCGATTTATTAACCGGATTTAAGTATATCGGCGAACTTATCACAAAGCTTGAGAAAAACAACGAAGAAAACCGCTTTGTTGTAGGTATGGAAGAATCTTACGGCTATCTTCGCGGCATACATGCCCGTGATAAAGATGCGGTTGTTGCATCGCTTCTTATCTGCGAAATGGCGTCATATTATAAGCTACGCGGTATCTCGCTTAAAGAGTTTATGGATGGCATTTACGAAAAATACGGCATGTATCTCAACACTGTGTTAAATTTTGCCTTTGAAGGTGCAAGCGGAATGCAGAAGATGGCGGATATAATGTCATCGCTTCGTGAAAATCCGCCAAAGAAAATCGGCGATTTTGATGTTGTAAAGATTGCAGATTATAAATTGAGCGTAATGAAATCAAATAACGGTGAAGAAAGTGTAATAAACCTGCCGAAATCCAATGTACTTTCATATTATCTCGCAGACGGCAGCAAGGTTATTGTCCGTCCGTCGGGTACAGAGCCCAAAATCAAGGCATATATTACTGCTTGCGGTGAAACCAGGAAGATTTCAGAAGAAAAAGCAGAAATCTTAGGAAAGAGTATTTCTGATATTTTAGGAGTTTAATTAAAATGAACAGAAGTTTTTTTGTTAAGGCAGTTGCAATCTTTCTTGCTGCAATTATGCTTTTAAGTACAGCCACGGTTATAATTCAAATATTTATGTAAAAACAGAGAGCCGCAATTGTTTTGCGGTTCTTTTTTTCGGTAATATAAATTTATGAAATATATACAAAAATATTAGTTGACTTTTACAGTTTTTGTGATATAATTTAGAATATATAGATTAGTAGTTTTGTGTCATGGTGTTTCGAGGTGAATTTTTTGGATGAAAATTTACTTGTCTCAAAGGCAAAAAGCGGAGACAGTAATGCATTAACCGATATAATTAAACGCTATTCCGAAACAGTTCTTCAAAAATCACTTTCTTTTAAGACAATAAGTGGCATTGAGAATGAAGATTTATATCAAGAGGGGATGTTGGGGCTTCTTTCTGCGGTTTATTCCTTTGATGAGTCAAAGGGTGTGTTGTTTTCTACATATGCTGCAACTCTTATTACCCGAAAAATGCTTTCTGCATTGAGAACTGCAAACAAAAAGAATAATCTTCCGCTTGATTCATATATTTCAATTGATGAAAAAAGCGATATTCGTTCTTTTACTCCGACTCCTGAAGAAATGTTGATATATAACGAAGAAATTGATTCTATTCTATCCTTTGTTAATAACAACCTTTCAAAGACCGAGAAAAAAGTGTTCAGACTTAATTTGCTCGGTTTAAGCTATAATGAAATTGCTGAGATTCTTGATTGCAGTGAAAAGTCTGTTGACAATGCGCTGCAAAGAATACGCAAGAAAATCCGCAGTATCAAATAAATGCCCTTTGGGTAAAAAATAAGCGAGGTAGCAAAATGTACGAAGACAAAACACTTACCTGTAAAGATTGTGGAAACGAATTCGTTTTTACAGCAGGTGAACAGGAATTTTATGCAGAGAAAGGGTTTGTGAATGAACCGCAGAGATGCAAAGAGTGCCGTGTAGCACGCAAAAATGCAATTCGCGGTGCAAAGGAATTCCACACAGCAGTTTGTGCTTCTTGTGGCGGTGAAGCAAAAGTTCCTTTCCTTCCCAAAGACGACAGACCTGTTTATTGCAGTGAATGCTTTGCTAAAATGAAGGGCGAATAATTTAAAAATTTGCACGGGATATTTTATCTCGTGCTTTTTTGTTGAATAAAAAATTTTCTTTCTGCCAAACTATGTTAGGGAGGAAGAAATATGATTTTTTTAAAAGCATTTTTAGTCGGCGGAATTATATGCGTAATAGGTCAGCTTTTAATTGACCTTACAAAACTTACGCCTGCGAGAATTCTTGTCGCATTTGTGGTTATCGGCGTCATTTTAGGCGGATTGGGAATTTATGAGCCCATTGTCAAGTGGGCAGGCGCAGGGGCAACCGTGCCTTTGACGGGCTTTGGCAATACCTTAGTTCAGGGAACAAAAGAAGCAATTAAAGAAAAAGGTGCTTTGGGAATCATATCCGGGCCGTTATCGGCAGGCTCGGTGGGTATAACCGTGGCAATGCTTTGCGGACTAATCACATCGTTTGTTACAAAGCCGAAATCAAAATAAAAAAAACAGGGCTGAATTCACAGTCCTGTTTTTCATTATGAGTTCTGATTATGCAACAGTTTCAGAAACAAAAGTGTCATCACAGAATGAGCATGAAACATAGTTTTCAGCATCATTGCCGATTACAACTCTTTTACTGTCAACATATTTTTTGATAACAACATACGCAGCAACCGCAACAGCGGCAATGCCGGCAATAACAGCAATAACTTTCAAAGCCTTTTTCATAAGAGAAATCCTCCCAATAAATATCTTTTTTTAATTATACACAACTAATTAAAAAATGTCAATGAACAGTTTGTAAAAATAAGAAAAATGCCGAAGACTTTCGTCAACGGCAAAGAACTGCGTAAATAAATTAAGCCTTGTTAAGTTTTGTAACGAGAGCAGACTTTTTACGAGCTGCATTATTCTTATGAAGAAGACCCTTTGCAGCGGCTTGGTCGATTTTCTTAACAGCAATCTTTACAAGCTCATCTTTGTCAGCAGCATTTGTTTCAATAGCAATGTTTGCCTTTTTGATAGCTGTTTTGAGAGCAGAGTTAGTTGACTTGTTACGCTGTGCCTTTGTCTTGTTAACGAGAACACGCTTTTTAGCTGATTTAATATTTGCCATATTCGTTACACCTCCTTCGCATTACAGATACATATATTAGCACGAATTAAAATAAAAATCAAGTTTTTTTTATAAATTGACTATATTTTTTTCTGCGGTCAATAATAATGATGAAAAACCATGATTTTATAGGGTGAAGCTATGCAATTCAGGACTGATTTGGCGCTCGAGCGTCATGAGATAATAAAAAGTAGTAATATAAAAGGAATAAAATTTGAAGAAACCGAAAAAGATGATGCGGTTATAACCTTGATAGAAGTTTTAGACGAAGACGGCGAAAGACAGGTGGGCAAGCCAAAGGGAAAATACTATACCGTTGACTTACCTGAGTTTTCACACGAAACAGAATTACTCGACGGACGGTTAAAAGCTTTAACAGATATAATTGTACAATTGCTTCCTGACAGTAACGGAGCAGTTTTGGTAGCGGGAATCGGCAATGACAATATTACACCCGATGCATTGGGGCCTTGCTGTGCGGAACAAATTTTTTCAACACGTCACATTGCGAAAGATATTTCAAAGGATTTAGGATTGCCCGAATTTAATTCCGTGTCAGCCATTTCAACGGGGGTGCTTGGAAAAACCGGAATAGAAACCGCCGAATACATTAAAGGAATTGCGAATTTAATAAAACCTAAGGCGGTTATTGCGGTTGACGCGTTAGCTTCGAGAAGTCTGTCAAGATTGGGAAAAACAGTTCAATTGTCCGATACGGGCATTTCACCGGGTTCGGGTGTGGGTAACCACAGAACAAGAATAGACAGTGAAATGTTAGGAATACCGGTAATAGCAATCGGAATTCCGACAGTAGTTGACGGTAAAACCCTTGTTTGCGATTTAACCGAAAACGATGAAAATACTGACTCAATTTCAAATGAAGCGGAAAAAGTGATGGTAACACCGAGAGATATTGATTTAATTATCGAAAGAGCGTCACGCTTATTGGCGCTCAGTATAAATTGCGCACTTCAACCTCATATCGAGCCTGAATTTTTGCTTTCGTTGATGTAGTCATTTTTTAAATATTTCTTTCATATATTTTTGTAAAATATGAAAGGAATGATGCTTTGAATAAAAGGACAAACATTTCAGAAATTATTACAGAATATGCTGTGAAGTTAATTATACCTGTTGCTCTGTTTCTTTTCTGCGTTTCTGATGCTGATTTTAATAAAAAAACAATAATAGATATAGGAACATTTTTGTCATATCCTTTTGAGAGTATATCATATTTTAAAAATCAGCAAGCCCCGATAAATAAAGAAGATAAGATAGTGGCTTCAATGGGCGAGGCATATAAAGAGGCTCAGTCGGTGACTGTTAAGTCAGATATACCCGACGATGTTCAAAGACTGATTGAAGCAGAAGGAAAAAACGCCGATAATATTTCAAATGACGGCAAAATTCTCAGCGAAGATTACAGCCGCAAAAACGCTACGGCAGAATATGATAAAATCCTTTTAAGAAACACAACATTAGATGTAGAAATAAACATAGAAGACTATATAAATCAAAAGATTACCGCCAATGTTTCAAAAAATCAACCTGCGGTGCTTATTTATCACACACATACCTCTGAAAGCTATGAATTGATAGACAGAGATTTCTATTCAAATGCAAGGAGTATAAGAAGTGAAAATAAGGGTGAAACCGTGGTGCGAATCGGTGAAGAAGTCTGTAAAATTCTCAACGAAAACGGATATAAAACCATTCATATAACCGATACCTTTGACGAACAGTACAGCGGCGCTTATGAAAGGTCAAGAGAAAAGGTGAGCGAAGTTTTAAGAAATAACCCGTCGATACAAATTGTGCTTGATGTACACCGTGATTCCATTTATCAAAAGGACGGTTCAAGAATTAAAACGACTGCTGAAATTGATGGTAAAAAAGTAGCTCAAATAATGCTGACAACGGGCTGTGAGTCGGGCAATGTGACGGATTTTCCAAATTGGGAGAAAAACCTGACCTTTGCATTAAAACTGCAAAACAAATTGGCAAATGACAACTCAAAACTAATAAGACCCTTGGTTTTTTCAAGCAGAAAATACAATATGGATTTACTGCCCTGTGCGTTGTCCGTCGATATAGGAACAGATGCAAACACCCTGACAGAAGCTATTTTTTCAGCCCGGTATTTTGCCGAATCGTTAACCGAATTATTAAAGGAGTGTGAAATATAATGTCGGAGCTGTCTTCGCTTATAAAGAGTTTTATACTGTCGTCCATGGTAACGCTGCTTATTACAATTGCCCTTTGCGGACTGTTTATTGTGCAGGAAAACACCGGTAAAATGCTTTTCGGATAAAAACATATTGCAATAGTTATTTCGTCAGTGTATAATTTTATATATACAGTCGAAAGGAAACTATATATATGAATTTTAATGAAATCGGTAATAACGGACTTGTTGAAGGCTTTGCGGTAATTAAACAATGCGATAAAAAAACAGCTAAAAACGGTAATTTTTATCTTGATATTGTGCTTTCTGATAAAAGCGGAGAAATTTTTGCAAAGCTCTGGGATTATAATGAAAATACTCACGGTAAATATGAAAACGATATGTTTGTAAAGGTTCGAGGTTCAATATCGCAGTATAACGGACACGACCAGTTAAGAATTGAAAAAATCCGTCCTGTAATTGACAGCGACGGTGTTGATGTCTCGGACTTTGTTAAATCAGCGGATTACAGCGGAGAAGATATGCTCGGCTTTCTTCTGAAAACCGTCGGCGAGTTTAAAGATAACGACCTTAAAAGAGTTGTAACACATTTGCTTGAGAAGAATAAGGAAAAAATTCTCTATTTTCCTGCGGCATTCCGTTTGCACCATGCTATCCGCTGCGGACTTTTAATGCACACATCATCAATCGTTAAGCTCTGCGAGAGCGTTTGCAAGGTTTATCCCTTTGTGAACAGAGAGTTGCTCATATCCGGTGCAATTCTTCACGATATTGCAAAAACAGTTGAGTTTGATGTTAAGGATACGGGTATAGCGTCGGGATATACCGTCGAAGGCAATCTTTTGGGACATCTTGTAATGGGTGCAATGATGGTGGCAGATGCGTCAAAAGAGCTCAATATTGACAGCGAAAAATCAATGCTTTTGCAGCACATGATTTTGTCCCATCACGGTGAACCCGAATTCGGCGCAGCGGTCAGACCGCTTTTTCTTGAAGCGGAATTGCTTTCACAGCTTGACTTAATGGACGCCCGTATCTATGAAATTATGGACGCAGTCAGCGGAATAGAAAAAGGCGAATTCACTCAAAGACTCTGGGCTCTTGAAGACAGAAAGTTTTATAAATATAATGACGCAGAATTAAAGGTTGATATACTGTAAAAACAAATGGGGTTGTAAAAAAAGTGTAGACCGCATAAAACCCTATAAGTAAAGGTTTTTT
>CALZID010000011.1 GCA_945787805.1 uncultured Clostridia bacterium | reverse complement strand
AATTGATGAGAGTGCATTTTATAGTTGCACATCACTTGCAAGCGTAACAATCGGTAACAGTGTAACATCAATTGGTTATCGGGCATTTTCTGATTGCACATCACTTGCAAGCATAACAATCCCCGACAGTGTAACAAAAATTGGTGATTATGCATTTTCCCGTTGCACATCACTTGCAAGCATAACAATCCCCGACAGTGTAACATCAATTGGTAATGGTGCATTTTCTAGTTGCACATCACTTGCAAGCATAACAATCCCGGATAGTGTAACATTAATTGGTAATTATGCATTTGAATATTGCATATCACTTGCAAGCATAACAATCCCCGACAGTGTAACATCAATTGGTAATGGTGCATTTTCTCATTGCACATCACTTACAAGCATAACAATCCCAGACGGTGTAACATCAATTGGTAGGTATGCATTTTATAATTGCACATCACTTGCAAGTGTGACAATTGGAAATGGTGTAACATCAATTGGTGATTGGGCATTTGAATATTGCACATCACTTGCAAGCATAACAATCCCGGACAGTGTAACATCAATTGGTAGTTATGCATTTTATAATTGCACATCACTTGAATATGTATATTTCGCAGGTGATGAAGCAACTTGGTACAATATTAGCATAAGCAATGGTAATTACAAACTAACAGCATGTACAATACACTATAATGTCAGTGCTGGACAAGAGGATAGTCATTGGTCAGATTGGATAATAACTGAACCTACTTGCGAAACAACCGGTACAAAAACCCGCACTTGTTCTTGCGGTGAAACAGAAACAGAAACAATTTCAGCACTCGGTCACGATTTTGATGATAACTTTACAGTTGACAAAGAAGCTACTTGCACAACGGACGGCTCGAAGTCAAAGCACTGTTCAAGATGTGATGAGATTGAAGTTACAGTAATTCCGGCAACAGGTCACACATTCGGCGAGTGGACTGTAACAATAGAGCCAACTTGTGAAACAACAGGCACAAAAATTCGCACATGCCATTGCGGTGAAACAGAAACCGAAACAATCCCGGCAACAGGTCACACATTCGGCGAGTGGACTGTAACAATAGAGCCTACTTGTGAAACAACAGGCTCAAAAATTCGCACATGCCATTGCGATGAAACAGAAACTGAAACAATCTCAGCACTCGGTCACGATTTTGATGAAGAATTTACAGTTGATTTAGAGCCTACTTATGAAAAAGACGGTTCAAAATCAAGACATTGTTCAAGATGCGACAAGGTTACCGATGTGACAGTGATTCCAAAACTCGAAGCAGTTAAAAACGGCTGGGTTCAGGAAGCCGGTAAGTGGGCATTCTATGAAAACGGCGTTAAAGTTACAAACAAATGGGTTAAAGACTCAAAAGGCTGGTGCTACCTTGGTGCTGACGGATATATGGCAACTAACAAATGGATTAGAGATTCTGTGGGTTGGTGTTATGTAGGCGCAGACGGATATTGTGTAACAAACAAATGGGTTAAAGACTCACACGGCTGGTGCTATCTTGATTCAAACGGCAGAATGGCAACAAACAAGTGGATTAGAGATTCAGTGGGTTGGTGTTATGTAGGTGCTGACGGTTATTGCGTAACAAACAAATGGGTTAAAGACTCACACGGCTGGTGCTATCTCGATTCAAACGGCAGAATGGCAACAAACAAATGGATTAGAGATTCAGTGGGTTGGTGCTATGTAGGCGCTGACGGCTACTGCGTAACTAACAAATGGGTTAAAGACTCACACGGTTGGTGCTATCTTGACGCCAACGGCAGAATGATGACTAACTCTTGGTTACAATGGAACGGCAACTGGTATTATCTTGACGAAAACGGATACATGGTAACCGGCACAAAGGTCATCAACGGAAAAACATACAAATTCGCTTCAAACGGTGTTTGGATTGGATAAATAAAACAAAACGGGTGGTAGGATTTTTCCTATCACCCATTTTTAATGTATAATCGTTTATCGTAGGGGACGATGAGTCTCACTGCGGTTCGGTCACGGCTCGGCTCTGACAATCCACCGGATTGCCATTCACTACCTCGCCGCCGCTTCGCTACCCACATCGTCCCGCAAAATCGCATAATTCACATCAAAACCGTAACGGTGCGCCGAGTCGTCGCACCCTACAATTCACTCTGTATAAAATTGTGTGGTTTTGATATGCATTCTCCCCTCCGTCACGGCAAAGCCGTGCCACCTCCCTCGTCAGAGAGAGGAAAAGTGTAGGGGACGATGCCCACATCGTCCCGCAAAATAACCCGAAGCAAAAAACAACAAGTCGTAGGGCGGGGGCTTGCTCCCGCCGAAAAAAATTCACATCAAAACCGTAACGGTGCGCCGAGTCGTCGCACCCTACAATATTGCAACTATTTTAATCCCGATTTTTGTCGAGCTTTTATGGGTTTTTCACGCGCAAATAATAATTGCATAATAATTTTATATGTGATATGATATATATTAACTTATTATGTCTTTAAGGGAGATTAAAATGAGCAAATTAAAGGAATATCTTAAACTCTTTACGGAAAAGGGAATACTTTGTGAATGTACTGCCGACGAAAACACCGAAATCGGCTATATTTCATATAATTCACAAGACATAAAAGAGAATACTTTTTTCTTGTGCAAGGGGGCACATTTCAAAGAACAGTTCTTGCTTGACGCATTGAATAAAGGCGCAACCTTGTATATTGCAGAGCAAAAATATAATACCGATGCACCCTGCGTAATAGTCAGTGATATTAGACTTGCAATGGGGCTTATGGCGAATTTCTATTATGAAAACGCTTATGAAAAACTCAAACTTGTGGGTATTACCGGCACAAAGGGTAAATCCACAACCGCTTATTTTATCAAATATATTGAAGATGAATATTTGGCGTCTCTCGGCAAAAAGAACAGCGCAATTGTATCTTCAATTGACACTTATGACGGTGTAATCAACATAGAAAGCCATTTGACAACTCCCGAACCCTTTGATTTACACAAGCATTTTAATAATGCGGTTAATAGCGGTATTGAGCACTTTACAATGGAGGTTTCTTCACAGGCTTTAAAATACGGCAGAGTATATGGCGTTGAATTTACGATCGGTTGTTATCTCAATATCGGTATCGACCACATAAGCGCCATTGAACACCCCGATTTTGAAGACTATTTTCAATCTAAAATGAAGATTTTTTCACAGTGCAAAACCGCAGTTGTAAATCTTGACTCTGACCGAAGCGAAGATGTGCTTGAAGCGGCAAAGAACGCACCCGAAGTCATCACATTCAGCACTAAAAATGAGAATGCCGATGTTTACGGCTACAATATCAGAAAAGACGGGTCCGACACGGTGTTCACTGTCCGCACAAAAGACTTCGACAGAGATTTTACTCTCACCATTCCCGGACTTTTCAATGTTGAAAACGCACTTTGCGCAATTGCGGTATGCGTAAAACTCGGCATCCCCGAAAAGTTTATTTATACAGGACTTTTAAAGGCCCGTTCAAGCGGAAGAATGGAAGTCTATGAAAATGCGGACAAGAGAGTAACCGCTATTGTTGACTATGCTCACAACAGAATGAGCTTTGAAAATCTGTTTAAGTCTGTCCGCCAGGAATATCCGGGCAGAAAAGTGGCAATAGTGTTCGGCTGTCCCGGTAACAAAGCGCTTATCCGCCGCAAAGATTTAGGCGAAATCGCAGGGCAATATGCCGATATGACTTATATCACCGAAGAAGACCCCGGTGAAGAGCCGTTGCAGAAAATTTCACTTGAAATAGCAGCTTTCGTTGAGGCGCAAGGCGGTAAATACAAGATTATTGATGACCGCGGAATCGCTATTGATACCGCAATTAACGAAATGGGCGCTGACAGTGTAATTCTCATTACGGGCAAGGGTAACGAAACAAGACAAAAGCGGGGAATTGAATATATTGATTGCCCCACCGATGTGGAATACACAATTAAATCCTTAAAAGAATACGATAAAAAAAACGGACTTGACAGCGATGAAAAAATAAAAAATGTTCAGGATATTTTGCCCCAGCTTCACAAGCTCCATAACAAAAGAATTGTAATAAAACTGGGCGGAAGCTGTTTGGACGATGAAGCGCTTATGACAAACCTACTTGAAGATATTGCACTTCTCTCAATGGTGGGCGCAAAGGTCATTGTTGTGCACGGCGGCGGCAAAGAAATCACTAAAACGCTTGACAAAATGGGATTAAAATCTGAATTTTATGAAGGCTACCGTGTTACCGGTGACGACGAAATGAATGTGGTTGAGATGGTGCTTTCGGGCAGCGTCAACAAAAAAATTGTTGAGCGCTTTTCTCAAAGCAATATTTCAGCGGTTGGCATCAGCGGTGCTGACGGTAAAATTTTTAAGGCTACGCCTAAATATATAAACGGTAAGTCATTGGGCAGAGTGGGTGACATCAAAAAGGTTGACACAACCCTTATCGACACACTTTTTGATAAAGGCTACACAGTTGTGTTATCTCCCGTCGGAATGTGCGATGCTTTGGGCTCGGTAAACATCAATGCGGACGACGCCGCAGGTCAAGCGGCTCTTGCGTTGGGTGCGGACTGTTTGGTTTATATTACCGATGTAAACGGAATTTTTCTTGACAGTGAAAATGAAAAAACCGCACTTGAACGAATCAGCGTTGAAAAGGCAAAAATGCTTCTTGACAGCGGATTGGCAAAAGGCGGTATGATTCCCAAAATCCGCAATATTGTAAATCTCATTGAAAACGGTGTCAGAGAAGTTGCAATTCTCAACGGCAGAGTGAAATACAATATTATTTCCGAATTTATCGGTGCAAAAACTGTGGGAACGGTGGTGACCCGTGACTGATGGATGCTAAAAAACTTATTAAAACAGCGGTTAAAGCTGCTCCGTTTGTTGCGGCAACAGTGGGAGTCTTTTCTTTGGCTCTTTCAAAATATGAAGAAAGGCAAGAAAATTTTTCAAGAGAATTCCCCGAAATTCAAGATGAGTTGAAAATGGCAATAAGTGAGGTCAGAGCGCAAAATGGCAACTAAAAAGAACGGTATTTTAAAAACTGCATTGGGTTACGGCGTGGGTGCAATCGGTCTCGATTTAAGTTACGGTATGTTCTATTCATATCTTTCTTATTATCTTTCAAGCGTGCTGGGATTAGAAGAAGGCTTTTTGCTTCTCATAACACCCATTGCCCGTATCTGGGACGGAATAAACGACCCGATGATGGGCACAATCGTTGACAATACAAGAACAAAATTCGGCAAATACAGACCTTGGATTTTAATAGGCGCCGTGTGTAATGCGGTTGTTTTATTCCTTTTGTTCACATCTTTCGGAATGAGCGGACTTCCCCTTTATATTTATATTGCCGTTATGTATGTGCTGTGGGGTATGACTAACACAATGGCGGATATTCCCTATTGGTCAATGGTGCCGTCATTCACAAGCGAAGAAAAAGAGAGAAATCTTGTTGCGACAATAGCAAGAACATTTTCAGGTCTCGGTCAGGGTATTATTTCTGTTTTAACCCCCATTATCTGTCCGCTTCTTTCAAGCGGTATGACCGACACAAAGGGATACAGCGCTTCGGGATTTTCCCGTTGGGCAGGAATTTGCGGTATTGCTCTCGTCGGATTTTCATCAGTGTGTATTCTTGTGACAAAAGAAACAAATGTAGTTTACGGTGAAAAGAAAAAATTCAGTCTTAAACAGGTTTTTGAAGTTATCAAGAGCAATGACCAGTTGGTTGTATTCATTATTTTTGCAATGCTTTCAAATGCGGGCTGGTATCTCACAAGCTCAACTGCGGTTTATTATTTTACCGATTCCTTGGGAAACTCAAAATTACAGTCCACCTTCCAGCTTATCGGTACGGTGGGCTCCGTGTTGGGACTTTTAGTTGTGCCCGTGCTTACAAAGTGGTTCTCAAAAAGACAAACATACACAATTTCATTAAGTACTGCAATTATAGGCTATGCCGTAATGCTCATAACAGGGCCGATTTTAAAGCTTAATCCGCTTGTTATGGATATTTGCTATATTCTCGCATCGGTGGGCGTTTCTTCAATGTTCGTTTCGCAGACCATTTTCCTTGCGGATATTGTTGACTACGGTGAATATAAAAACGGTGAGAGAAGTGAAAGCATTACTTTCTCAATGAAAGGCTTTTTGCAGAAAATGGCATATACAATACAGACCATGGTGCTCTTCGGCGGACTTGCAGTTATGAATTACAGCGGTCAGATTGCCGCAGGTGTTGGCATCAACGATATGACAAAAACAGGTATCGGTATTATTTGCTTCGGCGTGCCCATGTTGTTCTTGCTGGCTTCACTGATTGTATTCAGAAGCAAATTCAAGGTTTACGGCGAGCTTGCAGATAAAGTGCACGATTATATTATCGAAAAGAGAGAAAGCGAAAAGGCTTAATAAGGAAGATGAAAATGGGATTTAGCGTAAAAGGATTTTTAGACTCAAAAACAGTAAAAAAAGATGTGGGTGAAGAAACATACCTTACATGGCGAGAAACAATTTCTTATGCTCTCGGCCGCGGTGCGCAGGGAATGTTCACTTCAATGACGGGGTCAAAATATTTGAACTATTTTTTGACAAATATTTTGCTCAAAAGATTTAATGACCCTATGGGAATTGCGTCGCAAATCAGACTTTATTGCGGTATTTTTGACGCAATTAACGACCCGATGATGGGCGTTATCGTTGATAAAACGAGAACAAAACACGGGCAGATGCGCCCCTATATCAAAATTGCGCCCTGGTTTGTGTCGGGCGTCATGCTCTTATTCTTCTTGGGAATTCCCGAAAGCGTTCCCGGTTGGGCGTGTATAGCATGGACTGCATTTCTGTTTGTAGGACTTGATGTTACATATACCGCTTTTGACATTCCCATGGGTGCGTTGGCATTTTCAATTACGCCTAACGGAATTGAACGAACAAAACTTTTCGGCGTAAGTTCCATTGTGCGTTCGATTACAGGCGCATTACCGGGGCTTTTCGTTGCCTGTGCCGGCTGGCTGCCTTATTTCAACACTCATACTGCTTCTGCATATCTTACCGGGGCAGTGGTTTCGGCAATCGGTATTATTGCATTTACAAGGCTCACTTTCAAAAACACTCAGGAGCGTTGCCATCATAAAGAAGACGCACCGTCGGTTGCCGAGTGCTTTAAGCTTCTTTTCAAAAACAGACCGCTTCTTATGCTCTTTATAGCAAACCTTTTCTTCTTGCTTGTTAAGGTTGCAAATCAGGTTTCTTTCTATTTTGTTGCTGACCTTATGTTTACAACAAAATACAATGTATTTATTGATGTTATCACATTCCCCGGCTTTCTTATCGCCGGAATCGGTGTTCCGAAAATCGTTGAAAAATTAGGCTCCCGTTCGGACCCGAGAAAATTTTACAGAGTATGCTGTGTTCTCGCCATTGCTTTCCATGTTCTGTTTGCGGTTACCTGCTATAACGGACTTATCAATAAAGAACCCGGTTCGGTAGTATCGCTTCCTATCGGTATTCTTATTGTTCTCTTTACGGGACTTACCGCAATCCCTCTTGAATGTAAAAATCTTATGCAGAAAGAAATGGAAGCGGAAACGGTTGACTATATTCAATGGAAAACAGGCACTCGTGTTGAGGGTATTATGCTTTCGATTATGTCTTTCACAGGTAAAATCGAAAACTCCGTATCATCTTCAATCGGTCTTGCAATTCTTTCGTTTACGGGATATGTGGCACATACGGAAGGTTCGTTAATTCAGAATGCGGCAACAAACAAAGCTCTGTTCTTTATGACAACAATTCTTCCCGCAATCGGCTATCTGCTTATGCTCGTACCTATGGCGTTCTATAACATTTCAGGCGCAAGTCACAAGAAGATGCTTGAAGAAATTAAGGCTCGTTGCGAAAGCGAAACAGCAGAGGCAAATAATGGCTAAAATCACATTTATAACCGATACTCATTATTACTCAAAGACTCTGGGCTGTGAGGGCGAAGCATATATGCTTCGCTCCGACTCGGACCAGAAATGTCTTGGAGAAACAGACGAAATCATAACCTCCGCCTTTGAACACATAAAAAAGACGGACTGTGATGCCGTTGCCATAATCGGCGATATTTCCAATGACGGTGAAAGAGTCAGTCACGAAGAATTCCGCCAAAGACTTTATAATCTTAAAAAAGACAAAAAAATCTGTCTTATTACCGCAACTCACGATTGGTGTTGCGATGAAAATCCACGCAGATTTGACGGCGACAAGGTCTATAATGATGTGCCGGTTATGGCGAGTGACGAATTATATGATTTTTATTCCGACTTCGGTTTCGGCGATGCCGTTTCGTCATATAAAACCCATATCGGAACATATTCTTATGCTGTTGATATAGGGGATAATATTACTCTTTTAGCCCTAAATGACGATAAAAACGAAGTCAATCACGCAGGCTTTGTGCCCGAGCATTTTGAATGGATAAAAGAACAGGTAAAATCTGCAATAAAGCGTGGCAGAGTGCCTGTGGCAATGGAGCATCATCCCTTGTATCCGCATATTTCTCCGCTTCTCAAAGGCTCATGTGTGGCAAAGGGTATGGAATTTCTTGACGCTCTTGCTGACGCAGGGCTTCAATTTATTTTTGTGGGGCACACACATATACAACGAATTGACGAGCATATTTCACCCAACGGCAACAGAATTTTTGAAATCAATGTGGCGTCACTTGTGGGGTATCCCGCACCCATGGTAACCTTTTCGGTTGATGACAATGAATTTTCTGTCACTACCGAATTTTTGAAAGAATTCACAATGAACGGAAAAACCGTTGATGCGCAGAAATATCTGAAAAGCCACGCCGAAAAACTGCTTTCGGTGGTATTTGACTCCGCAGACGATAAAAAAATGCTGAAAAAAAGACTTACGGCATTGGGCATAAATCCGAAAAAGATAATCGACAACTATTTGATAATTAAGCCTTTATTGAATTATATTCATAATCTTGATATAAAAAAGGCGGGGCGGATTATCAATGCTTTCACATTCGGCAAAGCAGTGCCGAAAAGCAGTGTGAATACATACTCTCACAAAAAAGTGCTCGACATTGTTGTTGAAGTTTTTCTTTCGGCTCTTGACGGCTCAATAAATAAATACGGTGTAAATCACGAATATTATAAGCTTGTGCAGGGTGCGGTAAGCACTCCGTACAGAATAGGCAAAAAACTGCGACTTAATGAAAAAACCGTTAATACTCTGAAAATGCTTTACGAGGCGACAGACGAGATTTTAACGGGTGGGAAATGGGATAATCACAACCTGATAATAAAAAGGGGATAAAAATATGGGGAGAGATTTGAAGTTTTATCAGATAACCGATTTGCACCACTATGCAGCAGAGCTTGGCACAAGCGGTAAAGCGTTCCGGTGGATTTGCCTTTCGGACCAGAAATGCCTTGCCGAAACAGGCGCAATTATCGACGCATATTTTGATAAAATCATTGAAGATACCGAAACCGATATAGTGCTGATAACCGGGGATGTCACTTGTAACGGCGCTATGGAAAGTCACCGTGACCTTTTGCCAAAACTTAAAAGACTTAAAGATGCGGGTAAAAAGGTTTATCTCACAACGGGTACTCATGACTATTATTCGGAAAACGGCAACGGCACGGGCAAAGCCGAAAAATGTGTGGGTGACGAGCTTTTAACCGCCACCGTTACAGAGCGTGACGACCTTTTGGAAATCTATCACGATTTCGGACTGTCGGAAGCCCTTTCAATACACAGAGAAAGCCATTCTTATTGTGTAAAGCTTCAAGACGGCTACCGTCTTTTATGCCTTAATGACGATGGGGATAAATTCTTCTGCGGTTATTATGACGACTGCCTTGAATGGATAAAAGAGCAGATTGATTCAGCCCGTGAAAACGGGGACTATATCTTTGCGGTAACACATCACCCCGTTTTGCCACCAAGCCCGATTTATCCTGTTGTCAGTGAGCGTGATATGTTGGGCAATTATAAAGAAACAGCAGAATTTCTTGCTGATAACGGTGTGAAATTCGTTTTTACAGGGCATACCCATATGATGAATATTGCAAAAATGACGACTGAAAAGGGTAACGATTTCTATGATATCAACACTCCGTCTGCGGTGGGATATCCCTCTGCCATGCGAAAGGTTGTAATGACCGAAAGCGAAGTGCAGGTTGACAGTATTCAAATTGACAGCTTCGATTGGGATTTAAAGGGCAAGACAGTTAACGAATATACAAAAGAAAATTTCTTGCAATATCTCAATGCGCTGCTTGATTCAGCGGCTAATGATTTTGATATGTTTGCAAAACTTGCAACATCTTTCAGTATGTCGCCTGAAAAGAGTTATAAATTAAAGCCCGTAATCGTGCCTTTGGGCAAATTCTTGCAAAAAGCAACATTCGGTACATTGGGCAAAATCTTTGCAATCGGCAAACATATTGACCCGTCTGTTAAGAACAGAAATGTTAAGGATTTTGTGTTAGAAGTAGTAACAAATATGTTCTACGGCGACGAGCCGTATACTCCCGACACCCCCGAATACAAAGCAGTTTCGGCGCTTTTCAATAAACGGATAAAGAAAATTCTCAAGCTCAAAAAAGGAACTGAAAATATTGCGGAAATTCTTGATACTGTTCTTGACGGAGTGTTATACAATGCACCCCCGAGCGATTGGCAAGGCAGGTTTGCCAAGTAAGAAGTAATAGGTAATAGGTAATAAGTAATAAGTGGGGGCGCTTTTCGGAGCGTCCCTTTAATTCATGCCAAAGAATTCTACATAAACGGGTGAGAGTCTGTCGCTTAATAACTCGCAAAAGTCGGGAACGGGTAAAACATTTTTACAGCTTCTTGACTTCGGTAAAATCATAACGGATTTTACCGTTAATAATGTGCTTTCGAGAAAGAAATATCCGCCTAATTTATTGCAGAGCCTTTGCACAAATTCCAGTCCGTTGCCAAACTCAAACTTTTGTGCCAAACAACCCGAATTTTGAATTTCAAATTGCACGAAGTCCCGCTTTTCTATCGCCTTGACTGTGATGAGATTACCGTCGGAATAAAGAAAAGCATTTGAAAGCAGATTTAAAATCGCTTTTGAGATTAATCTTAAATTGCCCTTAATATTTGAAGTGGGGTTTCCGCAATAGATAAAGCTCACATTGCTTTCAGTGCAAATTATATCGCAGGCAACAGTCAGATTTTCCAAAAGCTCTGAAACAGGGATTTCCGACAAGTCAAAATCAAAGTCTGTTTGAAATTCAAGCTTTCTGAGTGCCTGATAGTGTGAGCGCAGACGGTTTTTGTCCGTTTCAAGAAACGAACGGTCAAAAAGATTTTGCAAATCGTCACGGTCATTAAGTTTTTCAAAGGTTTTTATATTAAAATCAGTTTCCATATTATAAATATTATACCCATTTTGTACAAATATTCATTGATTTTTGAACAGATTGACAAAAAGTTCACAAAATGCCAAAAAATTGAAAATAACTCTTGCATATTTGCCCCAAAAGAGATAAAATAATAAATGCAATAATATGCATACTAATATTTGTAAATAATTTATTTGGAGGAATTCAAAATGTCAGTTAAAGTTGCTATTAACGGCTTCGGCCGTATCGGCCGTCTTGCATTCAGACAGATGTTCGGTGCAGAAGGCTACGATGTTGTTGCTATCAACGACCTCACAAAACCATCAATGCTTGCAAATCTTCTCAAGTATGACACAGCTCAGGGCGGTTACTGCGGAAGAATCGGCGAAAACCTTCACACAGTTGAAGCAGACGACGAAGCAGGTACAATCACAGTTGACGGCAAAACTCTCAAAATCTATGCTATGGCTAATGCCGCTGAACTTCCTTGGGGTGAAATCGGTGTTGATGTAGTTCTCGAATGCACAGGTTTCTATTGCTCAAAAGCAAAGAGCCAGGCTCACATTGATGCCGGTGCTAAGAAAGTTGTTATTTCTGCTCCCGCAGGCAACGACCTTAAAACAATCGTTTTCTCAGTAAACGAAGATACACTTACAGCTGATGACACAATCATCTCTGCTGCATCTTGCACAACAAACTGCCTTGCTCCTATGGCTAAGGCTCTCAACGACTTTGCTCCAATCCAGAGCGGTATCATGGCTACAATCCACGCTTACACAGGCGACCAGATGATTCTCGACGGTCCTCACAGAAAAGGCGATATGAGAAGAGCCCGTGCAGGCGCTGCTAACATCGTTCCTAACTCAACAGGCGCTGCAAAGGCTATCGGTCTTGTTATTCCCGAGCTTAACGGCAAACTCATCGGTTCTGCACAGAGAGTTCCTGTTCCGACAGGTTCAACAACAATCCTTACAGCAGTTGTTAAGGGTGCTGACATCACAGTTGACGGCATCAACGCTGCAATGAAAGCTGCTGCTTCAGAAAGCTTCGGCTACAACGAAGACCCAATCGTTTCTTCTGATGTTATCGGTATGAGATACGGTTCACTCTTCGACGCAACACAGACAATGGTTGCAAAGATTGCTGACGACCTTTATGAAGTTCAGGTTGTTTCATGGTATGACAATGAAAACTCATACACAAGCCAGATGGTTAGAACAATCAAATATTTCGCAGAGCTTTAATTCTTAAACATTAAAACGACGGGTTGTAAAAACTTCGGTTTTTGCAGCCTGTTTTTTTGTGTATTTTTAATATTGCTCTCGTTTTTGCGTTGTGCTATACTTTTTCTGCTATTTCAGAAAAGAGGATGAATATGAATTATCTTAAACCTAAGTTGTTTGAATGTTTAAAAGGATACAGCAGTAAACAATTAGTGCGTGATATTGTTGCGGGTGTAATCGTCGCCATTATTGCTTTACCTTTGTCCATAGCTCTTGCAATCGCATCGGGCGTTGGTCCCGAATGCGGTTTATACACTGCAATTTTTGCGGGATTTTGTATATCTTGTTTTGGCGGCAGCCGAGTGCAAATCGGCGGACCTACTGCCGCATTTGTAGTAATCATTTACGGTATTGTTCAGCAATACGGATTACCCGGTCTTACTCTTGCAACAATTATGGCGGGTATAATACTTATAATTATGGGCGTGTGTAAATTCGGCTCGCTCATTAAATACATACCTTACACTATAACAACGGGCTTTACCTGCGGTATCGGCGTCAGCTTGTTAGTAGGTCAGATAAAAGACTTTTTGGGACTTCAAATGGAAAGCGTTCCGTCGGAATTCATTGAAAAAGTTGTGGCTTATGCCAAAAATATCGGCAGTATCAGTTGGGTGACTTTGGCAATCGGTGTGTTATCGGTGGCGATTCTTGTTTTACTGCCGAAGCTTTCACAGAAAATCCCCGCTTCACTTGTTGCGATAATTGTTGCAACCGCAGTTGTAAAAATATTCGATTTACCCGTTGCCACAATCGGCAGCGTTTTCGGCGAATTATCATCAAAGCTCCCGTCACTTTCAATTCCGAGCATTGATTTTGCAATGATTAAAAACCTTGTTTCTCCTGCATTCACAATCGCATTACTTGCAGGCATCGAATCTTTGCTATCCTGCGTCGTGTCGGACTCTATGATTGGTGACAGACACAATTCAAATGCTGAATTGGTAGGACAAGGCATAGGCAATATTATGTCGGGACTCTTCGGCGGTATTCCCGCTACGGGTGCTATAGCCCGTACTGCCGCAAATGTTAAAAACGGCGGCCGTTCGCCGATTTCAGGTATTGTTCACAGCATAATGCTTTTGGTGATTGTGTTACTCTTAATGCCGTTAGCCGCAATGATTCCCATGACAACTCTTGCGGCAATACTTATAGTTGTTGCCTGTAATATGTGCGACTGGCGTTCATTTGGCCGCTTGATAAAACACGCACCGAAAAACGATTCCTTAGTATTGGTTGTAACTTTCTTATTGACGGTAGTTTTTGACCTTGTAATTGCCATTGAAGTGGGCGTAGTTATTTCTGCAATGCTTCTTATGAGCCGACTTTCAGATGTAACCGACATAAAGCCCTGGCGATATGAAGGTCAGGAAGATGTGTCACCCGATGAAGCGGAACAGCTTATGAGAGTGTCAAAAGAAATCCGTGTGTTTGAAATTACAGGGCCCATGTTCTTCGCCGCCGCAGACCGTTTGGCCGCCATTGACTCAAAGAGATATACAAAGGTGATAGTAATTCGTATGCGAAGTGTACCGTCGGTTGATGCAAGCGCATTGAGAGCGCTGAATTCCCTTGTTGACAGAGTTGAGAAAAAGGGTATTCGCATAGTGTTCTCCCATGTAAACGAGCAACCGTTACACGCTATGCAAAAAGACGGAATTTTTGACCGTGTGGGTGAAGCAAATTTCCGCCCGAACATTACCGAAGCGCTTGAATATGCCGAAAGTTTAATCAAATAAAAAGAAATATCGCAAAGGCGGTTTTATATTTGCTTTTGCGGTATTTTTTAATATTTGTTAATGCAAAATTAACATTGCTAAATATTGTAATTGTATCGCTTTTGTGCTATAATCGGTAGGAACTTTTGGTTAGGAGAATAGATATGAGCATTTTTAATAAAGTGATAAGCAAAGCATTTTCGTTTGGCGAAAGATTTATCAGCGGTGTTTCTCAGGAAGAGACACTTGAAGCCTTGGGTGAAGTGACTATTACCGACAGTATGCCCGAGCTTTTGCGAAGTGCCGCCGCAGAAACAGCGGTTTTGCTTAAAAATGACGGTGCGCTTCCAATTAAAACCGAAAGCAAGGTTTCCGTTTTCGGCCGCGGGCAAATTGATTGGTTCTTCACAGGCTACGGTTCGGGCGGCGATGTTAAAAAGCCCTACGGAGTAAATTTAATTGACGGACTTAGAAATTGCGACAAAATAAATGTGAATGAAGAATTGGCAAAGCTTTATGCACAATGGGCAGAGAAGAATCCCATTGACCACGGCGTTTGGGGGCATTGGCCACGCTATTATCCCGATATGGAGCTTACGGAAGAAATCGTAAAAAATGCTTCAAAGAACAGCGATAATGCCATTTTCGTCATTGGCCGTTCATCGGGTGAAGACCGCGAAAATGCTCTTGAAAAAGGCAGCTTTTATCTTACTGACGGTGAAAGAAAAAATCTTGATTTGATTACGGAACACTTTGACAAAGTGACAGTTCTTCTAAATATCGGCAGCATTATAGATATGGAATGGGTTGAGGAATACGGCAAGAAAATCAATGCCGTAATGATTGTCTGGCAAGGCGGTATGGAAAGCGGTAACGCTATAGCGGACTTGCTCTGCGGCGATGTTACACCAAGCGGTAAACTTTCTGACACAATTGCAGAAAAATATGAAGATTATCCGTCTTCAAGGAATTTCGGAAAAAAAGAATTCAACAACTATGAAGAAGATATCTATGTGGGCTACCGCTATTTTGAAACATTTAAGAAAAAAGATGTGGTTTATCCCTTTGGGTTCGGTCTTTCATATACAGATTTTGAAATCAATTTTAAAAAAGCAAAGCAGACTAAAAATAATGTAACAGTTGAGTGTTCGGTTAAAAATATCGGCAAAGAATACAGCGGTAAAGAAGTTGTGCAGGTCTATATCGAGAAACCTTGCGGAAAATTGGGCAATCCTGCCCGTGAGCTTGCAGGCTTTGCAAAAACCGATGTTTTAGCACCGGGAAAAAGTCAAAAGCTTGAAATTGTCATTCCCAATTCCGCTTTCAGTTCTTATGACGACAACGGCGCAAGCGGATATGCACATTGTTATGTAACGGAAAAAGGCGAATACTCACTTTATTTAGGCAGTGATGTTCGCAGTGCGGAAAAGGTCTGGAGCTTTTATCAGGACGAAACCGCAGTGACGGAAGAATTAAAACAGGTTTCTGCCCCATGTGAAAAATTTGAGCGATTTGTAAATACCGAAAAAGGACTTAAAAAAGAACCGGTAAAATGCCGTGAATATGACCTTCGGCACATAATTATTGAAAAACTTCCACGCCCGGTAATAACAACGGGCGACAAGGGATACAAGCTCAGTGATGTTAAAGCAGGCAAAATCACAATGGAGAAATTTGTGGCTCAGCTTGACCTTGACGAGCTTGAAGCAATTTCACGCGGCGCATATAAAATGGACTCTCCCTTGGGCGCCCGAGGTAATGCAGGCGCTTTGGGCGGTGTGACACAAAGCCTTCGTGATAAGGGTGTTCCCGCCGTAATCACAACTGACGGACCATCGGGTATCAGACTTTTGTCATATTGCTCGCTTATTCCAATCGGCACAGCGTTCGCCTGTTCCTTTAACACTGATTTAGTGAAAGAGGTTTATGCGCTTCTGAGCAAAGAAATGAAAGAAAAGGGCAGTCATATTCTCTTGGCACCGGGTATGAATATTCACAGAAGTCCCCTTTGCGGAAGAAACTTTGAATATTACTCGGAAGACCCATTCCTTTCGGGCGTTATGGGCGCAGCAGCGGTTATGGGTATTCAGGCAAGCGGCGGTGCGGCTTGTCCCAAGCATTTTGCTTGTAATAACCAGGAGTTTAACAGAACTCATAACGATTCAAGAGTTTCCGAAAGAGCTCTCCGTGAAATCTATCTCAAAGGCTTTGAAATTTGCGTAAAAACCGCAAAACCAAAGACAATTATGACATCATATAACAAGATTAACGGCGTTTGGGGACATTATAACTATGAGCTTTGCCAAAGAGTCCTTCGTGATGAATGGGGCTTTGAAGGTATGGTTATGACGGACTGGTGGATGCGTTCGTCGGCAAGTCCCGAATTTCCAGAGCTTCACGACCAGGCATACCGTGTGCGCTCATCGGTTGATGTGCTTATGCCCGGCGGCAAGCGTGTGGGCAAAGAAAAGCCCGACGGAACCTTGCTTGAAACTTTCGGCAAGACCGACGGTATCACATCCGGCGAAATGCAAAGAAGTGCAATGCGAGTGCTTAACCTTTGCTTAAATTATATTGATTAAATTTTGCGGCTGTAGAAAACAACGGTTTTTTACAGTCCGTTTTTTTAGGTAATAGTTTTGTCCAAGTCTGCATATCTATTAGTAAATGTACAATACGGAGGTTTATTATGATTGCAGATGACAAAACCATTCACAAATTACCCCACAATATAATTATGGAAGACCGCAAAAAGCTTTCGGTTTCGGGAGTAACCGATATTGATTCCTTTGACGAGCAGACAATAATAGCGATAACCGATTTGGGCGAGCTCACAATCCGCGGTTGGAATCTTCACATAACAAGACTGAACCTTGAACAAAGCGAATTGATGGTTGACGGCGAAATCTCGTCACTTACATACACCGACACCCGACCGAAAGCGCAGGGATTTTTCTCAAAGGTATTAAGATGACTGATTATATCTATTCTTTAAGTCTTGCCCAGCAGACTAAAAGCTTTTTGCTTTCGTTAGGCTTCGGGTTTATTATGGGCATATTCTATGACCTTTTCAGAATTGTCAGAATAAGTATTTCAAAAAGCTCCAAAACAGTTCTGCCCTTTGACTTGGCATATTGCGTTTTTCTCGCTTTCGCTTCATATTTGTTCTTTTTAACCGTGAACGAAGGGGATATAAGAGCATTTTTACTGATAGGCGAAGGGATAGGCTTTGCCGTTTACTATTTCTCTTTGGGTGTTGTTATTTTTTCGGCAAGCGAAAAAATCGTTTGCGGTATAAAAAGCTTTGTTTCGCTTATAATTAAGATGTTTTTAAGTCCTTTTCGTTGGATTTTTAATAAACTTCAAAAAGTTTTGGGAAAATTTTCAAAAAAATTGCGAAAAAACAGTAAAAAGATTAAAAATAAATCAAAATTTCACTTGAAACTGCATAAGCACTTGTTGTATAATCAAAGTGTTAGATTGGCGAAAAACGGTAATTCTCAAGAAAAGGAAGTGTAATAATGGCAAAGGCAAAAGCCAAAAAGACAAAGCAAGTTAAAACCAGAAGCTTTCTTCTCACATTAGGTCTTGTTTTGCTTGTGGGCTATTTTGTAATTACATTTATTGGGCTTCAGTTAGATATAAGAGAAAGCCGAACTGAATTGAACCGGAAAACCGAAGCGCATCAGCAACAGCTTGAAGAAAACGAAAGACTTCAGGCAATTGTTGACAGCGAAGACAAAAGTGCCTATATTGAACAGGTTGCCCGTGAAAAGTTAGGTTATGTTATGCCCGGTGAAAAAGTGTTCTATGATGTAACGCCGGGGGCATAAGCTATAAGCTTTAATTGGGGAGGATATGCGGTTTTATGCAGATTGAAATCGGCTCTGTTTATGAGGGAACAGTGACAGGTTTAACAAAATTCGGAGCATTTGTAAAGCTTGAAGACGGAACAACGGGTATGGTACATATTTCCGAAGTTGCTTCTGACTATGTGAACGATATTTCCGAGCATCTTGCCGAAGGCGACAAGGTGAAAGTAAAGGTTATTGAAATCAACGAAAAGGGAAAGGTGGCTCTTTCGATTAAGAAAGCCTTGCCCGAAGCTCAAAAACCTAAATTTGAAAAGAAACCGAGACCGCAGAACAATAACCGCGGTTGGCAGGGTAAACCGCAAGAAGAAAAGTCAGGGCCCATGTCTTTTGAAGATATGATGGCAAAATTCAAGGCTCAAAGCGAAGATAAAATGAGCGACATTAAACGAGGCTCCGACAGCAGACGCGGCAGCAACGGATACCGCAGAGGTTCAAAATAAAAATACAGGGGCTGTAAAAAGCGAAAGTTTTTACAGCTCCTTTTTTGTTAGCAGGTGAAAATGTGAGAGAAATTAAAGCTGAACAAATAACCGATGTTGTGGCTCGTCTTTGTGTTGAGGCAAACAAGACTCTGCCCGACAGCCTGACGGAATGTATCTCTTGCTCTTATGAAGCAGAAGAAAATACTTTGCCGAAAAGCATAATGGGCGACTTGTTGGAAAATCTTGATTGTGCAAAGAAAATGAATATTCCCATTTGTCAGGATACGGGCATGGCGGTCATTTTCGTTGAAGTGGGGCAGGATGTACATATAACGGGCGATTTTGAAGATGCAGTCAACGAGGGTGTGCGCAAAGGATATACCGACGGACTTTTGAGAAAGTCAATTGTCGGTGACCCGTTAGAGAGAGTTAATACAAACGACAATACCCCGGCGGTAATTCACACCCGTTTAGTGTCCGGTGACAAAATAAAAATCACGGTCGCACCAAAAGGCTTCGGCAGTGAGAATATGAGCAGAATGAAAATGTTTACACCGTCGGCTACAAAAGAAGATATTATGAATTTTGTTGTTGAAACTGTAAAGCTGGCAGGCGGAAATCCTTGCCCGCCGATAGTTTTAGGTGTGGGAATCGGCGGCGATTTTGAATCCTGTGCGCTTCTCGCCAAAACTGCCCTTTGCAGAGATGTTAATGAAAGAAATCCAAAAGAGTTATACGCTCAAATGGAAGCGGATTTGCTTGAAAAAATCAATGCTACAAATATCGGTCCGCAGGGCTTTGGCGGAAAAACAACCGCACTTGCAGTTAATATCGAAACCGCAGCAACACATATTGCAGGGCTTCCCGTTGCAGTGAATGTGGGTTGCCATGTAACCCGTCACAAAACCGAAATATTGTGAAATAATTGTAAAAATTAAATAAAAAATTTATAAACTACTTTATTTTTCTGTACATTTGTGATATATTATAGTTAGGGAAGAAAAAAGTCCCAATTATTATCACAAAGGAGATGTCGTTGTGAACATTACAATTATCGGACGCAAATGTACCCCAAGAGAAAGCTTTAAAGCAAGAGCCGAAGAAAAGCTCTTAAAAGTCGAGAAATTCTTCGGACCTGACGCAACGGCTAAAATCACCGCTACTGTTGAGAGAAATGAAAAAATCTGTGAAATCACACTTACCAGAAAGGGTATGATTTTTCGTGCGCAAGAGCGAAGTGATGATTTAGAAGATGCACTTGACAGCTGTGTTGATTCTTTAATTCGCCAAATCAGAAAGAACAAAACAAGACTTGAAAAGAAACTTCGTGATGTGTCTTTCGACGATGCTTTAAGTGATGTGGCAGACGAAGACGAAATTGAAGTTGTCAGAACAAAAGCGGTTGTTTTAAAACCCGAAACCGTTGAAGAAGCAATTTTGCAGATGAATCTTATCGGTCATATGTTCTATATGTTTAAAAACGCAGAGAATGACCGAATTTGTGTGGTTTATAAGAGGAAAGACGGAGGCTACGGTCTTATCGAACCCGACGAAGAATAACACAATACAGCGGGGAGTTAAAACCCCGCTTTTTTTAGGAGAAAGATATGAAAAAGGTATTAAAAATTATTATCCCCATAGTTGCAGTTGTGTTGGCAGCTGTAATAATTGTTTTTTCTGTATTCTTTAATAAGATTTTCTGGGATACAGAGGGCTTTATTGAAAAATCGCAAACTGCCGATTTAACAATAAAGGTCAACGAAAAAGAACAGGGCAAGGTGCTTGACGGCTTCGGTGCGTCTGCCTGTTGGTGGTCGCAAATTGCAGGCAAGAGTGAAAACGGTGAAGAAATCATAAAACTTCTTTACAGTAAAGACGGGCTCGGCCTTAATATTTACCGTTACAATGTGGGCGCCGGCTCTGCGGACAGTCAAACACTTATAAGTGACCCCTGGCATCAAACAGAAAGCTTTTATGTCTATAACGAGTCAAAGGGTGAATACGAATATGATTTTACCCGTGATGCGGTGGCACAGAAAATGCTTGATTCGGCACTCTCTTACGGCTGCGTTGACACAGTTGTGCTTTTTGCAAACTCACCGCATTACTCAATGACTCTCAACGGAGATACCTTCGGTAATAAAAATTGGTGGGTGAGCAATCTTCCCCAAGAAAATTATGAGGCTTATGCAGAATATTTCTGTGAGATTGCAGAGTATTTTATAAAAAAAGGTGTGCCCGTTAAATACATAAGCCCGATAAACGAGCCTAACTGGTCCTGGGGTGCGGAACGCCAGCATCAAGAGGGTTGCTTCTATAATTCGGAAGACATTTACAATGTGTACCGTGCATTTGCGAAAGAGCTCAAAGAGAGAAATCTCGATGTGAAGCTTTCGGGCCCCGAAGCAGGTGAAATCGGCTTCAGACTTTACGAATGGTTTGAATATATCTATAATGACGCAGAAATCCGTCCCTATTTAGGCAATTTGTCATACCACAGTTATTGGCGTGACGATTTGTTAAACGAAAAAATCGGTCTGGGAAATTGGATTGAAGAAAAAGGCTTTGAAGTGCCTGTTGAAATGTCGGAGTGGTGCCATCTTCCCTGCTCATCACCGATAGATTCAATTGACGGAGCGCTCTTGCAGGCAAGAGTTATGGCAAATGACTTAAACTACGGCAATATCAATGCTTGGAGTGCTTGGGTAGGTCTTAACGGAATAGGCGTCGGTGAAGACGGCAAAGATTATTCCGACGGGCTTTTAGTGGGTAATGCAGATTTAAGCGAATACAAAATCGCAATGAGATATTATGCGGTTGCACATTTCAGCAAGTTTATTCCTGTGGGCAGTGTGAAAATCGAGTCAGAAAAGAATATTAACGATATTATAAAGGTTGAAGAAACCAACGAAAACGGTGAAACAAATACAACTACAATGAAATATTTGTTAAACACTGTTTCATATCTCACCCCCGACGGAAAAATTGTTACAGTTGTTGTAAATGAAAGCACAGAAAGAGAATTAAAACTCAAAGTCAACCGTGACAATATGACGGTTTATACCACAACACAAGAAAAACAGTTGGAAGAAACCTATAAGGGCAAAATCACAAAAATCACACTACCCGAAAAGAGTATTGTAACAATAGTAAGTGAATAAGAGTTTAGGGGTTGTAAAAAAAGTGTAGACCGCATAAAACCCTATAAGTAAAGGCTTTTAGTACCCCAAAACAGCATTAAATCAAATAAACATAATAAAAATCAAAAAACAGATAAAAAATAATGTTTTATGCTATGAACAAACTTCGCCTCTCGGCGTACCTTTGTACGCCGTCGGGTAACCGATAACAAGGCAAATGCCTTGTTATCGCTCAGTTTGTCCATTCTACGCATTTTTTCCTAACCCCAAACGGGGCTGTAAAAAAACTTTCGTTTTTTTACAGCCCCGTTTCAATTGACAAAAACTCATAATAAGTTTATACTATCAGTCGTAACTGATAAATGTGTACAATTTTGAATGGAGAAATTATATGAACATTAAATTTTCTGCGCCTTGTCTTTTAGGTCTTGAAGGTCTTGTGGCACAGGAATTGAAAGATATTGACGCTTTGAATGTTGAAGCAAAAAACGGCAGAGTGGATTTTGAGGGTGACGAAAATATTCTTGCCCGTGCAAATATATGTTCAAGATACAGTGAGAGAATTCTCATTCGTATGGGTGAATTTTCCGCCGTAACATTTGAAGAACTTTTTCAGGGTGTAAAACAACTCCCTTGGGAAGAATGGATAGGGAAATTTGACGCATTTCCCGTCAAAGGACATTCTCTCAATTCAAAGCTTTTTTCGGTAAGCGACTGTCAGGCAATCATCAAAAAGGCAGTGGTGGAAAGACTTAAAGAAAAATACAGAATATCTTGGTTTGAAGAAACAGGCACTAAATATCAAATTCAGTTTTCAATTATGAAAGATGTTGTGACGGTTTTTATTGATACATCGGGTGTGGGACTTCATAAACGGGGTTATCGTCCTGTGGCGAATGCGGCACCCATAAGGGAAACCCTTGCGGCAGGTATGGCAGACCTTGCAAGACTTCGTCACTATCACACTCTCTATGATGTGTGCTGCGGTTCGGGAACAATTCTCATTGAGGGCGCTATGAAAGCCTTGAATATTGCCCCCGGTCTTCACCGCACATTTGCCTGTGAACGATTTGAAAGTATTTCCGCATCTGTCTGGCAGCAAGAAAGAAGCAGGGCTACCGACCTTGTTATCCGTGACGCAGATTTTATGGCATATGGTTCGGACATTGATTTTCACGCACTTGAAATTGCGAAAGAAAACGCAAGGCGAGCGGGAGTGTCAATGAAAATTGACTTGTCAAAGAGAGATTTGAAAGATTTTCAGCGCAAAAGCGAAAAAGGTACTGTTATTTGCAATCCGCCTTATGGGGAAAGAATGTTGGATATCAGAGCCGCAGAGGATATTTACAGAACAATGGGCAATATCTTTACTCCCGAAAGGGGCTGGGCATATTACATTATAAGTCCCGACGAAACATTTGAAAAGTGCTTCGGCAGAAAAGCGGACAAGCGCAGAAAGCTTTATAACGGTATGATAAAATGTCAGTTATATATGTATTATAAATAAAGGTGAAAGAAATGAAACATATTTTTATTGTAAATCCAGTTGCGGGTAAAGGCAAAGCAGTTAACGCTTATATTTCTACAATTGAACAATATACAAAAGAGAATAATCTTGACGCAGAGATTTACATAACAAAGGAGAGCCGTGACGGTCAGCGTTATGTTGAAGAAGTTGCAAAGAAAGGCGAAGAAGTCCGCTTTTATTCCTGCGGCGGTGACGGAACGCTTTATGAAGTTGTAAACGGCTGTTATAAATATCCCAATTGTCAGGTGGCAAATATTCCCTTGGGTTCGGGTAATGACTTCTGTCGGCTTTTCGGCAAGAACACAAATATTCAAGACCATGTGAACGGCGTGCCGATGAAGCTTGACCTTATTGAAACCGACGGAGTAGTTGCTATCAACGAATGTGCAATGGGACTTGACTCTGAAATTTGCATAAGACAGGGTTCATACAAGAAAATTCCGTTAGTCAGCGGTGAGCTTGCATATACGCTTTCGGCACTTGCCTGTATCATAAAAGGAAAAACTAAAAATCAATTCAAAATCACAATTGACGATACAGAGGTTTTTGAAGATAACTATCTTTTCTGCTATATCGGTAATTCCCGTTGGTACGGCGGCGGATATAAGGCAGCACCGAATGCAATGCCAAATGACGGCCTGATTGACTGCATAATGCTTAGAAGTGACAGAAGCGCATTAAGACTTTTACCGCTTGTTCCCTTATATAAAAAGGGTGAGCATTTAGACCTTGATATTACCACTGTTCGTCGCTGTAAAAAAGTTAAGGTTGAAAGTTTGAAACCTGCCGCAGTTAATGTTGACGGTGAATGTGATTATGTAACCGAAAGAGAATTCCAACTTTTAGAGAGTGCCATCACATTTGTTGTGCCGAAAGATTCACCGTTTTTAGATATGTAAAACAATAAATCTCAATCCGTAAAAATTACTTGCGGATTGAGATTTTTCCTTTTTGCAACGGATTGTTGCGTGACTTTTAATGAATAATATGCAATAATACAGTCAAAGGAGGCGATAAGGTGTCAAAAATTTCAAAAAATATAAAGAAAATCCGAACAGGAAAAAATATGACACAGGACGCACTTGCAGAGCAAATTCATGTAACCCGTCAGGCAATTTCAAATTGGGAAAACGATAAAACAAAGCCCGATATCGAAGCGTTGGAAAAGCTTGCGCAAGTGCTTGAAGTTGAAATAGAAGAATTGATATACGGTGAGAAAAAAGAAAATCTTGCCGTGCAGAATAAAACAAAACACAAAAATTTAATTAAAGTTATTCTTGCGGTGATAGGCTCGCTTTTTGTAGCGTCGGGCATAGCGATAGTCTTTTTCACATTCTGGAAAGATTTTCCCGTCACCTTGCAGACGGCATTTTCGGTTATACCCATGCTTATGGGGCAGGGCTTTGCAATTTTCACATTTTTCAAAAAGAGAGAAAGTCTGTCTTTTCGTGAAAGCGCCTCAATAATATGGATAATAGGTGTGGTTACAACAATCGCACTTATTGATAATATCTATGACCTGAGTTGGGTTTATACTGACTATCTGATTATCGACGCAATTCTCATAGCCCCGGTTATGTTTATTTTCAAATCAATTGCACCTTTGCCCGTATATCTCTATATGACGGTGCATATTGCAAGTGTGGGGGATATTGCAAACTCGGTAATCGCAATTATTATTTTCTCGGTTGCGGTGTTATTCACATATATAACCGCAAAAGGCAAAGAGGCGGCAAAGGGTATCGCGGCGCAGTGGCTGACGGTAATCGCTTCTTTACCGTTGGTTATAATCTTGACTGCTACGGCGATAAATAAAGACATATTTGCAGATATGTTTATTTCTGTGATTTTCTCATTTTTCCTTTGTATGTATATTGAAACACCCGATAAAATCAGCTTTCGTTTGCCCTATAAAGCGGTTTCATATATTGGAGTCTGTGCGATGATGCTCAGCATTTCGGTGGGGGAAATACTTAATACTCCCTTTTTGTCGGAAGACGAAATTCTGCGGTTTTTCATAACATGCTTGGTATGTCTTATTCCGCTGGCGGCGGCACTGATAATCAACAGAAAAGAATATTTTTACAATATACGCAGAATACTTTTAACCGCAATTCCCTTTGCAATGCTTTTGCTTGATGTTGCAAACACGCTTTTTGACATTGACTCTATTGCGTTTTGGCTGGCTTGCGCCGTAACAGTGCTTTACAGCGGAGTTTTGATTTATAAAGGCATTAAAGAATTAAGCCTGTTTTTAATAAATCTCGGTATTATTACGGCATTTATTCAATTTATGAGTTTCTTCTATTATCTTGGCGGAGATGATATTCTGTTTATCGGATTGTGGTTTGTAGGCTTCGGAATAGCAATCATAATACTGAACTTCAAACTGCTTTCAATAAAAAAATCGCATAAAGAACAGGAGAGTGAGCAGGATGCGTAAAAAAATACTGACAATAATACTTACTCTCACAATTGTTCTTCAAATTTTAACTCCCGTTGGAATGATTGCATACGGCAACAAAGCCAAAGAAGAGTTATTGAGCAAAGGAATTGATTATAAAGTCAGAGTCAGCGGCATCAATATTGCGGACGGATATGTAACCTTTTGGTCCGATGATATCTGTTGCTATTCATACAAAAAATATATAATCATAGGAACATCTGACAACGGATATGCGGAAATCATTGATTTTTCCGATTCAAAGCCCGATTGTGACAATTATATAAGAGATTCCGAACAAAATCAGGAGCTTTTAACAAGATACAAAATTGACGAAAAGACGAATATACCTAATTTTTATATCGCAACGGCAGAAGCGTATGCCACAATCAAAGTATATAAGGGTAACGCAGCGGTAACAGAAGTCTTTATCGACGGAGTGCCCGTTGAAGAGTATATTAAAAACAAAGGTTTTGATGTGCCCGGTGACGAAATGAGCGTATCTGACGAATATGCGTCGGCTCCTGCGGAATACCCCGCCGATGTGTAAATCGGCGACGAAACGATAATTTATAAATACCAAAAAAATATGCACCTTTAAAAGTGCCCGACTTTCAAAGGTGCATATAATTATGGCATTTTAACGAAAAAATTCTTGATAAGTTTTGCTACGCTAATCTATCTAATAAATACTTAAATTTGTGATTTGCTTTGAATTCATCAGAAAATCCATAATGTTCTAACATTAGTAATTTCATTCTTTCACACATAGTCATAGTGTTATCTTTTTCATAATGCTTTAATAATTGTTGAGCATTATCTTGTTTATCAAAATCAATAGCTTCATCAACAGCCTTTTCTAAACATACAAAAGCCTTTTTGTGATTATCAATAAAATAGTAAAACTTTAAGTCATCGCCTTGGACTAATTGATTAACTTGCTTTTTGCCGTTTTGATAGAAGCAATCAGTAAAATTCTAATCGTTGAACAAGTCTTATCAATAGACTTATAGGTCGCTTCATCAATATAGTCTGATTTCAAAAGCATTTCGAGCCACTTGCTGGTTTCACTTGCTTCTTTTAACGCAATTTCAAGTTTAGCAATGAAATCTGCACGACTATGACCGTATTTACTTTCAGCAATATTGGCACAAACACTTGTGGCACTTCTGCCAATTTGATTTGAAATAACAGTTTCGTGTTTTGCTCTCAATTCTTTTGTAAGTTTCAATACATCAACCGATAATTGCATAGATAAATCAGAAAGTTTATCTTCTTTCATTGCTATCACCTCTTTTGCAGTAAGATTATACCATGCATTTGCACGAAGTGCAACATCATTGGCGAAGCCACATCGTTTACACCGATAAGTGTAACATCGTTGATGCCGAGCATCACATCGTTTTGTGTCCGCTAAAGAGAAACGATGTTGACCTATCGGTCAAATGATGTTGCGAGTATGTTCGCAAACGATGTTGTGTCCTGCGGACACAAACACAAAAAAATAAAGAGGCTGTTTTACAGCTTCTTTATTTTTTGGAGCTGCTAACCGGATTCGAACCGGTGACCTCGTCCTTACCAAGGACGTGCTCTACCGCCTGAGCCATAGCAGCAAATATTCAAAATGCAAGAGTAATTATACAGTTGTTTACATAGTTTGTCAAGAAGAATAAGGATATAAATCTTATTTATTTGACACAGTGTACAAAAAAACAGATTAAATTTCGGCTATTTACATATTTCTTTTTTTGTAACAATGTAGTATAATCTATATGTAATTTTGGATTTTATTCCGGAGGAAAAAACTATGAACAAAAAAGAACTCTTTTGTGAGAAAAACGGCAAGCTTCATATATGGCATACCGTCATTACCGGCTTTGCGTTTCTCACAACATCAATTGCATGGGCAATTTATGACCCTTATGTAACAAGAATTCTCAACAAAATTCTCAATGAGAGCGATTTTGTTACAAAGCTTAGTCAGAGCCTGGCTTCGGCTATCCCTTGGATTGGCGATTTCGCTGCAGCACAGGGTGAAAGCACGATTTCCGCAACAGGCGGATTTACGCTTGTGCCGTTATTCATCGGTTTTATTATGACATTCGATAATATTTTCGGTGTTATTTTTCAACCCACATTCGGCAAGCTTTCTGACCGTTGTCACTCAAGGCTTGGCAAACGCCGTCCCTTTATTGTAGGTGTTGCTCCGATTTCGGCAATTCTGTTTTTCTTAATTCCGATTATTGCGCTCAATGTTAAAGGCGAAGGCACACTTATTGTAACAATGATTTGCATCATTCTTTTCGTTTTTTCAATGTCCTTATGGCGTGCGCCGGCAGTGGCTCTTATGCCCGACCTTACGCCGCCGCATCTCCGTTCCGAAGGTAACGCAATCATCAACCTTATGGGCGGTTTAGGTTCGGCAGTGGGTATGGTTGCGGGTACAATCGCAATTGTCCTTTGCGGAATTTTCTCAGGTCTTTCAAAAGAACAGATTAAGGCTGACGAATCGGTTTCGTTCCCCTATGTTTTTGCAATCGGTTCCATTGTTATGATTATCGGTATGCTGGTTGTAAGAATATTTGTCAAAGAGCCTGATTCAAGAATTGATTCAAAGGCGGCCGATAATGCTTATGCAGACGATAAAGCTCGCCGCAAAGCAGAAAAAGCGGCAAAGAAAGCCGTAAAACTCACAACAGGCGAAAGAAAGAGTCTTCTCTTTATGCTCGGCTGTCTTTTCTTCCTTTTCTGCGGTACAAACGCAATTACAACATTCTTCTCACTGTTCGCTCAGGAAATTTTGCATATGATTACTTCCGAAGCAACAATCATTATGCTCATTTTCGCAGTATTCTCTGCAATATCAGCGGTTCCCGCCGGCAAAATGGGTACAAAAGTGGGCAGAAAAAAGACAATACTTATGGGTATTTCAATTTTCCTTTCGGCATTTATAGTATTCTTCGGCGTATTTGTTGTTATGCTCGGCAATCAAAATCTTTCAATCAGCAAATATGTTACTGCCAACAACGCATATATAGCAATTGACAATCAGATGAACGACTATAACGCAAATCTTTCCGATACCGCCAAAGCAAACGGCACCGAAGCCGAGCTTCTCACAATGGACGGCTATGTTGCTTTCCTGAACGACGGAGCAGAAAGTGAAAAATACAAGGCTTTCGACGAATATCTTGTTACAAACGCAGGCAAATCGGTTTATGACGATATTGTAAATGTTGCGGCAGAAGTTTACGGAGCTGAAGGAAACGAAACCTTTGCAAAGGCTATGGCAACCATTAACGATTCCGTAAATGAAGTTACAAAGATTCTGAAAGTCCTTATTTACCCCGTTCTCATTTTGGGCGGTGCGGCAAATATGTTTATCACAGTAAACACATTGCCGTTAGTTCTTGAAATCGGTGGTATTGACAAGGTCGGTACCTTTACAGGATATTACTACACAGCAACATTCTCGGCACAGATTGCTTCTCCCATTCTCTACGGCTTCATAAGAATGTTTGCGGGAACATATATGTCGCTGTTCTATTACAGCCCGATATGTTTCGCAGGCGCAATACTTATGATTCTCTTTGTTAAACACGGCGAGGCAATTCCGCAAGATATAGTTGACAAAATAGAAGAAGAAAACGCTGACTAATCAATAGAAAAACGCCCACCCCGAGTAAATCGAGGTGGGTATTTTTTATGGTAGCCATTCTGTAGTTGTAAAAACAAAAGAAGATTTTATCACAAGCGCCTCACATGCTTTGTCATAAGTTATGTCACCGCAAGTGACCTTGGTGATAGGATG
Source organism: uncultured Clostridia bacterium (assembly GCA_945787805.1). Classification (GTDB taxonomy): domain Bacteria; phylum Bacillota; class Clostridia; order Oscillospirales; family Acutalibacteraceae; genus Fimenecus. Next base: position 38,539 of record CALZID010000011.1, on the reverse strand, counting down.
CGGATTTGTTGACATAAGAAAATTCACCATATTTTCAAAAAAAGAATATACATATTTGTAATCCGAATTAAAAGGCACATAAATGTCTGCGCCAATAGTCAAATTAACGGTTCTGTTATTTGTTTCGTCTTTTTCACCGATTTCACAGCCCTTAATTGTAACTGATATTATGGGTGAGGTTACAGGTGTGGGCTTTGCTCCGTATTCATAATCAGAAGTAAATGTAACATTTGTGAATTTAACGCTCTCACGCATTTCGCTGATAAGCTGATGTGCTTGAGTACTAATACTAATCATTTTTAAACCTCCGTTATTTTTCTGATAATGGCCCAGATATAACCCACTTCGTTTTTAAAGATGATTTCTTCTGCTCGGTCGATGATGTATGTGTTACCGAAGTCATCGCAAATCTTATATTTTGAGATTGAGTCGCAAAAATTGTGACTCTTCGGACCGAGATATAAATAAACATCTTCTGCATTTTTGCCGATTGGCGTAACATCACCGGTCATATATAACTTGTTTTTATATCTCAAAGGCTGAATAAAAGCATTGAATCTGTTTGACATCCAACTTCCGACAAAGAGTCTTAACTGTACTGTTCTGCCGAATTTATTTATTACATCATCTATTTTCAAACTTCCACCGCCTCAAAAACGAAGTCAATATCGGTGAGATAAGGCGTTGCGGAAACCAATGATTCGGTTTTGAATTTTGCGGCGTTCTCAATTCTGGCTTCGCGGTTTTGCCTGACAGTAATGTCGCCAGCCTTGAAAGACAGAAAATCATCATCGCTTTCGGTTGTCAATAAATATCTATATTGCGCAATGCTCGCACACGCCATAATAACGGCAGATACTGTTGCATATTCTTCGCTTTTAAGTCTTTGTGACAACTGATTGCAGGCAACGGAGCAATGAGGTCTTAATCTTTCTCGCTCTTGTAACGATAATGAATTTGCATTAACAATTACATCTAAAACAGCGTTAGTGTCTATCAAGATTATCGCCCCTTTATCAGAGTACCATTGCTTTTGCTGCTGCATTAAAGATTTTTGCAAATCCTGAAATTTGAGAGATTGTTGCACGCTCAAGCTGACGGTCAATAAGCTTGTCATATTCTGTTTGAACCCCGCCGGCTGTAACCATTTCAAGAGCATAATTCTTATCAAGACCGATAATTGCACCGGATAAATCATCGGCTTTAATAAGCGTTGCGCCGAGCGGTGTAATCATTGAACCGTTACCGTGGAAATTAAGACCTGCCTTTGCATCTCTGAATTCCGGCAAATTCAGGAAAGTTACAACTGCGTCTGAAGATGCAAGAAGTGTGTTCATATCATAGGGTGACAATGCATCCCAGAGCTTGACAAGGTCGGCATATGTAAAGGTGTTGCCGAGTGCCGGAACTTCTGCCATTGGGTTGTTATTGCCGTCGCCGTTGAGAAGCACTTCAAGCGCATCGCTGAACTGTGAACGGGCAATATGTGCGCCGATTTGACGAAGCGTAACAGTGAAAATATCAAGCTTTTGAAAACGGATTGCTTCATAAGATGCAACTAACATTCTGCCGTGCTTTTTAAGCTTTACAAGATTTTCCTGTGTATGAATTACAGTTTCGGGAATTGCCGTGCCCTCTGCCACTTCTTTAAGCGTCTTTTCTTCATCTGTCGGTATGGAGGCAATTGTTCTGTAATCAAGACCGTTGATATTTGTTTTTGTTGCAACAATTCGGTCAATTGTGCTTGAATTTTCAGCACTCTGACGAACGGCACGGGCAATATATTCAGGGAAAAGTGCCGCTGAATCCGTTGTTGCAAAGAATTTGTCGATTGTGTCGCTGTTCGGGCCCTTAACCTTAATGTCAAAACGCTTTAACTGTCTTTCAAATGCGTCAAGACCTTCAAGAGAAGTACCCTTGTAGTTTTCTGACGGGTCAATGCTTTCAAGCTCGGCAAGAAAGCCCTTAGATGTGTGGTAAAGTCCTTTATCGAGTTTAATTGTTTCAAAATTAGCCATAATAATCCTCCTTAAAATCTAAACTGACTGTTTTGATTGTCATTTGCTTTTTCTTCTTTATAAAGCTGTGTTGTGGGAATAACTTTTGCACTTTCTTTTTTGAGAGCCTTGCAAAGATTTAAGAGCTCCTTTGAAGAAAGAGTATTCACGATTTCGTCAACACACTCACCGTTTAATGAAGGCAATGCGATAGCAAAGCCTTTTTTTACTTTTTCAGCGAGATGTGCGCGGTATTGTTCACCGTCCGCACTCTTTTCTGCAAGAGAGTCAATGTAAGCCGCAAGCTTTTTAAGCTCATTGCTTTTGAGCGTTACCTGACTGTCTTCTTTGATTGATTTCAAAATATTTTCCATAGATTTCTCCTTGTCATAAGCCTTTGTAACACCCGCTTTTCTTTGTGCGGGCACCGCTACAAAAGACCATTCATAAGCGTCTGTAATGCCGTCAATGGTTTTAACACATTTTTCCCCGTTATATTTTCGACCTGCGATGTGATTACAGTTTTGCTCATTACAAATTGAACAAATTCTTGAGGTTGAAGAACAGCTGATGCTGACTTCTTTTTTTATTCCGCTTTCAATGTCACGAATGAGAGCGTCGTTTTTCTCACTGCGAACGGTGTAACACCACGCTTTGAGATAGGTGTAAGGCTTTCCGTCAACGGTTTTCTTTTCGGGGTCGGTAATAAGCTGAGTCTTATATGTTCTGCAAGACTGGTCTTCGCTTTTCATACTGTGATTGAGAATACCTGTTTTGCCCACGAAAAGTTTTTCGAGAGCTTTAAGGGATTCTTCGCTGAAACGCTCGAAATCTCGGTCAATATCGTTGTCACAAAGAATAACGCTGAACGAGAAAACTTCGTCCTTTTGAAGCTCCCGAAGAGCAAAGCTGTTTATAAGCTTCATATCAAGGTCAGTGGGGGTGTTAATTGCATTTGAAGATGAATAACTCTTTTTAGTCATTATTTTCACCTCCCGAAATTAAGCTTTGAGCCTGAGCGTTGTAAAGCTTTGCCTTTGCAAGCTCAACCGTGTCTTGAAGAGTAACTTCGTCCCAAATCACATTTACGCCACCGCTGTTGCCGTGGAGTCTGAGAAACAGAGAACAAATCTTTTCAATGACGGGAGTGAGAATGCGACGGTAGGCGTCAATCTCGGTTGTGAGTGCGTCTGCCTGCTGTGACGACATTCTCTCGGTTGTTGACCAAGAAAGCCCCAACATAAAAGGCGGAATTGAAAGCTTTGCAACAATTTGCTCAAGCATCTGTCTAACGGGTATTTCGCTGTTGAGTATCTGATTATCAGCGCCGATTACTTTAATTTGCACATCGCCGACTGCCACAAAATCTTTAACCGAACCCGATTCCATAGCACTTGCCCATTCGCTCGCAATCTGCTGCGCTCTCTCTTTTGCATAAGCACGGTCCAGAACATCGGAGCCGGGATTATATGTAACTGCAAAGCGAAGATTTCCCGCTCTCTCCCAATTAACTCCGATTGACTCATATATCTTCATAAGAATTGACGATACAAAGGGTAAGCTTTTAAGAACGGAATTGCCCACAAGTGAGTCAGGCTCGGGATTTAATGCGGAGTACATAACAAGCTCTTGAAACGGTACGGGCGTACCGTCAAAGGCGTCCGGCTTGCAAAGTAAAATTTCATTGAAATTTTTTGGGTTTCGTTTAAGCAAAATATTTTTAATGGGCACATTATAAAGCGAGTCGATATTTTGCCCGTCGGTAACAATTTCGCCTGCCGATGTGCCGTAGGTGAGAAGCTGTTCAAAATAAATGTCAATGAATTGCTGAAGACCTTTTCCCGCTACGCCCACATTTATGTTCTTAACAAAATTGTCAAGGTCATTTTGATTTCTGCCGTTATTGCTTTCAACCTTAAAGCCGCCTGTCAAACGGACAAGCTTATAAATGGCGGTGTCAATAACGGGAATTGACTCTCGAAGATTTTTATAAATTTCAGGCTGAAAAACCATTGTCGGAAATGAATTCAAAACATCAAACTGATGTGATGACCTGACTTGCGGCGCGGTTGTGCAGACTTTTCGTTTGCTGATTTTATCAAATATAGACATTGAATACCTCCTTTCAAATAATTGTTGAATTATTTTCGTGTAACCGATAATGCAAAAACCGCATCATCAACAGTGTTCGGAAGCATGGCCACAAAATAACGAATATCGTCCATGGCGTGGTCATATTCCTTTTTGGGTGCGTCTTTCACAGTGTTGGAATCCCAACGGTACATTGAGAATTCCCTAATCGAATCTTTGCAGGAACTGTGAATCAAAATTTTGTGGGTTTTCAGTTTCTCCGAAACCTTGCGAATTCCGTCCGCAACATCATTTTTTGCGGGAATAACTCTGAATTTGCCTTCTCTGCGAATACACTCAATAAATGATGCGGCAGACGGGTCAACTATCACCGCTTCAACTCTTTTGTCACCTGCAAGAGATACTAATTGGTCATAGTATTCTTTGTCGGTCATTTGAAAGCCTTTTGCCTTTGAATCGTGATAGAATTCCCTAATTCTGTACCACACACCTTTATAAAGTCCCCACAATCCGAATGATGCGGGGTTGACCGTTCCGTAGTCGCAAGAGATATAGTGCTTTTCAAACCTTTCGGGCAAGGTGTTCGTAATATGCTCTTTTTCGTTGAAAAAAGGGTAAACCAAACCGTCAACCGCCACCCATTTACCCAAGATAAATCTCTCATAAAAAGCGCCTGAATAAAGAGATTTATACCGTTCACGGATTTTTTCCGACAGGGAGGGATTGTCGTCCATTAAAAAATGAAGATAAAGGCAATTTTTTTCATTTGCTTTCTTTATCCATTCTTTATAAAACCAGTGATTAGGATTTTCGGGGTTGCAGTTAAACCAAAATTTAGAGCCGTTTACAGAGCATCTTGCCATTGCCTGTTCAACAAACGAACGGGGCATAAGGGCAACCTCGTCCATCAAAATACCGCAAAGAGTCATACCTTGAATGAGAGCTGCCGAAGACTCGTCTTTTCCGCCGAAAAGATAAAAACGGTTGATGTGTTTTCCGTTGCCGATTTCAATGATGTTGGCAGAGCGTCTTTCGTTGACGGTAAAGCCCATACTTATAAGCAAGGGCAACAGGGGAGTAATCACATTTCTTCTGAGTGATGAAATAGTTTTACCGCACAGGGCAAAAGACGAATCCGAAAACCGATAGAGACTCCATAAAATGAACGATAGGGACATACAAACAGTCTTTCCGCTTCTGACTGCGCCGTCACAAATGATGGCGTCGCAAAGCTTGTGGGGACTGTTTTCCGTCCACCAATTAAGCACTGTGAGCTGCTTCGGTGAAAAACTGTGGAATTTTATGTCAGCCATTTTCTTCACCGCCGCCGGCGCTTCTCTCAAGAGCCTCATAGAAAGATAATGCAGAAGAATTTTCAACGCTTTCGGAAAGTTTAGAGAGCTGTTCAAGGGCCTTTAACCTGTCAAAGAATTTAATTTCCATTCCCTTGCCGCTTGTGAATTTAATTTCCGATACATTGAAAAGGTCAAGGGAGTCGGGTGCGGGCGGACTGTCACCGTCTGCCGAGAGAATTAGCTTTACGGCATCGGAAATTGAGCCGAATGCAAGCCTTGAAAGTCCTGCTGAAACAAGATTTTCATCCGCACGGTTTTCTTTTTCAAATTCTTTGATTTTGCCTTGTATTTGTTTCTTTGACAACAGATTTAATGCGCGGTATTCAGGCAAAACCGTAAATCCCGATTTCAGTGCGGCTTCTTTCGGGTTTTGCAGTCTTGCATACCATTTGCAAAAATCAAGCTCCTTTTTTGACAATTTTTCGTTCATTTGGGTTCTCCTTTCAGAAGACTTTTGAAAAAGCCTTCCATAAATATGTGAAACAAGCCCGATTGTCTTATGAATTGTGAGATAAAATATGAAAACATCCGATTGTTTACAGAAAGTTCATAATTACCGCTTGTTTAAAGTCTTGACATAGTGAAATTTTGTTATATAATAAAAAATAGTTAATCAGTTAATTATAAACCGATTAACTAAAACTCCAACATATATTGAAAGAGTGTATAAAATGAAAAACAATATTGAAAAGGTGAGAAGTGCTTTTAAAACATATCACAGTAATCACCGAAATATAATCGACAAACGCTTTCGTGAATGGGGGCTTTATTTCGGTCAACCGCCGATTTTAAAATATCTCAGCGAAAACGACAATGCAACTCAAAAAGAAATCGCAGATTTCTTGCATATCTCTCCGCCGTCCGTCGCAACATCTCTAAAAAGAATGGAAGAAGCAGGACTTGTGGTGCGTGTTGCAGATAAGCTTGACGCAAGGCGCAATAATCTTAAATTAACCGACAAGGGCAAAAAACTTTCGGAATATGCCGATAAGCTGTTTATAGAAACGGATGAAGCAACTTTTTCAGGCTTTACAGAAGAAGAGCTTACGACGCTTATAGGCTTTCTTGAAAGAATGAATAAAAATCTTTCAGAATTTACAGAAAGGGGAGAAAAAGATGTTTAAGCTTTTAAAATATGCCAAAAAGTATATAGTCCCTGCAATTTTATCTCCTGTACTTATGGTTGGCGAGGTTGTTTTTGAGCTTATGATTCCGCTTGTTATGGCAGATATAATCACTCTCATTCAACAAGAAGGCGGAATGACTGACGACAGTATGAACAAAATGCTTCGTTTAGGTGTGAGAATGCTCATTTATGCTCTTTGCTCATTATTCTGCGGGTCAATGGCGGCCAGAGCCGCATCTGTTGCGGGTATGGGCTTCGGCGCAAAGCTTCGTGAAGTACTGATGAATAAAATACAAACATTTTCATTCTCAAATATCGACCGTTTTTCAACTGCGTCACTTATCACCCGTCTTACAACCGATGTTAACACTGTGCAAAATACATTCTTAATGATGATTAGAATGCTTTTCCGTGCACCTGTTATGTTTGTTGCGGCGCTCGCATTTACAATTAAGATGAGCCCCGAGGTGTCAAGCGCATTTTTAGTGTCACTTCCGCTTATAACGGTTATTCTTGTGGTGTTTGCACCGATTGCCTTAAAGAGATTTAAAAAGATGCTTGAAATGTTTGACGGATTTAATGCGTCAATTCAGGAAAATCTTACTAATGTGCGTGTGGTAAAATCATTTGTACGAGAAGACTATGAAAAAGATAAGTTCAAAAAAGCAAACGACAATCTTATGAATGCCGCATTGAATGCCGAAAAGCTTATGATTTTAGGTCAGCCTGCACTTATGATTATTATGTTTGGCACAATTCTCGCCATTCTCTATATTGCGGCAAAAGCAATTTCCGCAGAAACCTTGCTGCTCGGCGATTTTACCGCAATTTATACCTACATTATGCAGATATTGATGAACTTCCTTATGATTATAATGCTTATCGCACAGTTCTTTATGTCACAGGCAAGTGCAAAGAGAATACTTGAAGTAATCAAAGAAGTGCCCGACATCAGCGATGAAAATGCAACGGAAACTGTTGTCCGTGACGGTTCAATCGAGTTTAAAAATGTTACATTCAAATACAGCGGCGCCGCAAATCCGATAATTAAAAATGCAAATGTAAAAATCAACAGCGGTGAAATGGTTGGCATTATCGGTGCAACAGGCAGCGCTAAATCTTCGCTTGTTCAGTTGATTGCCCGTCTTTATGACACAACCGACGGCGAAGTACTTGTAGGCGGAGTAAATGTAAAGGATTATAAAATCCACGCATTGAGAGAAGAAGTCAGTATGGTGCTTCAAAAGAATGTGCTGTTTTCCGGCACAATCGCCGAAAATCTTCGCTGGGGTAATAAAAACGCAACTGACGAAGAACTGGTTGAGGCTTGTAAAATTGCGGACGCCCACGATTTTGTGTCATCATTCCCCGACGGATATAACACAGACTTAGGTCAGGGGGGCGTTAATGTTTCGGGCGGACAAAAGCAAAGGCTCTGTATTGCCCGTGCAATTCTTAAAAAGCCTAAAATACTCATTTTAGACGACTCAACAAGTGCGGTAGATACTTTCACCGATTCAAAAATCAGAACGGGACTTCGCTCGTGTATTCCCGAAACTACAAAAATCATTATTGCACAGCGTATTTCGTCGGTTGAAGACTGTGACAAAATCATTATTCTTGACAACGGTGAAATAAACGATGTGGGCAATCACGAAGAGTTAATCAGCCGCAATGAAATTTATAAAGATATTTATGACTCTCAACAAAAGGGCAGCGATGATTTTGACTTGCAGGGAGGTGCGTTATAATGGCAGGACCAATGGGCGGCGGCAAAAAACACGGACCTATGGGACCCGTTAAAAAGCCTAAAAATACAAAAGGCACCGTAATTCGCTTGTTTAAATATATATGCAGACAAAAAGGCCTTTTCTTCGGAATGCTTTTCTTTGCGGCAATTCAGTCTTTGGCAACTGTTTCGGCGGCACTTTTTATCGAACCCATTATCGACGATTATTTAAGACCCCTTGTAGGTCAACGGTTTGAGGGTGAGCTTGTCAGCGGACTTATCAGAACGATGGTGCTTATGGGCTGCGTTTTCCTTGGAGGCGCATTAGCGTCATACGGTCAGTCAAAATGCTCGGTATGGCTCACTCAACGCACACTCAACACCTTGAGAAAAGATTTGTTCGACTCCATCTCCGATTTGCCAATCAGTTATTTTGACTCAAAACCCAACGGAGAAATAATGAGCCGCTTTACAAACGATGTGGAGTCTTTGAGAATGTTCATAAGTCAGGGACTTACGCAGTTTGTTTCTTCGGGTATTATGATTGTGGGCTCATTTGTGATAATGCTTATGTATAGCTGGCAGATGACTCTCATAGTTATCGCAATGGTTATTGTAATGTTCTTTGTAACAAAGACCGTGGGCAAGAGAAGTGCCCTGTTCTTCAAAAAACAGCAGGAACAATTAGGTACGGTCAACGGCTACATTGAAGAAATCATTGAAGGGCAAAAGGTTGTAAAAGTGTTTAATCACGAAGAAGATGTCATAAGTCATTTTGACGAAATCAATGAAAGTCTTCGTAAAGCGGCAACAAGCGCAAACACATTCGCAAATATTTTAGGACCTGTGATGAACAACCTTTCTCATATCACATACGCACTTTCTGCAACTGTGGGCGGCTTGTTAGCGCTTAAAGGCGCAATGACTCCCGGTGAAATTGTAGCGTTCTTGCAATATATCAGAAGCTTCACTCAACCCATTTCAAATATTACTCAACAGTTTAACAACGCCTTTATGGCGCTTGCGGGTGCAGAGAGAATTTTTGAAATTATTGATGAAAATAAAGAAGTTGACGAGGGCTATGTTGTGCTTGTCAATGCAAAAATTTCAGATAACGGTGAAATTGAAGAAACCGAAGAACATACAGGTGTTTGGGCTTGGAAGCATACTCACGGTGACGGAACCGTCACATATACCCGTCTTGCAGGCGACATTGAATTTGAAAATGTAACATTCAGCTATGACGGCAAAAAGACAGTGCTTAACGATGTTTCACTCTATGCAAAGCCCGGTCAGAAAATCGCTTTTGTAGGCTCAACCGGTGCGGGTAAAACAACTATCACAAACCTTATTAACCGCTTCTATGAAATAAACGACGGCAAAATCCGTTATGACGGCATAAATATTCAAAAAATCAAAAAGTCCGATTTACGCCGTTCACTCGGTATTGTTCTTCAAGATACCCATCTTTTTACGGGTACTATTGAAGATAATATCCGTTACGGTAATCTGGACGCTACTCACGAAGATGTTGTGAAAGCGGCGAAAATTGCAAATGCACATTCCTTTATCGAAAACTTGCCCGACGGATATGACACGATGCTCACAGGCGACGGTTCAAACCTTTCGCAAGGTCAAAGGCAGCTGCTCTCAATTGCCCGTGCGGCAGTTGCGGACCCACCCGTGCTGATTCTCGACGAAGCAACAAGCTCAATTGATACAAGAACAGAAAAACTCATTGAAAAGGGTATGGATGCTCTTATGCAGGGCAGAACGGTTTTTGTTATTGCGCACAGACTCTCAACCGTCAGAAATGCGCAGGCAATTATGGTGCTCGAACACGGTGAAATCATTGAACGCGGCGACCACGACGACCTTATAAATCAAAAGGGAAAATACTATCAACTCTATACCGGCAATTTCGAAGAATAATATACAAGGGGTTGTAAAAAAAGTGTAGACCGCATAAAACCCTATAAGTAAAGGTTTTTTAGTACTCCAAAACAGCATTTAACACATAAAAGAAATAAAAAACAAAAAACAGATAAAAAATAATGTTTTATGCTATGAACAAACTTCGCCTCTCGGCGTACCTTTGTACGCCGTCGGGTAACCGATAACAAGGTAAAAGCCTTGTTATCGCTCAGTTTGTCCATTCTACGCATTTTTTCCTAACCCCCAAAAAGGGGCTGTAAAAAACTTTCGTTTTTTACAGCCCCTTTTGCAAAAATATATGTTGTTTTTTGTTCGCTTTATATGTTTTTAGTGTTTTTTTGTAACAAACTGCACAAATGCCCGTAACAAAAATTGTGAACGATTTGACTATTTTGTTCAAAAAACGCTTGAAAAAATGCTTTTTGAGTGTTAAAATACATTTGTATAATTATATTTTGGGAGGTAGGGAAATGTCTGAAAGTAATAATTACGAATCTCAGGTTCCCGTTTATCTTTTTCATCAAGGCAACAATGCCCGTGCTTATGAGTATATGGGCTCACACCGTGTCGATGAAAATACGGTGGTTTTCAGGGTGTGGGCGCCCAATGCGGTTGCGGTTGCGGTTTGCGGTGATTTTAATAATTGGAGTGAAAATGCCAACCTTGCAACCCGCATAACGGCAGGCGGCATTTGGGAAGCTTTTGTTGACGGTGTTAATCAATTTGATTCATATAAATATTGCATTTATACTCAAGACGGCAGAAAGCTTATGAAAAGTGACCCCTATGGCTATCATATGGAAACCCGTCCCGATAATGCGACAAAATTTTATGAGCTGGGCGGTTATAATTGGAATGATGCCAAGTGGGAAAAGGCAAAACGCGAAAAAGCGCAATACGACCAACCCGTAAATATCTATGAAGTGCATTTTGGCTCATGGAGACAGTATGAAGACGGCAATTTCTATTCATATCGTAAAATGGCTGAGGAGCTGATTCCCTATGTTAAAGAAATGGGATACACTCATATCGAGTTTATGCCCCTTACGGAATATCCCTTTGACGGCTCTTGGGGTTATCAGGTAACAGGATATTTTGCGGCAACCTCCCGTTACGGAACACCCGATGACCTGATGTATCTTGTTGATATGTGCCATAAAAATGACATCGGTGTTATTCTTGACTGGGTGCCTGCCCATTTCCCGAAAGACGCTAACGGACTTTATGAATTTGACGGAACCCCTTGCTATGAATATGCAGATATTCGCAAGGGCGAGCATCTTGAATGGGGTACAAAGGTGTTTGACTTCGGCAGAAATGAAGTTCAATCATTCTTAATATCAAGTGCAATGTTCTGGCTTGATAAATATCATATCGACGGTCTTCGTGTCGATGCAGTTGCATCTATGCTCTATCTTAACTACGGCAGGGACGACGGCCATTGGATTGCCAACAAAGACGGAGGCATTGAAAATCTCGAAACTATTGCATTCTTAAACAAGCTCAGTATGAATGTTTTTCGTGATTATCACGGCACTCTGCTCATAGCGGAAGAAAGCACAGCATGGCCCATGGTTACAAAACCTGTTTATATGGGCGGCTTGGGCTTTAACTATAAATGGAATATGGGCTGGATGAATGACATTCTCCGTTATTTCTCAATGGACCCGCTTTACAGAAAAGGCAATCACGGGTGCATCACATTCTCGTTCTTCTACGCTTTTTCAGAGAATTTTATCTTGCCCATATCCCACGATGAGGTTGTGCACGGTAAATGCTCGCTTATCAATAAAATGCCGGGTACTTATGAAGAAAAATTCGCAGGTGTCAGAGCATTTATGGGCTATATGATGGCGCACCCGGGTAAAAAGCTTATGTTTATGGGCTCCGAATTCGGTCAGTTTATTGAGTGGGATTTCAAAAAGGGACTCGACTGGCTACTGCTTGACTACGATATGCACAGAAAACTGCAAAGATATTTCAAAGACATCAACCATTTTTATAAAGATACTCCCGCAATGTGGCAGGTTGACCACTCTTGGGAGGGCTTTTCGTGGATTTCAGCGGATGACAGTGATAATTCGGTAATCGCATTCCGCAGAATTGACGAAAAGGGCAAAGAAATTATCGCAGTCTGCAACTTTACCCCTGTGGCAAGAGATGATTATAAAATCGGAGTTCCCACAAAGGGTAACTATAAGGTTGTGTTTAACTCGGACGATGAAATCTATGGCGGTGAAGGCCGCGGACAAAAGGATAAAATCAAGGCAATACCGAAAGAAATGCACGGATTTAAACAGTGTATTTCACTTGATTTGCCGCCAATGTCAACAATTTATCTCAAAAAAACGAGATAATGTAAATAGGAAAATTTCAAATCTAATATAAACGGAGGAAATTACAATGGCACGAAAAACTGAATGCCTTGCAATGCTTCTTGCCGGCGGTCAGGGAAGCCGCCTGGGAATTCTTACAAAGAATATTGCAAAGCCCGCTGTACCTTACGGCGGAAAATACAGAATTATTGACTTCCCGCTTTCAAACTGTGTAAATTCAGGCATTTCAACTGTGGGCGTGCTCACCCAGTATCAGCCGCTTGAACTCAACGATTACATAGGCAACGGTCAGGCGTGGGACTTGGACCGTGCAAACGGCGGTGTTCATATTCTTTCACCTTATCAGCAGATTAAGGGTACTGAATGGTACAAGGGCACTGCAAATGCAATTTATCAAAATATCAATTTCATTGACCGTTATAATCCCGAATATGTTGTTATTCTTTCAGGTGACCATATTTATAAAATGGATTACAACAAGATGCTTAATTACCATAAAGAAAAGAACGCAGCCTGCACAATCGCAATGCTTGAAGTTCCGTGGGAAGAAGCAAGCCGTTTCGGTCTCATGATACTCAATGATGACAATTCAATCAGAGAATTTGAAGAAAAACCGAAAGAGCCGAGAAGCAATAAAGCGTCAATGGGCGTTTATGTTTTCACTTGGAGCAAGCTTCGTGAATATCTTATTGCCGACGAGCAAAACCCCAATTCAAGCAATGACTTCGGTAAAGATGTTATTCCGAAGATGCATCAGGACGGCGAGAGAATGTTTGCATATCTTTTCGATTCATATTGGAAAGATGTGGGAACAATCGACAGCTTGTGGGAGGCAAATCTTGACCTGCTTAATCCGAAAGTCAATATTGACCTGTCAGACCCCACATGGAAGATTTATTCAAGAACTCCCGTATCGCCGCCACACTATATTTCGGAAAGCGCAAAAGTGCAAAACTCCATGATTTCAGAAGGCTCAAGAATTTACGGTGATGTTGACTACTCAATTCTTTTCAACGATGTAACAGTTGAAGAGGGCGCAGAGGTTAAATATTCAATTGTAATGCCGGGAACGGTTGTTAAAAAAGGTGCGGTTGTACAATATGCAATTGTTGCTGAAAACGCAGTTATTGAGCAAGGTGCAGTTGTTGGCAGAAGCCCCGAAGAAATGGAAGACCGCGACCTTTGGGGCGTGGCTGTTGTAGGCGCAGGCGTTAATGTTGGCAAAGGCGCGTTTGTCGCACCACAGACACAGGTTGATACAGATGTAGTAAAGGAGGGCGAATAAGATGACAGGTAAAAATATCGTAGGTATCGTTTTCTCAAACGCTTATGACGAGTGTATAAGCGAACTCACGGAAATTCGTACAATGGGTTCTGTGCCTTTTGCGTCCCGTTACCGTCTTATCGACTTTACGCTTTCAAATATGGTGAATGCGGGTATTGAAAAAGTCGGTGTGCTTACAAAGAGTCATTATCAGTCGCTTATGGACCATGTCGGTAACGGCAAACCCTGGGATTTATCCCGTAAAAATGAAGGACTTTTCATTTTACCGCCTTTCTCAACAAACGAAGTCGGCGAAAATAACGATAAACTTACATCATTAAAAGGCGTGCTTGGATTTATTTCACGCTCAAAAGAAGAATATGTGCTTCTCACCGACTGCAATTCAATAGCAAATATTGATATTGAAGATTTAATCAATACTCATATTGATAATTCTGCCGATATAACCATTGTCTATAAAAACGGAAAACCGCCGAAGCTTGACAATACACTTATTTTCAATATCGGTTATTACGGTTTTGTCAGTGAGGTTAAAGTGGGCGTACCTGATGTTGAAAACGCAAACTATTCTCTCAATATGATTTTAATGAGAAAGTCACTTCTTGAAAAGCTTGTCAATGAAGCAATAAACCATAATTATACATCCTTCTCAAGAGATATTATTCAAAGAAATGTCGGAAATCTTAATATTTACGGCTATGAAGCAAAGGGTTATTCGGCAACAATCGAGTCGATGGAGAGCTATTTCAAAGTTAATATGGAGCTTCTCGATATTGCAAACAGTGACGACCTTTTCAACAAAGACAGACCTATTTACACCAAGGTTCGCGATGATATGCCTGCAATTTACGGAATCAGCTCAAATGTTAAAAACTCCCTTGTTGCAGACGGTTGTATTATTGACGGCACTGTTGAAAATTCAATCCTTTTCAGAGGCGTTAAGGTTGAAAAAGGTGCAGTGGTAAAGAATTCAATAGTTATGCAAGACAGTATGATTGCACAGAATTCATCAATAAATTATGTAATTACCGACAAGAGCGTAGTAATTACATCAAACAAGGCACTTTCAGGTGCTGAAAATTATCAGCTTTATATAGGTAAGGAGACTGTAATCTGATGAAAGTATTATATGTATCCAGTGAGGCACTTCCCTTTAAAGCAAGCGGCGGTCTCGGCGATGTTGCGGGCAGTCTTCCGCAAGCGCTTCGCAAAAGACTTATCGGCGCAAGGGTGGTAATGCCTTTATATGACACAATCAGTCAAGAGCTTAAAGATACTATGAAATTTATAACAAGCATTTCTGTCCCTGTTGCTTGGAGAAGACAGTATTGCGGAATTTTCGAAGCAAAAGCGGGGGGAGTTATCTATTATCTTCTTGACAATCAATATTATTTCAAGCGTGACGGTCTTTACGGCTATTATGACGACGCAGAAAGATTTGCGTTTTTTGCCCGTGCGGTTCTTGAAATAATTCCGCACATTGATTTTAAGCCCGACATTATTCATTGTAATGACTGGCAATCCGCATTGACACCTGTTTATTACAATACACTTTATGCAACCCGTCCGGGTTATGAAAACATAAAGACAATTTTTACAATTCACAATATTCAGTATCAGGGCACTTACGGTATGGAATTGCTGAACGAGGTTGTGGGCATTCCCGGAAGTGCTGCATCGCTTCTTGAATATGACGGAGACTGCAATTTTATGAAAGGTGCAATTGAATGTGCCGACAGAGTTACAACCGTCAGCCCGTCCTATGCAAACGAAATTCTTGACCCCTGGTATTCACACGGTCTTGACCCTATTCTCAATCAGCGTTCTTGGAAACTTTCGGGTATTCTTAACGGTATTGATACAATTCTTTATAACCCCGAAACAGATAAAGATATTGAGAAAACCTATAATGTTGACACATTCAAAAAGAATAAGCCTGTGAATAAAGAAAAATTACAGGAATATTTCGGTCTACCGCAAAGAAAAGATGTGCCCATGATTGGTATGGTTACCCGTCTTGTGGGGCATAAAGGTCTTGACCTTGTGAAAGCAGTCCTTGACGAATTGCTTGCAACAGAAGATGTTCAGTTTGTAGTGCTGGGCTCCGGTGAATATCAATATGAAAGCTTCTTTAAAGAAATGGCGAATAAATACCCACAAAAGATGGGGCTGAAGCTCGGCTTTATTCCGTCACTTTCAAAGAAAATTTATGCGGGCTGCGATATGTTCCTTATGCCCAGTAAAAGTGAGCCCTGCGGACTTTCTCAGATGATTTCGCTTCGTTACGGCACAATACCCATTATCCGTGAAACAGGCGGTCTTCGTGACAGTATTAAGGATTCAGGCGACGGTGAAGGCAACGGATTTACATTCTCAACATATAACGCACACGATATGCTCTTTACAATCAAGAGAGCCATCGGCGGATACTCTAACAAGGACGGCTGGAATATTCTTGTTAAGCGTGCAATGGAATGTGATAACAGTTGGGGCAAATCGGCAAATGAATATATAAGACTTTATAAAGAAGTTTTAAAAGGATAAAAAACAGCGGCGAGGTCAAAAACCTCGCCGTTGTTTTTTTTGTCAGGCAACAGGGGACGATGTCTCTCATCGTCCCCTGCAAATTACTCTTTTTTTATGCCGTTATACAATGCAATTTCTCACTTGAATTACTCTGCTTTAATCTTGATTATTCTGTTATAATTCATTCCGCGTATTGTGCTCGGAATACCCACATTTTTAAGGTATGCGCCGCTTTTCTTATATTCTTTTCCGTCAACGGTGAGAGAATAAATCTTGTCGTCGTCAAGACCTTGAAATTTAAGGGGAATTGCTTTTTTCATAAATCCTGTTCCGTTACTTGCAATAAAGGCAACCGCTTCGCTTTTGTCTTCCGCTACATAGAGATTAAAGAGAATTTCATCTTTTTGCGCTTCAAGAATTCTGTAAAGGTCGCCGAACTGAACAAGATGGCGGATTTCTTTATAAAGAGCGACATTTCGTTTACCGATTTCTAAATCTTCCTTACTGTATTTTGTGAGATTTCCGCCAACTCCCAAAGAACCCTGCATTGCAATGTTAAATCTAAAATCAAGTGTGGTGGGGGTGTTGTACCAGTTGACATCGGTCACCCAGGCACGCATAACTTTTGTCGGACGAAGATATGTAAACCATTTTTGAATCATCATTCTGTCAACTGAATCGGTGTTATCACTTGTCCACACCTGGTCAAAGTGAAGAAGCGCACCGTAATCACTTCTGCCGCCGCCCGAAGCACAGCTTTCAATGGCAACATCGGGGTGCTTTTCTTTAAGTCGGTCAACAATATCATAAACCGCTTGGGTGTGTCTGTACCACAATTCTTGGGGAATTTCTAAGTTCTCGGCGCCCGTTTCGGAGAACGGTCGGTTCATATCCCATTTAATATATTTAATATTGTGGTCGGTGAGCATTGTGTCCATACGCTCAAAAATATAATCCCGAACATCTTTTCTTGTCATATTAAGAACTAATTGATGGCGGAGAGTGTGGGCAGTTCTTGTGTCATAATGATATGCCCATTCGGGGTGTTTGCGGAATAAGTCAGAGTCGGGATTAACCATTTCAGGTTCAAACCATAGACCGAAGTCCATACCTAAATCATTGACATTTTTAATAAGTTCATCAATTCCGTTGGGAAATTTAGTTTCGTTTACAAACCAGTCGCCGAGACCTGCACAGTCATTGTTTCTCTCCCCGAACCAACCGTCGTCCATAACAAAAAGCTCAACACCCATTTCACTTGCAAGCTTTGCAAGGGCTGTTTGATGCTCACAGTTTACATCAAATTCCGTTGCTTCCCAAGAATTGTAAAGAACCGGCAGAATTTTGTCATTAAACTGTTTGGGCAATACATTGTTGATTGCGAAGCGGTTCATTTGACGGCTCATTTCACCCAAGCCCCAAGAATAACCGCAAAATACCTTCGGTGTAATAAAAGTTTCGTTTCCCTTTAAGGCATATTTGAAATCGTGGTCATTAAGACCTAACGAAATTCTTGTTGTGTAGAATAAATCACGGGAACAAAGCACCTTGAAATTACCGCTGTATGCAAGTGTGCCGAAATAAACATCACCGCTTGTTTCCGTGGCGTTCTGATGTGCTATAAAATATGGGGACTGATTGTGCCCTGATGTGCCTCGCTTACTGTCAAATACAAGAGCGCCGCCTTGAAGCTGCGATTCGGTTTCAACAAATTCACCGCCCCAAGAACCGTTCGTATTTTTGAATGTGTAGGGTTCAACCGACGGAAGCGTCAACTCTGCGCTGAACATTCTGTCAATGAAAATTGTGTCGGTACCGCTGTTTTTAATTTCTGCCCAACGGGTGATAATATCATCATCGTCATTTACGGAATATTTGAGTGCGATTTCAAGACTGTAAACCTTGTCTTTGAATGTGACGGTCAATTTGTTACTGCCAATTTTTGCATCGACAAATTCAAGTTCGATTTCACGGCAACCGTCGGGAAACTGCACTTTCAAGTCACTTTCACGGTACATTGTACCGCCGAAAACAGTGTATTCCTGCTTTGCCATATCAAGTTCTGTATGATTTGAATTTTCGTCCCAAATATCGGTGCTCAAAAAGTCCGAAACGGGACATTTTCTGCCCCAGTGAATATGGCGGTTGTAACCGTTTTTATCTATGCCCAAAACATATTGGGTGTTTTTAGTTTCAAGCACAAAAATATTGTTTTCACAAGAAAAAATTGCCATAAAATATGCCTCCTTGCACAGTTTAAGTCAAGTATAGCATATTTTACGGCAAAAGCAATTATATGTTTATAAAATTATGCACAAAAGTCCGTTGCAGCCTTCGTTTATAACTCTTTCGAGAGTTTCCTGGAATTTCATTCTCGCATCTGTGGGCATGTGATAAAGCTTATTGCGAAGACCTTCGTTGACAAGTTCATTAAGCGATTTACCGAAAATGTTGGATTCCCAAATTTTGTTGGGATCTTCTTCAAAGCCTTCAAGCAAATATTTAACAAGCTCTTCCGATTGACTTTCACTGCCGACAATGGGGGCTACTTCTGTTTGAATGTTTGCTTTTAATAAATGAATTGACGGTGCAGATGCGCAAAGTCTTACTCCGTATCTTCCGCCCTGCTTCACAATTTCAGGCTCTTCAAGAGTCAATTCCGAAAGTGTGGGCATAACAATGCCGTAGCCTGTGGATTCCACTTCGTCAAGTGCAGATTTTATTCGTGCATATTCATTTTTAACAGACGACAGTTCTTTTAAGCAAGAGAGCAAGCTTTGTTCGCTGTCGATGGCAAGACCTGTTTCTTCTTCTAAAATCTTATAGAATAATCCGTTGTTCATTTCAACCGATACCCAAGCACTGCCCACGCTTAAATCCATACTTTGAATTCTCGCATTTGAAATATGGTCGCACCGGCAAAGGCTTTCGGTCATCACGCTTATATCACGGACAAACTGAATGTTCTCAATTGACTCTAAAACATATTTATAAGTTTCGGCTTTCAACCAATGGTCACCCGGGAGTGACACCAACCACAAGGGCAAATCAATACCGATTTCTTTAACGGGAAATTCAAAAAGAATTTGAGTGATAATCTCTTTGATTTCTTGCTCGTTTAATTCAAGACAGTTAACCGCCATAACAGGCACTTTGTATTTAGCGGACAGCTCACCGCAAAGATTTTGAGCACTTTCACCGTTGGGGTACATACAGTTAAGCAATACCACAAATGGCTTGTTGAGTTCTTTAAGTTCGTTTATTACTCTTTCTTCGGCTTCTTCATATTCGTCACGGGGAATATCGCTGATGCTTCCGTCGGTTGTAACCACCAAACCGATTGTAGAGTGCTCGGTAATGACCTTTTTCGTGCCGATTTCAGCCGCCATATTAAACGGAATTTCGTTTTCATACCAAGGTGTGCGCACCATTCTCGGCTGGTCACCCTCAATATATCCCAACGAGCTCGGTACAATATATCCGACGCAGTCAATCATTCGCACATTGAATTCTGCGTTGTCGGGGAGCGTGACTTTAACCGCATTTTCGGGAATGAATTTGGGCTCGGTGGTCATTATTGTACGCCCTGCCGAAGACTGCGGCAGCTCGTCGTTTGCTCTCTCCCGCATAGCGTCGTTTTCCATATTGGGAAGCACAATGCAATCCATAAATTTTTTAATAAAAGTTGATTTTCCCGTTCTGACAGGGCCCACAACACCGATATAGATGTCACCGCCCGTGCGCACTGCAATATCTTTATAAATACTTGTGTTACTCATTTCGTTCACCCCTTACATTCTCGGTATCAACAGCTTGCAGTTCTTTGTGAGTTTGCCGTCGGATATTTTATTTTCACGAATAATCGCATCAACCGTCGTGTTATATCTTTCGGCAATATTCCAAAGACTTTCGTCTGCGTCGGCAAAATAAACGGTGAGTGATGCGGTCTTAATGGCTTTGCATTTTGATTTATCAACAATAATGTCGGTTGCAATATTCTTTTCGCATTCGCCGAAAATAAATCCGTGCACATTGATTTCAACTCTTGCATCAAGCTTTGCGCCTTCACTAATCATAAAGCTTGACGCAGAAACCGTGCATGTGGGCTGACAGGTGATAATATCTTTATCGCATTGTAACGGCCTTGAATATTCAAATGGAATTTGTCTTTGTGCAAAAAGCGTGTCACCCTTTGAGTCGTCATAAAGAATATCGGCGCAGACTTCACCGCTTATGACTATTCCGTCTTCGTTGACAGTAAAATTTGATGTAATGTCGTTGCAGATAAAGCTGTGTACCTTTGAAACTCCCGAAGTGCCAAGGTCACAAACCCCGCGGCAAAGAAAAGTGTCGTCGATTTTTTCTTCAAGAGTTGGAATATAAACTGTGGATTTTTTGATTTCGCATTCATATTTTGTTGAATAAGCGTCACTAATTGCGGTAATATTTCGTGTTTTGTATCCGCAAACCGAGAGATTCAAAACGGCAGAAGCGTCAAAAAGATTTTTGCTGCCGGCGGAATCATATCTGTTACGAATATCTGAATTTAATACGGAAAGTACGGCGTCAATATCACATTCATCGCTGATATCGGGCGCTTCAATTATTTGATTGATACCTATAACACTTTCAAAAACACCTATTTCACAGGTTTCCTGTAATGTGAAAACGGTTTTAATATTCAGGTCCGCCTTTAAGAATAGCTTGTTTGATATTACCTTGATTTCGTTGATTACAGGCGAAGCGCAAGATGAAATGATTGCGCCGATTGGTTCTGTGACAGATGAGGGGTCAAGAGTTTCAGAAACAGAAAAGCATTTTTCACAAACCGAAACAAGACTGCAAATTTCTGCTTTTTCCGGTCTTGCAGAAACTCCGTCACCTTCGGCATAGGCAATAAATTCGCAAGACTTTTTTGCATTGGCTTTTGCAAAGACCGTGATTGCGCCATGCACTTCAAAACGGCGTTGTCCCGATACTCGGTAATTCACATAATCCGTTTTAGCACCCACAAACACATCGGTTATGTCGGGTGTTTTTAATTCGAGCTGCTTTGAAAAATTCAAGGTCTGCTCAAAGCAGTGAGTTTTACCTTGGTCACAGATATAAAGTGTACGAACAAGGCAAGTACATTCGGCAGAAATTCTGTCACCGTTGATTTGGTGCGATGTTACCCCCGGTGTGCAAGTACATCTTAAAATCCTTACAATATCCGGCAGATATTCGGGCAGAGTAATGTCGCAGTCAACAGAATATTCCGCATTGCCTTGAAAATTGGTTTCACAAACTGAAAATTGGTCTTTGTGAGCATTGAAATCCATATAATCTCTCCTTTACCGTCTTTGCATTTCAATCAAAATGTATGACGGAAACAAGAATAATATGACAAGCAATGGCTTATATATCGACATTTAATAAAAGTTGTGTTACAATATTTATATCAATTTCAATGAGGTATGATATGAAAATCGGTAATGTTGAAATAAAAGGCAAAGCGGTATTGGCGCCGATGGCGGGGGTTGCCGACCGTGCTTTCCGTGAACTCTGCGTTGACTATGGGGCAAGCTATGTGGTCAGCGAAATGATAAGCTCAAAGGGCGTGTCGATGGGCGACAGAAAATCAAAGGATTTAGCGTTTTTATCAGAAAAAGAGCGCCCTGCGGCAATTCAAATATTCGGCTCTGACCCCACCGTTATGGCTAAAAGCTTGGAACAGGTTATGCAGTTTAACCCTGAAATCATTGATATAAATATGGGGTGCCCCGCACCGAAAATAGCGGGTAACGGCGGCGGTGCTTCACTTTCCAAAAATCCCCGGCTTGCGGAAGAAATCGTGAAAGCGGTTGTAAAGGCTTCACCCGTACCCGTAACCGTAAAAATCCGTATGGGCTGGGATTTTGAGAATATCAATGCGGTTGAAATGGCAAAAAGAGCCGAAAATGCGGGAGCGTCGGCAATAACCGTGCACGGCAGAACAAGAAATCAAATGTATTCTCCCCCTGTGAACCGAAATATTATCGCACAGGTAAAACAAGCGGTTTCAATTCCCGTAATCGGTAACGGAGATATTACCGACGAACAGTCAGCGGCAATTATGCTTGAAGAAACAAACTGCGATTTAATTATGATTGGCAGAGGCGCTTTAGGGCGTCCGTGGTTGTTTTCACAAATCAATGCATATTTAGAGTATGGCAGAGTGATTCCCGAACCGCCCGTTACAGAAAGAATGAGAGTTATGATTAAGCATATCGAAGCTCTTTGCGAATATAAGGGCGATTATATCGGTATGCGAGAAGCGAGAAAGCATGCGGGGTGGTACACAAAGGGGCTGTTTGGCGCTTCAAATTACCGCAGAGAGCTGGGCACATTAGAAAATTTGGAACAGCTTAAAGAAATCGCATATAAAATCTGCCTTGAAAATCAATGAAAAACAAGAAAAAACTGGTTGTTGAAAAAAAGTTAAGTATTTGGTATAATGATTTTATCAATTAGGGAAAAGGAGTTTTTTTATGGAAAAATCAGGAATCAGACCTTTTGGCTGGCGTGATAAATTGGGATATGCAATGGGTGATATGGGCTGCGGCTTTTCATTCCAGCTTGTTTCAACCTTTATGCAGCTCTTTTATTTGCAGTTTATCGGTATCAAAGCAGAAGACTATGCCGTTATCATTCTCATTTCAAAAGCGTTCGATGCAGTGAATGATGTTTTAATCGGCAACCTTGTTGATACAAAAAGAATCGGCAAAAAGAGTAAATATATGCCTTGGATTATTGCGGGCGGCTTAATTCTCGTTATCTTTAATGTAATGATATTTGCACCTGTGACAGCATTCCCTTATGCGGGCAAATATGCTTGGTGTCTTATTTCTTATTGCTTATGGTCAGTTGCATATACAATGGTTAATGTGCCCTACGGTTCATTACATAGTGTTATTACAAACGACCCGAGAGAAAGAGTATCTCTTTCAACATTCCGCAGTATAGGTGCATCATTACCGGCAATCATAATTATGATTGTTCTTCCAAATATCGTTTATAACAGGGTTGAAAATCCCGTAACAGGCGTAACAGAAGAATTTCTGAAAGGCGAAACACTTCTTCCTGTGGCCCTTGTAATGTCAGTTATTGCTTTTGCGACTCTTTGGGGCACAACAAAGCTTGTTAAAGAGAGAGTACAGCGTGAAAATTCAACAGTGAACAAAACAGGCTTTACTGCTTTGATTTCGGCATTCAAATCATTCTTCACAAACAGAGCGATGGTGGGTGCTACAATTGCAACAATCGCTTCTGTTGCACTTTTCAATTCAACAATGGCTCTCAACAATATGGTTTTCCAATATTTCTTTAAGGATGTAGGAAAAGTCGGTATTGCAATGGTTGGTTCATACGCACCTATGATTGTGTTTATGGCACTTTTGGGTAAGCTCACAAGTAAATTCGGCAAGAAGAAAGTTATAGTAACTTGTATGCTCGTCGGTACTATTGCAGGTGTGGTTTCACTGTTTGTACCTATGACTACCGATATGACAGGTATGCTTATTTATATTGTTTGCCTTATGGGACTTAATTTGGGCAATGCAGTATTCCAAATTTCAGTTTGGGCTATCGTAGCTGACTGTATCGAAGTTAGTTACAGAAAAACAGGCAAGAGTGAAGAAGGCTCACTTTATGCTCTCTATTCATTCTTCCGTAAACTCTCTCAGGGTATCGGTCAGGCAGTTGTTTCTTGGGGACTTATTGCAATCGGCTTCGTTGAAGGTGAAAACGCAGTTCAAAGTGCAGACTTCGGCAATAAAGTGAAAAATCTTTATTTCATCGTTCTTGCGGCAGGCTCACTTATTGCATTCTTGGCAATGGCATTTATTTATAATATCGGTCAAAAAGAAGAAAAAGAGCTTGCAGCAGCTGTTACAGAAAACGAATAAACCAAATACAAAAGATAAGGGGCTGTAAAAAACTTTCGTTTACAACCCCTTGTATTTTTACACTTTTTTAATAATTGGGTAATTATTTCCAAATATTTGCGGTATAATA
Source organism: uncultured Clostridia bacterium (assembly GCA_945787805.1). Taxonomy (GTDB): domain Bacteria; phylum Bacillota; class Clostridia; order Oscillospirales; family Acutalibacteraceae; genus Fimenecus. The sequence continues at coordinate 14,125 of CALZID010000011.1, read as the reverse complement.
TAGTCACAAAAAAATAAGGGAGATAACAATGAGTTTATTACAACGTTTACAAACGGCATTCGGGCGATTTGCATCTAAGATGCAACAGTTTACGGCAGGGCGCTACGGCTCTGACCGATTCACTCTGTTTTTGACAATACTAGGTCTTGTGTCAGCCTCTTTAGGTAATTTCAAATATTTGAGATTTTTATATTTTGTCGGCGTGGCAATGATTATTTTCGGATTGTTTCGGTCGCTCTCTAAAAATTATGAAGCAAGACGAAAAGAACTCAATTGGTATCTTGTTTGGTCAGAAAAACCGAAAGCGCAGATTAAGCTTTTGATGAATAAAATCCGTGACAGAAAAACTCACCGTTATTTTAAATGCAAAGAGTGTAAAACCGTGTTGAGAGTGCCAAGGGGCAGGGGAAAAATTGAAATCACTTGTCCGAAATGCAGAAAGAAGACGATTAAGAAAACATAATATTTTGTTACAATATTTTTATGAAAACAGTCCGCTTTTTCGGACTGTTTTTGTTTTCAAAGGTTGAATTCGGTTGTTTCAAATGTTATTATACTTTCTATACAGAACAAATGTTCGGTATAGAAAGGAGGCAGAAATGACATTGGAACAATTAGGCGAACAATATCTTAAACAGGCAGACGAGCTCCACTCACTCGTTCGTGACTATTCTGCCCAACTTAATAAATTGGACGGAATAAGACTTTATGAAATGAATTCAAAGATTTTGACGCTTCGTGAAATGGAGAGAGATACACGAATAATCGGCAAGCAGTTGGTTAATTATTATTCTCAACACTCGCTTAAAAAAGTGTATCATTCTCACCGATTTAATTGACTTTTTTTCTTAGAAATGTATAATTAAATGCAGAGGTGTGAATATGAAAAAAGTATTGAGCTTAGTTTTAGTTATCGCAATTCTTTGCACAATATCTGTGCCTTGTTTTGCCGCAAATCCAAGTATCTCAATTAAAACTTCCAACACGGCATCGGTGGGCGAAACAATAACAGTGTCAGTTAATCTTTCTGCAAATTCGGGGTTGGGCACATTGAGTTTTGCAGCGAGTTTTGACACTTCGGAATTTCAACTTGTTCAAGGGTCTGCAAAATCCGGCAATGTTTTTACAGAACTTCGTACTGTAAAGGAAAATACAAATGGCATTGAATTCTATGGTGCCGAGACAAATGTTGTTAACGGTAGTGGTGCTGTAGCCACTTTTCAGTTAAAAGTGCTTAAAACCGGTGGAAAAATTTCTCTTACAGTGAAAGAAGCAACAGGCAATAATTATCAAAATGTTTCTGTCGCCGCTGTTGGCGCAACAGTAAAATGTTCACACGCAGATGCAAAATGGGTAGTTACCAAAAAAGCTACCTGTACAGAAAAAGGAGTTGAAACGGGCACTTGCACTTGCGGTAATGTTTCAACTCGTGATATTCCCGTGTTAAAGCACAATTTCGGTGAATGGAAAATAATTTATCAGGCAACCGAAATTCAAAAGGGCTTGAAAGAAAGAGCTTGTAAAGTCTGCGGTACAAAAGAAATTGCTGAAATTGCAAAAATCGGCTCCGCAGAAACAACCGAACAAGCAGAAACTATAACAGAAACACAAGCTCAACCTGAAATTCCTACAGAAACCACCGGGCAAGAAATCCAAGTGAGTGGGGAAGTGCAAGAAAACAAAAAAGATATTGCAACACCCGTTATTGTGGGAATAGTATTCTTTGTATTGGGCGTGTCTGTGGGAAACGGTGCGGCATTATTCATCATCAAGCGTAAATCAAAGGAAGAACAATGAAAAAACTATTTGAAAAATACCGTGAACTGATTGTGTATATAATAGTCGGCGGATTTACAACTGTTGTCAATTATATAATACATTTCGGTTTGAGAGCGTTAAATGTCAATTATTACATTGCATTATCCGTGGCGTGGCTCGGCGCCGTAACCTTCGCTTATATAGCAAACCGTGTTGTCGTTTTTGAAAGCAAAGCAAAGGAAAAAGCGCAATTAAAAGAAATAATGCTCTTTTACGGTGCGAGAATTTTTTCTTACGGACTTGAAATGTTAATTTCATTTATCTTTATTACTTGTGCGCATGCCGATAAACTCATATGGCAGCCCGAGTTCACAGAAAAGGTAATCCCTATGGGTGAACTGATTGTCAAAACTGCCGCACAAATCATTATTGTCGTTTCAAATTATATTTTCAGCAAATTTGTAATATTTAAAAAAAACGAATAATATTCAAATATTCACTGTATAATGTATAAAAATACATAAATGCAGTGAATATTTTCGTTTTTTGTGAATAAATACTTGACTTTTCTGTATATGGTTGTATAATTGTCCCATAAATAATAAACTACATAAAGGAGTAGGTTATAATGAAAAAATCAGTTAAAATTCTTTCAGTAGTTCTCGCTCTTGTTCTCATCGTCGGCTGTTTCGCAGCTTGCGGCGGTAACGGAGATACAACACCTGTTGCAAAAGTTAAGGTTATCGACATTAACCTTACAGAAGAAGAATATGCATTCGGTGTTGACAAAGACCAGACTGAGCTTCTCACACAGGTAAATCAATTCATCGCAGAAATCAAATCAAACGGTACATTTGATGCTATTTGTGACGCATATTTCGGTGACGGCGAAAAGAAAGGCGTTACTTCTGCTGTTGAAGACGCTTCAAAAGACCAACTTGTTGTTGCTACAAATGCTCAGTTTGAACCCTTTGAATACAAGCAAGGCGACACATTCTACGGTATTGATATGGAAATCGCAAAGCTTCTTGCTGACCGTCTCGGCAAAGAGCTTGTTATAAAAGATATGGAATTTGACGCAGTTTGCTTGTCGGTAGGTCAGCACAAATGCGATATTGCTATGGCAGGTCTTACGGTAAATGAAGAGAGAACAGAATATGTTACATTCTCAACATCTTACTACACAGCTAACCAAAAACTTATCGTTAAGGGTGACGATACAACATTCGACGCTTGCACAACAGCGGCAGATGTTGAAGCAATTCTCAACACTTATGACGAAACAGTAAAAATCGGCTTTCAGAACGGTACAACAGGTAACTGGTATGTTGAAGGCGACGAAGATTGGGGCTTTGCAGGCTTCAAGGCAACAGGCGTAGGCTACGGCAGCGGTTCACTCGCAGTTCAGGACCTTATCAACGGCAACTTAAAGCTTGTTGTTATTGACTCTGACCCCGCTAAGTTTATTACAACCGCCATTAACGAAGTAGCATAATTCTTATTTGAAATTTGTTTTGCCATAACCTCACCCTATGGTGGGGCTATGGCGTTTTTTAAGGATTTATTATATTATGGGTAATTTTAATTTAAAAGTTATGAGATTTATTGAAGTCTTTATTGGCGCAAACGGTTATAAAACCGTGCTTGAAGGACTTCAAAACACCTTGAAAATTGCAGTGTTCGGTCTTGTAATCGGTATTGTGATAGGCACACTTATTGCTGTTGTCAGGGTGATACCAAAATATAAGGTTTTGCCGAGAATTCTTAACGGAATTTGCAGTTTTTATGTTGCTTTTTTCCGTGGAACACCAATGGTTGTTCAACTTCTTTTGTCATATTATGTGGCACTGCCCCTTATGGGCATTAACTTGCCGTCGGTCTCTGTTGCAATTGTGGTTTTCGGGCTGAATTCAGGCGCATACATATCCGAAATAATGCGAAGCGGTATTCAGTCGGTTGACCCGGGACAAATGGAGGGTGGCCGCGCTATCGGTTTAAGCTTTTCAACAACAATGATAAAAATTGTTATTCCGCAGGCGATTAAAAACATTCTTCCCACCTTGGGCAACGAATTTATAACTCTCATTAAAGAAACCTCCGTTGTAAGCTTTGTCGGTGCGCTTGACCTTTATGTTGCGTTCAACCGAATCGGCTCAAACAGTTATGAATTTATGGTACCGTATCTTGTAATGGCACTCATATACATTGTGCTTGTTCTTGTAATCAGCGGTCTTGTTAAATTGATGGAAAGGAGTCTGAGAAAAAGTGATAGAGGTCGTTAACCTTAATAAATCATTTGGCGAAATAGATGTCCTTCACGATATCAATATCACAATCAACAAGGGTGAAAAGGTTGTGGTTGTCGGTCCGTCAGGCTCGGGAAAATCCACATTCTTGCGTTGCCTTAACTGTATGGAAGACCCAACCTCCGGCAGTATTATCTTCAACGGTGTTGATATTGCCGATATGAAGGTGGATATCAATATTCACAGACAAAAAATGGGAATGGTTTTTCAGCATTTTAATCTTTTTAACAATAAAACGGTTATTGACAATATTATGCTTGCCCCCGTTTATGTTGAGAAAAAGCGAATGAAAAAGCTTCGCCGCAATAATCCGCAAAACGAGAAGATAAAAACAACAAAAGAGATTAAGGCAGAGGCAAAAGCTCAGGCAACGGAACTTCTGAAACGAATCGGACTTGAAGAAAAGGCAAACGCATATCCGAGTCAGCTCTCCGGCGGACAAAAACAGCGTGTTGCCATTGTTCGTGCACTGGCTATGAATCCCGATGTAATTCTCTTTGACGAGCCGACAAGCGCATTGGACCCCGAAATGGTAGGCGAAGTTTTAGAGCTTATGAAAGAGCTTGCCGAAAGCGGTATGACAATGGTTGTTGTAACTCACGAAATGGGCTTTGCCCGTGAAGTGGGCACCCGTGTTATCTTTATGGACGAAGGCAGAATTGTTGAAGAAAACAATCCTAAGGAATTCTTTGAAAATCCGCAAAATCCAAGACTTAAAGAATTTTTGTCAAAAGTTTTATAGTATAAAATCCCATCACCTTGGTAAAATATTACCGAGGTGATTTTTTATGAAAAATATGAACGAAGAAGTCAAAGCCTATTTTGACACCTTGCCCCAATCAATTCAAACTGCAATTATTGAGTCGGGTGCAACCTTTAAAACGGTTGAACAGTTGAAAATTGTGGCAAGAGCATATTTAGAGCGTGAATAAAACTGACGGGGTTATCTCCGTCTTTTTTATTGTTGACAAAACAGTAAAAAAATAGGATAATAATTTTTAGTATTTTGAAAAGGTGATATGTATGGAAAATACAGCAGAAAAAAAGAAAATAGTTTTAAGCGCAATTCAGCCGACGGGTACTCCCACTTTGGGCAATTATTTGGGTGCACTTAAAAACTGGAAAAATATGAAAGACGACTATAACTGTCTTTATGCGGTTGCGGACTTACACTCTCTAACGGTGCGTCCCGAACCCGCAACACTTCGCAAGAACACAACGGAGTTATATGCAATTTTATTGGCGTTAGGTCTTGACCCCGAAGAGAGCATCGTTTTCATTCAAAGCCATGTGCCGCAACACGCTCAGCTTGCATGGATTCTTAACTGTTGCACACAGTTCGGTGAAGCCGCAAGAATGACGCAGTTTAAAGACAAGAGCGAAAAGCACCCCGAAAATGTCAATGTGGGACTTTTTACATATCCGATTTTGATGGCTGCCGATATTCTTCTTTATCAGGCGGACTATGTGCCAATCGGTGCGGACCAAAAACAGCATCTTGAAATTGCCCGTGATATTGCAGAGCGTTTCAACACGGTTTACGGCAACACATTCACAATGCCCGAACCCTTTATCGGCAAAATCGGTGCCCGTGTTATGTCGCTTCAAGACCCGTCTGCAAAGATGAGCAAGTCCGACACTAATCCAAAGGGTTATATCTCCATGCTTGACGATGACAATGTAATTGTGAAGAAAATCAAGAGCGCAGTTACAGACAGTGAAGCAAAGGTCAGATATGCCGACGGCAAAGACGGAATAAACAACCTTATGGGTATTTATTCTTGCTGCACAGGACTTTCATACGAGCAAATCGAAAAAGACTTTGACGGTAAAGGCTACGGTGACTTTAAATCGGCAGTTGCCGAAGCGGTTGTTGAAGAATTGCGTCCCTTCAAAACAGAGTATCAAAGACTCATAAATGATAAAGCATACCTTAACGAGTGCGCCAAAAACGGAGCGGAAAAGGCAAGCCGTTTAGCACAGAGAACACTCAATAAGGCAATGAAAAAATCAGGCCTATACATGCTTTAATTTGTTTCTTTTTCCGTCATGCTTCCCCGTCTTCGCTTCGCAGTATATTCATACAGCTTCAGCTCGACGAGATTGCCTGACGAAAAAATAAATCAAATTATTGTTGTATTGTATCTTTTCTTGCAATACGGCGTGGCTTACGGCTCGCGGTATATTCATACAGCGTCGCCTATGCCACATTGTCTTGCGAAAAAATAAATCAAATTATTGTTATGTTGTTTTGCTACAATTCAAATTTTTAATCGCAGGTCAAAAGACTTGCGATTTTTTTAATAAAAAAATTGACTGTTTTATAATTAGAGTGGTACAATAGAAAAAGTATTTAGTAATAGAATGACAGGTGATTTTTGTGGAAACAGTTAAGGTTTCAGCTTCAAAAGAATATTTGGTGCATATAGGCTCAGGCTATCTTGACGGCATAGGCGAAAAAGTCAAAGAAATCAAAAGGCTCTGCCGAGTAGTGATTGTGTCCGACGATACTGTTTTTTCGCTCTATGGCGAGAGAGTTAAAAAGAGCTTAACTGACAGCGGATATTCTGTTTGTGAATTTGTTTTTCCCCACGGTGAAGAATCAAAATCGGCGGAGAATTTTATAAAAATTCAAGAGTTTTGCGCTGAGAACAACATTACAAGAACCGACCTTTTTATAGCGTTGGGCGGCGGTGTCACAGGTGACCTTACAGGCTTTGTGGCAAGTACATATCTTCGCGGTGTCGATTTTCTTCAAATTCCTACAACTGTGCTTTCAATGGTTGACTCGTCGGTGGGCGGAAAAACCGCAATAAATCTTAATGCCGGCAAAAATCTTTGCGGAGCATTTTATCAACCCATCGCAGTTTTTGCCGATTGTGAAACTTTAAAAACTTTACCCGATGAAACCTTTAACGAAGGCTGCGCCGAGATTATAAAATACGGTATGATTTTAGACGCAGACTTTCTGACATTCTTAAAAGAAAACGATATTCGTGAAAATATTGAATATGTGATAAAGCGTTGCGTTGAAATCAAAAGAGATGTTGTCAGCCGTGACGAATTTGAAAAAGGTGAGAGAAAGCTCTTGAACTTCGGCCACACAATCGGTCATGCCATTGAAAAATGCAGTAATCTTACAATTTCTCACGGTAACGCAGTGGCAATGGGCATGGCAATCGCTACCAAGGGCGCATTTGAATTGGGGCTTTCTTATGAAGATTATTCAGATGTGCTTTTACCGATTCTCAAAAAGAATAATCTGCCCACAACCTGCGAGTTTTCGGCGGACGAGCTTTATAAAGTTTCTCTGACCGACAAAAAGAGAAGTAATAATGTGATATCGCTAATCGTACCCGAAGAATACGGACTTTGCAAAATTCACAAGATAGATATTTCTCAGCTTAAAGATTTTATTGAATTAGGATTGAAATAAAAAATGGAAATGAGATGCACACCTGCTGTTTTGTCAGGTAAAATCAGGGCAATTTCATCAAAATCCCATGCTCATCGGGTGCTTATTTGTTCTGCTCTTTGCAACGAACCCACAAAAGTTTATTGCAATGTGCTTTCAAAGGACATTTCAGCTACTATCGAGTGTTTAAAAAGTATGGGTACGGAAATTTCTGTAAACGGTGATGAGATTTCAGTAACACCCAAAGAATTTAATAAAAAAGCGGATATTGACTGCGGCGAAAGCGGTTCAACCTTGCGCTTTTTATTGCCGTTGGTGTCTGCCTTGGGAATTGACACAACAATCAGCGGCCACGGAAGATTACCCGAAAGACCGCTATCCCCATTAAAAGAAGAAATGGAGAAAAAGGGCGTAGCTTTTGAAACGGGAAGCAAATATCCCTTACACCTGACGGGAACTTTGAAAAGCGGTGAATATGAACTGGCGGGGAATGTGAGCTCACAGTTTATCAGCGGCTTACTTTTTGCGTTGCCTTTATTAAACGGCGACAGTAAAATCAAGCTGATTCCACCGGTTGAGTCAAAGTCATATATAGATATAACGGTGGCTACACTTCGTGATTTCGGTATCGGAATCGAAGAAACGGAAAACACATATTTAGTTAAGGGCAATCAAAAATACATTTCACCAAAAGAAATTACAATAGACGGCGACTGGTCAAATGCGTCATTTTTCTTGTGTGCAGGAGCAGTTTCAAAAGAAGGTATAACTGTAACGGGACTTGATGTGAACTCAACTCAGGGGGATAAAAAAATTCTCGATGTGCTCAAAAGAATGGGCGCCGATGTTGAGATAAAAGGCAATGAAATTACAGTTAAAAAGAATAAACTAATGGGTACAATGGTAAACGGTGCCGATATTCCCGACGCAGTGCCCGTTATTTCAGTATTGGGCGCTATGTGTGAAAAAGGCGTTACTCATATAATAAATGCAAGCCGTTTGCGGCTTAAAGAAAGCGACAGAATTGCCACAACCGAAAGCTTACTTTCAAAGGTGGGCGCAGCGGTCAGCGAAACTGATGACGGACTTGTCATTTGGAGCGAAAATGAGTTAATCGGCGGCAGAGTTGACGGTGCCAACGACCACAGAATTGTAATGTCGGCGGCAGTTATCAGCAGTCTTTGCGCCTTGCCTTTGGATATTGTAGGCGCTGAAGCGGTGGAAAAATCATATCCGCATTTTTTTGAAGATTTTAACAGTTTAGGGGGAAAAGCAGATGTCATCAATAATGGGAAATAAAATAAAAATATCTGTTTTCGGTCAATCACATTCAAAGGGAATCGGCGTTGTGATTGACGGACTTCCGTCGGGCAAAAAAATAGATATGGAAAAGGTTATGGCGTTTATGGAGCGCCGTGCTCCCGGCAGAAATGCTTATTCAACTAAACGGCGAGAGCCCGATACACCCGAGATTTTGTCGGGACTGGTTGACGGTGTGACTTGCGGAGCGCCCCTTGCCATGGTTATATATAATCAAAATCAGAGGTCAAACGATTATAATAATATAATGGATACACCCAGACCTTCCCACGCAGATTATTCGGGATATATGAGATATAACGGATTTAACGATGTGGCGGGCGGCGGACATTTCTCAGGCAGACTCACAGCACCCCTTTGCTTTGCAGGGGCTGTTTGTATGCAGATTTTAGAAGAAATGGGTGTGAATGTTTATACTCATATTCTTTCAATTAAAAATATTAAAGATGATAGGTTTAATCCGATAAAAATAGAAAACTTTGAAATCGGCAAAAAAGATTTTCCCGTAATCAATGATGCCAAAGGAAATGAAATGAAAGCCGAAATCGAAAAAGCAAGACTTAATTTGGACTCTGTGGGCGGAGTTGTTGAATGTGCAATAACAGGAGTTAAAGCAGGCTTCGGCGACCCGATGTTTGACGGAGTTGAAAATCAGCTTGCCAAGAATATATTCGGTATTCCGGCTGTTAAGGGTATTGAATTCGGCAACGGATTTAACGCAACCACTCTTTACGGCAGTGAGAATAACGACGATTTTTGCATTATGGACGGTGAAATTAAAACTGTTACAAATAACAGCGGCGGAATAAACGGTGGAATTACCAACGGAATGCCCATACTTTTTGATGTGGCATTTAAACCGACAGCGTCAATTTATAAAAAGCAAAACAGCGTAAGCATTAGCGAAAAAACAGAAAAAGAATTGCAGATTAAAGGCAGACACGACCCCTGTATTGTGCCCCGTGCAGTACCCGTTGTTGAAGCGGTTGCAGCCATAACAATTCTTGATATACTCATTTAAGGTGATGCTATGAAAGACCTTTTAAAAATCAGAGAAGAAATAAACGAAATCGACGGGCAGATTGTGTCACTCTGGAAAAAGAGAATGGAAATCTGTCTTGATGTTGCGAAATATAAAAAAGAAAATAATCTTCCCGTTCTTGACGAAAACAGAGAAAAAGCCTTGCTTGACAGAGTGGGCAGTCTTGCAGGGGAAGACCTTGACGGTTATTGCCGTGAGCTCTATGAAAAAATTATGAGCATTTCCCGTGATTATCAGCAAGTTTTTTTAAATCGGGAAGACATTAAATGAAAAGAGGCTGTTAAAATGTATGGACTTTTAGGTGAGCATTTGCCCCACAGTTTTTCACCCCAAATTCATTCTGCTTTGGGTAATAATGACTATTCGCTTTTTGAAATAGCGCCCCAAAATCTTGAAATCTTCTTAAAAGAGCATAATTTCAGCGGTATAAATGTAACAATACCTTATAAAAAAGCGGTTATTCCGTATCTTGATGAAATTTCAAAGGAAGCGGAAAAAATCGGCGCAGTGAATACAATTACAGTCCGTGACGGAAAGCTTTGCGGAGATAACACAGATTATTTCGGCTTTGTATATATGCTTGAAAAATCTGGAATAGATGTAAACGGTAAAAAAGCCGTCGTTTTAGGCGGCGGCGGTGCCTCCGCAACGGTACAGGCGGTGCTTCACGATTTCGGAGCAAAAGAAGTTATTGTTGTTGATTTGAACACCGAAAACAACTATGACAATCTTTATCTTCATTACGACGGTGAGATTATAGTCAACACAACGCCTGTGGGAATGTACCCAAACAACTTAAAATCGCTTGTAAACCTTGACGATTTCAAAAATCTTAAAGGTGTACTTGATGTTGTTTATAATCCCCTTAAAACAAAACTCATTCTTGATGCGGAAAAGCGAAATATCCCATGTTCTTCAGGACTTTCAATGCTTGTGGCTCAGGCAAAAAAAGCACACGAAATATTCTTTGACACAAAACTCGACACATCGGTTTGTGAAAAAATCGAAAATACTCTTAAAATGCAGATGTGTAATGTAGTTCTTATCGGTATGGCAGGCTGCGGCAAGAGTACAGTGGGTAAATCACTTGCCGAAAAACTGGGGAAAGTGCTTGCTGATACAGACGAAGTTGTTGTGCAGACCGAAAATCAGGAAATACCGCAAATTTTTGCCGAAAAGGGCGAAGACTATTTCCGCAAGTGTGAAACAAATGCGGTAATGTCGGTGGGCAAAGAAAAAATGCAGATTATCGCAACGGGCGGCGGAGTAATAACCCGAACAGAAAACTATAATCCGTTAAAGCAAAACGGAATTATTGTGTTTATTAACCGTGACGCAGATTTGCTGCCCACCAACGGCAGACCCCTTTCACAAATGCACGGAGTTAAAAAACTCTATGAAGAAAGAATGCCCCTTTACCGCAAATTTGCCGACATTGAAATTGACGGCAACGGTACAGTTGAAGAAGTTGCCGAGAGAATTATAAAGGAGATTAACGCTTTATGAAAATTCTTGTAATCAACGGACCGAATATAAATATGCTGGGTATTCGTGAGCCGGGAATTTACGGTAATGATAATTATAAAACACTAATGGAAAAAATACATAATTGGGCGGAAGAGTTAGAGTGCCAAGTTGAGTGCTTTCAGTCAAATCACGAAGGGGCGATAGTTGACAAAATTCAAGAAGCCTACGGCGTGTTTGACGGAATTGTCATAAACCCCGCCGCATACACACACACAAGCGTTGCAATTTTAGATGCTTTAAAATCCGTGGGAATTCCCGCAGTTGAAGTGCATATTTCGGATGTCACCAAGCGTGAAGATTTCAGGCAAGTTTCATTCGCGGGTATGGCTTGCGAAGAGCACATAATCGGTAAAGGGTTAGAAGGCTATCACCTTGCAATGCAATATCTCTGTAATAAATAAATTTTATTCGACTGTTGTAGGGAACGACGCCCCCGTCGTTCCGAATATGAACACAAAAGTAGGGGACGATGGGTCTCACTGCGGTTCGGTCACGGCTCGGCTCTGACAATCCACCGGATTGCCATTCACTACCTCGCCGCCGCTTCGCTACCCACATCGTCCCTTTGTCAATGCCGCAAACACGCTATGTCAAAAGTGCCATATAACCGCAAAAATAATTGTTGAATGTGTGCATTGAAAAAATATGTTCAAAATGATATTATTAAGATGAAACATAATCAAGGGCAATCAGCAGATTGACCGGTGTAAATTACTATATTATACAAAAAATATAGTCAATCATAGAACCGTCCCTTGATTAACTTATGGATAAAGTTTATATTAGAATAATGGAGTGGTAAAAATGAAAATGATGAAAAATATTTTTGCTACGCTTCTAGTTTTATTATTACTTTCATACAATTGTTTGACAACATGTGCGATAAATAGTGGGTTTGACCTTGAGCCTATATCGAATGAGAGAAAAACACAAATTCAAAACAATATAGACATTTCTGTGTTTGAGAAAGAAATGATAGGCAATACAATTGAGTGTTTTGATGTGAATGACGATGGAATGATTGCCCTTGGCACAAACAAATCTAGTACAAAGTATGTTTCTGTTTATAATTCTCAAGGTGTTTTTCAATATGGTTACCAATTCAACTGTAGTGGAAGTTTTGGTATAGAATGGAACGACAACAACATAGTTATATACTTTGTTAGAAGTGATATAGCTTGCTTAGTAACTCCGGTTGGTGAAATTGAAGAGATTCTATATATAAAAAATACTAGTGACAATAATTCTTACTGGAATAATAATGTGTTTGCAACGACTCGCACGGTAGGAAATGTTGAGTATAAAATACAGAATGACTTTGGTATATTGAATATTCTTTCAACATCATATTCACAATTAGCAATTCAAGATTCTAACGGACAAATAAAAACAATATATGATGTTAATTCACAACAGTTATTTAAATTGGTTTTTGAAATTGTTTGCATATTGTTATTTGTTCCTATTTGCTTTTTCATTATGAGAAAGTCAACCAAAAAAAAGACAGGGGACGGTTCTATGTCTTCGGATAAATTAGGTTAATGTAGGGGCAGGTCTCTGTGCCTGCCCGATACAACTCTCACAACCGAAGCAATCAGGGGACGGTTCTGTGATTGACAAAAATAAGATGTTGTGAAAATGTAAAAATGCAGGGGACGGTTTGAGAAAACTGTCCCCTGAACTTTTATTTACAAAAAACATGCCTGCCGATTGTTGTAACAACCGGGCGTGACCTAATCCACTGATTACTTGTCTTTGCGGGATTATAATAGTATATAGCCCCACCCGTTGGGTCCCAACCGTTAATGGCGTCACGGGCGGCTTTTTTCGCCGTGTCATTGGGCGCAACATTCCAGTTACTGTCCCTGACTGCCGAAAATGCGCCCGACTGATACACAACTCCCGCAATGGTGTCGGGAAATGATGAATGTCGCACTCGGTTCAGCACTACTGCGCCAACAGCAACCTGTCCTGTGTAGCTCTCTCCACGGGCTTCTGCACCGATGATTCTTGCGAGAAGATACACATCGCTTGAACTGTATCCACCAACCGACGAACTGCCGCCGGAGCCGAGTCCTAAATATAATAATGTTTTCGGCCCGGCAATTCCGTCGGCGGTAATTCCGCAATTCTTTTGAAACTGCCTTACCGCTTTTTGCGTGGCTGTACCGTAAATTCCGTCAACCGAGCCCGAATACAATCCAAGCTGACGAAGCTTCTGCTGAATTTGTCGCACTTCTTGTCCGCGTGAGCCCAGCTGCGAAAGGGTTTGTCTGGTCTCGGCATAGGTATAAGCAATAGCGGTTATTACAATTACATTTATAAGAATAATTGCGGTTATCTGCCAAAGAAGATGAATCTTTGAACGGGTTTTGATTTTTGTATCCATTTAAATCTCTCCAAACAGTTTTGTCTTAAATATGTTTTCCAAGTCATAACAGTTTATTCTTAATATATGTATAAATAAGGATTTCAGGGGCGAATATACTATTAAATAAATTGTCGAAAAATTGTTGAAAAAATTATAAAAAATTTTAAAAAAGTTGTTGACAAGTCGTTTTCGTTGTGATATTATATCAAAGCTGTCTGCGAGAGACAAACGCTCGACAGGCTAAAAACTTAAAAAAGTTTGAAAAAACTGTTGACAAGCTTTCGGAGTTTTGTTATAATGAAACTCCACCCGCAAAAACGGGCATGGACAGACTGAACCTTGAAAATTAAACAACGACGAGAAAAGTAAAAGGAACCCTGTAGATT
>CALZID010000010.1 GCA_945787805.1 uncultured Clostridia bacterium | reverse complement strand
ATACAATTCAATACTCACACAATGTCTTGACGAAACAAAAGAAATCAAAGATATTAACATAGCAGAACAAGATATTGAGTTGATAAAAGAATTCAACAAAACCGAGCATACATACGATATTGAAGAAACAGAAACACTTTATTCACTCTTTGAAAAGGTAAGCGAAGAAAGAATAGATAAGGTATGTATTAAAGCAAACGGCGAAGAAATCACATTTAAAGATTTTAAGGCCTATGCAGAGAGAATTGATAACAGGATTAGAAGCATTACGGAAGAAAAGAGCGTAATAGCGGTAATCTGTGAGCGTTCGTTTGAGATGTACGGAGCGGTTTACGGAATAATCAGAGGCGGAAACGCATATTTGCCCATTGACCCGGATTATCCGCAAAGCAGAATTGACTATATACTCGAAAACAGTAAGGCAAAAGCAGTAGTCACTCAAAGCAAATTCAGTCATCTTGTTAAGAATATTCCTTGTATTGACGCAACAGAATTATTGAGCTTAAAAGAAACAACAAAAACAGAATGTCGGGCATTGCCTGACGATACAGCTTATGTAATCTATACATCGGGCAGTACGGGAAATCCAAAGGGAGCAAGGATAAGCCATAAATCCGCAATAAACAGAATACTTTGGATGAATGACAGCTATCCGTTGGAAAATGATGATGTAATACTTCAAAAGACGCCTTATACATTTGATGTATCGGTATGGGAACTTTTCTGGTGGGGAATTGTCGGGGGAACACTTTGTGCGTCAAAGCCGGGTGAACACTTCTTGCCCGCAAAGATACTGAATGAAACAGAAAAGAACAGGGTAACGCATTTACACTTTGTACCGTCGGTATTTGATTTATTCTTAACATATCTTGAGAATAACAGAGAAGAAGAAAAGAAGTTTAATTCGGTAAAATATGTGTTCTTGTCAGGTGAAGCGCTGACAGAAAACCATATTAAGAGATTTTACAATATCTTTGACTGCAACAAAGTGCAGTTACATAATCTCTACGGACCGACGGAATGTGCGGTGGATGTAAGCTATTATGCTTGCACACCGACAGATGTTGACCCGGTGCCAATCGGCAAGCCCATTTACAACACACAGCTCTATATAGTGGACAAATATCTCAATCAAACACCAATAGGGGTAACGGGTGAACTTTGTATAGCAGGTGCAAATGTAGGGCAGGGCTATCTCAATAACGAAGGATTAACAAAAGAAAGGTTTATTGACAACCCGTTCGGAAAAGGCAAGCTCTACAAAACAGGTGACCTGAGCTTTTGGAGAAACGACGGAAATATCTGCTATGTAGGCAGAAAAGATTTTCAGGTGAAAATCCGCGGACTTCGTATTGAACTGGGAGAAATCGAGAGCGTATTGCAGGCTGTTTCGGGAATTGAACGGGCCGTTGCGGTTGTGCGCAAAGACGAAGAAGACAGACAATATATTTGCGCATTCTATACGGGTGAAGAAAGAGATGCAAAAGACCTCAGAGCAATTCTCTCTTCAAAGCTTCCCAAATATATGGTGCCGCATATTTTCACACATCTTGAAAAAATGCCTATGACAGCAAGCGGCAAGGCAGACAGAAAAGCATTACCCGAAATTGATTTAAACAATATTTCAACAGAAACGGAATATGAAGCCCCCAAAACACCCGAAGAAGAAGTGTTTGCCGAAGTAATATGCTCTGTTTTAAGATTAGACAGTGTCAGTATGCTCGACAACTTCTTTAATCTGGGCGGCGACTCAATTCAGGCTATATATTTAGTTTCCGAACTTGAAGAAAAGGGCTATGAGCTTCCTGTGGCAGACATTATGCAGAGCGATACTCTTTCGGATATTGCAAAAGCAATGAAATCAACATCCTGCAAGGCAAAATATGACCAGGAAGAAGTGAATGGATTTATCCCCTTTACTCCTATAATGAAAGCATATCTCAAAGAGAAAGAAACAATCGAAAAAGACTTTGTTCATACCGCCGTAATCTCTGTTGGTTGCGACGAAGATACCGCACGAAAAGCACTTGACGCAGTAGTTTCACATCACGATATATTAAGGGGTGTTTTCTGTCGGGACGGTATTGAAATTCTTTCAGCAAACGAAAGAGAAGCATATTCATTTAAAGCAATCACTATTGCCAATGAAGATAAAGCAAAAGAGTATTTGACCAGTCCGAATATTGATGATGAGAAGCTTATCAATGTTGTATTTTGCAACACAGAAAACGAAAATCTTATGAGTATAACAGTTCACCACTTCTTAATTGACCTGGTATCCTGGAATATTCTCATAAACGATTTTAGAAGAGCCGTCAGCCGGCTGAATTCAGGTGAAGAGATATCTCTCCCCGCTAAAACCGCGTCCTTTAAGATGTGGAATGAGGAACTTCAAAAATACTTCGAAGCAATACCCGAAGAAAGCAAAGAGTATTGGAGCAGCATCAACGGTAAACTTCAAAACGCAAAAGCTCTTCATTCGCATACAGAAAAAGAGAACGGTGCGGAAGATTATGTTTTCTCTTTGGATGAAAGCGTTACAGAAAAGCTTATTGACCATGCAAGCTTGAATTACGGGGCAAGAATCAACGAGGTGCTTTTAACTGCGTTGGGACTTGCGGCAAACAGAATTGCAAACGGTTCGGTTGGAATAACGGTAGAAACTCACGGAAGAACCGAGCTTCACAAATCAATTGCAGTTGACCGCACAATCGGTTGGTTTACATCGTGTTATCCCGTCGTATTTGAAAATACAAGAAATGTGACCGATGAGCTAATCAATATTAAAGATACTTTAAGAAAAATCCGCAAGAACGGTATTGATTATCTCTTGATATCACAGGGCTTGCACGAAAACACCGATATTGTGTTCAATTTCTATCAGGATAATGTGGCAGATGAAAATTCAAGGAGCAGTTTAATAGCGTTTAACGGCAGCACCGCTGTTTTCCCGGGCAAAATCAATGTGGGTTGCTATATTACTGCCGACAATGAGTTGACAGTCAATGTTTCCGTGCCGAAATGCAAGCACAAAGAAAAAATTTGTGAAGAATTGGGAAAAGAATTCAAAGCCCAAATCGAAGAGCTTGCCGATATTTGTGCAATGGCGCAAGCTTCAGTTAAAACCCGTTCGGATTTTTCAGACGATGAGCTTTCGGATGCGGAATTAGATGAGTTATTAGATTTATTTGAGTAGGATAGATGGACGATGAATAAAAACATTAAAGATATATATGGTTTAACACCGTCGCAAGAGGGCGTGTATGCTCAATATTTTCAAAATGCAGACACAAAAACATATCAGCTTCAAAGCTTATGCAAAATCGGTAAAGGAACTGATTTAAAACTGCTTGAAAAGAGTATATATTTGCTTTCTCTTCGCCACCAGGTTCTGAAAACTGCATTTACTGTTTTAAAATCCACAGGGGCTATCAAACAAGTGATTCTTGAAAACAGAAAGCCTAAATTCAGCGTTCTCTCACAGGATAAGCCTTTCACTCAAAATGTATTGGACAAGATTGCCAAAGACGACATAAACGAACATTTAGACTTGCAAAATGACTCTCTTTTCAAAGTTACCGTTGTTGATTTTGCCGACGAACGCTTTATGATTATTCATACACACCATATCATTATTGACGGTTGGTGTTTACCTGTTATCATAAACGATTTGCAGAAATATTACGGTGAACTCTCAAAGGGAATCAGTGTAGAAGAATTATCCGATAAAATCAACAATGAAGCTGCATTGAGCACTCCGTATTCACAATATGTAAATTGGATAAAGAGTCAAGATAAAGATGAGATTTCAAAATATTGGCAGAATTTACTCGCAGAAAACTCTGTTTCTCATATTTTCGGCAAAGAGAAGAAAGACAATGCAAAGAACGGAGATATTGCCACATTTAAAACACCTTTGGGTAACGAGCTGTCAAAGAATATCGAACTATTTGCAAAGAACAGCAAGATTTCTCTCAATACGGTTTTTGAAGGCGCTTTCAGTATTGCCTTGCAAAAATTTTCAAACAGTGACGATATTGTCTATGATAAGGTAATTTCAGGCAGAAGCATACCGCTTAAAAATATTGAAAACACAGTTGGTCTGTTCATAAACACCGTACCTGTCAGAATCAAGAGCGACGAAAATACCGCTTTCTCCGACCTGTTAAACGAAACGCAAAAGCAAACAATAGATGCCAATAAATACGGCGTATTGTCCCTTGCGGATGTTTACAAGACTTGCGATATCGAAAGTAAGTCAATAGACGCATTTTTTGTATTTGAAAACTATTACACGGGCGATGTGTCCGATATATCAAAAGGCGCTCTCTCTCTTGAACCTATCGCATTTAATGAGCAGACAGAGTTTAATTTGACTGTTACTGTTCTTTCGGAAAACGATGAATATACAGTCAGAGCTTCTTATGATACAGAAATGTATAGCGAAAGTGAGATTTCAAGATTTGTTCAAGGCTATATCTCCATTCTCACTCACTCTCTTGACAATAAAAAGCTCATCAAAGATATTAACATAGCAGAACAAGATATTGAATTGATAAAAGAATTCAACAAAACCGAGCATACATACGATATTGAAGAAACAGAAACACTTTATTCACTCTTTGAAAAGGTAAGCGAAGAAAGAATAGATAAGGTATGTATTAAAGCAAACGGCGAAGAAATCACATTTAAAGATTTTAAGGCCTATGCAGAGAGAATTGATAACAGGATTAGAAGCATTACGGAAGAAAAGAGCGTAATAGCGGTAATCTGTGAGCGTTCGTTTGAGATGTACGGAGCGGTTTACGGAATAATCAGAGGCGGAAACGCATATTTGCCCATTGACCCGGATTATCCGCAAAGCAGAATTGACTATATACTCGAAAACAGTAAGGCAAAAGCAGTAGTCACTCAAAGCAAATTCAGTCATCTTGTTAAGAATATTCCTTGTATTGACGCAACAGAATTATTGAGCTTAAAAGAAACAACAAAAACAGAATGTCGGGCATTGCCTGACGATACAGCTTATGTAATCTATACATCGGGCAGTACGGGAAATCCAAAGGGAGCAAGGATAAGCCATAAATCCGCAATAAACAGAATACTTTGGATGAATGACAGCTATCCGTTGGAAAATGATGATGTAATACTTCAAAAGACGCCTTATACATTTGATGTATCGGTATGGGAACTTTTCTGGTGGGGAATTGTCGGGGGAACACTTTGTGCGTCAAAGCCGGGTGAACACTTCTTGCCCGCAAAGATACTGAATGAAACAGAAAAGAACAGGGTAACGCATTTACACTTTGTACCGTCGGTATTTGATTTATTCTTAACATATCTTGAGAATAACAGAGAAGAAGAAAAGAAGTTTAATTCGGTAAAATATGTGTTCTTGTCAGGTGAAGCGCTGACAGAAAACCATATTAAGAGATTTTACAATATCTTTGACTGCAACAAGGTGCAGTTACATAATCTCTACGGACCGACAGAATGTGCAGTTGATGTAAGCTATTATGCTTGCAAACCGACAGATACAGACCCAGTACCAATCGGCAAGCCCATTTACAACACACAGCTCTATATAGTGGATAAATATCTTAACCAAACACCAATAGGGGTAATAGGTGAGCTTTGTATAGCAGGCGACAATGTAGGGCAGGGCTATCTCAATAACGAAGAATTAACAAAAGAAAGGTTTATTGACAACCCGTTCGGAAAAGGCAAGCTCTACAAAACAGGAGACTTGGCATATTGGCGAAACGACGGAAATATCTGCTATGTGGGCAGAACTGACAGTCAGATTAAGCTTAACGGACAACGCATTGAGCTCTCTGAAATCGAAAAGGTTATAAGTGAATATTCAAGTGCCGTATCTGCTGCGGTTATGATTAAACAGAATAACGGTCAGGATTTTATTGTGGCATATTGCTGCGGTAAAAATCTCAATACCAATGAGATGAAAATTTTCTGTAAAAACAGACTTCCCCATTATATGGTGCCGAGCGCATTTGTCATTATGGACGAATTGCCGCTTAATGCCAGCGGTAAGCTTGACAGAAAGCGCTTGAATACTGTTGATGTGATTTTTGAAGCTGACAGTGCAAAAGAGCCGCCGATAAACGAGAGTGAAGAAGCGATTTGTCAGTTGTTCCAAAAGCAGCTCTATGTGGATTTTGTAGGCAGAAATGATGACTTCTTCTCGCTTGGCGGAACAAGTCTTGATATGATTTCCGTTTTGTCGGAAAATGTGCTTGAAAGCATTTCTGCGGCGGAATTTATCGCTAACCCGACGCCTGAACGCCTGGCAAAAATTCTTGAAGATAATAATGCGGAAGAATCCGGATTATATGCTTTGAGAAAAGCAGAAAATTCAGCAAAAGTATTGATTTTAGTGCCGTATGCAGGCGGTGACGCTTCTGCCTTTGCGGCTCTAACCAAAGCTTTAGAGCGAATAGCCCCCGAATTATCTCTGTATTATGTTGATTATCTTCGCTCACAGAATGAATGTGAAAAGGCTGCCGAAAAAATCGCAGAAATAGGTAAAAAGAAAGAAATATGCATTTATTCACATTGTGCGGGCAGTGCGGTAGCCCTGAATATTATCAATATTCTTGAAGCAAAGGGTGTCGAACTTTCTCATTATATTTCAGGTGGATTTATACCTTTGCAAACGGCAGGCAAAATAAACAGTTGGAATATTGTATCCGATAAACGAATCAAGAAAACGCTTATAAATGCCGGTGCGCCCATTGAAAAGTTTAATGACAACCAAAGCTATAATATGATTGAAAAATTCCGAAAAGATACTGATTTTATGACAGAGTATTTTTATAACAAGCCGAAAAAAATCAATGTATTAACTACTGCCGTAATGAGCAAAACCGACCCGTTTACAAAGAATTACAAAAAAGCAGAAAAGCTTTGGGGCAGAATGGCTGACAATTTCGATAGAGTACACTTTATTGAAACCGACAGTCACTATTTCCAGACAGAGAGCAGTGAAGCCCTGGCAGAAATAATTGCCGAGACTATCAGCAAGTAAAAAGATAAAAAAACAGGCTGTAAAGCGAAAGCTTTACAGCCTGTTTGCTATATTTGTCCTATAATTATCCTATAATTGTATTTATATTTTTCTCCATAAGGTCAAAGAAATCGTTGACGATTTTCTTGTCTTCTTCGTTACCGCGGACACACATAGAAAGACAAATAACATTTTTATATGTTGTCGCCGTGAGAAGAACGAAGGGCTTATATTTAACAGCGCCAGACATAAAAGCGTCTGTGGGCTCTTTGCCCGCAAGAGCGAAATGCTGACCGTTAAGCAGGCCGATATTACTCATCGCCATAAGGGGATTTGAATAACCGATTTTAATGATTTCTTCACTTGCGGCGTGGGGCAGGATATTGTAACCGAAATTGAGAAGCGGTAATCCGTAAAGTCCCATAAACTTGTCTTTTTTAAACTTGTTTGAACTGCGAACTACATATTTAATCGTTTCAAAAATATCTCTGCCACGCTCGGGAATTGCACATTGCATCCAAGAAGTGTGGTTGGTAAATCCCTTGTCTTCGACGCTATCCATGTGACGGCGAAGGTCAATAGCATTTGAAATCATAACCTTATCACTTGCGGGGAAGCCTGCAAGCTCATAAACACTGTAAAAATAACTTGCCAAAAGCAACTCGTTGATAGTTGCACCCAATTCTTTGCCCCTTGCTTTAAGCTTTGCAAAAGTGCTTTCATCAAATTTTCTTCTTGCAATAAATGATTTATCACGAATGTTATCGGGGGTCAGCGGGAATTTATGATTATCCTTTGCGTTGATATTTTTGAAAAGCCGCTGTGCAGCTCCTGCTTCTGTTTTTGAAAAACCCGAATAAACATCGTCATAAGAACGGGAACCCGTTCTGAAGTTTATGGGGCTGATTCCGTCAGTAACATATTTACTGTAATTCTCACAGAAAGACTGAATAAAATATTTAAGGTCGCCGCCGTCCATACACATATGATTTTCAACCATGCAAAGAGTGCTCTTTCCGTCTTTAATGAAAAGCGCAATCTTCATTTGAATATCTGCGTCGGGAGCAATATATTGAGTGAGAAATTCTTCAACCGCTTCTTCAACATTGTCGGGATATGATACCGAAAATACATCGTCAATGTCATAGGGCATTACTTTCCAGTGAGTTGAAATTTTTGTGTCAACAAACTTTGAGTGCAACACGGGTGCTTTTTCAAATGCACAGATAATAACGGTTTTGAGCGCCTCAATATCAGGAATAAAATCATAGTTGAGTTCAACATGGACCATACGGTCGTTAAAGTCACGGAACAAATAATGCATTTTGTCCCAAAGCTCGGCGTTTAATCTGCGTTCCATTATTCCTCAACCTCCTGTTTATACATAAAATATTTTGCGTTGCTCAGCGCAATTAACAGAATATAAATCAAATCGGCGACAAGACCTAAAAAAATGATTGGCCAACCGGCGCGCCAGCTAACTATATTGTATGCGGCAAGAATAATAAAAAGCATTGTGGAAATAACCGGCATATAAACAAAACATGAAACTGTTCTGAACTTCTGCTTTGTTACATAAGCAAAAATAAGGTCGCATACAAGCATCAAAATAATACCGCCGGGAATAATGGGCCAGAAGGTGAGTCTTGGTATCATCATAAGCCAGAAAAGGAACATAAACACCGTAAAGAGCATAACACAGCCGGCAATTAGAACTCTTGCGATTGGGTGCCAAATTCTTCTCATGTGACAAAGCTTGTGAATGGCGAAACTGAAATAGAAAATTATCAGTGAGAAAATTCCGCCGACGATTATAAGCCAGGTTTTGTCCCACGCTCTTGTGGCTTTGCTGACTTCAAAATATGTAATAAACATTAAGATAAGAAATATGAGTCCGCCGACGGGCAAAACAATTTTCAAAAGATTTGCTAATTTCTTTTTTCTTTGTTCTTTCTGAAACTTTAAAAAATTCCCCTTAAGGTCGGGATATTCGTCTGCCATTAGATCTGCGAGAACCTTTTCATCTTTAAGACCTGCGTGAGTAATCTCGTTGGCTCTGTCGGTCATCTCGTCAAGAATTTTTTTCTTATAGAGATAAGCCAGGTGATTATCCTTCAAATCAGCGCAGGAGGTTTCGATATATTCGATAAAATCTTTCATAAGTATTCCTCCAAAGGTTAAAATTACATTTTTAGTATAACAGAAAAATCTGTGCTTGCAACAAAAAACTTTTGCTGACAAGCATATTTTATTGTAAATTTACAAATTATTCTATATATTTCGGTTTACATGGGAGTAAACTTCGGTTTGCAAAATAGATTTTCTTTACTTATAAATAAAAAAATGATAATATATTATAGAGAAAAAGGAGGCAGAGCGTATGGCTAAAAAAACTTTATATGCTTTTCGTGCTGAAAACGGAATATGGAGAAACGAGTTAAGTGAAAAAATCGGAATTGACGAAATGACGCTTAAACAAATAGAAGATGATGCGGAAGTGCCGAGTGATATAGCGGAAAAAGTGATTGCTGCCTATGATTTGGCAGAAGATTATTTTACCGTTGACCCTAAAGATAAGAGATATAAGCCGAGAAATTCTTTTAAATATTTTTTAAAGGTCACAATCGTTTGGAAGTTCCTTATTTCATTGGTTTTTGCAGTGGTAATGTTACCGACTGAAATGGTAAGTATGTTCGGTTCCGGCGAAAATCCCATATTTGACATTCTTGAAACAATCTGCAAAGCACTGATAGTCGCCTTTTCCGGTGTATATCTCACAGCATATATTGTCAAGAAAACAGTCTATGGCAAACAGATTACGAAGTATGATTATATATATCCTTATTTACCGGCTCAAATTACACTTTGCCTGACAATTGTTGTTAAACTGGCACCCAAAATTTTACAGCAAAAAACAGACAATCCGATTATGATTATAGCAATAGGAATTGCAGTCGGACTGATTAGCTTAATTATTCAATGTATTCTCACGGCGAAGTTACTCGATTCAAGAGTCGAAGAAAATGAAAAGAAAAGAAGAAAAACGGTCAAAATTCTGTCTGTTCTGGCAATCATCTCTTCTGCAATTTATGCGTTGTTCTATATTTCAACCTCTATGGTTGCAAACGAAAGGGTTTCACCGTTAAGTCTTGCAACTCTCTGCCTTGAAATAATCTTTACCATTCTCGTGTCTTTTGGAATTTTAATTGGTGAAAAGAGATTTCCTAAACTTAATAAAATATGGTTTACCGTATTGCCTCTCACGGCAATGCTCTTGCCTACATTTATCACAGTGATAGGTCAACTGTTTTAAAACCGGAGTCCCCTGTTTTTTCAGGGGGCTTTTAATATTGCCAATTGCCAAAAAATAGTGTACAATGCCCTTTATAATTTTTATAAATAATCTCTATTAAAAGATTTTATGGCTGTGAAACGAGGGTTTTACAGCCATAATTTTATCATCTTTCACAAATATAAAGGTTTTTTTTCGGCAAACCGTTACATTGTCAAAATTTTTTCATAGGTGTATAATATAAATTGTATATACTTTTGACTGGGGGTCAAATTGATGAAAGTTTATGAAATTAAAGAAATTCTGGATGCAGAAATTATTTGCGGCGAAGAATTTTTAGACAGAGAGGTTTGCGCTGCTTGCGGAAGCGACATGATGAGCGATGTTTTGGCATATGTTAAAGAACAGGCGGTGCTTCTTTCGGGGCTTGTTAATCCGCAGGTAGTCAGAACTGCCGAAATGATGGATATGCAGTGTATTGTGTTTGTCCGCGGCAAACAGCCCGACCAAGGTATAATCGACCTTGCAAAAGACCGTGAAATTGTTCTTTTATCAACAAAAGAAACAATGTTCGCCTCTTGCGGAATGCTCTACGAAAAAGGGTTAAGAGGGGGACGCTGAAATGGGTAACAGTATCACTTTGCATTATGTTGTGCCCGGTGATGACTTTACTCGTGCGGGTGAGGCGTCCGGTTCCGTAAAAAGAACACTCAAAGATTTAGGTTTTAGTCCCGAAACGGTGAGAAAGGTTGTTATTGCTTTATATGAAGCGGAAATCAACCTTGTTATTCATGCGGGCGGGGGAGAGATTGATGTTGAAATTTCACCCGAAGTTGTGAGTATTGTTCTTGCCGATAAGGGCCCCGGAATTCCCGATGTTGAATTGGCTATGCAAGAAGGCTATTCAACAGCGCCCGATAATGTGCGCTCATTGGGATTCGGCGCAGGAATGGGACTTCCCAACATTAAGAAATACACCGACGAAATGAAAATTGACTCAACTGTAGGTGTGGGTACAACAATGTATCTTAAAGTATATAATAATTGATAAGAGTGATTAGATGAACGAAACATATTTCCATTCTGTTCGACTTGATGAAGAAAAATGTAAGGGCTGCGTGAGCTGTCTTAAAAGATGCCCCACAAAAGCCATAAGAGTCAGAAACGGAAAGGCATACATAATTTCAGAGCGTTGTGTTGACTGCGGCGAGTGCATAAGAATTTGTCCGCACCACGCTAAATACGCCGAAAAATATTCAATGAATGAAATTCTTGAATACAAATACAGAATTGCTGTGCCCGCCCCGTCGCTTTACGGTCAATTCAACAACCTTGAAGATACCGACTATGTGTTGACAGGTCTTAAAAGAATGGGCTTTGACGATGTTTTTGAAGTGTCAAAGGGCGCAGAATTAGTCAGCGAAGCAACAAGAATTTTGCTCTCTATGAACAAAACTAAAAAGCCCATGATTTCTTCCGCTTGCCCTGCGGTAGTCAGACTTATAAGAGTGCGTTTTCCAAACCTTATTGAAAATGTGGTTGATCTTAATGCTCCAATGGAAGAAGCGGCAAGACTTGCCAGAATTAAGGCAAAAAAAGAAACCGGACTTTCCGACGAAGATATCGGCGTTTTCTTTATTACGCCGTGTACCGCAAAAATCACATCAATCAAGCAACCTATTTGTAACGGCAAATCGAATATCAACGGCGTTTTCGCAATCAAAGATGTGTACCCTGTTTTATTGGGACAAATGGATAAAATCACCGAGCTTGAAGACTTGAAGGATTCGGGTATCATCGGTGTCAGTTGGGCGTCATCGGGTGGCGAATCCGCCGCAATTTTAAGAGAGAGATATTTGGCTGCCGACGGCATTGAAAATGTAATCAAGGTGCTTAAAGAGTTAGAAGACGAAAAACTCAACGACCTTGAATTTATTGAGCTCAATGCTTGTTCGGGCGGTTGCGTCGGCGGACCGTTGACGGTTGAAAACCCATTTGTGGCAAAAGCAAGACTTCAAAGACTTCGTAAATATATGCCGGTTTCCTGCAATCATTTAGAATATGACACAATTCCAAAAGAGATGCATTGGGAAAAAAATCTTGAAGCGGCTCCGTGGAGATTGGCGGACAATGTTTTTGAAGCAATGCAGAAAATGAACGACATAAACGAACTTGAAAAAACCTTGCCGGGACTTGACTGCGGAATGTGCGGCTCGCCATCTTGCAGAACCTTTGCAGAAGATGTTGTTATCGGTAAAGCCGACCGAAACGACTGCATTTTTGCTATGAAAGATAAAGAAGGTGCGGTTATTCCAAAGCCTTTCCGAACAGAAAAAAGGGAAGAAAAATAAATGACAGTTAAAAGTTTAAGTGAAAAATTAAATCTTAAAATACTGGTTCAGGGTGATATGGACCGTGAAGTCATAGGGGGATACTGCGGCGATTTGCTCAGTTGGGTAATGGGCAGAGCGCAGAGCGGTGACTGTTGGTTCACCGTTATGGGCAATATCAATGCCATCGGTGTTTGTGTTCTTGCCGATTGCGCTTGTATTGTTCTTTGTGAGAATGCAAGTCTCGATGAAAATGCAAAAGCCCGTGCAGAAATTCAGGGTGTGTGCATTCTTTCGTCAGAAGAAAATTCTTATACATTGGCCGCAAAGCTCGGTGAAATCTTATGAAAATAAAGTATGATTTTCATCTGCACTCCTGTCTTTCCCCCTGCGGCGATAATGATATGACACCCTATAATCTTGTCAATATGGCAAAGCTTATGGGTTATGATATTATCGCTCTCACGGACCACAATTCCTGTCTTAACTGCCCCGCCGCAATAAAAGCGGGGGAACAGGCGGGAATTACGGTAGTGCCCGGAATGGAGCTTTGCACCGCAGAAGAAATTCACACGGTTTGCCTTTTTCCCACTCTTGAAAAAGCGTTGGATTTTTCAAAATATGTGAAGACTACAATGCCGCAAGTTGAAAATGACGAGAACATTTTCGGCAATCAATATATTATGGATGAAACCGACCGGATTTTAGGCAGTGAAGAAATACTTTTAACAACTGCATCGGGAATAAGCATTGACGATGTTGTGGGTAAGGTCACCGAATTTGACGGTGCGGTTTTTCCCGCACACCTTGACAGAGCGTCTTATTCTGTGCTTTCCGTGTTGGGATTTATGTACCCCGAAATGAATTTCACCTGTGCAGAATTTACTCATAAAGCCTATATACCGCAGTATGAAGAAAAACATAAGCTCTTAAAAAATATGAAGCATCTGCGCAATTCCGATGCCCATTATCTCGAAAATATGCTTGAAGCAAGCGAAACGATAGACCTTCCCGAGTGTACTCCGCAGGCAGTAGTAAATTATATATTAGGCAAATAAAAAACACCCGAGTCCAAAATGAACTTGGGTGTTTTCGGTTATTTTATTTTCTCACAAACTGTGAGCATATATCCGTTGACTTTTTCTGTTTGAAATCGGTGATTTTCAAGGCTAAGCACATCAATTCCTTTGTGAATTTCAATTACGCCGCCACCGTCTATTTTGGTGTAGGCTTCTTTTTTTGTCCATATTTCAAAGAAGGTGTCAGCGGTGGAATTGCTCTCAAAATGTTCTGTTTCTTTTCCGTGAAAATATTTTTTTGCGATTTTTTCATAGCTTCTTGTGCCGTCGATTTTCTCAATATCTATTCCCACGGGACTTTCACTTTTGCAGACCGCAACCATATCTCCGCTGTGAGAAATGCTCACAAAGCAGTTGTCGGCAAAGGGCTTGTTTTCTTCATATCGAAGACCTTGCACGCCCATATCAATAAGGGCTTTTGCCGCAGCAATGCTCTCGGGCTTTCTGCAATGCTCCTGAATATTTTGCGGTAGCTCTTCTCTTTTGTATTCAGTTTTTTCGTTCAGGTTAAAGAAATAAACCGATGTCATAAAATCACCGAGTTTATTTTAACATAAACGGTGTTAAATATCTACTCTTTTACCCAAATAATCCGACGGTGAAATAAGTGAGCCGTCCTTGAACATTTCAAGGTGCAAATGCACTCCGTCATTTTTTTCAATGGGTATTTCACCTAAAGCTCCGATTTTTTCGTTGATTTTAACTTTTGTACCGGGAGAAACATTGCCGTCTTTTTGAAGACCGCGATATTCTGCAACAATTCCGTTAGAGTGGTCGATTGTTATAACCGTTCCCCAAAGAGCGTCATCTCTGACAGCGGTAACTTCGCCGTCGCAAATTGCCTTTACAGGGTCGCCGAGAGTGCCGTTTATGTCAACTCCGTTATGAGTTCGCCAGTCGTCGGTAGTTACATTTTTTATCAATTCTCCCTTTGAGTATTCACGGCTCACCTTACCGTCCAAAGGGAATGCGTAATAGACAGAAGTGCTCGCAGACTCGGTTTCAGTGGAGATATATCGCTCGTCTTCAACATTTGTAACGGGAGTATTAACTTTTATTTCTCTCTCGGTAGTAGTTTCTCTTGCGGCTTCGGTTGTTGTGCTTTTATAAGTTTCGTCTTCTGCGGGAACATTGTCTTTATTAGAAAACCAAAAGGAAAAAAGAGTTACACCGCAGAGCAAAAGTGCGCAGGCAGAATAAATAAATTTTTTAAGTTTTTCTTGATTTTTTAAATTTGTCAATATAAACACCTCTACGGGTATTTTTGGCAAAATTTATTATTTTATACAAGAAAAAACGGACGGTTGCGGGGCCGTCCGTTTTTCCGAGTATGAATACTCTGAGGGGTTGTTTGAGGATGGGGTATGTGCACCTACAGTTTTTCGGTGCATATTTATAATAACTTAGAAATATTAAAAAACAATGAATATTCTTTTAATATTCGGAAAAAGAAGTGTGAATAAAAAATTTTTAAAAATATATCGAACAAATGTTTACTTTTTTAAAAAGATGTGTTACAATGTATAAAACGACAGTAGAGTTTTAAAGAATTTAACGGAATTAGGAGAATTTTTATGCGCCCCATTAACGATACACAACAAAAAATTTATGAGTTCCTTTGCGAGCGTTCACAATGCGGTGTTCCGCCGTCGGTCCGTGAAATCGGCTCTGCTGTGGGGCTTCGTTCAACATCTTCCGTGCAGGCAAATCTTGACGCTTTGGAAGAAGCGGGCTATATTGAGCGTGACCCAATGTTAAAGCGTTCAATCAGAGTTATCGGTCAGGCAGAAAATGTTACAAGCGTTCCCCTTTTGGGCACGGTTACTGCAGGTATGCCCATATTGGCGGTTGAACAGATTGAAGGCTATATTGCATATAACGGCAGAGTTTCCCGTGACAAATCTTTATTCGCTTTAAAGGTTCGGGGGGAGAGTATGCTTTGGGCGGGCATTTTGGACGGTGACATTGTTGTTGCCGAAAAAACACCCTGTGCCGCAAACGGTGAAATTGTTGTTGCAATGATTGAAGATGAAGCAACGGTTAAAAGATTTTATAAAGAAAACGGTCATTTTAGACTGCAACCCGAAAACGACGCCTATGAGCCGATAATTACCAACGAAGTGATTATTCTCGGAAAAGTGGTTGCGGTTTACAGATACTATTAAGAAATAAAAAAACGGTAGTTCGTTTGAGCTACCGTTATTTTATTTATTTCTTCATCTGGTCGAGAGTTTTATGATATGACGGTAAAAATTCTCTTTCAAAGATTTTAACTTCTTCCAAATCGCTTTTTTGAATTGCCTTTAAGAGCTTTTCTTCCGCTTCAATAAATTCAGAGTTGCCTGCTTTTCTCTCGTCAACGCATTTTAAATATCCGCTGATTTTGTCAGCCGCCTTAACTAATTTCCAAAGCTCACGGTCTTCGTTTTTCTTTTTGAAAAGGGGCTCATAGCTTGGTAATAATTCAGGCGGCAACATTGAAAGCAGTTGCTTTGATGCATTCTTTTCAACTGATTTGTATGCTTCTTTTGTTTCAACACTGTAATATTTAACAGGTGTTGGCAAGTCCCCCGTAATAATTTCGGGAACATCGTGATAAAGTCCTAAAAGACTTGCTCTTTCACAGTTATAATCCCTGCCTAAATATTCATTGCCGATAACGGCGAGAGCATAACAAAGCTGTGCCACTTCGGCGGAATGTTCGCTTAAAGTTTCGTATCTTGTATTTCGCATCAGTGCCCAACGGTTTATATATTTGGTGCGGGATGTGAAAGCAAAAAAATCGTTCTTGCCCATTTTAGATGTCCTCTTCTCTGAAGCTTAATTTGAGTTCATCACGGCTGAGTCTGATTTTTGTGTATTTAACACCGGCGGCGTCAAACATTCTGCGAGAAACTCTGTTATTTACCGAGTCCTTATATTTATCCGATATAAAAACTACTTCTTTAATACCGCTTTGAATAATTGCTTTTGCACATTCATTGCAAGGGAAAAGCGCAACATAGATTTTGCAGCCTTGCAAGTTTCTGCCGCCTGCATTGAGAATTGCATTAAGCTCTGCGTGGCAAACATAGGGGTATTTTGTGTCGAATTCGTCACCGGTTCTGTCCCAAGGGAATTCATCGTCGTCGCAGCCCTTTGGGAATCCGTTATAGCCGACTGACATAATCTTGTTGTTGTCATCAACAATACAGGCGCCCACCTGTGTGCTGGGGTCCTTGCTTCTGTATGAAGAAAGCAGGGCAATACCCATAAAATATTCGTCCCATGAAATGTAATCTTCTCTTTTTGCCATATTATTCACCTTTTATCCTTTTCCAATATTCTTTTGCAAGTTGTTCGGTTTTGTTTTCGCCGAATTCATAATACTTTTTATTTTTAAGATTGTCGGGCAAATATTGTTGTTTTACCCATCGGTTAGGAAAATCGTGGGGATAGAGATAATTCTGCCCCTTGACTTCGGCATCTTCACCGTCAAAATGCTTGTTTTGAAGTTGTCGGGGGATTTTACCGTAATTACCTTTTTTTACATCTTTCAGTGCCGCAAAAATTCCGTCGTGTGCAGTGTTTGATTTAGGACTTGTTGCAACAAGCACAACTGCGTCGGCTAAGGGTATTGCCGCTTCGGGCATTCCCACTTGCATTGCAATATCACAAGCGGACTTAACGATTGGAATAATCTGCGGATAGGCGAGCCCCACATCTTCACAGGCACAAACTAAAAGTCTGCGTATGGCAGAAATCATATCTCCCGCTTCTAAAAGCCGTGCAAGATAATGAAGTGCGGCATCGGGGTCAGAGCCGCGCATACTCTTTTGATAAGCCGAGAGAATGTCATAATGCTCGTCACCGTTTCTATCATAGCGGAAAGTGTTTTTCTGCGTCAATTTACCCGCATTTTCAAGGGTGATAACCCTTTCGCCGTCAATAATGGGAGCAGAAAGCACACAGAGTTCGACAAAGTTTAAAGATTTTCTCACATCACCGCCGCAGGCGACTGCAATATGCTCAAAAACTTCTTCTTCAATTTTAAATGGGGTTTCAAACTCTTTTTGCAAGAAGTCAAAGGCTCTTTTGATTGCGGGCACAATATCTTCGGCGGTTACCGACTTAAACTCAAAAACAGTGCATCGTGAAAGCACCGCAGAATAAATATAAAAATACGGATTTTCAGTGGTTGAAGCAATAAGTGTGATTTTTCCGCTTTCTATGTATTCGAGTAAAGACTGCTGTTGCTTTTTGTTGAAATACTGAATTTCGTCAAGATATAATAAAATTCCGTTTGGCGCCGCAAAGGTATCCAGCTCGCTGACAATGGCTTTAATGTCGGCGGTGCTTGCATTTGTACCGTTGATGTGGTGCAGTTTTCTGTTAGTATTTTTCGCAATAATTCTCGCAAGAGTTGTCTTGCCCGTGCCCGACGGACCGTAAAATATTAGGTTTGGAAGATAGCCTGACTCAACTATGTTTCTGAGCGGCATGTTTTCACCTAAAAGGTGTTGTTGCCCTACCATATCGTCAATGGATTGGGGACGAAGTCTGTCTGCTAATGGCGTTGACATAATCTCACTTCACTATATCTAAAATTTCTATGGGTTTTTCTACAATATATTCTGCGCTGTATTTCTCAAAATCTTCTCTTGTGCCGAATCCGTAAAGCACCGCACAACAGGGAAGATTCACGGCATGAGCACCTTCTATATCGAATCGTGTGTCGCCGACCATAAGGGTGTTTGTAATATCGCCGCCGATTTGCTTCATAGCGTTTTCGCAAACCGTGGCCTTGCTCTCCGTGGTATTGTCAAAGGTTGTGCCGCCGAGAAAATCAAAGAATTTTTTGATATCTAACTTTTCGCAGATAGCGTCAACAAAATGCAAAGGCTTTGAAGATGCGGTTGCAAGCTTGTATCCACGGCTTTTCAGCTCTTCCAAAAGCTCATAAATACCGTCATAGAGTCTGCTTTCAAGATAGCCCGTGACTCTGTATCTCTCACGGTATTTCTCGGTCATTTCAACTGCGTGTTCAGGTGTAAAACCGCAGATTTGGGTAAAACTGTAATGAAGCGGCGGACCGATAAACTGCTTTAATAAATCTTCGGACGGAGCACCGTGACCGTATGCTTCAAAAGCATAAGTCAGGCTCTTGAAAATACCTTCGGATGAGTCGGTTAAGGTTCCGTCAAAATCAAATAAAATATATTTATAGTTACTCATTGATTATAATTTCATACTCCTTATACCATTTTTCGTTTATTCCCAGAATATTGCCCCATTCTCTTTTTGTAATATCACCGCAAAAGTCTTCGCTGTCACATCTGCCAAACCAGGGCTCAATGCAAACAAAAGGCGCATTTTTCTTTGCCGGTGACCAAATACCGAAAAGAGGAGCGTCGAATTTAACCGTTAAATATGGCTTATCATTATCAACAAGGGCAATTTCATTTACACCGCTGTTTTCAATAACAAGGGCATCATTGTCAAAAATACCGTCGTTGAGTATAAATGAACTTTCAACATCATATTTAGGGCTTGTGTATAATCCGTCGGCATTGAGAAGATTATATTTAATATTATCCCCATTCATTGTGAGCACGGTTTCACCCTTTTTGCAATAAAAAGCAGGGTGTGCGCCGATTGAAAAATAAATTTCCTTGTCATCGGTGTTTTTGACATTCCAACCTACAGTGATTTTGTTGCTTTGAAGCAAGAATGAGCAAACAAGACGGAATTTGAAAGGATATTTTGCGAGTGTTTCTTCACTGCTTTTCAATTCAAAAGATAATTTGTTATCTGTTTTTTCGGTCAGGGTGAATTCGCTGTCCCTTGCAAAGCCGTGTTGACCGAGAGCATATTCCTTACCGTTATATGTAGTTTTGCAGTCTTTGTATTTACCTACAACGGGAAAAAGCACGGGACTTTTTCTGCCCCAGAACTTTGAGTCGCCTTGCCAGAGCATCTCTTTTTGAGCTTTTTTATTGAAAATTGAAGAAAGCTCGGCGCCGTGGGTATCAATGGCAATTTTTAAAATATCGTTTTCAAGATAAAAAATCATAATATCACCAAATCAGAATATTTAATCCAATACTTTGTTCATTATACTATAAATACAGCTTTTGTTCAACCGATTTTTAAATATGTTTGGCAGCGTAAAACAAGAAATTTTTATAAAAATAAAAAAATATCAAAAAGGGCTTTTATTTTCCGAAAAAAAGTGCTATACTATTAAAGGCTTTTGAGTGTTTTACAGTAATTGTGGTTCAAATGCCGATTTAAGCGATTTTTTACTATATATTGTAATATTTTGAAATTTATTTGATTTTGAGGGGGAAGAGTCCTTGGAAAAAATCATAATAAACGGCGGAAAAAGATTAACGGGCGAGGTTGAAATCAGCGGAGCCAAAAATGCCGTCGTTGCGATAATTCCGGCGACCATTCTCGCACAGGGCGTTTGCAGAATAGAAAATATTCCCAACATCAGCGATGTTTCTGCAATGATTAAGATTTTACGCTCTCTCGGTGCAGAAATTAAAATGATAAATAAAAATACATTAGAGATTGACACAACTCATGTCCGCAAAAATGTTGTAGGTCATGATTTGTCAAAGCTTATGCGTGCATCATATTATTTTATCGGGGCGTTGCTTGGCCGTTTCAATCATGCAAAGGTTGCAATGCCCGGCGGCTGTTGCTTCGGTGTTCGCCCCATTGACCAACATATCAAGGGCTTTGAGGCTCTCGGCTCAAAGGTCACGATGGAAGAAAATGCCATGGTTGATGTTAAGGCAGAAACACTTCTCGGCGCTTCTGTTTATTTTGATGTGGTTACCGTCGGCGCAACAGTTAATCTTATGTTGGCGGCAGTTAAGGCAAAGGGCCTTACAATCATTGAAAATGCCGCAAAAGAACCCCATATTGTTGACCTTGCCAACTTCTTAAACTCAATGGGTGCAGATGTTCGCGGTGCAGGTACCGATGTTATTAAAATTCGTGGGGTGGACAAGCTTCACGGTTGCGAATATGCAATTATTCCCGACCAGATTGAAGCGGGAACATATATGGCGGCTGCTGCTGCAACTCAGGGTGATGTGCTTATTAAGAATGTTATCCCGAAGCACTTAGAGTCAATTACCGCAAAGCTTATCGAATGCGGTGTGGTGGTTGAAGAATATGACGACTCAATCAGAATTTTTTCGGATTGCCGTCCCAATCATTGCAGTGTCAAAACAATGCCGCACCCCGGCTTTCCCACAGATATGCAACCTCAGTTCGCAGTGCTTTTGTCAATAGCAAGGGGGAACAGCATGGTTTCCGAAAGCGTCTGGGATAACCGCTTCAGATATGTTGACCAGCTTCTCAGAATGGGTGCGAAGATTACTGTTGACGGTAAATCCGCATTTATTGAAGGCGTTGAAAAATTAAAGGGCGCACCCGTTAAAGCGGATGACCTTCGTGCAGGCGCGGCGATGATTATTGCAGGTCTTGTTGCAAGCGGAACAACAGAAATTGAAGAAATACATCATATTCAACGCGGGTATGACAACATTATCGAGAAATTAAAGAGTCTTGGCGCTGACATTGAGCTTAAATCCGTTCCCGATGATGCAAAAACCGTGTTAAGCGTAGGTTAAAAAACAAGGGCGGTTTGACCGTCCTTTTTTGTTAGGAGAAATGAAATGGCAAAATTTTGTCCGCTGTTTTCATCTTCGGGGGGAAACAGCATTTATATAGGCGGCGGAGAAAACTCAATACTGATAGATGCCGGTATGAGTGCAAAGCAAACCGAAACGGCACTTAACAATATCGGCGTCAACCCTGATTCAATCAGCGATATTTTTATTACCCATGAGCATAATGACCATGTAAAAGGAATAAAAGTATTCACAAAAAAGCATAAGGTTAGGCTGCATATGACCGCAGGTACATACGAAGCGCTTATTAAAACCGATACTCTTGACAATGCACTTGATTGTAACATTATTTCGTCGGACGGTGCAGAAGTGGGGTGTATGCTTATAAAATCCTTTGCCACATCGCACGATGCAAAAGAGAGCTGCGGATATACAATTGAATTGGCAAACGGAAGAAAGCTGGCGGTTGCCACCGACCTTGGAATAATGACCGATACGGTATTTGATGCAATAAAAGGCTCCGACCTTGTGTTGCTTGAATCAAATCACGATGTGAATATGTTAGAATGCGGCGGATATCCTTATATTCTGAAAAGACGGATTTTAGGCGCAAAAGGGCATCTCTCAAATGATGTTTGTGCAGAAACATTGGTGAAGCTTATTGAAAGCGGAACAACAAGATTTTTCTTAGGGCATTTGAGCAGAGAGAATAATATTCCCCAATTGGCTTATCAGACAAGTGTGTCGGCGCTGTCTTTGGCAGGGGCAAAAGAGGGCGAAGATTATTATATTCGTGTGGCAAAGCCCGTTTGGGATGAAAAGGCGATGATTTTATGATGAATGTCTGTTTTATTGTGCTGGGTAAACTCAAAGAAAAATATATGAAAGAGTTTTCGGCGGAATATGAAAAACGGCTTTCGGCATATTGCAAGGTGACGGTAACCGAGCTTGAACCCGTAAAGCTTTCGGATAATCCGTCACAAACAGAAATTGACAATGCACTTTTAAAAGAATCGCAGATGATTACCGCAAAAATTCCAAAAGGGGCTTATGTTTTCTCAATGTGTATCGAGGGCAAACAGCTCTCATCGGAAGAGCTTTCGCAAAAGCTTGAAGATATTGCAATTTCGGGGAAAAGTACGGTAGTATTCATCATCGGCAGTTCATTTGGACTTTCAGATGAAATAAAGAGAATATCCGATTTTAAATTTTCAATGTCAAAAATGACTTTTCCGCACAAATTGGCAAGAATAATGTTGACGGAACAGGTTTACAGAGCCTTTTCAATCAGTAATAACGGTAAATACCATAAATAATTTATAAATTTACAAAAGTTTGTTTTTAATTTGTTAAAAAATAAATTGTATTATTTATCCATAAAACAAAAGGGAGGATGTCAGTATGCAAAAAGAAAAAATACTCATTGTTGATGATGACAAGAATATTTGTGACTTGCTGAGAATGTACCTTGAAAAAGAAGGCTATACAGTTATAATGGAGCATAACGGTGTTGATGCGGTAAATACCTTTAACACGGAAAATCCCGATTTAGTGCTTCTTGACATTATGCTTCCGCAGCTTGACGGCTGGCAGGTTTGCCGAGAAATCAGAAAATTAGGCGAAACACCAATTATTATGCTGACTGCAAAAGACGAAACCTTTGATAAGGTTTTAGGTCTTGAGCTCGGCGCAGACGACTATGTTACAAAACCTTTTGACACAAAAGAAATCGTGGCAAGAATAAAAGCCGTGCTTCGTCGTACAACTGCTACAAAAAGCAGTGATATGAAAGAAGTTCGGTATGACAAGCTTGTTATCAATCTTTCAAATTATGATATGAAAGTAAACGGCGTGTCTGTTGATACTCCACCTAAAGAACTTGAACTTATTTATCATTTGGCAAGCAATCCCGACAGAGTGTTCACCCGTGACCAATTGCTTGACGATGTTTGGGGATTTGATTATTACGGCGACAGCCGAACCGTTGATGTTCACATTAAACGGCTCCGTGACAAGCTCAAGGGTGTGTCCGATGAGTGGGAGCTAAGAACAATCTGGAGCGTAGGCTATAAATTTGAAACACATGGAAAAAAGTAAAAGTATCATAAAGAGAAGCTACAGAAGAGTGGAAGGGTTTTTTACTCATGTTCCGCTGTTTGCAAAGTATCTTACTGTTATGACTTCTATGATTTTAGTCAGTTATATTGTGTTGGCATCTGCATTGCTTGTTTTTCTTTCAAACAGATGGTCCGTTGAGAAGAAAGGCATGCTCACAGAAAATGTGAAGCAAAATGCCGCTCATTGCGAAACTATTCTGTCCGGGTGCAGAACAGAAAATGAATTCAACAGCGCAATGCTTTTAATCGGCAATAATCTGAGCATTATTTCAGACGCCATTGACGCAGATGTGATAATGTGCAATATGCAGGGCAGAGTTGTACTTTGTAAAGAAAAATTCAAATATTCATCCGGTACCGATGATGACGGTTGTGTTATTCATAAAGGTTATAAAATACCCGAAGAGATAATGTCGGCAACCCAACAGGGCACTTATTTCAGTGACGAAGAAATTGACGGCTTATATGACGAACCTACATTTATGGCGGGTGCACCAATAAAAGTCAACGGAGTGACCATCGGTGCGGTTTTTGCTTGCACCCCCGTTAAGAATAGTTTTACGCAATATGCAAGCAGTATTATGAAAATGTATTTGTCATCGGCTATCTTTGCGGTTTCACTTTCGTTTTTAGTGGCTTATGCATTGGTTGCAAGACTGACAAATCCTTTGCGACAGATGTCAAAGGCAACAAAAGCATACGCCCAAGGGGATTTCAGCAAAAGAGTCAGTGTCCGCGGGTCCGATGAGCTTGCAGAGCTTTGTACATCCTTTAACCGAATGGCGTCGGCACTGTCCATACTCGAATCGTCAAGAAGAAGTTTTGTTGCCAATGTTTCTCACGAGCTTAAAACGCCAATGACCACAATCGGCGGCTTCATTGACGGAATGCTTGACGGAACAATCCCGAAAGATAAACACGAAGAATATCTTTCACGGGTTTCGGAAGAAGTCAAAAGACTTTCAAGACTGGTTACATCAATGCTCAATCTTTCAAAGATTGAAGCAGGCGAATTGGATTTAAAAATATCCGAATTTGATATTTCGGGTCTGCTAATTGACTGTATGCTGTCTTTTGAACAAAATATTGAAAAGAAAAATATCAGTGTTGAAGGCTTTGAAAATTTACAGCCTGTCGTGTTGAAGGCAGACCGTGATATGCTGTATCAAGTGATTTACAATATCGTTGACAATGCAGTTAAATTCACACAGAACGACGGTGTGATTTCGGTGTCTGTGGGCGAAAATAAAAATGACGAGATATATGTTTCAATTCGCAACACGGGTGAGGGAGTTTCACCCGAAGAATTGGGCAAAATATTCGAGCGCTTCTATAAAGTGGATAAATCGAGAAGCTATGATGTAAAGAGTGCAGGCTTAGGACTTTATCTTTGCAAGACAATCATTGAAATGCACGGCGGCAAAATTTATGCCGAAAGCGTTGAGGGAGAATACACGGAATTTACTGTTTTGCTCCCTAAATCCAAAAAATAAAATGTCTCCCCGGAGGTTTTGATATGAACGAAAATTTTGAAAAAGATACCAACGAAACAACTGAGAATCCTGTTCAAGAACCTGAAAAAAAGGTTGAACCCCAAAGGGTGAATGAACCGAAGGCACCGCCCTACGGTCAACCGTCTTACGGTAATTACGGCAGCAATAATTACTATGGCAACAGCGGTAACTACGGTAACACAAATCAGTATATGCCTTACGGAAATTATTCTGCATATAACAGACCTGAAGCCGAGAAAAGAACTTCAAAGGGCAAGAAAAAGGGTGTAATGATTGCAGGCATAATTCTGGGAGTATCTCTGCTTATTGCGGTTGCGGTGTTCTTAGCGGCGCTTTTCACGGACGGCAAAAACAATATTACTCACAACGGCGACGATGACACACAGATTGATTTTTCGGAAACTCCCGACAGTAACGGCTATGTTTCTGACGGAAGCTCAATGTCCTCAAAAGAGATTTATCAAAAAGTCCACGAAAGCTCTGTGGGAATTATTGTTTATTCGGGCAACAGACAGCAAGCGTCTTCTGAGGGCTCGGGCGTAGTATTGGGACTTAACAGAGATAAAACAGGCTCATATATTATCACTTGTGCCCATGTAATTGATGTTTCAAACCCCAAAATTGTGGTTCAGGTTGCCGACGGTACACAGTATGATGCAATAATAGTCGGTGCTGACTCCAAAACCGATATAGGACTTCTCTATGTGGCAAATACCACACTTAAAGCCGCTGAATTTGCAAATTCCGATACACTTGAAGTCGGAGATGCGATTTATGCAATCGGTAATCCCGGCGGAACACAGTTTTTCGGCTCATTTACAAACGGAATGGTTTCTGCAATAGGCAGACCGGTTGACAGCCCCGTCGGCTATGAAGTTTCTTGTATTCAGCACACGGCAGCCATCAACCCGGGTAATTCAGGCGGTGCGCTTGTAAATTCTTTCGGTCAAATTGTGGGAATAAACTCATCAAAGATTGCGTCAACAGAATTTGAAGGTATGGGCTTTGCCGTTCCGTCTTCAACCGTAAAAGAAATTGTTGACCAGCTTATTGAAAACGGCAGAGTGACAAATAGGCCTGCTTTGGGAATTCAGTTTATGCCCGTAACAAAAAGCCAGACATATTCAATCATTGTAAAAACAAATGACTTGCCTTCGGGCTCAATCATCATTGATACAATAATGAACGGCAGTGACCTTCAAAATACCGATGTAAAAGAAGGGGATATGATTATTGCCGTCAACGGAGCAGATCTTGACGATTACAATATGCTTTCTGAAGCTATAGAAAACGGCAATGTGGGGGATACCTTAACCCTTGAAATATGCCGAGTAGATTCAAATTATAAGATTTCAACCTTTGAAGTAAAAGTAAAGCTTGTTGAAGACTCAAGTCTCAGCGAGCCGCAAGAAGAGTATGAAACTCAAACATTCCCGTTCCCGTTCTCATTCGGTGATTAAACTGAAAAAGGGGCTGTAAAAAAACGAAAGTTTTTTTACAGCCCCTTTTGTGGGGTTAGGAAAAAATGCGTAGAATGGACAAACTGAGCGATAACAAGGCTTTTACCTTTTTTAGTATAGCTTGAAAATATAAGCAATCAGTCCGTAAATTACGCCGGCAAATACACCGTAGGCGATAACGGGACCTGCAATTTTGAATATGTTTGCACCCGTGCCGAGAACAAGTCCCTCCGACTTAAATTCCATAGCGGGAGAAACAACTGAATTTGCAAAGCCCGTAATGGGCACGATTGTTCCCGCTCCGGCGTGTTTTGCAATTTTATCAAAAACACCTATACCTGTCAGAATTGCCGTGAGTATTATAAGCACTGTCGGCGTGGCGGCTTTCACATAGTCTTCTGAAAATTCCATTCGCTCAAAAATAAAATTCAGAAACTGACCGAAAGTGCAAATTGCACCGCCAAACAAAAATGCTTTTATACAGTTTTTAAGCTTCGGCGAGTTTGGGGACGCCTTATCTGCCATTTTACTGTATTCTTTGTCGCTGGTTGACATAAACATCACTCCTTTTCACTTATTTTTCCCCATAAAAAACGGTTTAATCCAATGTATAATTGAATTTGGTGTTTGCAATAATAAGAAATATATGGTAAAATTCCGATGAAATAGTTTAAGGAAGTGAAATAAGTGATAGGCTATATTGATGTAGGCGGTGGAATGCGTGCGGTTTACGGCGCGGGCGTGCTTGACCGTTTAATAGATGACGATATAGAGCTTGACTATTACATAGGTGTCAGCGCAGGCAGTGCTAACATTATTTCATATCTGGGCGGTCACCGTGGCAGAACGCTTCGCTTTTACCGTGATTATTCATACAGACCGCAGTATATGGGCGTCGGAAATTTTATTAAAACCAAGTCATATATAGGTTTAGATTATATTTATTCCGCAATGACAAATGAAGACTCAGAAGATCCCCTTGACTTTGATACTGCGAAATCAAAAAAATGCAGATTTTTAACGGTTGCCACAAATGCCGAAACCGGAGATACCTGTTATTTCGATTTTGAAAATTCAGAGAGAAATAATTATTATGAATTAAAAGCATCCTGCTGTATTCCCATTGTCTGTCAGCCCGTTGAATATGACGGTGTGAAATATTTCGACGGCGGAATTTCGGACCCTATTCCCATTAAAAAAGCCTTGAATGACGGATGTGAAAAGGTGATTGTTGTTCTGACACTTCCGAGAGAGCGCAAAAAAACTCACAAATTATCGGAAAATGCATTTAAGAAATTCTTGAAGGATTATCCCGTATCTGCGAAGCTGATGTATGATATGGTTGAAAGATATAATGATAGTTTAGAGTATATCAAAACTCTCGAAAAAGACGGAAAAGTGCTTATAATTGCGCCCGATAACTGCGAGGGAGTCAATACTTTAAAAAGAAGTAAAGAAAGTGTCACAAGACTTTATAATAAAGGATATAACGATGCGGAAATAATAAAGAGCTTTATGGGGAAATGAATATGAGAAAACGAAACAGAATTCAAAGGCTGATATTTAAAATTTTGGCAATTGCAATTGCTTTTTTTGCATGTAATTTTATTTTAAGCGAGATTGCCGATTGGAGCGCATACCGTGAGCCTGTTGCAGTGAATAAATCAGAATGGGATGCAATAACCGAAAAAATACAAAACGGCGGAGCATTGGCAGAAAGCGAGTATCAAACTGTCTTTTCTCAAACAGGATTGGGAAAGCCGGCAATAGATAAATTAAAAAGAAGCCGAAATACCGCCGAATTGCAGAAATACTATGATTATTATATGAAAAACAAAGATTATGAATGTGTGCGTGAAGGACTTTTTGCATATCACGAATATATTACTGACGAAAACGGCAATAAAATAGAAAATCCCCCCTTTGCAGATTTGCAAAACGGCGATATAATAATAACATTGAGTATTCACTCTTTCGGGTGGCGGCACGGTCATGCCGCAATTGTAACCGATGCTGCCAACGGTACAACCGTTCAAGCGGTTATGATGGGAGAAGCGTCCGCTTTCGGTAATGTCAGTGAGTGGACGGGCTTTCCGCTTGTTGCGGTGCTCAGGGCAAAGGATTTAGATGCAAGCGCAAGACAGCAAATTGCAGATTACGCAAAAAACAACCTTGTGGGGCTTGATTATTCATTGTTTGCGGGAATGTTCTCAAAAAACGAAGAAAGCCCTACAAAAACACAGTGTTCCCATCTCGTATGGTACGCATATAATCAGTTCGGTGTGGACATAGATTATAACGGCGGCGGAACAGTAACCCCAAAAGATATTCTTCATAGCGATAAACTTGAAATTGTTCAGGTTTACGGTAATATAGACAAGATATAAAGGAGCTTAAAAATGAAAAGATTTATAGCTTTTATTCTTATTACTTTAATTGTAATTACCCTTGCAGGCTGCGGCAAAAAGACAGAATATAAAAAGGTCGGTCCGGCACCTGTGCTCACTTCTGCGACTACAACCGAAACAACAACTGAAGAAACCGAGACAGAAACAGAAAGCACAACCGAAGAAACTTCTTCAACAACTACAACAACTACCAGACCGAATAAAAATAACAGCGGTAGTTCCAATAATTCAAAGCCGAATTCACAAAAACCGTCTTCTGAAGAAAAAACTACCGACCCGCCAACAACCAACCCACCAACAAGTGAAGAAATTACAACAGAAGAGCCTGAATCTATATTAGCGAATCCGACAGGTTCTGTTCAATAGAAAATAAAGCATAGAAAAATCGGCTGTAAAAAACTTTCGTTTTTTACAGCCGATTAGTTTATTGGTTATGTATTATTCTTCGTCAATGTTTGCTTCTGCAATAACCTTTTCAACAATGTTTTGCGGAGCCTGTTCATAACGGGTGAACTCAAATGTGAATGAGCCGCGTCCTGCTGTTACCGAACGGAGAACTGTTGTGAAGTCGCCCATTTCAGCCATGGGAACTTCTGCTGTAAGCTCTTGTGTATTCGGCTCGTCTGCTGCGCCCATACCGAGAACTCTGCCGCGGCGCTTTGTAATATCGCCCATAATATCGCCTAAGTTGTCATCGGGCATACGGGCAACAAGTGTGCCGACAGGTTCAAGAATTGTCGGGTCTGCCTTTGGAATACCTGCTTTATATGCAAGAGAAGCCGCCATCTTGAATGCCATTTCGGATGAGTCAACAGGGTGATACGAACCGTCATAAAGCGTAGCCTTAACGCCTACCATCGGGTATCCCGCAAGAACGCCCTTGAGAACGCAGTCACGAAGACCTTTTTCAACTGCGGGGAAGAAATTCTTAGGAACTGCGCCGCCGAATACTTCTTCTTCAAAGATAAGGTCGTCGCTGTCGCAAGGCTCAAAACGGATATGAACATCGCCGAACTGACCATGACCGCCTGACTGCTTCTTGTGTTTACCCTGTGCTTCTGCCGATTTTCTGATTGTTTCTCTGTAAGCGACCTTCGGAACGCTCAAATCAACTTCGACACCGAATTTGTTTTTAAGTTTTGAAACGATAACATCAAGATGCTGTTCGCCGAGACCCGAAAGAATTTGTTCCTTTGTTTCTTTGTTGACAACAAATGCGATTGACGGATCTTCTTCCATAAGTCTGAAAAGTCCTTGTGCAACCTTTTCTTCTTCGCCTTTTTTACGAACATTAACTGCCATTGAAAGACAGGGGTTAGGACAGTCAACACCGTCAAGAATTACGATGTTTTTAGCGTCGCAAAGTGTATCGCCTGTTTTAACTCCGGCAAGCTTTGTAACAACACCTATGTCACCGGCGATAATTTCGTTTGCATCTTCTTGCTTTCCGCCCTTAACAGTAACAATCTTGCCCATTTTTTCCGTTTCGCCCGAACGAACATTATAGGCTGCCGTGTTAGCGTCAAGCTTACCTGAAACTACCTTGAAGAATGACATTTTTCCAACGAACGGGTCAGCAACGGTCTTAAAGCAGATTGCCGCAAGGGGTCCGTTAATATCACAGGGAAGAATTACTTCTTCGCCGTTTTCCGCTTTGGCTGTTTCGCCTGCATAACCGAAAGCGCCGGGTACTGACCAAGCAAGTCCGTAAAGAAGCTGGTCAACGCCGGCTCCGGTAA
This sequence comes from uncultured Clostridia bacterium, assembly GCA_945787805.1. Taxonomy (GTDB): domain Bacteria; phylum Bacillota; class Clostridia; order Oscillospirales; family Acutalibacteraceae; genus Fimenecus. The sequence continues at coordinate 38,277 of CALZID010000010.1, read as the reverse complement.
GACCTGAAACTGCATAAACGGGATAAATCGAACCGTCGAAAATACCGAGGCAAAGACCTTTCAAAATTTCTTCCTGTGTGAATGCTTCGCCCTCAAAGAATTTTTCCATAAGAGCATCGTCGGTTGTGGCAACAGCCTCCATAAAGGCGGATGTCATTTCTTCAATAACGGGGTCGTTCGGCATAGGAACCTCCGTAGCCTTGCAATCGTCATAAGCATAAGCCTTGCCTGTCATAAGGTTGACATAAGCCTTTGTGAGATTGCCCTCCATATAAGGAATAATAGTCGGGCAAAGCTTGTTGCCGTAAACTTCTTTAAGTGCTTCAAATGTTTTATAGAAGCTTCTGTGGTCAGAGTCGGTCTTTGTAATTGCAAAGAATTTTGCAAGACCGCGTTTTTCTGCCGCCTTAAATGCTTTTTCCGTACCCACATCAACGCCCGAGCCGGCACTTGTAACGATGAGAACTGCTTCTGCCGCACGAACTGCTTCTGCCGCACCGCTTTCAAAGTCAAAAAGACCGGGAGCATCTATAATATTTAACTTTGTGTTATCCCATTCAATAGCCGCCATTGCAGATGAAACCGATGACTTTCTTCTCTTTTCTTCTGCGTCGAAGTCAAGCACAGTATTACCGTCGGCAACTTTACCTAATCTGTCGGTAGCACCTGAAACATAGAGCATTGCTTCACAAAGCGTAGTTTTTCCTTTTCCGCCGTGACCGAGCACGGCAATATTTCTGATGTTATTTGAGGTATAAGCCTTCATAAGCTCTTACCCACCTTTCCCTAAGTATACCTATATGTGAAAAATATATAGAATTTCTCAACACAGTAACTAAATTGTAGCACAATTGCATAAAGTATGCAATAATATTTTTATAAGTTTTTAAATATTTTTATATTAACAACGGTTGATTTTCTGTTGATTTTTCAGATATATAAAGATATAATTATTTTATATGCAAAAAATTAGGAGATGAGAATTATGCTGCCTCCCATTATTGATTTCTTAAAAGATAAAAAAGTGCTTATTTTAGGCTTCGGCAGAGAAGGCAAAAGCACATACAATTATATCAGAAAATATTTGCCTGAAAAAATGCTTTATATAGGTGACGGAAAAGAGCAAAAAATCGACGATAATTTTGTGGGGTATTATTGTGGTGAAGACTATCTCTCACATATCGGCAAATTCGATGTGGTTATGAAGAGTCCCGGCATTTCATTTGTGAATGTAGATGTGCCGACCGATACCTATGTAACTTGCCAAACGGATTTATTTTTAAAATATGCGCCTTGCAAAAAAATCGGAGTTACCGGTTCAAAGGGTAAAACAACAACATCAACACTCACATATAAAATGCTTTGCGCAGGGGGTGTTGACTGTGAATTGATGGGTAATATGGGACTTCCCGTATTTGACTATATTGAAGAAATGACCGAAAACAAAATCGCAGTCATTGAAATGTCGTCCCATCAGTTAGAATTCACAAGAAATTCGCCCGATGTTTCAATTCTCACCAATATCTATGAAGAACATCTTGAACATTATAAGGGTGGAATGACGGGCTATGTGAATGCAAAACTTAATATTGTCCGCCATCAAAATGAAAACAATACCTTTATTTATAACGGTACACAGGGCGTTGAGCCTTATCTTGATTTGAACAAGGTTAAATCAAAGGTAATTGCCGTAAAAAAAGATGACTCTTTGCCATTTGAGATTGACAATATTCATCTGGCGGGTGAGCATAACCGTCACGATGTGCTATTTGCATTTACTGCCGCATCAATTTTCGGAGTTTCGGCAAATGACGCAAAAAAAGCAATCGACGACTATGAAGGTATTGAACACAGAATGGAGAATGTGGGTACCTATAAGGGAGTTACATTTTATAATGACTGTATTGCCACAATTCCCCATGCCGTAATGTGTGCGGTCAACGCAATAAAAGCAAACACACTTATAATCGGCGGAAAGGACAGGGGAATTGACTATACCGACTTTGCGGTTGACCTTGAAAACAGCGATTTGAGTGTGATTATCGGTACAAAAACAACGGGGCATAAAATCATTGATATGATGCTTGAAAACGGAACAAATAAAAAGCTCATAAAAGCGGAAAATCTTGAAGAAGCAGTAAAATCCGCCTATGAGAATACCAAGGGAATTTGCATTTTGTCCCCGGCGGCTTCAAGCTATAACGAATATAAAAACTTTGAAGAAAAAGGCAGACATTATAAAGAGCTTATTAAGAAATACGGTGAATAATATGGATTTAACAGAAAAACCAATAAATCAGGAATACAAATTCAAAGGCAAAATCGTGAATATGAGAGTGGACGATGCACTTCTTCCCAACGGTACTGTCGCAAAGCGCGAAATCGTTGAGCACAACGGGGGAGTTTGCGTAGCTCCCCTTGATAAAGATTACAATTTATATTTTGTAAAGCAGTTCAGATATCCTTATATGGAAATTGTGACAGAGCTCCCTGCAGGGAAATTGGAAAAAGGCGAAGACCCTTTTGAAGCGGGCAAAAGAGAGCTAAAAGAAGAAACGGGCGCTGTTGCAAAAAATTATGTATCACTTGGCAAGCTTTATCCCACACCCGGCTATTGCGGTGAAATTATTTATATGTATTTAGCGACGCAGCTTGAATTCGGCGAACAAAATCCCGACGAAGACGAGTTTTTAGAGGTTTATAAAATCCCGCTGAAAAAAGCGGTAGAAATGGTAATGAACGGCGAGCTTCCCGACAGCAAAACTCAAACGATGATTCTTAAAATCAACCAACTTAAAAACGAGGGCAGAATATGAAACTTGTGCTTGCATCAAAATCTCCCAGAAGAAGCGAAATCTTAAAAAATGCGGGAATAGATTTTATTGTCCGTGTTGCAGACGCCGACGAAACAATAGAAAAAGGCACAAAACCCGAAGATGCGGTAAAGATTCTTGCCGAAAGAAAGGCAAGAGCAGTTGAAAGAGCAAAAGACGAAACCGTTTTAGGTGCCGACACGGTAGTGGTGCTTGACGGTAATATTCTCGGAAAACCCCGCAACCGAGAAGATGCGTTCAGAATGCTCAGAAGTCTTTCGGGGAGAGAACATTCCGTATTCACCGGTGTTTGCGCCGTCAGTGAAAACAATTCAGTTGTTTTTGCAGTAGAAACAAAGGTAGAATTTTTTGAACTTTCCGACAGAGAAATAGATGAATATATCGATACAAAAGAATGTGACGACAAAGCGGGAGCTTACGGAATTCAAGGGTTGGCATCAAAATTTGTAAAGGGCATAAAGGGCGACTATTTTAATGTGGTTGGATTGCCTATAAGCTCAATTTATGAAAAGATTTTAAAAAATCAATGAAATTTTGATTGACATTTTGCAAAATTTGTTGTAAATTTAATGTGTATATGAATACAAAATTTGAAAGGGGAACCTAAAAAAATGGCAAAAAAGGTTTTAACACCCGAAGAAGTTCAGGCTAAATTAGAAAAAAAGGCTGCTAAAAGAAAACTCTTCTTTGGAACATTTACAAAAGCATTAGCTTTCTTCCTTGCAATAGCAATGGTTTACACACTTGCTATTATTGCTTTTACACCGGAAACAAGCCTTCCGTCAGGAAACACTGTTCAATCAAACAACACATCAAACGGATTTGATGACTATGATGACGGTTCAGCAAGTACAGGCGGTGACACAGTTAGCAATACGAATAACAACACAAACGACGGTGCGTCAAGTGGCGGTGCAAACACGAGCGATGTAGCGGCTGAAGCAATCGCAGCAATTAACGCTGAAACAGCAAAGGCGGCAAAGGGTAACTACAATTGGAAGCGTGTTTCTGACTTCACACCTGACGGTGCTATTGATGTAGGTAATGCAACAGAAACACTTAACAAAATCATTAAAGGTGTTGATGAAAACGCAGACCTTAACTCAGTTGTCGGCGGCTTCCTTGGTATAGGCACAAAAGAAGCTCAAGTTACCGGCGGTAAAGTTACTCCTGATACAGGCATGAAAGACCAACACCTTCTTGTAGCAACTAAACTTGTTGCGGGTGATATTAAGTCAGCAACAAAAGAAGGCGATACATATGTTCTTAAATTGGCGTCACAAAAGAACCCGCAAAAAGACGGTTCTAACTCACTTAGCCATGCAACAAACGACTTCTTCACAGAAGGTGAAGTTCAAAAAAGTATTAGCAATGCTGTAGGTAGTGCAGTTAAGGTTGAATCCTCTACAGTTGATTATTACGATATTCAAATCAAGGCGACAATTAAAGACGGTAAACTTTCTACTTATGAGCTTTCATACGGATTTTCTGCAACTCTTAATCTTAAAGCAGCATTTATTCCGATTACAGGTAAAGGTAAAGCTACCAACAAAGCAGTTTACTCAAATATTAAATACTAATATATCGTTTCTCGATAGCGGAAGGAGAAATTTACAATGGCTAAAAAAGTTTTAACACCGGAACAAGCTGAAATCAAAGCTCTCAAAAAGGCTAAGAGATCACAAAACTGGACAAAATTCTGGGCAATTGCTCTTGCGTTAGTTCTTACAATCGGCGTTGTTTTCTTAGGACAAAGCGCAGCTAAAGATGCTGTCGCAGAAGCAGTTAACGGTTCAAATACACAAACAGGTGACACAGGTTCAACAGGCTCAACAGGCGACACAGGCTCAACAGGTGACATAGGTTCAACAGGTGACACAGGTTCAACAGGTGATACAGGTTCAACAGGTTCAACAGGCTCAACAGGCGGCGGTGCCGGTGCAGCAAATGCAACTGCAGACGCTGTAAAAGTTTTGAACACAGCAACTGCTAAAGCTGCAAAGAGCAACTACAAATGGGAAAGAAAATGTTACTTAACAAGTCCTATTGATGTAGGTAATGCAACAGGTACATTGAACGATATCATTCACAAAGTTGACGAAAACGCTTCTCTTGACTCTGTTGTCGGCGGCTTTCTCGGTGTTACGGGCGGACCAAATGACCCCGCTTGGGACGACGAAGTAAAAGGCGGAAAATTCACAAAGAATCCGAAATTGAAGTCAGATTATCTTATGAAAGCATTTGCTCTTACAGAGTCAGATGTAACAAACTGCCAGGTTAACGGAAATACATACACCTTAACTCTTAAAAATTGCAGTAATCCACAGAAAGATAACGGCAATGCGCTTCATCATGTTACAAATGATTTCATCACATTCAGCGAAGTTCAAAAAGGTGTAGCAGATGCACTCGGTTCATTGAGTTTCCTTCTTAAAGTTAAATCTGCTGATGTTGAATTCTCAAAGATTACCGTTGTAGCAGAAGTTGATAACGGCAACCTTAAGAGTGTACAGATTTCATACTTTATGGATGTTAAATCACTCGAACTCAGCGTTGCTACCGGTAAGGGTAAAGGCGTTGTTGAATGCAAGTATTCAAATTTCGCATAAGAAATAATTGATTTTTCGTAAAACTGAAACTTTGATAGAATTTCCCCCAAGTTTTCTTGGGGGATTTTTTTGTATTCTTGCATTATAGCCTGTTCAATAAACTCACAATAAGGTTTAAACCTCGACAATAAGAACTTATATGGCAAAATAACCAAAATATTAAGCACAATTTGTACAAAAAATAGAAAAAATAATGTTGATTTTAATGCTTTTTTTTAGTAAAATAATTATGTATAAATATGCACACTAAGGGGTAGTCTACACATTTTTAAAAAATGCGGTTTTTATGGTAACCCAAAAGGTGTTGTGTTTAACTATAATCGGGAGGCATTCGCCATATGAATATGGATATCAAAGATTTAATTGCAAAACTTAAATCAGGAAGCGGAAAGGGCTCCAAAAAATCAGGTGGGAGCAGTTTGACTGCGTTTCTTGATAAAAATCCGAAAATGAAAATAATTATCCCGGTAGTGCTGATTGTAATTTCAGTGCTCGTGGCTGTTGTAATTATTGTTACGACAAAATCACCTGATATTGACACAACTCCCGTCGGCGGCGGCGAAGCTCAACAGGTGGATGCTCTTCCGCAAGATGTCAGAGATTTGGAAGATATCGAAATCGAAGGCGGCAATGTGTTTGATGAAGTTGATGTTGCAAATGCAAAAATCACCGCAATCATCAAAAACTCCGACGGTTACTACACCGCAGTTATGGAAACAAAAACAAATTCATATTCAACGCTCAATGTCGGCGATTATATAAACGGTTCATCTTGGATGGTTGAAGATATTACGGACGACAGCGTTTTAATAGCTCTCGGCGAAAAGAAAGTTGAAATTAAATACGGAAAATAATTCGTATCTATATAAATCAGTTAATATTTTATTTACATAAAAGTTTTTTAGGGGGAACTAAAAATGAAAGGTTCTAAGATGTTCGGCAAATCAATTATTGCAATTGTTTTGTCACTGATTCTCATCATCAGTGCGGTGGCACCGCTCACTGTTATGGGGTCTGAAAATTACGGCGGCGGTTCAAAGGGAACCGGCTTGGGTGAATATCGCTATTATTCGGTTAAAAGCGGTGATACATTGGAGTCAGTTGCACAGAAAAACGGTATCACAATCAGCGATATTATGACTTATAACAATCTTGACAGTAACGACACTCTTTACAAAGGTCAGGTGCTCAAGTTGCCGATTACAACGGCAAATACACCGTCAGGCATTGTTTCTTCAAAAATTACGGTTAAGGCAAAAGATGCAAGTGTTAAAGACCTTGTTTCTGCAATTGCTTATAACGCAGGCTACACCGTAATATTCAAAGGCTCGGATTCTAAAATCAGCGTTGAACTTGAGGACGCATCGCCGATGAAAGCTCTTGACTATGTTACAAGATTTGCAGGTCTCTCTTACCTTAAAGACGGGAACACTCTTTTGATTTCAACTCCCGATGACCTTAACACAACATTTGTCGACAGTCTTGTTCTCACAAAGTTTACTCTCAAATACATCACTTACAGCGAGCTTATGGGTCAGGCAACTGCTCTTGGTCTTTCAAGCATGAAAACAGTTTCTCAGACAAACAATCAAAGAAAAATTTGGATTAGCGCATATCCAAAAGAAATGGCTAAACTCAAAGAGCTTGTTGATATACTTGACGCTCCCGAAAACATCAGCGTAGGCAGCAACAGTATTGCTTCTGCGTTTACCCCCATTAAACTTGATTATATTTCAGCAAGTGAATTTTCAAGTCTTCTTGGAAATTTAGGCCTTCATACAGGTATTACAATGGATGCATATCCAATGACATTGTTTGTATATGTCAGCGGTGTTCAGCTCTCTGATATTATGACAATTAAAAAGGTTGTTGACACAGCGGAGGCAATTAGAGACAATATCGACAACAATAACGGTGGAACAGTAACACCTCCCGACAGTTCAACAGGCACTACAACACCTCCCGACAATACTACAAATCCGGGTGATTCAACATCGACAACTCCGGATAATCCGACAACAGAAACACCTGCTGAAGAACCAATAACATTTGAAAAAATTGACCTTATTAACATCACAAGAAGTGATGCGGAAGCTCTTATTGCAAAATCAGGCGAAGATGTTTCTACCTACGGTCACGAAAGAATGACAAAATCACTTTGGCTCTTCGGTACACAGAGTGCAATTGATGCAGTTAAAGCAATTATCAGCTCAATTGACAATAATGTAGCTTCTGCTGCAAGCACTGTACATACATACACAGCTCAGAATTGTACGGTTGATGAGCTTATGTCAAGACTCAACGGCGTAAAATATGAAAATGTTTCATTCTATCAATATGACCACTCTTCAATCACAAACAGCATTATTGTTTATTGTGATGATGTAACATGGAACAACGAAATTTATGATTTACTTGTTGCTGTCGATACAGTTGACACCGGAGCAAAGACATGGATTCCGATTGATTCATGGGATAAGGGCGCAAACAACAGCGAAAATGTTACAATACTTCAAGACAGATTTAACCTTATGCTCTCACTTTATCCTGAAGTATTCAGCGGAACAGAAATTCGTTATGTTCAGACACAAAGCGGAGCAGACAGTTACAAGTCGATTACTTATGCAAAAGTTACTTCCGACCAGGCAACACACATGATGAATCTTCTTGCAGCTTTCGATAATGCATAATTTATAAAATTCGGGGTGCGAAGCTCGCACCCCTATACCTAATTATTAAACAAAAAAGCAAAAGCCATAAAAGGGATGAGTGTTATGCAGTTTTCAGGCAAACCAAGCAATTATCCGGTAACCTTAGAAGATCTTCTCAGACTTACCGTTGAAAAAAAAGGGTCCGACCTTCATATCGTCAGTGGAATTGAACCGTGTATTCGTATAAACGGTGACCTTGTAAGACAAGAAGAATTACCAAAAATGTATCCCGAAGATGTTGAAGCTCTCCTTCTTCAAATTATTTCAAATGACCAAAAACGCGAGTTAGAAACCGAGTGGGAGCTTGACCTTGCGGTTTCTGTTCCCAATTGCGCCCGTTTCCGCGGCAATGTAATTGTTCAAAGAAACTCGGTTGCGGCAGTTTTCAGAGCAATTCCTTTCAATATTCCCGAGCTTGATAAGTTGGGATTACCCGCCGATGTTAAGAGACTTTGTAATCTTCCACGCGGCCTTGTATTGGTTACGGGACCTACCGGCAGCGGCAAGTCAACAACTCTTGCAGCAATGCTCAACTACATAAACGAGCGGTATGAAACGAATATAGTAACAGTTGAAGACCCCATAGAATTCTTGCACACACACAAGAAATCAACAATCAGACAAAGAGAAATCGGAACTGATACTCACAGCTTCGCAAATGCGTTGCGCACAGTTCTCCGTCACGACCCCGATACAATTATGATTGGTGAAATGCGTGACCCCGAAAGTATTCAAATTGCGGTTACAGCGGCTGAAACGGGACACTTGGTTTTCTCAACTCTTCACACTCAGACTGCACCGCTTACAATTTCGAGAATTATTGACTCTTTCCCAATGGAGCAAAAAGGTCAAATTCGTTCCCAGCTTGCAAACTCATTGAAAGCAGTTATTTCTCAGCAGCTTATTCCTACAATTAACGGTAAAGGCAGAGTTGCCGCCGTTGAATATATGGTTGATACTCCTGCGATTAAAAACCTTATTCGTGAAGAGAAGGAACATCAACTTTATGCGACAATGCAAACCGGTCAAATGCAGGGAATGCAGACTATGGACCAGGCGTTGATCAGCCTTCTTAAACAACAGAAAATTTCAAAGGATTCGGTAGTTGAATTCTGTGTTGACCAAAAAGAAGTTTTAAGACTTATGTCCACAATGGGCTATTAATCACCTTGAATTTAAAGGGGGAAATCTCTTGGCAGCCTTTACATATGACGGCTTGAACAAACAGGGACAAAGCGTTCGCGGTGAAGTTATTGCCGATAACTCGTCCCAAGCCGTAAATAAACTCCGTGAAGCAGGCATCATCGTAACGGAGATGAAAGAAAAAGCAAATAATGCCAACAAATCGTCATCAAAATCAGGTGGCAAGGTTACAACAGAAGATGTTGCGGTTTTTTGCCGACAGTTGGCAGTTATGCTTTCAGCCGGTGTTCCCATTACGAGAGCACTTTCAACACTTGCGAAGCAGACAGAAAACGGAAAATTCGCCAATGCAATAGAAACGGTTTCAAGTAATGTCGAGGGCGGTATGCCGCTTTCGGATGCGTTCAAAGAATATCCCAAGATATTCTCACCTTTGTTTATAGCTATGATTGCGGCAGGTGAAACCGGCGGTATTATGGAGCAATCTCTCGTCAGTCTTGCTGACCAGATGCAAAAAGAAAAAAATCTTCAAAAGAACATTAAATCAGCGTTTTCATATCCGAAAAATGTCGGTATTATGGCGATTGTAATTATGATTGCTATGCTTTATTTCATGGTTCCTACATTCAAAAATATGATGCAGGAAGGCATGGAGCTTAACGCTCTTTCACAATTCATTTTCGATGCTTCCGACAGCTTGAGAGAAGACACATTGACATGGGTTTTGATAGCAGGCGGTGTTGTCGGCGGTCTTATTTTGTTAATGAAGAGCCCGCCCGCACATGCACTTTGGGAGAATATTAAGCTTACAATGCCCATGTTCGGTTCATTTATAACTAAAATGGTTGTTGCCCGTTTCTGCCGTACATTTGCAACGCTTCTTGCAGGCGGTGTTACGGCGGTTGAAGCAATGAAAAGTGCAGGACCTACCGCAGGTAGTGAAAAACTTGCCAAAGCGGTTGAAGATGCAATTTCAGATATCGAAGAAGGCTCGCCGATTTCGGCTGCCTTAGAAAAAAGCGGTTTGTTTCCACCTATGGTTACAGGTATGGTGGCTATCGGTGAAGAGTCGGGTGCTTTGCCCGAGCTTCTCGATAAGGTTGCCGAATTCTTTGAAGAAGATGTTGAGAACACCTCCCGTAACCTCAGAGCTATGATTGAACCGATTGCCCTTGTTTTCGTCGGTGTTATTGTTGGTGGTATGCTTATTGCTCTTTATGTTCCGATGCTCACAGCGTCTACATCAATGGGTGCATAAACAAACTTATCCGTATATATAGGAGAATGGTACTATGGCTAAATTAAAGAGTATCATTGGTTGCGAAATAACAACCAATGAAATCAGAGCTGTTGAGCTCACAAAAGAAAACGGCTTTTATAATATTCTGGCAATGGGATATATGCCTTTGGAAGAAGGAATCGTTGAAGAGGGCTTCATCAGAGACGCTGACCGTTTTAATTCAGCAATTACTCAGTTGCTTGCGTCGGGCAATTTTCAAACAACGGATGTTGCAGTTGCAGTAAACAACGAAAATGTGCTCATGAGATATGCGTCTTTCCCGAAGGTAGACAGTGATAAGCTTCGCAATATGGTGCTTTTGCAGGCGCAGGAATTTATTCCGATTCCTATTCAGGAAATGGAAGTTGACTATGTGGTTGCCGGCGAAACAAAAGACGATGACGATGTTGCACAGACTAATGTTATGCTCATTGCAGCCAGAAGACAGATGCTTGAAGGCTATATCAATATTTTTACGGCGTCAAAGCTGCAAATTCAAGATATTGATTCGTCACTTTTGGCATATTGCCGCGGTATCAACGAAATATGTAACGGCGCTAAATACGGCATTGTCAACCTGACAGATGATATTTTGAGCTATATTGTTGTGCACGGTAATGAAATTTCAATGGTTCGTTCAATTACAATTCCTGAAAAAATGCAAGGCAGTGTTGCTGCTATTTTTAAAAATTCAAGAGACGAGTCTTACAGTGAAGAAGATTTGACTTCGGTAATTTCTTTCTTAATGCAAGAAACATCTTCAACTATCAGTTATTATGCGATGCAAAATAACATACCTATGGAAAAAATTTATCTTATTATGAACTCCACGGCAAACCAAAAGATTTTGGAGAATTTACAAGAAAATATTTATATTCCAATGGAAATTCCGCAGTTTTATCCATCACTTCAATCAACAAGTGCTACACCGTTAGGTGAATATGCAAGTTGTATCGGAGTTGCAATTTCAGGTTTGGAGGGATAAGCTTTGTTTAAGGTTAGTTTGTTACCGGCAAGTTACAGAAAATTTCTTGACGGTAAAAAGAAAAAAGATATCATACTTAAAATTGCGTTAATTATATTGATTTGTATGTTGGTTATTTATGCCGGCTTTTTCACAAGAACTTTGATTCTTAAAAGTCAGTTGAAGAATGTCAATAGGCAAAACTCTTTAATTACGGCCGAAATCAATGAGCTGCAACAATACAAAGCAGTTTATGATGACCTTATGGTTTCTCAAGGCAGATTAAATGCAATCAAAACAAAGAGCCCAAGCGCGGTGAAGTTCTTAACAATGGTTCAGGCAACCCGTCCGGAATACATAAAAATTAAAGCAATTTCTTTAAGTGACTGGCAAAATAATCCGGTTTGCGTTATTGAAGGTGACCTTTCGGCAGCGCAAACAATTCGTAATGCGGTTGAACAACTCCGCGACTATGAAGAGTTTTTGAAAACTGACGACGCTTTCAAGGACATTGTAACAGAAGTAAAAGTTTTAAATGATATGCCGATTGTAAACGGTGAAGACGCCGAAACAAAATATTCCTTCAGAATATTCATTTCTCTCGGCGGAGCAATCCAGATGGATGAATCGGGTAATTTGATTACAACAACCACAACAACAACCACAACAACAACTACAACTACAGCCGCTACAGATACTACGGCTACTACAGCATCTGATGAGACTCAGTCAACTGAGTCCACAACAGCAGCAGAGTAAGAGGAGGATAAAAATGAAAACTAAATTAAATCTTTCTCAACTTAAAGGAAAAATTAACGGTAATGTTGTAATTACTGTTGTTATGGTGCTATTGGCAGTAGTTTTAGGATATGCTTGTTATTTAACATTTGATAGTGGTGTAAAATTAGAAGCAAATGTCGCAAATTCCATTGTTGAGTATAATGATAATAAGAACTTATTGAAGAACCTTAAAGACCTTCAGGCAAATTCGAATTATTATATAGCGCAAAAAGAGAAATATGACGAAGTAATCGCTGAAGCAGGTACATATAACACTGTTGATTATTATGTGGAGCTCTCAGAGCTTTGTGATAAATACGGGTTAACCGTTTCAGAAATCACAGTGGGCGAATTGGTGCAGACGGGCAGTGTTCAAACTGCAACATCAAAAATCGCAGTTGTGGGTGATGAAATCAGCGTTAAGCAAATGGCTGAATATATTGTTTCACAGGACCAAATTGCAAGAATTGACGAAATAGCAATGACAGAACAAGAAGACGGAACGGTAATTGCTGCAATGACTATAGTAAACTTCACGAAATAATTCAGCGAAGATTTCAAAAAAGAAAGATGGGTTTTATCAATGGGCGATATAATAATCCCCGGCAGTATTTGTTCAAGACTTATCAGTGCCGGTAAAATAACTGAAGACCAACTTAAAGAAGCGCTTGAAATTCAAAAAAACAGCAAGCAGCTTATCGGAACAATTCTTACTCAGTTGGGATATTGTACAGAAGAAGATATAGCAAAAACACTTGCTCAAAAAACAGGATATAAGTTTGTTTCGATTGACGAAATAGGTGTAAATATTGCGGTAGCAAACCTAATTACACCTGAGTTTGCTCTCAGAAACAATGTTCTTCCGCTTTATGAAGAAGAGGGAACGCTTTTCGTTGCAATGCAAAATCCGAACGACATTCTTGTTGTGGATAATTTGCGAATGATTACGGGATATGAAATTCGTCCGGTAGTTGTAGCGGATATGGAGCTTCAGGTTGCAATTGAAAACTTTGCAAATATGAACAGCGGCGTCGAAGACTACGACGATTCGGCAGAAGATACAAGTGTTGAGACAGAGCAGCTTGACATTGATGATAAACCTACAGTTCAGCTTGTTAACCAAATTATTAACAATGCGATTAAGGCAGGCGCATCAGATATTCATATTGAAGCGTTGGAAAAGCATATGAGAGTGCGCTTCAGAATTGACGGTGTTTTGCAAGAAATTATGCAAAACCCGATTAAAATGTATGCGGGCGTTATTTCAAGAATTAAGGTTATCGGCGGTATGGATATCGCTGAGCGCCGTATCCCGCAGGACGGTCGTGCAACTGTTAAATTTGAAGACAAAATGATGGATATTCGTATTGCTTCAATGCCGACGGTTTACGGTGAAAAAGTCGTAATGCGTCTTTTGGAAAGAGACAGTTCAAAAGCGGTTACAATAAAAGATATTAAATTCAGTCCCCGTCAGTTTGACAGATTTAACAATGCAATTCACATGCCTTACGGTTTCGTTCTTGTTACAGGACCTACAGGTAGCGGTAAATCAACAACACTTTATGCCACATTGGCAGAAGTTAGTACACTTGAAAAGAATGTTATTACACTTGAAGACCCTGTTGAACGCCGAATGGCAGGTATCAACCAGGTGCAGATGAACAACCGTGCGGGTATGACTTTCGCAGCAGCCCTTCGTTCAGTTCTCCGTTCTGACCCGGATATTGTCATGGTCGGTGAAATTCGTGACAGCGAGACTGCAAAAATTGCCGTTGAAGCTGCCCTTACAGGACACATGGTTTTCTCAACACTTCATACAAACGACGCACCGGGTGCCGTTACCCGTCTTGACGAAATGGGCGTTGAGCCCTTCCTTACAGCGTCATCATTGGTTGGCGTTCTTGCACAGCGTCTTGTCAGAAGACTTTGTCCGAAATGTAAAGAAGAATATGAAATTACACATGAAGAGCTTAAAAGGATTGTTCCCGACATTGAAACTTACGGATACAATCAACCATCATATAAGCTTTATAAGGCAAAAGGTTGTTTGACTTGTAATAATACAGGTTATAAGGGCCGTGAAGCTGTATTTGAATTCCTTACAGTTACAGAAGAAATGAAACAGCTTATTCTTAGACGGGCAACAATTACAGAAGTCCGTGACCTTGCGGTTAAGCAAGAAATGAAAACACTTAAAGACGAAGGTCTTTACAAGATGATGGAAGGCAGTACATCTCTTGAAGAAGTATTGAGAGTTATCGTATAAGTTTTCACTTTTCAAGATGCCTATTCAGAAAGGAGCAGATAAAATGAAAAAATACCTTAACAATAAAAACGGTATGGCAATGCCAATGGTGCTTGCAATTATGACAATTATAATTACACTTACAGCCGGATTGGCTGTGTTGGCATATAATTCATATGTGTCTGTTAGATGGATGAGCGAAGGCAAGCAGGCTTATTATTTAGCCCGTGCGGGTGTTGAGGCGGCTTCTTATGCCTACAGAGATGCTGTCAGCAAAGCAGGTAGCGACACAACTTCTGATATTGGCAGATTTGTGCAAGTCGGTGAAAATGGCGGAGACGATGCAATCATAACTTCAAGCAGGGTATATGCTTATTACACAAAGAGTGGAAGTTCAAATGACAACACTGTTTGGGACGGTTTTTCGTTCTCATTGGACGCTTCAACAACAGCTAATCCCGGTTATTTCGGCTATTTTGAAGTTCAAATCGGAAACGGCACGGATTTAGTTCGTGTTAAATGCGATACCAGCGTTGACCCCAAAGGATATCAAGAAACCGAAACTCCTGTAAAAGTGTTTAAAAGTATGGGTCATGTTTTAAATAGTACAACGGGCGCAGATGTCGGCAGAACAGTTTACGGTTATATAACACCGACCGAGACTATTCAGGGCGAAACATTATATGATGAAAACGGCGTTCTTAAAAAAGAAGTGGGAACAGGAGCATTTACCAAAAAAGACACAGTTGAAGTTTGTTATGAAACACTTGACACTCAATTGAATATCAATAGTAGTGACGGTGTGTTGACAAGACTCGGCAAAATGCTCAAAAGCCTTTTCAACGGGTTACTGAACCAGATTTATAAGCAATTGGCAAATGTAAAAGACGGCGACGGTAATTATATTTTCCCTGATTTTCCGAGAAACCGACAAATTGATATGTATTCAAAAATCAGTGATTCCACACTGGTTTTGACAAAACCCGAAAAATCAAAAGTTATTAAAGGCAATCCTAAAAATCCCGAAAGTGCCGGCAAGGACGGAATGCAGAATTACGGCGATAACTTCTATGTAATTTCATCAGGCGAAAACTTGTTCTTGCAGGATGTCGGTATTGACGCCACTCCCGATAGGGGGCAATATAACTCAATCGGTCTTTACGGTGACCAAATTGTAATCGACGGTAATATAACTCTTTATGCATATATCACTAACCCGGACTCATTGGGCAGTGCCTTGACAAGCACACTCGCACTTCTCGGTAACCGTTTCCGTTTAGGAACAGTTATGTTAGGTCACGGCAGAGTTTATGATGCTAACGACGAAAAGCTATTTGCAGGCAAAGGCATCACAGATGAAAACGGTAACAATGTCAGAGCAAATAAAGTTTATTTCAACGGCAATGTTGTTTTGAAGCTTGAGGTGCAGGGTTCGGGCACTGAAACATACCGTATTTTCAATGCGGGTGATATGGCATATTTCTACGGCTCTTATGAAGAAGATACGGCAATTAACACCTCCGGCGGCGTAAAAGAGTCTAACGCAGCGGGTATCGACCTTCTCAAATATTTCGTTGATGCCGTTATAGCAGGCCGCGACGGATATGATATTTACGGTGACGATGTTGTTGATAAAATGAAAACTCTCAAAAAGATTTATTACGGTGAAGATACATTGTCATATTTCCAAGGCAGCACGGTTCTTTTTGAAAGATTGATAGTTACAATGGATAATAGCGGTAGTGTTTATGTTAACGGAGAGAGAGGCAGAGTCGGTGAAATTGTTCCGCCGATGCCGAGCTCATCGGTAACAATAAATTGGGGTTCTCCACGAGCAGGGGATGTATTCCACCCGGGTGAAGGGAGCGGTTCATAATGATTAAGAAATTTAAGGATTATTTGCTTAACAAAACTGGTATGACGCTCGTTGAAGTTTTAACAGCGATGACTATTCTTGCTCTTGTGGTATTCTGCTTTGCACCTCTGATGCTCTCTTATTTGCAAACAATCAATATCGCAGGGCAAAAAATGGAGCGTTTATATAAAGATGCCGGTAACCTTGAAGTGCTTTTGGGCAAAAACAGTCTTAACGGCAATTATACCGTTTCAATTGATACAGTTCCTATTAAGCTGACCTCGCCTGATACTGCAATTGTTGTTGACGGTAATACAAAAACATATGCAACAGCAACAATTGAATCTAATGTCAGAGCCTACGGTCTTACATCAGGCGGTACTTTTTCAAAAGACAACGAGGGCATTGCAAGTGATGACGGCACTGTTAATATAAGTACAGGACCATCAACTTTTTATACAGACAAAGCCGGCAGCTCATCGGGAATTACATTGTTTCCGTCTTCGCTTACCGATGACTTTAAGGTTGCACATATCACAATTTACAGTCCTGATATCAACTTCGTGTTAGACCAGTGTGAATTCGTAACAACAGGTCCGACAAGTGAAATTAAGCTCACAAAAGGCGTTGACTATGACCTTAAATATCATCCGGACGCTAATCCGAGCGATAAAAATATGCTTTTGCTCACAGTTTACGGCGGCGGTGACAAAATTTCATTTGAAACATCACCCCTTGTTTTTAAACATTTAGGTCAGCGCTATGAAATTCAGATTGATGCGCCGACAATGATAATGGTTGGCGAAAAAGCGCCCGACGATAATTATTATTACTATGTATCCCGCGGTGAAATTGATGACGACGGCTCACTTCTTATTCACCGCCGTGTAATGAGCACTGCCAGCGACCCTAAATCGGGCGAATCGGTAAAGCTCACTTCAGCAATGAACGATGTTGAGTGGGTTCCTGCCGAAAGCGGTGACGGTAATAATGTTGACAGTAACGGTGAAAAATACGGTTATTATGTAATGTGCGGAGACAACGGTCAAATTCGTCGTTTCTGGAAACGGCCGAATACAACAATCACTGTTGACGGTAAAACCGTTGAAGTTAACGGTAACTATTATTGGGGCGGCGACTATACTTATTATACCGACTATAACTTTAACCGTTTCAGAACGCCTAACTATATTTATTCAACCGATAAATCGGGTAATGTAAATCCGAACCAAGTTTACAGTACTGACACTTCTTTCAAGTTTATTTCTCAAAGAAGTATGACCGAAAAGCAACACGGCTTTAATATGGGTTCAAAGGAATACAGCCTTGTGGGAAGCCTTGTCAACACATCAACAGGCTTGTTGCGCGGACTTTCGGTTGTTTCGGTCACATATTCCGATGACGCGGAATTCTATGCAACCGATGGTCAAATCTATTTCTTCCAGTCGAAAGGCGACCATAGAAACGGTTTGCCAAACTATAACCAAATGACATCAATATACGGCGGCAATATGTCTTACGGCGGAAAAGACCTTACATTGGCGACGGGTGATGTTAAGCAGTACACTCATGAAGCATGGGGCTGGATGACGGCAAATACCGGCTCGTATTATGAGATTAACGGCGTTAATAAATCAAAAATTAACGAGGCATCTTATCCGATTACGCTTACATCTGTTGATGCAATTCAGATTACAGGTACGGGCGGTTCTCATAAAACCGATGTAACAAAAGACGGAAGCTATTATTTCACATCAGCCGGCGACGGTGATACATCTGCTGAAAACGCTACAACAAATATGAATTATCCCCAGAGTAGTTACACCCTCTACTGTGGTTATATCCCCGCAATGATGGATATATTTGCCGAACAAACAGGTACCTTCGGTTCTTGGAGATATCCTGCTAAATGGGAAGACCATTTTGCCAATACGGCTAACGGAACATTCTCTGAAATTGACGCTTATTCCAACATAGGCCGTGCTGAAAACAGGAAAACACTCCAAGATAATGCCGATTATTACACAAAATGGCGTATGACATTGGGTGTTACGCCCTATTACAATGACGGTGCTAATAAGGTTAATATAGACCAGAATGTTGCGGGCAAAATAGCATATTACAAGTACAATCGTCGCTGGACATATCCTTATGAACATGTTGTATATTATCCGTACACAAACCTTGAATATGCTATCACCGGTAAATTCTACGACGAAGAAACTTACAAAGAGAATTACAGTGTATTAACAGACAAGTTAAATCTTGTTGACGGAACAACAATTGCAAATCCGTCAGAAACTGTTATCAACACCTATGAAAGCAGACAAACTCACCTGACAAACGGTAATGTTGTTGATATTACTGTTGCTTATCTTTCACATCCGTTTGCAACAGCGGTTGCCGCTAACCCAACTGATGACGTTGTTTATGACTACGGTAACAATAAAGATTGGGGCCAGGTTTTCTTCTGGAACAACCGCAGAGAGACAATCACTTTCCTTGACTGTGCAAGTACAATGATTCCCAGCGGTGAGGAAGATATTCCCGTTTCCTTAATGGTAGGCTATCTTCTCGGCGGCGTTGTCGAATATGGTGCCAAGGCCGATGACTTCTTTGCAAATGTCGGTTCTGTTATGAACAACGGTATTGTCTTCTTGCGTGCGGGCGACTATAATGTTGCAAAACAGAACGCAGCGAATGCGCAAACTTATGAATATTTGGCAACAGATAAAACAGGCTACAAGCTTGAAACCGAGTCAAATGTTTTCCATCAGTTCTATTATCTGAACTCGAGATATCAAGGCAGCGGATTCTATTCAGGTGAAAAGCCCACCGACCCGTCAAAGGGCGGCCATATCGGTAACCTGTTCGGTGCTAAATATTGGCAGAATAACCGTCATATTCAGTATCTCTCTCTTTACGGCGGCGAACCTGTCGGCGAACCGGGTGCAGATGACTCTGCAAACTATGATTATCTCCGCTCACACCCGATGGCAAACACAAAGGTAAACTGTGTTGCTTGGGGCACAACCTGGAACGGAAACCCTGAAGCTATGTGGGGTACCGAAAACGGAACAGTTCTTTCTTGGTGGGTTAATTTAAACCAGGCTCGTAACGGCGCTCAGGACGACTGGAACGACAAATCGGTTTCTGCAGAAATTCAAAGCTATATTTGGGTTGATAACTGCAATGCAAGAACATTTGCGGCAGTTTCGAGCGAGTGGAGAGGTACAATCGGTTCGGCAGCATTTAATTCAGGCTCAAATGCAGGTGCAGTATTCTCACCGGGTTCTGACAGATTCAAATATTTCTATGACAAGGGCACACAGGCTACTCGCACCTACAATTCAATAGGCTTCATTTCAACACTTAATTCAATTAACGATATTTGTTATTCAAATGACTATTGGATTGCTGTCGGTGACCAGAGCGACAGAAACCCCGACGGTTATTGCGCACCTGGTTCTTTGTCAGTCGGTAATGTAGATGCGGGAACTAAAATGGATGTTAAGCCTTTCTCAGACAGGGGCAGCGGTTCCTGGGTAAATGTCAGATATTGGGTTGATGTTGAAGGTACAGGTAAACATTCAGATTCTAACGCAACATATCACTGGCGTGCAGTTAAGATTTCCGACCAAAAATACTGTAACATTGTTCAGATTAACAATATTAACGGTATGTGGATTGCAACAGGATATCTTGACAAAAACAAAAACGGTGAATATGATGACGGTGAGCCCGCAAGAATGTTCTGGACATATAATCCGTTGCTTCCGTGCGGTACAGATGGCGGTTGGAGCGACGATGTTAAAATGTATGACGGAAATACCGAAATAGAAGACGCTTTTGCAAAAATGGGCGGTATCAACTCTGTTGCTACAAGAGATAATGTATAATAACTTTGGGCAGAGCACTGTCTCTGCCCGAGCTTCTCTATAAGATGGGGTGAGTAAATGTTTAAACTCATACACAAAAATCGAAAAGGCGTATCATTGTCGGAATTGTTGGTTGTAATAGCGGTTCTTGCTTTGCTTTTGCCGTTAGCAGGCAGAGTGCTTTACAATTTTTTAACCTTTAACAACACGGTAATTGACCGTTGGGATGTTCAGACTGCTACCCGTTTGGCTTGTTCTGACTTTGAAAACAATAAAGACGGCCTTACAAGCGCCTTTCAGGTTGACCTGATTTATGACCCAAGCATTGAAAACGGAGTCATTCTCAAAGACAACGGAGAAATTGAATGGTTAGGCGCAGCCTCTGCCGTTATGAATCCTGAAGGCATCGACCCGAATGCAGATGCACATAAAAACGATGTATATACATATATTTTCTCTGCCAAAACATGGAAAAATAGCACAGATGGAGAATATTTGGGCGAATTGCTCTATATGCGCAGCTACGGTGATAACAGAAGTCATCTTTTGCTTAATAACTACGGAATGGGTCAAGTTCCGATTAGCGTAACTTTTTCAGTGGGAACAACCCAGAATATGCAAAATAACGGCAGTCCTTACTATACTGAAAATACAATCACAATGCATTTCCGTTCGGGTAAAGAAGATGTAACCTTCGGTTATGACACATCATTTGCAATTATTAACATCAATAAAGACACAAGACCAATCAATTACAGTGGCGGCAAATTGGCTTGTGAAGAAAGCTGGGTAAATAACGGAAAGTCTACCAACGCTCATGTTGCGGGTTGGGATAGTTATGAGTTAAACTATGATGCGTCAGGTCAACTTATTACCGGTAACGGTTTCCCTGCATCAAAAACTGTAAATGCAGGTGAGGGCACTCAAACATCATATTATGAAACCAATTGTCAACAGGCAGGCGGTACACCCGTTATAATTGACGACACTTTCACCGCGCAATATGAAAATGCGAGCGGAGCTGTTCAAACGGTTAATGCTCCCGTTATTGCCCGAGAGGCCAATGTTATGAGATATAAATCTCCTACTGCTGAGAAGAGTCAAGGCGAGGTTATAGATAAATCTTCAAACACAAATATTGCCGGATGTCTTACAGGCTTTGCAATGATAGGCTCCGATATGGCAGATAAAGTTCTCGGTAACCTTAGAATGTTCCGTGACAATGTGCTTAAAGGAACAGCTTTCGGCGACTGGTTCATTCACGAGTATTATTACACATGGTCACCGTTCTTGATTGAGCATACGGCATTCTTGAAACCCGTCTATAAGGCAGTTTTGGTTCCTGTTTCTTATGTTTGCGGATTTATAGCAAGATTATAATAAAACAGAAGGCGAGATGTGAAAAAGACGCAACTCGCTTTTTTTGTGTATGCTATTGACATATTATGGGAATTAGTATATAATAAAACTGAAAAGGTACGGAAAGTTCCCGAAGTCCTTAACCTGGGGGTTATACTATATGAGAAAAATGTTAAACAAAAAAGGCTTTTCACTTGTTGAATTGATGATTGTTGTTGTTATTATGGGTATCTTGATTGCAGTCGCTATTCCGCTTTACGGTGCAATTACTGCAAATGCCGAAGCTAAAACATGTCGCACAAATCAAGAGAATATCCGTGCAGTGTTTGCTAAATATTGTGTTTCTGACGGAACTAAAACAGCATCAACGCTGCTTCAGTCAGGTTCATATAGCAGCAAACCGGGTTCAACAGACACAATTGATCCAGAATTTGCCGCAAGTTTTGACGGTGGATTCCCTCAATGCCCTGTTGACGGTCACTATTATTTAATTGAGAAGGTTAGCGATTATGAAATCTCAATAAAATGTTGTGATGCAGATGGCAATACTTATGCGAAACATAGTTCTGCAAGTGACTAATTGGTAAAAACATACAAATTTTAGTGTAAAAATTGTCGATTTCGACAAAATTAAAAAAAAGACTTTACAAACAAGTTGATTTGTAGTAGTATAAGGGTACGGAAAGTTCCCGTTACATAAATTCGGTGTTTAGGTCATTCTCAGGCCTTACATATAAAATCTAAATTCTTTAATTAAAGGAGTAATTATTATGAGAAAACTTATGAACAAAAAAGGCTTTTCACTTGTTGAATTGATGATTGTTGTTGTTATCATGGGTATCCTTATTGCAGTTGCTATTCCGCTTTACGGCGCAATCACAAAGAACGCAAACAATAAGACATGTGCATCTAACATCAAGACAATCAAGAACAACGCAGCTAACTACTATGCATCATACGACCAACAGACAGCTGACAAAGACGCTCTTCTTTCAATGATGGAAGGTAAAGCAGCTCCAAGATGCCCGATTGACACAACCAAGGCTTACAAATTTACTGTTGCTGCTGACGGTTCAGCAAAAGTTGCATGTCCTAATTATGTAGCTGGCGAACATACACCGGAAGGTCATAGTGCTGATGCTGCTACTGGTACAGAACTTGCATAATTATTGAGAATACTTAATAATTTAATTGAAATTCATAACGAGGGGTCCTATCGGGCCCCTTGTTTTTTGTTGACCTTTTTATCCTTTTGTAGTAAAATATAAAAAAAGCCTTTCCGTGTTATAAAAAAGGAAAATTAAATTATGGATTTGCCAAAACGCAAAACGCATCGGTTAAAAAAGTTTGATTACGGTAATGGCTATTTCTTTGTTACTGTTTGCACAAATAATAAAGAAAAGTTGCTATGTGATATAGTAGGGAACGACGCCCTCGTCGTTCCGTCCGATTTAGGAAAAAGAATAATTGAATGTTGGAACAATATTGAAAAATTAAATGATAATGTTGAAATTATTAAATATGCAATAATGCCGAACCATATTCACGGAATTATTGCTATAAAAAACGATGCCGAAATAGATACAGATAAAAAATTCGGTTTTGAAATAGCGGAACGACGGGGGCGTCGTTCCCTACAAGGACTAATGAAAGATTTTAAATCCGTTACTACAAGAATATATAAAAAAGAATTTAACGGTACAAAATCACTGTGGCAAAAGTCTTTTTATGATGAAGTTATTAAAAACGATGAACATTTTCAATTTGCTTGGCAATATATTGATGAAAACCCACGCATTTGGAATGAAGATAAATATTTTTAAAACGAAAGCAGGAGTGTTATGAAAACAAAAAAACGAATACCGTATATTCTGTTAGGGCCGATTATTACACTTGTAATTTTGCTTGTGCTTTATGCCATTGCAGGCATTTTCCCTTTCGGACCGAATACAAGCGCTTTTTCCGACGCGGTGGGGCAGTATGTTCCCATGCTTGAGGAATTTACAAGTAAAATAAAAGAAGGCAGTTCGCTTCTTTTCACATGGCACGCAGGCAGAGGTTCAAACTTTCTTGCAATTATTTCATATTATTTGGCTTCACCTCTTAATTTGATAGCACTGTTTTTCAATGCAAGTGATGTTGACAATGCGTTTTCAATAATTACACTTTTGAAACCTGTTTTTATGGCGCTGACCTTTGGCATTTTTCTTAAACATACATATAAGAAAAATGATTTATCAGTTGTTATTTTCTCGGTCCTTTGGGCGTTTTCCGGCTTTATTGTCGGTTCATTCTTCTTTATTTCCTGGATGGATTCAATTATTTATCTGCCCCTTGTAATTTTGGGCCTTAAAAAGCTTATGGATGGCGAAAGCGGTTGGTTTTATGCATTGTTTTTGGGGCTCGCCATTGTTTCGAACTTTTACATAGGCTGGATGATTTGCATTTTCTGCGTAATTTACTTTGTATATTTGTTTCTTGCAGATGATGAAGTTTTCTATGAAGGTGTTACCGCAAATAGCGACGCAACCGATGACGAAGACGGCACAGTAAATATTTTTGATGTTATAAAAAACTCTTATTTATTAAAAACTATTTTCAGATTTGCTGGTTCGTCACTTCTTGCGGGCGCAATTTCAGCGATTTTAGCTTTACCCACAGTAAGTGCCTTACAGCAGACCTTAAAAGGCACAACACATAACGATTCAGCGTTGGTCAATACGAACATTTGGGGACTTTTAGCTTCACATATTCTTCCGTTTAAAAATATTTATGATTCATTGGGAACAAATCGTTGCATATTTGCATTTTGCGGAATAATGACGGTTATTCTCTGTACCGCTTACTTCTTTGCAAAAGGTGTTTCAATGAGAAAAAAGATTGCCAATGCATTTTTAATAATTGTATTCTGGGCATCTATGTGGATTTATCCGATTTATTTCACTTGGCACGGTTTCGGAGAACCGGCAGGCATAATGTACCGATTCGCTTTCCTTTATAGCTTTATACTTCTCAAAATTGCATTTGAAGCATTCTGTGAGATAAAAAATATACCCATATATGGAATTGTCGCAGGTGTTTTAATGTGCGTTGTTGATATTTCTGCGATTACAAAGGATGCTTTGTTCAGAACACATTTCGCGTCCGCAGAATATATTGTTCCTGTAATAATATTTACGGTTATATTCACCGTCATTTTGCTCTTGCTTTCAAAAAATGTTAAAGTAAAGAATACTGTTACTGTTATCTTATTACTTGCCGTTGTTTTAGAGACAGGCATACTTAACAGAGATAATATTAACTATAGAGATTTAACTTCGTTGATTTCCGAAAGAGAAACAGTCGAAACACTTACAAAAGATTTGCCGAAAGGTGAATATCTTGCTTTTGCAAAAAAAGATACCAGCTTTAATGACATTGCAATGTACGGTATGCTTTTCAATAATAATGACAACAGCACATATTCTTCCCTTGCAAACGGTAATTTCTCCCTTGCTATGACCTACTTCGGCTGTTATGGAAACGGAATAAATGCGGTTGACGGAGCAAAAGAACAAACTCCGATTTTCAATTTGCTTTACCCTACAAAGTATTATTTGGACGGAACTGAAAATCTTTCAGAAAACAGTTTCAGAAAGAAAATTTCAAGTAATAACGGATATACATTATACGAAAATAATTATACAATGCCGTTTATGTACACAATAGCTACAACTATTGACAAATGGGATTCGTTTTCATATATCTCACCGGCAGATGACCAAAAAGCAGTATTTAAATATATAACAAATCTTGACAAGGATGTTTTGACTTACAACGAAGTTGAAAATATCAGCTATGAAAACTGTGAAGCCATTTCAAATCTCGACAGACTGGAAAATATAGGCAGAGAACAAGATTATTCAGATGAATATTATCAATTTTTAGAGTCAAAAATGCTGCGCTTCTCTGCGAAGATAACGGATACTACGAAACCCGCATATATTTCAATCAATTCAAAAGCACAGAATGACGGAATAATGTATATCTATGTTGATATTACGCAGTTTACCGATTTGACAATTACGATTAACGGCGTCAGCAGAGAATATACCGCTTTCGGTGTCGGTGAAAACAGAACCTATGAAATAGGCGAAGTAAATAAAGATGATGTGGTTACGGTTAAACTTGGCGGTTACAGACACGAAAGAGACGCCGCAGGAAATGTATATCCCACAGAATATGAGGCGGTAGGTGCTCTTTGCTACACCGTTGATATGAATATTTTTGAAGAAGGCTATGCAAAGCTTGACGCTATGAGTGACACTGAAATGCTTGAATTCTCTGACACTTATGTTAAGGCAAAAGTTACAAGCTACACCGACGGAATTTTGTATATTCCGACAGCGTTAGACAGTGGCTGGAAAATTCTTATTGACGGTGTTGAAGCTCCGCTTTATGAGCACGAGAGCCACATTCTTATGACTGAAATTACCGAAGGCGAGCACATTGTCGAAATGAAATATTGTCCGGTGGGCTTTGTGCCCGGCGCAATAATCACGGGTGTCAGCGTTCTTATTCTTATTGCATGGGCAGTGATTGCCACAAAGCGATACAAAAAAGAAGAATGTGCTTTAACAGATGAAACAAGTGTGAATGAGGAATAATTATGGACTATTTGCTTATCCCAAAACTTTTTATAGCTTTTTTCGTATTTCTTTTCGGTATCTGTATCGGCAGTTTTCTCAATGTGCTGATATACAGAATTCCGAAAGGCGAGAATTTTACAACTACAAACAGTCATTGTATGAGTTGTAATCATCGGCTTTATGCGAAAGACTTAGTGCCCCTTTTCAGCTGGATTTTTCTTGGGGGAAAATGTCGCTACTGCAATGCGAAAATCTCTGCGCAATACCCGATAGTTGAAGCAATTAACGGTATTATGTATGCGCTGATTTTCTGGTTTGTGTGCGGTGCAGAGCCGAGAATTGCACTTTTCGGTTACTGTGCGGCATTTTCGGCATTGCTGGTTGCAACGGTTATCGACTGGCGCACAATGGAAATTCCCGACTCAATGTGGATTACCGTTTTAATCGGCGGCGTAATCACTTATATTGACGAATTGGTATCAGAAGGCTTTGACCTTCATTGTCTTATAGAACGCATTATTGGATTTTTTGCGGCAAGCGGCATACTCTTCTTGCTTGCGGTTATCACGAAAGGCGGAATGGGCGGCGGAGACATCAAGCTCATGGCGGCATGCGGCTTTATGCTGGGTTGGAAGGTTGTTCTTTTAGCTCTGGTTATGGGTGGGCTTATCGGTACGCTTTATCTCATCTTTATGGCGATTAAGAACAAGGGCAAAGTGCCGAGAAAAGTTCCTTTTGCACCCCATCTCTCACTTGCAGTCGTAATTTGTATGTTTGTCGGTACAAATATTATTGAGTGGTATTTAGCGCTTTGCGGAATTGCGCATGTTCATAACCACAATCATGCTCACGATACCGCTGCCATGATATTTTCAAGTCTTGCGAATTTAATATGATAAATCAATGGCGGGTTGTTCCGTTTGATTTTAGGGTGGGGGAAAGGCTATGACTGCAATCGCAGAAACAAAAAAACAGATTACACATAGAAACTATTCCATAGATTTAATAAGAATAATTGCCTTTTGCTTGGTGGTAACCGTCCATTTTTTCTTGCATACAGAATTTTATAACATTCCCCTTTGGGGAGTGGGAATGTTTATTGCCACATTTGTTAGAAATTTTGCAATGTCCTGCGTGCCTTTATTTGTTGTTATAACAGGGTATTTGATGCAAGAAAAAACATTGAAAAAAGGTTACTATTTTGGAATTGTTAGGACTATAATAACCTTTTTAATTGCAGAAACAGGTTGTATAATATATGACAGAATTGCTTATGAAAAACCGTTTTTATCGCAAATAAAGACAATAGGTATAGCTCATTATTCCTGGTACATTGATATGTATATAGGTCTGTTTTTGATTATTCCCTTTTTAAACCTTGCTTATAACGGGTTAAAGTCACAAAAACAGAAGTTTATTCTTGTTTTATCTTTCACAGCAATTACAATTATTATTCCAAGCTTATTTAGCATATTCAAATGTACACAGGGCTGGTGGTCGAGTGTATATCCGTTAGCTTATTACTACACAGGATGCTATTTAAGGGAATACGGATTTAAATTAAAAACATGGCAAGGCATTTCTGCTGCTTTGGCTTCAAATCTTTTGCTTTGCATAGTCATGCTCTTTGTTTTTACAAAACATACAATAAGAATTTACGCGATATCGGGACACAACTCGGTATTTGTATATATTACAACGGTTGCGTTGTTTGGTATTCTTCTGAAAACAGAAAACAATATCGGAAAATCTAAAATTAAAAAATCAATTGTTACAAGTATTTCACGGTTGACATTGGGTGCATATTTGATTTCGTATGTTGTTGACGATATTGTCTATGACATACTTAAACATTATACATCTACCACCAGACAGGAATATATGTGGTTTCCTGTTGTTATAATTACGGTGATTGCCGGTTCTTTGTGCTTGTCATATTTCATAAACCTGATTTGCGATGTAATTATGATAGGCATAAATAAATTAAGAAAAATATAAAAAATCCCCCTGCGAAGTTCGTAGGGGGATAAATTTTACCAAAACTTATTTATTAGCTTGCTTTGAATATTTAAGTCTGTAAATAATGTTCATAAGTCTTGTTTCGATGGGGTTAATCGGTTTAACCTTATCGTATAACTTTGAGCAAACCTGAATTTTAGCGCCTTTATTAGTGATAAATTCTATAGCGCCTGCATCATATTCACTGCCGGCTACACAAAGTGCGCCGTTGTTGTCAAGAAGAACAGCGTTTCTGCCCTTGAGAGCCTTAACAACTTTCTTTGATGTTGCAAGTGAGTTGTTAGGATTATAGTCTGCGTGCTTAACGGTAACACCGACAATCTGTGCAAAGTCGTCAATCAACGGACGCATTGTTTTGCCCATTTTTGAACAGGCAACTGTGAACGGGTCCTTTGAATGATAGATAAAGTTTACATCGTCACGCTTCTTATAAACCGCACGGTGAAGCTCAACCGATTCGGCACAACCGTCGCCTGCAATAACATTACCTGTTTCAATGTCAATTCTTGTGATAGCACCGTCACCGTCAACAAGCGAAATGTTGAACACAGAGCCGTCACGCTCACTCTTGCAAGCGGGGAATTCGGGAGCAGAAAGCGGTTTCTTAACAAAGTTATTAACTACATAGTCGTTGATTGCTTCAAGGCCGTTTGCAACCGAGCCTGTAATTGATTCATATTTTGCGATTACAAATTGTTCGCAAATATCTTCAACTTTCTTTGCAACATTAAATGCGTCGTCATAGTCAACACCCATACAAACTGCGCCGTGGTGAGCCATAACCGCCGCTTTTGAGTCGGAACGGGTGATTGCGTCAATAACACCTTTGCGGAGTTTCTTTGTACCAGGAAGTCCGTAAGACGCAATAGGAAGATTTGTGCCCACTACTTCTGCGTTTTCACCGTCAATACCGTTGATATCCATACCGATTGCAGAAACGATTGAAGCGTTAATTTGGTGAGTGTGAATAACAAATCCGATTTCGGGACGAAGCTTATAACAAGCGGCGTGAATACCTTTTTCACTTGACGGCTTAATTTCGCCTTCATATTCAAGGTCTTCGATATTTACAAGCACGATTTCTTCGGGTGTGAGTGTTTCATAAGCACGGCCGCTGGGGGTGATTACAAACTGTGTATCACTGATTCTGCATGAAATATTACCCCAAGTACGAGCGATAAGGCCTGATGCAACAAGCTCTTTGCCCGCCTTAATAACAAGCTCTTTTGCTTGCATAATTTCCATAATTTTCACCTCTGATATAAGGATAAAAGGCGAGCGAAATTAAGTTTCGCCCGCCAATAAAGTATAACCTGAATTATTCAGCAGGTTTAACAGCAACATTTGCCAAAACTTTGTCGAAGCATTGAAGTGCCTGGTCAATCATCTTTGGTGTGTATGCAGCTGATGTGTAGAGACGGCTGCCGGCAAGAGTAACAAGACCTTCTGCCATATAAGCAGCGCCCATATATTGCATTTCTTTCTTTCTTTCGCTTGTAGCAGAAATAACACCCGGAATTGTCCAAGGCTTCTTCCAGTTGATTGTGTAGTGCATTGTTCCGACTGTTTCAAGGTGGCAAACCGAACCTTCGTTCCAAGCAACGAACGGAAGACCGTGTTTTGCAATGAGTTCTTGAAGACCTGTTGTAAGTCTGTCGCCCATTTCGCCGGCTTTCTGACATGCGTTCTGCTTGTCGATTTCTTCAAGAGTGAAGTAACCTGCGCAGCATGAAAGCGGGTTAGCAGTCATTGTACCGCCGGTGAATGCTTTCTTAATCTTCATACCTGAATCATCAAGACCTGCACCGAGATATTTCATATATTCTTTCTTACCACCGACACCGCCTGCACCCGGATATCCGCCGGCAATAACTTTACCGAAGATTGTAAGGTCAGGAGAAACGCCGAAGTAACCCTGAGCACCTGCCATACCGATACGGAAGCCTGTAACAACTTCATCGAATACGAGAAGTGCGCCGTATTTACGGCAGAGTCTTTCAACACCCTTGTTGAAGTCATAATCAAGTGGGGTTGTACCGCTTTCGGGACCGATTGGCTCGATAAATACAGCTGCTGTGCCGCCGCGAAGAAGGTTAGCACGAAGTTTTCTCTCAAGGTCGTCAAGGTCGCCGGGGAAGAATTCTTGAGTGTGCTTGAAGAGATAAAGCGGAACACCGTTTGCCTGTGTGAACTTAGAACCGGGAACACGAATACCGTAACCGAGCTGGTCTGACCAACCGTGGTATGCGCCGCCCATTTTAAGAATGTTCTTTTTGCCTGTTGCAAGACGGGCAACACGAACTGCTGTCATACAAGCTTCGGTACCTGAACCTTGCATACGGAACATCTGAACAGTTTCAACACTGTCAGAAATCTTTTTAGCAAGCTTATATTCATATTCGTGGAAAAGACCTGTTGAAGGACCGCATGTGTTAAGAAGATCGATAACCTGGTCACGAACCACCTTTGGGTTTGAACCGAGAACTGTCGGACCGCCTGCTTGAAGGAAGTCAAAATATTTGTTTCCGTCAGCGTCATAAAGGTAAGCACCTTCTGCTTTTGTGAAAGCAAGCGGGAAAGGATAGTTGAAAGCCAAGTTGTGTTGAACACCGCCCGGAATGAGCGCTCTTGCTTCGTCAACTAATTCCTTTGACTTTGTACACTTTTTGCCGTAGTATTCTTCTTCGTATTGTTTAAGAACTTCAGGCTTGATTGTGTAGATTGGCTTAGCGATAAGCTCGTCAAGCTGTCTGTTGATAGCCGCAGCATCATGATAATGTGCGATTGCAAATCTTGTGTCTGCCATTTTTTACCCTCCATTTGTTTTGGAATATTAGAACTCACCTGATAGGTGAAAGTTGTTCAAGATAATTATAGCACTTATTTTTGCTATGTCAAACTTTTTTTGAAAAACTATACAATGAAATAGATAAAAAATAACTAAAACAGTTTAGCCAACAAGTTATCGCAGCTATATTAGATAAAAAACATCTAAACGATATAAAAACAAAGTGCTTTTTCAAAAGAAAAAACGCTCTTTTTTGTAAAAATTATACAATTTAAAGAACGGTTTTATATGCGAAATATAGAAATTTAGGGCTTATAGCACAGTTTAGACAAAAATCATCTAAACACTATCTTAAAAACAATTTTTTGACCAATTCACCTGCGTCAATATTGTTGAAATCGGTAGGTGAGTTCTTAAAGTTTTTAAGAGTTGCCCATCTTTCAACATAATTTTCTATTTGTTCCTCCGATATTTTGAAGTCAAAGGAGCAGAATTCCGAGAATAAACAATTCAACGAATAAAAATCGGTGTTCATAGCATCAAACAAATCTTTATAGAGTTTTGAGTCCGCTTTTTCGGCTTCTTTGAGATACTGCGGAAGAAAAACTGCGCAGGCAAGACCGTGGGGCACACCGAAATCTTCGGTCAAGGCATATCCCATTCCGTGCGGAAATCCCGTTCCGCCTTTGTTAA
This sequence comes from uncultured Clostridia bacterium, assembly GCA_945787805.1. Lineage (GTDB taxonomy): Bacteria > Bacillota > Clostridia > Oscillospirales > Acutalibacteraceae > Fimenecus. The sequence goes on along the minus strand of CALZID010000010.1, from coordinate 6,492 downwards.
GGGCAAATCCGGCATAAAGTGACGCATAATATAAAATGTTGCGTTCGTTGTCGTTTGGCAGCTCTTTGGTTTTGCACATTTTTTGAAGTATAGGGTAAATCATCTTTGCGGACATAAGTGAAAACTCTTTTGATAAGAAATCTGCTCTGGGTGAAAACATTGACTCAATCGAATGGCAAAGCGCATCAAGTGCCGTTGAAACAGTGACGCTGAACGGCATTGAAAAAGTGTAACGGGAATCGGCAAAAGCATATTTTGCATAATAATTCTTGCCGCTGATACTCTGTTTCTTTCCGTCTTTTCGAGTGAGAACCGACACGCCCGACACTTCACTGCCGGTGCCCGAGGTTGTACCGATAAGTACAAGGGGCAAAGGGGCGTTCTCAACCTTTGTGGTGTAAATGTCATCGTCAACAATATGCTCGTTTGTCGCATAAACACAAACGGCTTTTGATGCATCAAGGGGAGAGCCACCACCGATACCGAGAACAAAATCCGCCTGCATATCTCTTGCCAGCTTTCCGGCAATATAACAGTCAACAGTCAGAGGATTTTCGGTGATTTTATCAAATATTTTGTATTCTATATGGAGTTCGTCAAATATAGATGTGATATCTTGAAGCGCACCCGACTTTACGGCGGATGTTCTTCCTGTAACAATCAAACACCTTTTGCCAAGGTCGGCGAAAATATTTTTGTTATCGGCTAAAACATTATTTCCGCTTATAATATTAACGGGCATATAGAAATTGAAAGCATAATTCATTTGCAACAGTCCTTTCGGTATTATTCTATCACAAGTTTAAGAGAAAAGCAAAACTCCCTGCCGAAACTAATCAACAGGGAGCTTTAAATATGAGAAAAATTATTATGACCCAATTAAGCGACTTGAAAACTCAAGTCTATATATATAAAATTCTTGTGGGCGGGAAAATAGGGATTGGTGTTATACTTTATGAAAAAGGAAAGGGAAAATTTGTTGGGGATTGGAAAACCCGCCGCACAAGAATTTTTTACAACAACAAGAAGCTTTGTTCTCTTTGTTCTGTTGTGACTATATATTAACACTAAAAAAACAAAAAGTCAAGTCTTTTTGCACAATAAACACACTTGATATTTGTGCAAATTTCACAAATATCGCCTTTTTGAATTTGTTTACAATAAACTCTAAACTTATTGATTTGACAGTGAATTTTTATGCAGATTTAACAAAACAATGATAAAAATCCGGTTTTTGAAGAAAAATTTTAAATCAGCCGCTGAAAAACCTTAAAAATCTTTGTGCAATTTTTTTATTAAAAATTTATAAGTTTTTTATGTTTCCCGTTTTTATGACTTTTTTGTGCTGTATTTGTAAACAAACTATTAAATTTTAAAAACTATCTTGCAATAAACAATAGTATGTGATAATATATAATTGCAATCTGCAAAAAAACACATACATATTATATAAAGGAGGGCGCTTATGAATACGCAGTTCAAAAAAGGTGTGCTTGAGCTTTGTGCGTTGACATTGTTGTTGGAAGAAGACAAATACGGCTATGAGCTTGCCGATATGCTGGGCAAAAAAATGACAGTATCGGAAGGCAGTGTTTATCCGATGCTGAAGCGATTGCAGACGGACGGTTATTTTGAAACATATTTAAAAGAGTCACCCAACGGGCCTGCAAGAAAATATTACAGAATAACCAATAACGGTAAACAGCGCCAGGCCATGCTGCTTAAACAATGGACGGAGTTTACAAACCAAGTCAACTCGTTTTTTGAGGGGGTATAAATATGAATAAGATAGATTTTTTAAATGAACTTTATTATTATCTCGGCTCTTTGCCGAAAGCCGAAAAAGAAGAAATAATTGCAGATTTTCGAGAGCACTTCCGTGAAGGAGAGGCTGCGGGCAAAACAGAAGAACAGATTTGCAGAGAGCTGGGAACACCGTTTGAATGTGCGAAGCAATATGTGGGCGATGCTATTGAGAAAAAAGAAATAGCTCCCGACGGCAAGAAAAAGCACAGCAAAACATTCTGGGCGGTTGCTCTCGCCTGGAACATATTCCAAGCCATTGTGGCGATTCCAATTACAATGAGCTTATTCCTTGCAGTCGCGGTTATGATTGTGGCTTTCTGCTTTATTGTACCGGCAGTTGCTTCAACCGCATTCCTTGTGTTTGCAATTTCATCGACGGTTGCGGTTATCTGTCTTGCAATAATCACATTGCTCTGGGCTGTAATGGAGATTAAATTCTGCGTTGACAGAATAAATAAGTAAGGGGAGCTTTAATATGAAAAAAGCATTGATAACATTTATAATTCTCTTTGTGATTTCGCTCTTTACGGCAATTGTAAGCTTTGCGGTATGCGGTGGCGAGCTTATAAAAGCAGGTGTGGAATACGGCGTAAAAGCATATGAAGAATACAAAGCAGAAAAAGAAACTCAAAATGATATTGCGGCAATGATTACAATGCCATAAGGTATGTATAATTACTAAATTGCTACAATGATGGTTTAAGAAAAATATTGAACAAATCAAAAAAATATGATAAAGTATTTAAAAAGAATAAGGAGATAATATTATGTTTAAAGAAAAGAAGCTTTACAGAAGCACAAATAAAATGATTGGCGGCGTTTGCGCAGGCATTGCAGAATATCTCGAAATCGACCCAACAATCGTGAGAGTTGTTTATGCACTCCTTTCACTTTTTACAGCCGGTTTCGGCGGAACAATTGTTTATATAGTTCTTTTGCTCATTATTCCGCAGCGCCCGTTCCCGGATTATCAGTATAATGAATACGAAGAAAACAGAAATAACAACAATCAGTAAATGAAATTATAATTGGATACGGTAGGTGAAAATCTGCCGTATTTTTATGTTTTCGGAGCTTTTTTGCTATACCTATTATATATAGGGGGATTTTTATCACACCAAATTATTGTTTTTTTGTGTTGGGTATTAAGCAGAAACACAATATATTGCGGTGAAAAATATGCGTAAAAAATTTCTGCATTTTTCACAAACTTTTTTATAAAAACTTATTGCATTTTCACAAATATTGTGTTATTATACTAAGGCACGCGTGGGAATGGGTGTGCTATGCCCATTTTTACAAATGCGATATGCGTTGAAGCGGTAGGTGGCTGCACTGTGATGCAGGGAATTACCGTGGAGTATGTCTGATTTTAAATCGGGCGACCAATAATGCTTTCAAAACCGTAGAGCGTACCCCAACTGCGCTTTATCGGTACTTGCAGGGAGCATTCTGCGTTATTTTACGCCGTCCGAAAAATCAGAACCGATTTTTCGGTTTTAAAAACAGCAGGGTTGAAACACCCGGCTGAGTTGCAAGTAAAATAACGTGCCCAGAAAATTAGGAGGAAACCAAAATGGCAGCAACAAAAGGTAAGAAAATCAGAATCAGACTTAAGGGTTATGACCATGACCTTGTTGACAAGGCAGCAGAAAAGATTGTTGAAACAGCAAAGCGCACAGGCGCTCAGGTTTCAGGTCCTGTTCCGCTCCCCACAGAAAAGGAAGTTGTTACAATCCTTCGCGCCGTTCATAAGTATAAGGACAGCCGTGAACAGTTTGAGCAAAGAACACACAAAAGGCTTATCGACATTTTAAGACCTTCAAACAAAACTGTTGAAGCTCTTACAAGTCTTGAGCTTCCTGCCGGTGTTGACATTGAGATTAAGCTTTAATCTCTGAGAGAAATACACTGAGCAAGGTCAAGTCGGTGCAAACCGACCAATAACCAAAGGAGGAAAATACAATGAAAAAAGGTCTTATCGGTAAAAAAATCGGTATGACACAGCTTTTCGACGAAAGCGGTAAAGTAATTCCCGTTACAGTAGTTGAAGCTGGTCCATGTACGGTAGTACAAAAGAAAACTATCGAAAACGATGGTTACGAAGCAATTCAGGTTGGCTTCGGCGACATTAAGGTTCAAAGAGTGAACAAGCCGATGGCAGGTCACTTCAAGAAGGCTGATGTTGCTCCTAAGAAGGTGCTCAAAGAGTTCAGACTCGAGAACACAGCAGATGTAAATGTAGGTGATGTTCTTAAAGCAGACATCTTCGCAGTAGGCGACAGAGTTGATGTTGTAGGAACAAGCAAAGGTAAAGGCACAGCAGGTGTTATTAAGCGCTGGAACTTCTCCCGTCTTAAAGAAACACACGGTACAGGCCCTGTTCACCGTCACGGCGGTTCACTCGGCGTTATCGACCCTGCCCGTATCTTCAAAGGCAAGAAAATGGCCGGTCACCTTGGTACAGAAAAAGTTACAATTCAAAACCTTGACATTGTTAAGGTTGATGCAGAAAACAACCTTATCGCTATTAAGGGCGCAATTCCGGGTCCTAAAAACGGTATCGTAGTTATCGCAGACACAGTTAAATCAAAGTAAGAGAGGAGAGTTAAGCAATGGCTAAATTAGCAGTAGTAAATACAAAGGGCAAAAAAGTTTCCGACATTGAGCTCAACGACGGCATTTTCGCTATCGAGCCAAACAAATCGGCTATGCACCTTGTAGTAGTTAATTACTTGGCACATCAGCGCCAGGGCACACAGTCAACTCTCACTCGTGCAGAGGTGTCTGGTGGCGGTAAAAAACCATGGAGACAAAAGGGAACAGGCAGAGCTCGTCAGGGTTCAACAAGATCTCCTCAATGGACACATGGCGGTATCGCATTCGGTCCTAAGCCACGCGCTTACGGATTTTCAATCAACAAGAAGGTAAGAAGACTTGCTATGAAGTCAGCTCTTTCTTCAAAGGTTGCAGCTGATGAAATGATTGTTCTTGATTCATTCGATATGGATGCAATCAAAACAAAAGAAATGGCAGCAGTTCTCGGCAACATCAAGGCAGCTAAGAAAACACTTATCGTTCTTCCTGAGAAAAACGACATCGTTTATAAGAGTGCAAGAAACATCGAAGGTGTTAATGTTACTCTCGTAAACACACTTAATGTTTATGACATTCTTAACTGCGGCACAATCGTAGTTGTTAAGGATGCAGTTGCAAAAATTGAGGAGGTTTATGCATAATGAAACTTGCACAGGAAATTATCCTCGCTCCCGTTATTACAGAAGAGTCAATGATGGGTACTGCAGAAAAGAAATACACATTTAAAGTTGCAAAAGACGCAACTAAGGTTGACATCAAAAAGGCTGTTGAAGCACTTTTCGGCGTAAAAGTTGAAAAAGTAAACACAATGAATGTTCGCGGCCAGCTCAGACGCTACGGTAGATTTGAAGGCTATAAGGCTTCTTGGAAAAAGGCTATCGTAACTCTCACAGCAGATTCAAAGACAATCGAGTTCTTTGACGGAATGATGTAATGATTTTGAGGTCGGGCGGTAAGGTATGGAGTTTCGACATACTCCGCAAAGCTTCCCGACAGGCTTTCGAGCCGCTCCATATAAAAATTATCAAAGGAGATGAAAGAAATGTCGATTAAAGTCTATAAACCGACTACAAACGCAAGACGAAATATGTCGGTTACAGATTATTCCGAGCTTTCAAAGGTTGCTCCCGAGAGAAGTCTTCTCGCTCCTCTCAAAAAGCACTCAGGCCGTAACAGCTACGGAAGAATTACAGTTCGTCATCACGGTGGCGGAAATCGCAGAAAGTACCGTATTATCGACTTCAAGAGAGATAAGATGGGCGCTGCAACAGTATTAACACTTGAATATGACCCAAACCGTTCAGCTCATATTGCACTTGTTCAGTATGAAGACGGTGAGAAGAGATACATTCTCGCTCCGGTTGGTCTTAAAGTAGGCGATGTTGTTTCAGCAGGTGCAGATGCCGATATCAAACCCGGTAACGCACTTCCTCTCACAAACATCCCGACAGGTACATTTGTACACAATGTTGAGCTTTATCCCGGCAGAGGCGGTCAGTTGGCAAGAGCAGCAGGTAACGCTGCACAGCTTATGGCTAAGGAAGGCATTTATGCACTTCTCAGACTTCCGTCAGGCGAACTCAGAAATGTTCCTGCAACATGTATGGCAACAGTCGGCACAGTCGGCAATGTTGACCATGAAAATGTTAAAATCGGTAAAGCCGGCCGTACACGCCACTTGGGTATCCGTCCGACAGTCCGCGGTTCTGTTATGAACCCCAATGACCACCCGCACGGCGGTGGTGAAGGTAAGTCACCAATCGGTCGTCCCGGTCCTTGCACACCGTGGGGCAAACCCGCTCTCGGTTACAAGACAAGAAACAAGAAGAAGAGTTCCGACAAGCTTATCGTAAAGCGTCGTAACGGTAAATAAGGGAAAGGAGCTGTCATAAATGAGTAGAAGTACTAAAAAAGGACCTTATGTAGAAGCAAGTCTTATGAAAAAGGTCGAAGCAATGAACGCAAACGGCGAGAAGCTCGTTGTTAAGACATGGAGCCGCAGCTCAACAATTTTCCCGGAATTTGTTGGTCACACCTTTGCGGTACATGACGGCAGAAAGCATGTTCCTGTATATGTTACAGAAGACA
>CALZID010000009.1 GCA_945787805.1 uncultured Clostridia bacterium | reverse complement strand
CATAAATACTGGGGTTTTCTTACTTGTCGTTCGGTAAGGACTTCATTGTGGGGAAAAGGATTACATCTCGGATTGCTTGGCTATCGGTTAAGAGCATTGCCATACGGTCGATACCGAAGCCGATACCGCCTGTTGGGGGCATTCCGAGTTCAAGGGCATAAAGGAAATCTTCGTCGGTTGTATTAGCCTCTTCATCGCCTTGTGCAAGAAGCTCTTCCTGTGCTTTGAAACGCTCTCTCTGGTCAATCGGGTCGTTAAGCTCGGAATAAGCGTTTGCCATTTCCCAGCCGTTCATAAAGAATTCAAAGCGTTCAACATAATCGGGATTCTCCGGTTTTTTCTTTGTAAGCGGAGAAATCTCAATCGGATGGTCCATAACGAATGTTGGCTGAACAAGGTGTTCTTCAACAAATTCTTCAAAGAAGAGATTGAGAATATCGCCTTTCTTATGTCTTTCTTCGTATTCGATATGATGTTCTTTGGCTACTGCCCGTGCTTCTTCAAGAGTTTTAATTTCATTGAAGTCAACGCCTGAATATTTTTTAACTGCATCAAGCATTGTAATTCTTTCAAACGGCTTGCCTAAATCCATTTCAATTCCGTTGAATGTGATTTTTGTTGTACCGAGAACTTCTTTCGCTACATAACGGTAGAGATTTTCGGTTAAATCCATCATACCGTGATAGTCGGTATAAGCCTGATAAAGCTCCATAAGAGTAAACTCCGGGTTATGACGGGTATCAAGTCCTTCGTTTCTGAATACTCTGCCGATTTCATAAACCTTCTCCATACCGCCGACGATAAGACGCTTTAAGTAAAGCTCAAGAGAAATACGAAGCTTTATATCTGTATCAAGTGCATTGAAATGAGTTTCAAAGGGTCTTGCCGCCGCACCGCCCGCATTATAAACGAGCATTGGTGTTTCAACTTCCATAAAGCCTTCGTTGTCAAGATATCTACGCACTGCGCTGATAATCTTTGAACGGTTGATAAGAGTCTGCTTTGACTCTTGATTCATTATAAGGTCAATATAGCGCTGACGGTATCTCATATCGGTATTTGTAAGGCCGTGGAACTTTTCAGGAAGAATTTGCAAGCTCTTTGAGAGAAGTGTAACTTCGCTTGCGTGAATTGAAATCTCGCCTGTTTTTGTCTTGAACACTTCACCCTTAATGCCGATAATATCACCGATATCAAGCTTTTTGAATGCTTTATATTCTTCTTCACCGATGCAATCTCTTGCAACATAGGACTGAATATTGCCTTTAAGGTCTTGGATATTGCAGAAAGACGCTTTACCCATAACACGCTTTGACATCATTCTGCCTGCAACGCTGACAGTTTTACCCTCAAGGTTTTGAAAGTCATTTTTAATATCTGCGCTGTGGTGAGTTTGGTCATATTTTGTTATGACGAACGGGTCATTGCCTTCTTCTTGCAACGCTTTAAGTTTTTCCTGACGAATTCTCTGTTGTTCGCCTAAATCTATTTCAGACTGATTGTTTCTAATCTCTTCTGCCATTTTTATTCTCCGATTATTTTAAGATTTCTGCAATTTTAAATTGAAGAGCACCGTTTGGTGTTTCAACTGTAACTTTATCGCCGACTTTATGACCGATTAGTGCTTTACCGACAGGTGATTCGTCCGAAATTTTGCCTGTTGCGGGGTCTGCCTGAGCAAAGCCGACGATTGTATAAACAAATTCTTTTTTCTTTTTATCAACAATTTTTACAACTGAACCGATATGAACATTTTCGTTGCCGAGAGTATCAACATCAAGAATTTTTGCATGTTTAAGAATATATTCGATTTCACTGATACGGGCTTCAAGCTTTGCCTGGTCGTTCATTGCTTCGTCATATTCACTGTTTTCTGATAAGTCACCGTAAGATTTTGCGATTTTGATTTTTTCAGCAGCTTCTTTTCTGCCTTCAACCTTAAGTTGTTCGAGTTCTGCTTCAAGTTCTTTAAAAGCTTCTAATGTAAGTAATGTTTCTGCCATTTGAAAAACTCCTTTATTTTTGAGAGTAATTTTTGGACAAAATACATCTGCCCATATAAAAGTTATTATATTAAATAATTCTTCTTGTGTCAAGTAAATATCACTTCATTTGTCCCCTTTTTTTCGCCGTTTATCACTATTGTTTCAAAAGATAAGTCCGCCAGTTCAAAAACTCCGCAAAACTCATATAAGGCAGAATAGAACAACAGCTTTTCCACTGTTTCGTCATAGAGATTTTCATAAACAGTCGGCACACAAAAGCCGTCGCCGTCAGTTATATTATAAATATTATTCTCAGTGACAACCGTCATTATATTCCTTTCTGCGTCTATTTTTACAGAGGCGTTTTTAATTTCACTCTGAGTTGTTACACAAAGCCCCGTTTCTTCTAAAATTCGGTCGCAAATTTTCTCATATTGAGGCTTATTATCGGTGACTACCGAAATTCTGTTGAAGCAAGGTACCAATTTGTAAAGCAATTCTGCGGACTGTGCTTTTTTATCAATAAAACATAGGTCGTCAAAGCTTTTGTTCTGTTGTTTCAGCAATGTTACAAAGGTGTTTTGCATAAGCTTCGGATACAATGTGTTTTTTTCGTACCGTCCCACACCGACGGTTTCGTCAATAAAAACTGCGCTGTTCACGAGCAAGCGATTTGCGCATTTACCCACAAAAAATTTGACTTGTTCCCAATCCACACCCTTTTTACCGACTGTTACATTCAGTTTATAAAAGGGAGCGCCTTTAAACACGGGAACAGTTTTAAGCTCGTATATATCTTTTAAAAATCTGCCGAATATTTTTTCTTTTAATCCGTATTTTCTCTCACTGATTTTTAATAAACAAAACATAAAAATCCCTCCGCAATAAAATATGCGAAGGGAAGAAAACTTATTTATCAGCCGCTTACAATTTCAAGTGCTTTTTGGTATTGGACATCTTCTTCAAAAGTCAGCATATAAGCTCTTGTGTTCTGCTCTGCCGAAAGAGCAACTTCATAGTCGGGAGTCAAGCCTACACCGTTGAAGCTTTCGCTCTTATAAGGATTGATTTTTGCAACTGTCAAAACAGCGGCGCTGCCGTCACTGAGCTCAAAAATTTCTTGCATTGTGCCGTTACCCACAGTTTTCACACCCACAAGCTGAGCCATTCCGAAATCTCGAAGGTCGCAGGCAAAGAGCTCTGCTGCACCTGATGTATTACCGTTTACAAGCACTGCCATTCTAAAATTGACGCTATCCGAATCCGATGTAAAGGTTTCGATTGTGTTGCCGTTCTTATCAACCGCAGTTGCAATAGCACCCGTTCCCTCTGTACCCACGGGTACTAACATATCAATGCAATCGGTTGCATATTTAATGCGCCCCGTATCGGTGTTTCTCACATCAAAGATAATTGATGTTACTGATTTTGACTCCATATATTTTACAGCATCTCTGAGTTGGTCTTCTGTTGTGCTGTAAAAAGATGTTATTTTAATATAGCCCACCTTATCGGATGCACTGTAATAAACGGACTGCGCCGCATAGCCGCGAGCAACAGAAACAGTTTTTGTTGTATCTTCGTGAGTGAAGGTCACCTGAACATTGGTAAGTTTTTCACCACTGAGTTTTGCAATAAGGCTTTGACTGTTTGCTGCATTTACGGAAACACCGTCAACCGCAGTAATAACATCGCCTTTTGCAATTCCCTGAAGCTGTGCCGGTGAATCTGTTGAAACTTCTGAAACATAAATATTATTGTTTTTGCTGTCATAGACGGCAATTACGCCGATTCCGCCTTTGTTGCCTTTTTCTTCTTTTTTATAATCAGCGTATTCATCGGCAGTCATAAAATAGCTGTAACGGTCACCGACGCCTTCAACATATCCCTTTGACATCATTGAATTCAGAAGATTTTCATTGAGCTCGCCGAAATAATTTTTGCGAACAATATCGTCAATTTCCGCCACCGATGAATAAAGGTTTGAACGGTCGCTTACATCAGTGATAATGTTATTATAAATACCCATTGCCACCGTCATTGTAACTGTAACGGTCACTGCCACTGACAAGAATATCAGCGACAATGCAAGGCCGAGCGATATTTTCTTATTCAAAGGACATCATCCTTTTCCGTAAAATTTATTTACTGATTGGAAGGTAAGGTTCGGGGTTAACACGATTGCCGTTAACACGAACTTCAAGATGCAAGTGCGAACCTGCAACCGGATTGGACGCAGTCGGTCTTGGCCAACAGTTACCTGTGTTGCCTACAATACCGATAACCTGACCCTGTTTCACTTTATCACCGACTTGGAAATATCGAGCATCCATGTGAGCATAAAGAGTGCTGAGACCGTTACCGTGGTCGATATTTATGTAATGGCCGTATGTACTGCTTGCATAGGTTGATTTCGTGACTACACCGTCAGCCATAGCATGAACCTTTGCGCCCTTAGTTGTCCAATAAGTTTTGCCGTTAATAACACGGTTCTGATATGATACCAAGTCGACCGACGCTGTACCTCTGGAACTGTGAGAAGCAAAGTCTGCCGAATATTTTACGCCGCTTTCCTGAATGGGACAAATTGTACCCTTACTTGAAAGTTTATAGCCGTGTTCCGTTGAGCCGTTTATCGTACCGCTGCCGCTGGAACCGGAATTACCGATATCTTTATCAAGCTCCTTAGACAATTCTTCTTTTTCAACTCGAGCTTTTTCAATAAGTTTTTGAACATAGGCGCTCTGTTGATTTAAACTGCCGATAACTTCGTTTTGCTTCTTGATATTTGCTTCGTTTTGCTGAATTGCTTTTTCTTTCTTTGCTATTTGTGCATCATAAACTGCTTTTTCAGACTCACGCTGTGCTTTATCTGATTCAAGCTTTTGACGGCTTTTATCAAGATTATCACGCTTTGCGGTTAAGTCTTCAACCATTTTGTTGAGCCCGTTAATTTGTTCTTCAAGGTCATTTACAATTGATGTGTCGTGCTTTGAAACCTGACGGATAAGCTCTGTTCTGTTAAGAAAGTCCTGAAAATCCGTTGCGCTTAAAAAGATTTCAAGTTCACTTGTTTCACCTGCCATATAAGCAGCTCTAAGTCTTTTTGAAAGAATTTCGTAAGTTTCATCAATTTTCACATTTTGCTCCGCAATTTGAGCATCAATTGATGTTATTTCTGTTTCTAAAGATTTAATGCTTTCTTCAAGCTCAGTGATTTCTTTATCTAATTCTTGAATTTTTGCCTTTATCGGTGCAACCTGTTCTTCGATTGCGGCAACCTGTGCGTCAAGCGCTTTATTCTGCTCTTCAAGAGCTTCGATATAGTCTTCTTTTTTATCTTTTTCGTTTGCCAATCTATCAAGTTCTTTTTCATTTTTTGCAATTTCTGCTTCAATTTCTTCAATACTTCTTGCAGATGCGGAAAAAGGAATTGAAGTAAAGAGAATTACAACTGCAAATAAAACCGAAAGAATTTTAACACTATTCTTCACTTACTACACTCCCCTGTTCTTTAAGATATTTGCCCATTGAAATCAAACTGCCGAATGAACCTGTGAAAATGCCTATTCCCATAAAAATCAGAAGAATCTGACCTGCATAAGCGCCGAATGCTACCGGTGTGAAAATCGCCAGTATGTTTTTAAATATATAAATCATACCTTGATAGAGACCCGCAAGCAAAAGAAATGACAAGACACTCGACATTATGCCGATTACCATACCTTCAATCATAAACGGCCAACGAATGAACCAATTTGTTGCACCCACGGCTTTCATAATGCTTATTTCAAGCTTTCTGGAGAACATTGTAATGCGGATTGTGTTGGAAATTATGAAAAGTGATACTATGAATAGAAGTCCAACCATACCTGCAATTACAATTGTGACTGCTTGACGGATATTCACAAGTTTATCGGCAAGGTCACTGTTTTCACGAACATTCTCAACATTGGATATGGCTTTGAGCTCTGCAACGGTTGCGTCAAACTTTGTTAAATCTTTTACTACAACCTTATATGCATCGGGAAGGGGATTTTTTTCTAAGCCTTCAAGAAGAACCGCATCATCACCCATACTTTCAAGCTGAGCTGCAAACGCGTCTTCTTTCGGTACAAAAATGCAATCTTCAATATTGTCAATCACTTTAATCCGATTGCCTATTTGACTTGTTTCTTCTGCGGACACACCGTCCTGAACATAAACCATTACAACATTTTGACTTTCGATATTATCAAGCAATGCGTTAATATTGAAATAAATCATTGAACCAAGACCGATAATAACAAGACAGGCCATCAAGACCGTAATTGATGCCAATGACATAAGCCTGTTAACCCAGACATTGCGGAAGCCTTCTTTTGTAAGGTATTGTAAACTTGCACCTTTCATTCTTCGGCACCTCCGTCTTTATCATCAAGATATTTTGAATAGTCAATATCATCCAGTCCGTAGTTTTTCATAAACTCTTCAAGTTCACTGTCACTGTTAGGCTGAATATAATATGCTGTCGGTTCTTTTTCTTTAATTTTTTGTTTGGTTTCTTCAATCTCATCGTGAGACTTTTCGACCTTTTCCATTATTTCCTGTTCGGCTGCTTCAATCTTTTCCGCCGTTGTTTCTGCTTCTGCAACAGCGGTATGTACCGCTTCTTCTTTAATTTTCACACCTGTGTCTGAGATAACACTGCCTTGGTCGATAGTTATAACACGGTGATTAAAATGACGCACCAATTCGTGCTCATGGGTAACCATAATAATAGTTGTGCCGGTTTTGTTAATCTGGTTTAACACTTCAAGAATTTCATAAGACATTTCAGGGTCAATGTTACCTGTGGGCTCGTCCGCAATAATGACGCCTGCATTGTTAACCAACGCACGGGCAAGAGCAACTCTCTGCTGTTCGCCGCCCGAAAGTTCTGTGGGAAGCTGGCGGGCTTTTGATGAAAGTCCTACAAGGCTTAACACATAAGGCACCCTTTTTCTGATTTCTTTTTCTTTTGAACCGATAACTCGCATTGCAAACGCTACATTATCATAAACCGTCATATTCTGTATCAGACGGAAATCCTGGAAAACGATACCCATTGTTCTTCTAAACTTCGGAATATCTCTTTTCTTTATTTTATTGAGATTATAGTCATTGATAATAACAGTACCGCTGTTAGCAACCTGTTCTCTCATTATAATTTTAAGAAATGTACTTTTACCTGCACCTGATGAACCCACCACGAACACAAATTCGCCGTCGTTAATGGTAAGTGTTACATCGCGCAGTGCATGAGTACCATTATCATATGTTTTTGAAACATTTTTGAATTCAATCACAATATGCACCTTTTCTTTCTTTTCGCTTATCTTTTTATCCCAATTATGCACAGATACACATAATAACCATTATCGGTAAAGATTATACCACAAAATATTGTGTTTGTAATCATTTTTTAAAAAAAGTTAACATTTATCGTCGTTTTGCATAAAACTAATATGTAATAATGTACACTTTTAACAAAAACAAAGGGCGAACCGCACCGATTCGTCCTTTTTGTGATTTATTAGTATTTAACCGGGTTTGCATCAAGATATTTCTTAACCATCAACGCAACCTTAAACACGATTGCATCGTCAAACTCTCTTAAATCAAGCCCCGTCAGCTTTTTAATTTTTTCAAGGCGGTAAACAAGAGTATTTCTGTGAACGAAGAGTTTTCTGGATGTTTCAGACACATTTAAGTTATTTTCAAAGAATTTTTGAATTGTGAAGAGTGTTTCATAATCAAGACTTTCGATTGAGCCACGCTTGAAAATCTCGCGAAGGAACATATCACAAAGTGTTGTCGGGAGCTGATAGATAAGTCTTGCAATACCGAGATTATCATAACTTACAATTGTCTTTTCGGTATCAAACACCTTGCCGACTTCAAGAGACACCTGAGCTTCTCTGAACGAACGGGCCAAATCTTTGATTGAGTCAACCGCGGAGCCGATACCCACAAGTACATGTGTATAATATTCTGTGCCCAATGAATCTGCAATTGAACGGGCAAGTTTTTCAAGGTCCTTAGCTTCAATATTGCTGTTTACTTCTTTGACGAGCGCAATATCTGTTTCGTTTATATTGATAACGAAATCTTTTGTTTTGTCAGGGAACAAATCTTGAATAATATCAAATACAGAAACATCATTCTTTTCTGTTATTCTTATTAGAAGAGCTGCCCTTGTAACATCATTGTTAAAATGAAGCTCTCGAGCCTTTATATATATGTCGCCGGGAAGAATGTTGTCAAGGATAATATTTTTGATAAAGTTGCCTCTATCATACTTTTCATCGTAGTATTGTTTGATGGTCGAAAGTGAAACTGCAAGAACAGAAACATAACGGGCAGCAATTTCATCGTCGCCCTCAACGAAAACCGCATATTCAGGATGCATGTGCACGCCGAAGACTTTATATGTATATCCGTCTGCAACGCTTCTTTCTGCTGATGCAAATATATCGGATACCGAATGTGATTGAATTTCACCGATTTTACCGAGCTCACTGCAGGAGATAACAGTGCCTGTTTCATCAATTACACCGAAAGTTCTGTCAATAACATCAACCATCTGATGTACGATTCCTTGAAACAATCTGTTAGACATGGTTTATACCACCTTTTATACAAAATCACCATTGGAACACTATGTATTTTACACAATAAAATGCATTTTTGCAAGTAGAAAATTGATATTTTTTATTTTTTTATAACATTTTTCACAAAAAAACACACATTTTTTTGTCATTTAATTCATTTTTTTGCTCTTTTCAGTCAAAATTTCATTGGTCAAAATGACGAAAAATTTATCTTTTTTTCATCAAATCAAGCTCATTTGGGGTAATTTCACGACATTCACCGGGTTTTAAAGCAGAATCCAATTCAAGATTTCCCATTTTTGAACGGTGCAAAGCGATTACCTTGTTACCCGCAGCGGCAAACATTCTTTTCACTTGATGATACTTTCCTTCGCAAATCATAATTTGAACTTTGGGGTGCTCGCCGTCTTTTATCACTTCAACCTTTGCTTCTTTTAAGGTTGTCCCATCGGCAAGAGTTATTCCCCTTTCAAGCATTTCTATGTCACTTTGTGTCAAAGGGTGCTCAAGCGTTGCAAGATAGGTTTTAAAAATATGATTTTTGGGTGACAAAATTTCGTGTGCAAAGTCACCGTCATCGGTTATCAGAACAAACCCCGTTGTATCTTTATCAAGACGCCCCGCCGGGAAAAGCCCTTTTCTAAACAATTCGTCGGGGACTAAATCAACAACGGTTTTGTCGGTATCGCTTTCGCTTGCCGACACTACTCCCTGCGGTTTGTTAAGCATGATATATATATGTTTTTTCAAGGAAAGAAGTTCACCGTCAAGTGTGACGGCATCTTTGCCCATATCAATTTTGACATCGCTTTTCTTTGCCGTAATTCCGTTTACTGCAATTCTTCCCTGTTTTACAATTTCTTTAACATCACGGCGAGAAAGCGTACCCTGTGATGCGAGAATTTTATCAAGTCTTTCCATATTATTATCCTTTATATTTTTTCAAATCCGTGCATAAATCCGTCAAGCTCTATTGAACAGACATCTCCGCCGACAACAACGCCTTCATATACCAATATGTTTATTCGGATATAGTTTTTGTTTTCGTGACCGGGATAATTCTTCACAGAATATGTCCAACGCTTCACTCTCATTCCTGAATAAGCTTTTAAATCGAAGCCCTGATTCAACTGAATTTCGTTATATTGAGTATATGTTTCGTCAAATTCGGTGGGAATTATCACTTCACAGACTTCAACCGGGTCTTCGTCAACCTCCCAACCGAATTGAGATATAAAGGTCAGTCTTTCATCTGCGGTTGACGCCCTAATACTTGCTTTATTTGAATTGTCAACATCGGTGCTTTCGTTGGTAAGCACAAATAGACTGATAGCGGTTACAACTGCAAAAGCGACAAGCAAAAACAGTTTAATCTGCTTGGACTTTATGGAATAAACGAACATAAATTAACACCTCGAACACAATTTATATAAATAAATATGCGGCGAGGTGTAAATTTATAATAATTATTATTCTATATTATTCGTCTATTCTTTTTGACTGTGACGCTGCTCTGAGATGCTGACGGGCACGGCGAATTTCGTTGACTGAGTTTGTGAGTGTTTCGTCTGCAACCGCTACAATGCTTTCAACATATTCGCTTGCACTTGTACGCATTTCGTTGGACCAGTTTCTTGCCTGTTCCGTAAGCTCGGCAGCGCTTTGTCTTGCCTGTTCAACAATTTCTGTAGCCTGTGCTCTTGCGTTTGCAAGAATTTCGGCAGCCTGAGCTTCTGCACCGCGGGTAATTTCATCTTCTGCAATGATTTCTTTTGCACGAAGATGTGCTTTTTCAATAATTTTATCAGCACTTTCTTGGGCACCGGCAAGAATTTCTTTTCTTTCAGAAGCGATTTTTCTTGCCTGCATAAGCTCATCAGGCATATTGAGTCTGATATCTTCAATTGCAGTCTTGATAGCCGCTGAGTCAACCAAAAGGTTTGATGTGAACGGCACTGTCTTTCCTTCTTCAAGTATTACTTCAATTTCTTCGAGTAAGCTTTCTATTGTCATTTTTCCACACCTCGTCTAATTCTTTTTACTATTATATCACGAACCGCTTCGGGAACAAAATCACTAATGTCCCCGCCCAATTCGCAAATTTGTTTAACAACGCTTGAGCTAAGATACAAATTTTCAACTCTTGTGTTAATGAAAACCGTTTCAAGCTCACTGTTTAACTTCTTATTCATCTGCGCCTGCTGAAATTCATATTCAAAGTCAGACACAGCCCTAAGACCTTTGACAACGGCAACTGCGTTTTTCTCTTTTGCATATTCTGCCAACAGACCTTCATTGATATCGACTTCAACATTGGGCAAATCCTTTGTGCAATGTCTGATAAGCTCTGCTCTCTCTTCGGGACTGAAACAGAAATTTGTTTTCGCCGGATTTTTCATAACCACTACAATTACTTTATCAAACAGCTTTGCACTGCGACTTATTATATCAAGGTGACCGTTGGTAACGGGGTCAAAGCTGCCCGGACAAATTACAGTTTTCATATTCTCACTTATTCTTTCTGTATGCGGTAAGTTTTATCTTGCCGTATTTATATTCACGGTGAAGCGTAAATTCACCCGCTGTTTGCGGTAAAGCTTCGTTAAATGCACTCTCACAGATGATAATGCCCCAATCGTTCATCTTTTCGGCAACATCGGGCAAAACAGAATCTATTATCTCTCTGTTGTAAGGTGGGTCCAAAAGGGCAATATCAAATTTATCCTTGCTCAAAGCGATATACATTTTTGAGTCGCCGCAGAAAACACTTGCTCTTTTTTCAAAGCCCACCGATTTAAGATTTTGTTTGACAACATCAATTGAGCGATTTGAAGAATCGACAAATGAGCAATGCTTAGCGCCGCGGCTGATAGCTTCGATGCCCAGCTGACCTGAACCCGCAAACAAGTCAAGCACATTTGCGCCTTCAAGGTCAAACTGAATTATATTGAACATTCCTTCTTTTACTCTATCGGTTGTGGGACGGACATCTTCACCGTCAAGAGTTATAAGTTTTCTGCCCCGTGCCTCGCCTGTTATTACTCTCATAAATTTGCTCCAACCTATCAATACATAAAGACATTATCCCATTTTTATAGGAATTTGTCAAATATTTTTATATTTTAGTCGAAAAAATGAAATGATTTTTCTGTTATTTCATTGAAATAAGAAGTTTTTCAAGGTCATTTACACTCTCAACTATGTATTCTGCACCTGCTTTTTCAATTACTTCACGGTCACGAAATCCCCAAAGCACGCCGATGGAAACAAGTCCCGCATTTTTTGCAGTGAGAATATCCGTATCGGCATCCCCTACAAAAACGGTATTTTCAATTTTACTGTCTAATTTTTCAAGAGCGTAGAAAACTCCGTCGGGTGCGGGTTTATTCGGTCTGTCATCCGAGCTGCCCACAACAAAATCAATATTATCGCCGAACATTCTTTTGCAAAGGTCCTGTGCGGCGAAGTCCGCTTTATTGGTAACGATTGCAGTTTTGAAGCCTGCTTTTTTAATGTCGGCGAGCATATTATTTATTCCGTCATAAGGCACTGTTTTATCTTCCATGTGGATTTTATAATAATCACAGAAATCTTTAAAACAGATTTCAAATGTATCGCCGTCCGTATTCTTCGGCACTGCTCTCTCCATCAAAAGACGAATACCGTTGCCCACGAACGAACGGATTTCGTCTAAATCACGAAGCGGAAAGCCCTGTCTTTCAAGAGCAAAATTCACGCTGTCTTTTAAATCTTCAAGGGTATTTAAAAGTGTGCCGTCCAAGTCAAAAACTATTGTATCTGTCATTATTCTTCTCCCTGATTGTAAAAATTATATATTTCTTCGGCAAGGGAAATATTTATTCCCTTAACCTTTGCAAGTTCTTCAACACTTGCGCTTTTTATTGCCTTTATCGTTTTAAATTCTTTAAGCAATTCTTTTGCTTTTTTCTCACCCACACCTTGAATTTTGGTAAGGGACAGTTCCAAGCCTCTTTTTGCGTGTTTTTTATGGTGGAAACTAACGGAAAATCTGTGCACTTCTTCTTGAATTTCCGAGACGAGAGTAAACACCGCCCTATTTGAATTTATGGCGATTTCACCGCCGTCACCGGTAATTGCACGGGTTTTATGCTTAGAGTCTTTAACCATACCGAACAAGGGCACATCTATGTTCATTTCATCAAGAATTTCTTTAACAACGCTTACCTGACCTTTGCCGCCGTCAAGCAAAATAAGGTCGGGCATTTTGCCGAATCCTTCGTCTGCATTTTCATTTTTGTGCTTTTCGTATTCGTTAAAGCGTCTTTCCAGCACTTCACGCATTGAGCCGTAGTCGTCTTGTCCCACAAAAGATTTGATAATAAATGTACGGTATGCCCGTTTTAACGGTCTGCCGTTTTTAAACACTATCATACCGGCAACATTATCTTCCCCGCCCGTGTGTGAAATATCATAGGACTCGATATATTCGGGCGTATGCTCTAATCCTAAAAGCGTTTTTAATTCTTCAAGGACTTTGATTTCACCTGACTTTTTACCTTTTTTCTGTGCCAACTTTTCAAAGGCATTCTCTCGGCACATATTGACAAGTTTTAATCCGTCGCCCTTTTGCGGCACAAGTATTGTACATTTTTTACCGCGAAGATTGGTTAGATATTGGCTTAATAAATCAATATCTTCAATTGCTTCGTCAAGTATCACTTTCTGCGGCACAGAGCGAATTGCATAATACTGGGTTAAAAAGCCGCTTCTCAAATTCTCATCATTATTATCGCTGTCGTAGAAAAAGTGCTCACTGTCACAAAGTCTGCCTTTATCAAAACGCAGAGCCACAATGCAAATATCGTTTTCATTGGTTGCAACCGCAAAAACATCTTTGGTTTCGTTTGTTTCGGTGACTACCTTTTGCTTTGTTTGCATATTTTGGATAGCACGAATTCTGTCACGGTATTTACCGGCATTTTCAAAGTCGAGATTTTCTGCACAATCGTTCATTTTTTCGTTTAATGAAGCGATGATTTTTGTAATGTCCCCGTTCAAAAAATCAAGTGCGTCTTTCACCGTTTCGTTATATTCTGCTTTTGAGATTTTGCCCGTGCAGACACCCATACAGCGATTTATGTGAAAATTCAGACAAGGTCTTCCCTTTCTGAAATCTCTCGGAAATTCCTTATTACACTGCGGAAGTCTGAATATTTTGTTTGCTTCGTCAACGGATTGCTTAACCGAATATGAGCTTGTAAATGGACCTATATATTCGGCATTTTCATCATCTTTTTGAAGCACTGCCGAAATTTTGGGATATTCCCCTTTTGTGACTTTTATATAACTGTATCCTTTATCGTCTTTTAAAAGAATATTATATTTAGGCTGGTTTTGTTTAATAAGGCTTGCTTCAAGGACAAGTGCTTCAAATTCGCTGTCTGTGAGAATATAGTCAAAATCATTTACATTCTCAACCATTTTGAGCACTTTTACGGTGTGTTTGTTCTGTGAGCCGAAATATTGACTGACACGGTTTTTTAGTTTTTTTGCTTTGCCGATATATATAATCTTGCCCTGTTTATTCTTCATTATATAGACACCGGGTGTCATTGGCAGCTTCATAGCCTTTTCTCTTAATGCTTGCAATTTTTCGTTCATAAAACTCACCGCCTTTAAAGAAATATTTTTACATAAAAAACAAAGCACACCGTAACAATCTACGATGTGCCCGATTTGTTTTAAAATTATTCGGCAAAACCTGATTCAACAAGCTTTACAAGTTCATCAACTGCTGTTTCTTCATCGGGACCGCCTGCGATAATGCGGATTGTTGTGCCACCCATAATGCCAAGTGACAAAACACCGAGCAGACTCTTTGCATTTACTCTTCTGTCTTCTTTTTCAACCCAAATTGAAGATTTGAATTCGTTTGCTTTCTGAATAAAGAAAGTTGCCGGACGAGCGTGAAGACCTACCTGATTTTTAACTTCGACATCTTTAGTATACATAATTCATTCTCCCAAAATGATAAATTTACAAAAAAACAGATAAATATACCTCTGTTACTATTATATTATATCACAAAACTTTGCCTCGTCAACGAAAATGCATCCACTTTTATGTCATTTTTTTAAATTTAGGTCAGAAAAACAAAAACAATATAATATAGACATTCATCTTTGTACAAAATGACAATAATACATAATAATTTTTGTTAAAAATCAATATTTTATATTAAGAATGTGTTAATAACCTTGCTAATTTACGACTTTATGATGAACTGTTGGGCTTGATGTAGTCAAAATGCCGAAAGTCATACCCTGAGAGTGATAGTATTCAATAATTTTGGGCAATGCTTCCATCGTTGTCTTTTGTGTATCGTGCATAAGCACAATTACAGTATTTGCAGATTTCGGATAATTACTGCAAAAACTTAACTGCTTGTCAACCGTTTTTGCACCGTCAGCATCACCGTTGGAACAGTTCCAGTCAAAATAAGCATAACCCATATCTGTAACTTTTTTAGTCATTCTGGTCATAATGCCTTTTGAATGTTTTTTGCTGACGGAATTACTGCTGCCGCCCGGAAAACGCATAATCTTTGTTTCAACACCTGTTTGTTGTAAAACAAGGTCGGATATACTTTTCAAGTCACTTAAATAAGCGTCGTCTGACGAATAAATTTTCTTATAGTCATGAGAATATGTGTGAAGACCTATAGCGTGACCGCGATTTACTATCTCTTTCATAAGATAGTTATATTTTCCGCCATTCTTAACAAAAAACGTCGCCTTAACACCGTAGCTGTCTAAAATAGTCAGTATCTGCGATGTATACTGCGACGGTCCGTCATCGAATGTTAAATAAACGGTTTTTGGCCCGTTATTTGGGTTTAACGGCTGTTGGGGTAAAGGTTGAGTTTGAGGTTGAGATTGGGGTTTAGTTTGAGAACTCGATGCTTTTTTTGCCGCAATTTGCTTGTTAAGACTGTCAATTTTCTTATTCAATTCATCGACTCTGCTTTGATATTCATTGCTTTGAGCGTCGATTTTATCTTCGTAAGACGATTTTTCGCTTTCTTTTTCGGCTTTGTATGACTCATATTCCGAAATTTTTGAATCATACATTGACGAATTTTCACTCAGTGCTCCGTTAAGCTCTGCAACATCTCGATTATATTTAACCGCAAAATAAACTGTTGTGGCGGCAGTGATAAGAAACAGGACGGACAAAACAATAATTGCAACACGCATCCATGTCGCTTTGCCGATATCTTTAAGACTTTTAGTTTGTTTGATTCTTGCTTTCACATTGCCACCGCCTTTTAACTTTCACTATATTTATTCTATAACAAAAAGATATAATATTCAACAATTTTTTTATTACATATTTGTAATTTTTTCTTTTTCTAAAAATTCTTTATCTTTTTTAGTAAGCTCTGCTTTTTCTAACATGTCGGGACGGTATTTTGCAGTCATTAAAAGAGACTGTTCTCTTTTCCATTTTTCAATATTTCCGTGATGCCCCGAAACGAGCACATCCGGCACTTTCATACCGTTCCACTCATAAGGACGGGTATATTGGGGATGCTCTAAAAGTCCGTTATAATGACTCTCCATTTCTTTTGCTTCGTCGTTCGGCAAAACACCGTCCAGCATTCTTGCGATTGAATCGGCAAGCACCATAGCGGGCAATTCACCGCCCGTGAGCACATAATCGCCTATTGAAATCTGTTCGTCAACTATTGAGTCGATTACTCTTTGGTCAACGCCTTCATAATGACCGCAAAGAATTGTTATTTCTTCATATTCCGAGAGCTCTTTCACTCTTGACTGAGTTAGAGTTTTGCCGCAGGGCGACATATAAATGAGATGATTTTTGCCGTCACTTTTATCACAAACAGACTTATAGCAGTCAACTATGGGTTGAATTTGCATAAGCATTCCCATTCCGCCGCCGTAAGGTGCGTCATCAACACGGTTATGCTTATCCACAGTATAATCACGGATATTTATGCAATTTATTTCAACTAATCCTTTTTCCCGTGCACGGCCTATAATGCTCTCTGAAAGCACCGCTTCACACATCTCGGGGAAAAGAGTCATAATGTTAATCTTCATCTTCAAAAAGTCCTTTTATAGGATTTATTAAAATTTCGCCTTTTTCAACATCAACACTTATAACAACCTGTTTTATTGCGGGAATAAGCACTTCAGTATTCTTTGGCGTTTTAATATGCCACACATCGTTGGCGCCTGTTTCACTTACATCGACAATTGTTCCCAAAGCTTTGCCGTTGTTATTGTCAATAACAGTGCAGTCAAAAAGCTCCTGCACAAACCAAGTGCCCTTCGGGAGCTTTGCTTCACTGCGTTTCATATAGAGCACAGTGTTTTTTAAGGCTTTCGCTTTTTCAACGGTATCTATGTCTTCAAGCATTAAAATAACCGTATTGCCGTGAGGTCTGGCTGACATAACTTTTACACTTTTTTCGCCTTTGCTGTCAAAATATAAAGTTTTAAATTTCTTGACAAATTCCGGTTTGTCGCACCAAGGGTTAAAACGCATTTCGCCTTTTATTCCGTGAGTTGACACAATTTGCCCTAATTCAAGATAGTTTTTAATCATAATCAAATACCTGCAAGACACAAAAAGGCAGACATCAAATGCCTGCCTTACTTGTAATCAACATCAGTCGATATCGACTTGGACTTTTTCGCCTGTGCGTGTTGCACCGGCTTTTACAACTGTTCTGATAGCCTTTGCAATTCTGCCCTGTTTACCGATAACTCTGCCCATATCTTCTTCGGCAACATGAAGATGATAAACGACAATGCCGCGGTCGTCAGCCTCGTCAACTGTAACAGAAACTGCGTCGGGATTTTCAACAAGTCCTTTTACGATTGTAATAAGAAGTTCCTGCATTTTTTCAAAGACCTTTCTTATTTAATAGCGCCGCTCTTTTTAAGGATAACCTTAACTGTGTCTGTTGGCTGTGCACCGTTTTTAATCCATTTTTCTGCCTTTTCGTTGTCAATCTTAATTTCAGCAGGGTCTGTCATCGGATTATAGGTACCGATTTCTTCAATAAATCTGCCGTCTCTCGGGTAGCGTGAATCTGCTACTACTACTCTGTAGAAAGGTGATCTCTTAGCACCCATTCTGCGAAGTCTGATTTTTACTGCCATTTTTGTTTCCTCCAAAATATATAAAAATTTTTATTATAAACACTTTAATGTGTTTTTTACTTACATCGGAAAGCCACCCATACCGTTCATTCCGCCGCCGAATCCACTCATCTGCTTCATTTTGCGTTTAAAGCCTTTTGAGTTGAACTGTTTAAACATTTTTTGCATTTGACGGTATTGATTGAGAAGACGGTTTACATCTTCGACCTGCATACCGCAGCCTGCCGCAATTCTGCGTTTTCTGGACGGATTTATTATGTCGGGATTTCTGCGTTCTTTGACAGTCATTGACTGAATAATAGCTCTCATTCTGTCTAACTGTCTGTCGTCAATATCAGCGTCCTTAACCTTTTTGTTAACACCGGGAAGCATTGAAAGAATATCTTTCATACTGCCCATTTTTTGAACCTGTTCCATCTGGTCAAGCAAATCTTCAAGGTCAAACTTATTTTTTCTGAGCTTCTCTTCAAGCTGTCTTGCCTTTTTCTCGTCAAGTGCTGTTTCTGCTTTTTCAATAAGAGAGAGAACATCACCCATACCGAGAATACGGGACGCCATTCTGTCAGGGTGGAAGAAATCAAGCTCATCAAGTTTTTCGCCCATACCGACAAACTTAATGGGTTTGCCCGTAACCGCTCTTGCCGAAAGCGCCGCACCGCCACGGGTGTCACCGTCCATCTTTGTAAGCACAAGACCGTCAATTCCGAGTTCGTCATTGAAGGTGCTTGCAACCGTAACGGCGTCTTGACCGAGCATCGAGTCAATTACGAGAAGAATTTCATGGGGATGAACTTCGTTCTTGATATTTTTAAGCTCTTCCATAAGCTCAGTATCAATGTGCAAACGACCGGCTGTATCAATGAAAACATAGTCATAGCCCTTGTCTTTTGCAAGCTTAATTGCTTCTTTTGCGATTGTTACAGGGTTTGTCTGCCCCATTTCAAAAACGGGAACACCCACCTGTTCGCCGACAACCTGCAACTGTTTAATAGCGGCGGGACGGTAAATATCGCAAGCGACTAAAAGCGGTCTGTGGTTTTCATTTTTAAGCTTTAATGCGATTTTTGCACAGTGTGTTGTTTTACCTGAACCCTGTAAGCCGCACATCATAACAATTGTCGGTGGATGTGAAGCATAGGCAAGTCTTGTTTGTGTTCCGCCCATTAAATCGGTTAATTCTTCGTTAACGATTTTTATAACCATCTGTGCGGGAGTAAGACTTTCCATAACCTGAGCGCCTATAGCTCTTTCGGTTACCTTGGCGGTGAAATCTTTGGCAACCTTATAGTTTACATCAGCTTCTAAAAGTGCTAATCGAACTTCACGCATTGCTTCTTTAACATCGTTCTCTGTTAGACTGCCTTTGCTTTTCAACCGTTGAAAAGCGGCTTCAAGTCTGTCGGATAAACCTTCGAATGCCATAATTTCTCCTATTCTGTCAAGGAAAGTGCTATTGACTTTATCTTAACTGTTATATCGTTAATCTCACGGGAAAGGCCGTGGGAAAGGTTATATTCGTTGATTTCATCGGCACATTCAACTATGCCGTCAAGACCTTTTTGCATTTCTGAAAGTCTTTTTGAAAACTTTAACTTTGATTCCATATCATACAAGAGTGTTTCTGCCCTTTTAATTGCATCACGAACACCCTGTCTTGTAATCCCTTCATTTTCGGCAATTTCTGAAAGTGAAAGGTCGTCGTTATAATAATGATTGAGATAATCGCGCTGTTTTTCAGTTAACGCTTCGCCATATAGGTCAAACAGCATTGTAATTTCAACATTATTTGCCACAGCTAACCCTCCAATATAAAAACATCCTGTAAAGGAATTACACTTTACAGGATGTCATTATACTAAATTTGATTTTATTTGTCAATAGGTTTTATTGATTTTTACCGGCATTTACAATATCGTCCCAACTAACACTATCGGGGGTTTTATTAGCCGAACCAAAATCTATTGTTGGCGGTTCAGTTGTTGTAGTTGTAGAATTGTTTGGATTGCTCTGTGTTGTTGTAGTGGTAGTAGTCGTTGTAGTTGATGAAGCTGTGTTAGTTGATGATGTTGCAGTAGTGCTGTTTCTGTCCTTATCAGTTGTCGTTTCTGTGAAAAGGTCTTCAATATTATCATAGAAGCCTTCAGAGCTTGTTGTATAAGGAATCATATCACCGTCAACATTTGTTACATATTCATTGCCATCTTTGTCTTCATAAATATCCACAGTGGTTGTGCCTACTGTAACTGTGTGGCTAACTTGATATTCGTCATCTTTTTTGCAAGCCGCAAATAAAACTGTAACTGCAAGCATTAAAACTGCCGCAATAATTATTTTTTTGTTCATTATGTAAAACTCCTTTCGGTATTTGTAAACATATTATCACATATTTTGTTCTTTTGCAATACTTATTTAAGCTCGGCTATAGTTACGCCTTCTTCGCCTTCTCCGAATGTTCCCACTCTGAATGTTCTGATATTGGGATGCTTGCGAAGATAAGTATGAATTCCTTTTCTTAAAGCACCCGTACCTTTACCGTGAATAATTGTAATTTCATTAAGACCTGTACGAAGTACGCCGTCAATGAATTTATCAAGGTCAAGCATTGCTTCTTCAACCGTTGTTCCACGCAAGTCAATGCTTGAGGTTGATGTTACCGCAGCATTTGCGCCCGTATGGACCTTTCGGGCTCCGTATTGTTGCTTTTTAGGTTGTTTTTTGCTTCCGATAAGGCGTAAATCAGAAATGTCAGCTTTCATTTTTAACATTCCTGACTGCACCTGAACAGTATTCTTCTTTTCATCTATTGACAAAATTTCTGCTTCGCCGCCAAGAGATTTGACAAATACTCTATCCCCGATTTTCAAAGCACGGGGCAAAGTGTAATCTGTATCGTCCTCCTGAAATCCGTTTGTGATTTCATCCATTTTATCAAGCTGACGGCCCATGGCTTGCTTGGCTTTTCTTGCAATTTCAGCCAAATTCTTTTCTTTTGCCTGTTCTTTTTTGAGCTGTTCGATTTCAAGAAGCAGTGAATTGCCTGCACGGCGGGCATTTTCGACTATTCTTTCCGCTTCTTTTTTTGCTCTTTCAATTTCTTTTTCGCTTTGTTCTTTTGCTTTTTCCAATGCTTTTTCTGCGTTTTCTTTTTGACGAAGAATCAACATTTTTTCTTCTTCAAGCTTTTCTCTGTCATCCTCTAATGCTTTTCTTGCGGTTTCAAGAGTGTCAACCGCATCTTCAAAGCGTGTATCTTCTTCCGAAATAAGTGCCTTTGCAAAATCGGTTATATCTTCACTTATTCCCAATCTTCCCGCAATTGCAAGAGCATTTGAACGGCCGGGCATACCGATAAGCAATCTGTATGTGGGGCGGAGAGTTGTTACATCAAATTCGCAGCAAGCATTTTCAACTCGGTTGGTTTTAAGCGCATATTCTTTGAGCTCCGAATAATGAGTTGTTGATGCAATTTTTGCACCCTGGCGGCGAAGATTTTCGAGAATTGCAACTGCCAATGCGGCGCCTTCGACAGGGTCCGTGCCCGCACCTAACTCGTCTATGAGCACTAAGCTGTTATCATCGGCTGCTTTTAAAATGTCAACAATTGTAGTCATATGGGCAGAGAATGTTGAAAGTGACTGCTCAATGCTCTGCTCATCGCCGATATCGGCTAATACATTTTTAAATACCGATATTCTGCTATTATCGTTCACGGGAAGCATAAGTCCACATTCTGCCATAAGCGTTAAAAGACCGACAGTTTTAATCGATACTGTTTTACCCCCTGTATTGGCACCTGTAATTACAAGTGAATCAAAGTCAATACCCAATGATATGTCAACGGGTACGACTGATTTGGGATCAATGAGCGGATGTCTTGCTTTTTTCAGCAGAATTTCACCGTCGTTATTAACTATCGGTCGGCTGGCTTTCATCTTATATGCAAGATGTGCCTTTGCAAAATGTAAATCCAACATTACGGCAGCGTCAAAACTGATTTTGATTGTATCCTGAAACTCCCCTGCCATTTGTGAAAGCTCTGCTAAAATTCTTTCGATTTCATCTTTTTCGCGGCTTTCAAGCACCTTTATTTCGTTGTTTGCTTCAACAACTGCGGCAGGTTCTATAAATACCGTTGCGCCGCTGCCCGAAGTATCGTGCACCATACCCGCAACTTCGTTTCTGTTCTCTGCTTTGACGGGCACGACAAAGCGACCGTTACGCTGAGTGATTATTCCGTCACGAAGAATTTTTGAATAGTGGCTTGAATGAATCATTGAGTCTAACTGCTCACGGATTTTATTTTCAAAATGTCTCTTTTTTCGGCGGATTTCTTTAAGCTCGGGTGAAGCGTTATCGCTGATTTCCGTTTCGCTTATAATGGCGTTTGTAATTTTATCTTCGAGATATTTATTGGGATAAAGGGAATTAAACAAATCGTCAAGAGCAGTTTCCATTCCCGCACATTTTTCGTGCCAAACTGTAATATTGCGAATGATTTTAAGAGTTGTCGCTATCTTTAAAAGTTCGCCCGCTGACAACGAGCCGCCTGCATTTGCCCTGCTTAACGCATTGTTGACATTTTGCAATCCGCCGAATGACGGTGCGCCGAATTTGGCAATAAGAACATAAGCCGCTTCGGTTTTGTCAAGCAACTCGGTCACTTCAAAATAGTCCGTCAGGGGCTTGATATTCATTGCCGTTTCTTTTGCGTCGACAGAAGATGCCGTATCACTGAGCATCTTAAGAATTTTATCAAGTTCAAGTGAAATATAATACTTGTTCATTTTGTTATATCCTTATAGAAATCTAAAGTTTTAAATGTTTTTTGAATTTGAGCCAATAAATACTTTTCGGTTATATATGATAAATCGGGAAGTGCATGGTCTTCCATTTTAAATGAGTATATTTTATCAAATTCTGAAAATGCAATATGGCGAAGCGCCTTTACAAGACCTATATCAAGAGAGAAAACCGCTTCGGAGGATATGCAGTTTTCACAGTACAGAAGTCCGTCTTGCACATTGAAATACATTGTATCGGTTTCGTATTCACCGCAACGCTCACAAGCGATGAGATTGGGCATATAACCGGCAATGCACATAAGCCGAAGCTCTGTTATTGCTTTTATTTGTTCTGTCGGCATTTTACCTTTTGATAAAAAGTGAAGAGAATTGAGTATCAGTCTTAAATATTCTTCGGCCTGTTCGTCTTCTTGAACAAGAGTCATTATCAGTTCGGAAAAATATTGCGCCAATGATATTCTTTCAAGATCTTCTCGAAGCCCGAAAAAAGTTTCAATAGGCTCGGCTTCGTCGATTATGTAGCTGTCTTTGGTTTTATACAAAGACAGTTTTGAATAGCAGAACATTCCCGTTGAACTGCATTTTCTGTTTTTATATGACTTAGCTCCCCGGACAAAAGCACGCACAAGCCCGTTATGGCGTGTTAACACCGTGACGAGCTTGTCTTTTTCACCAATATTCTGTTCCTTTAATATCAGACCGTCCGTATTCGTCCTCATCGTAGATTTCCTCATCATATTGCGGTTTTTTATTGGTTAAAGATTTTTTATACATTAAATAATCTTCGACTTTTCCGCTTTTTGTAAATCTGCTCCATATTGCCATATTGTCCATTACAAATCACCTACCATTAGTAATTTGTCTTTTGCAATATGAAATATGATTGGTAATTTTTGATTTTAATCAAGACCGAAATTATGGATGAGTCCTTCACGGTTGCGCCAACCTTCTTTGACCTTTACCCAACATTGAAGATTGATTTTGCAGCCGAAAAAGTTCTCCATATCTTGGCGCGCATAGGTTGAAATTTTTTTAAGCATATTTCCGCCTTTGCCGATAATGATACCTTTGTGACTGTCTCTTTCGCAATAAATTGTTGCTTCAATATCCATAATTCCGTCACTGCGCTCACGCATCTTTTCAATGCTGACAGCAGTACCGTGGGGAATTTCTTTATCTAAAAGTCTAAGCATTTTTTCTCTTATAATCTCGCCTGCCAGCACTCTTTCGGGCTGGTCTGTGAGAGTATCTTCGGGGAAGAAATGCTCTGACTCAAACGAAAGCTTTTTAAGCTCTTCCAAAAGCTCTTTTATACCGCTGCCGTTCTGCGCAGAAACAGGTACAATAGCGTCGAAATCATAGTGTTCCGTCATTTCCGCTATTCTTGAAATCAGACTTTCTTTTTCTTTAACCGTATCAATTTTATTGATTGCAAGAATTGCGGGATTTTTGCCTTTTTTGATTTTTTCAATGAGTTCAAGCTCTGCGGGATTCAATTCGCCGTCGGGTTCAACAACCAAAAGGCAAGCGTCAACACCGTCAATGCTGTCGCTGACGGCTTTCACCATTTTCTCGCCTAATTTTGTTTTAGGTTTATGAAAACCGGGTGTATCGGTAAACACCAACTGAATATTGTCGTCAGTTGTGAGCACACCCATTATTCTTGTTCTTGTTGTTTGGGGCTTTGACGAAACAATTGCGATTTTTGTTCCTAAAAGTTTATTTAGAATTGAAGATTTGCCAACATTGGCTTTGCCAACGATTGCTATAAATGCTGTTTTCGGTGTATTCATTTATTCTCCTTATTTTTAAAAGGGATTCCTTTAAATATAAATATTGTAAAAATTACTACTGACACTATGAAAAGCAAAATGCTTATGGGGTTGTCCCAAAAGTATGCAAACAGTTGTTGAAATGCTTGGGGCTGATACATAATTGCAATTCCGCAAAGTACCGAAAATATTGCAAACACAAGCACCGCACCTGCTGCACAATCCTTTGAGATTTTGCCGAGTTCGGTATGCTCGCTGCCATATAAATCAACTGCTTTTTCTATGCCTGTATTTATAAGTTCGCCGCCGATAACGAGTCCGTTTGCCAAAAAAATTATTGCAAGCTCCGTTCTTGTGATTTCAAAAAAATCAAAAAAGAACAAAAAGAAATACATATAAATCATACACACCGTATGTATTCTGAAATTGCGCTCTTTTTTCAGCGCTGTGAAAATACCGTTAAAGGCATAACCGAAGCCTTTTATAAGATTTTTCATAATTACTCTCCGTCAAAGTAATAGCTTCCGTTTCTTTTTAACCCTACACGGGTTAAAACCGTTTCTTCCTTTTCTCTCATTTTTACTGCTTCGAGGCCGCCGCTTTCGTGGTCATAGCCCAAGAGATGAAGAAGAGAATGTACCGTTAAAAATCCGATTTCTCTTTGAAGAGTATGACCGTATTTTTCCGCTTGTTCATAGGCGTGTTCGATTGAAATAATAATATCACCCAGCACCTTTGCGCCGGTGTCAAGATTTGTGTCAAATTCTCCGTTTTCTCCCATGGGGAATGACAGTACATCAGTACTTTTATCTATATTTCTGTGTTTTTTATTAAGAGCACGAATTGTTTCATCATCAACAAAGGTTACACTGATTTCTGCCGAATCGGTAAAGCCTTCATTTACAAGCACCGCTTTACAGCAACGGCGAACAAGCATTCTCACACCTGTCGGTATTTTCATTACATTCTGTTGATTATCAATTATTACCTTTAATTTTTCGTTCATTTCTTTTGCCTCATTTCCTGTCTTTCATAAGCCTTTATAATATCCTGTACAAGACGGTGTCTGACCACATCTTTTTCCGTAAACTGATTTATTGCAATATCGTCAATACCTTTCAGTATTTTCATAGCTTCAACAAGTCCTGATTTTTTACCGTCGGGTAAGTCGATTTGAGTTATATCACCCGTTACAACGATTTTTGAATTAAAGCCCAATCGGGTTAAGAACATTTTCATTTGTTCACGGGTTGTATTCTGCGCTTCGTCAAGAATTATGAAGCTGTCGTCAAGGGTTCTGCCGCGCATATATGCAAGGGGCGCTACTTCAATACTGCCGCGCTCTTGATAACGCTGAAAGCTTTCTGCTCCCAGCATATCGAACAAAGCGTCATAGAGTGGCCTCAGATACGGGTCGACCTTTTGCTGCAGGTCACCGGGCAAGAAGCCTAACTTTTCACCCGCTTCAACTGCGGGACGGGTAAGAATTATTCTGTTGACTTCTTTTGCTCTGAACGCATTGACCGCCATAGCAACTGCAAGATAGGTTTTACCGGTACCGGCAGGGCCCGCACCCAAAGTAATTGTATTATTCTTAATAGAGTCTAAATATTTCTTTTGACCTAAGGTTTTTGGCTTTATAGGTTTTCCCTTTGCGGTGATACAAACACAGTCGCCCGTCATTTCGGAGAGCCTGTCGTCATTGCCGTCGTTGACCAGTGACAGCACATAACGCACATTTTGCTCTGACAGTGCTTCGCCACGGTTAATAAGCATTAAAAGCCCGTTAATTGCCCTGACCGCTTTTGAAACACTTTCTGCTTCACCGCTGACTTTAAGCTCGGAGCCACGGCTGATGATTCTCACATTATATTGACTTTCAATCAGCTTCACATTTTCGTCAAAGCTGCCGAAAAGGCTCACCGCTTGTTCCATTCTGTCAACATTTATGATTTGTTCAAACAATTTCTAATCACCTATTTTTTTCACAATACTAATATTTTTTAGCTATATTTAACATATTATAGCACGATTTTTATGCAATGTCATCAGTTTTCTACATAAATTTCTTGTAAAATACCGATTTCTTGTTCGCATTCTGCACAAAAATCATATTCCTGACCGTTTTTTTCTGTTTGCGACGATTTAATCTCGCAATAATCTAAAAGCTCACGGATATACAATGCATTAGTGTAAAGGGATATTTTATTTTGCATTTGTTCCGAAATTTCACTTTTGCCATCGGAAAAACTTGCACCGTATTCTGTTATTATTCCCAACGGCAATAGTGATTTATCACTTTCGATAAAAGATTTATGTTCTGTATAAAAGCTTTGCGGTACATTTTTGCCGAAAGGTATTTTAATGCCGAAGAAAAACAGGGACTTTCTTACGCTTTCGTTTTCGGGATTATAAAAAGAAAAGCTGTTACTGTTTGACGCTTTTTTCTTTTTGACAAGCGCTCTGACATGACCGTCGGCGTGAATAAGCGACTGACTGCCGTCAGGGTGATTGGCTACTCCGCTTATTAGCAAATCCCCTTTTGTAACTGCCGAGCCCACTTTGGTTTCGGAATTTCCGTAAAGAATATCAACACTTAAAATGAGTCCGTCTTCTTTTGCCACCACATTAGTGGGCTTTGAGTTATCGTACATTTGCGGGGCTTCCACCTTTTCACGGACTTCAATAACTAAAACCGTACCTTTTTGGTTGACTGTTGCCCAAGAAAGCTTTGGAATTTCAACAACCGCTTTTTCTGCCGCATCACGCAGTTGCTCTTTTGTAACTCTTGAGCCTACTTTTATTCCGTAATCTTCAAAAGTGCTCAAAATAAAGTCGGTTTCTAAAACATCATTTCCTACAACCGAAACGCTCCATACAAATTGCGAGAGAAATATAAAAATCAACACGCAAACAGACAATCCGATAAGTATTCCTATTCTTTTTTTATGGGCTTTCAAAAAAAATATTAAACCCTTTTTTTGAATAGCACGGACTTTCATTCCCGATTTTTTTGCACAATTGCGAATATTCAAATAGCCGCTGACGGTTGTGCTTGCGGTTAGATTTCCGCCGACATTTTTAATATTCCACAGGAGAATACCGTCTTTCGTGCAAAGATTTATAAATCTGTCGGGGAAACCGCCCGATGCACTAAAATTTATATAGCCGAAAAGCCACCTGATAAATTCAATTATAAACATATTTTCACCTATGTAACAAAAGTTATTTCTGTAATTATGCCTTTGATTACCGCCACACCGTTATCAAAGGATTGTATGAGCATTTCAGTACCCGTAAAGCCGATTACCAGCGTTCCCGTGCTGAGCTTTATGAGATTTTCACTGTATTCGGCAATACCCTTGCACCCTTCCACAATAATTTCACGGTTACCTAAGGTTTCAAGCTTAGGCTCATCGGACAACAGCTCGGGCAAGGGCAAATGCTTTTTTTCTTTTGGTTTCTTTCTCTGCGACAAAAAAATGCACCTCGATTCATACAATTATATGAAATCGGGTGAAAATAATTCATTAAACCTTTTCAAATTCAATATATTATATTGGGATGTGAGATAATGTTTAAACTGATTTCAAGAAAAAATGTATTGTCAATTACAGGCATTTTCATAAGCTGCTATTTACTGTTTTTAATGCCCTACGCCGTAACCGACGGCATCACAAAGGGGCTTAAAATCTGCTTTTATACCATTTTGCCGTCGCTTTTTCCTTTTATGGTTTTGTCGTCATACATAATTAAATCGGATGTACTTGCGCCGATATACAAAGCATTGGCACCCATAACAAGATTTTTGTTTAAGCAACCCGACTGCGCAGTTGCAGTTATAATTATGGGACTTATCGGGGGTTTTCCCGTAGGGGCAAAAATGACTGCAACACTCTATGAAAACGGAAGAATCAGCAGAAATGAGGCACGGCGGCTATGTATGTTTTGCGTGAACGGCGGACCTGCATTTATAATAACCGCCGTTGGGGTGGGTATGCTCGGCAGCAGCAAAGCGGGAGTTATAATGTTCGCTTCTCTCTGCCTTTCATCTGTTATTCTCGGTATTATTTCAAGGTTTTTCAGCGACAGCGCAGAAAGCCGCACAAATCATAAAAGCTATAAGCAGAGTCCGCTTTTGGCATTGTCTTCGTCTGTGACGGACAATGTCAATGCAATTTTGGGCATTTGCGCATGGGTTATTCTTTTTAGTGCGTTGACGGAGTGCATTAAACAAATGAAATTCAGCGAAAGCGTATATACCGCTTTGGTTTCGGTTCTTGAGGTTACAAAGGGCTGCTCACAAACAGCAGAAAAAATGCCCATTCCCGTTATTACCGCTATCATAGGGTTCGGCGGATTTTGTGTGCATTGTCAGGTGTATTCATATATTCGTGCAACCGAATTAAAATATATTCGTTTTTTCACGGGCCGCGTTATTAACGGAGCACTTTCGGCGGTGATTTGCTATTTATTGCTTACGGTTTTTCCCGTTGATATTGAAACAAGCTTGCAGAATGTTACAAATGTTGTGCCCTTTTCAGTTTCTCTGCCCGCTTTTTTAGCTATAATCTCAATGTGTATAATAATGATTTTTGATATTGATAGTAAAAGAAAAGTGTGTTAAAATAGCCTTGGTGATAAAAATGAGAAAGCTGCTTAACAAAAAAGATATTTCCCCGTCATGCTCATATTGTGCATTAGGAAAGCCCGCCCCCGACGGTGAAACCGTGCTTTGCAAGAAAAAAGGCGTGGTTGAAAAGGATTTTTCTTGTAGGAAATTTATATATGATGTTTTGAAAAGGCAACCGAGAAGACCGATTGAGCTGCAAGAATATAATGCAGAAGATTTTTCACTGTAATTTGATAAAAAAATGCCCCGTAGAAATAAATCTACGGGGTTAATTATTTGTTCAGATTATCTTCTGCC
Source organism: uncultured Clostridia bacterium (assembly GCA_945787805.1). Classification (GTDB taxonomy): domain Bacteria; phylum Bacillota; class Clostridia; order Oscillospirales; family Acutalibacteraceae; genus Fimenecus. The sequence continues at coordinate 40,544 of CALZID010000009.1, read as the reverse complement.
TTTGAAAAGGTCAAGAATATCATCCATATTGTCGTCATCTGCACCGAAGTTGCTGTTTGAGCTGATATCATAAGATGACATTGGTTTCTTTGCCATTCCGTTTGAGTCAAGACCGAAGCCTGTTGCGATGACAGTAACAATCATTTCATCGTCAAGCTTATCGTCGAAAGCAACACCGAAGATGATGTTTGCATCTTCATCTGCTTCTGCACGGATAATGCCTGCCGCTGTGTCAACATCTTCGAGAGTGATGTCGGGAGATGCTGTGATGCTGATAATAACACCCTTTGCACCTGTGATTGTTGTTTCAAGAAGCGGACTTGAAATAGCATCGTGTGCTGCTTGCTCTGCCTTATCTTTACCGCTTGCACGGCCGATACCCATATGAGCGTGACCAGCGTCTTTCATAACTGCTGTAACATCGGCAAAGTCAAGGTTAATGAACTGCGGCATTGTGATAAGCTCTGTAACTGAGTTTACACCCTGACGAAGAACATCATCGGCAATTGCGAAAGCGTTTGCAAATGTGAGCTTCTGGTCCGGAAGATATTTAAGTCTTTCGTTAGGAATAACGATAAGAGAGTCAACATGCTGTGCAAGTTCAGCGATACCTGCTTCTGCCTGTTTCATACGGCGACTGCCTTCAAATGCGAAAGGCTTTGTAACGATACCGACTGTAAGAATGCCTTTTTCTTTTGCGATTTCAGCGATAATCGGAGCAGCACCTGTACCTGTTCCGCCGCCCATACCTGCGGTAACGAATACCATATGTGTGCCTGAAAGAGCTTCGATAATAGCGTCACGGCTTTCTTCTGCTGCTTTCTGACCGATTTCAGGTTTAGCGCCTGCGCCCTGACCTGAAGTAACTTTTTCACCGATTTGGATTTTCTGTGTTGCTTGTGAAAAACCAAGAACATGTTTATCAGTGTTGATTGCAATAAGCTCAACGCCGTTGATGCCTGTCTTTGCCATACGGTTAATTGCGTTTCCGCCGCCGCCGCCGACACCGATTACTTTAATGTTTGTAATGTCTTCATAACGATTATCAATTTCGAATGCCATTTTTAACATCCTCCTATGTATAAGAAAATTTCACACCTATTGGATTATATAATTACAGTTTATTTTAACACTTTGAAAAAATAAATGCAATACATAATTTATAGATTTTTTTACAAATTTATGGCTTTTTTATAAATTTTATGGCTTTTTTGCCTTATGCCGCAGTTTTTGTGGTCGATTCCGCTGCCGATTCGGTAGTTGATTCTTCTACGGAAGTCTCGGGAACGGTTGTGGTTTCGGTAGTTGAAGTTTCTTCTGCCCAGAAGCCTTTGCCGTCAACCGTCAGGTTAATTGTGCCGCGATAAAACTCATTTTCTGCGTTTTGATGTTCTATCGCCGCCTGACCCAATGCCAATTTTTTTGAAAGTCCGGATTTATCCGTATCGCCAAGCTCAAGAATTATTCTGCCCTGATAAGTGAGCTTTATGTTGTAAATATCTGACAAATCAACGGCTGTGATGTCGGTTAATCCGCAATTATTACATTCTTCTTGAATTTTTATCAGTTTATCTAAAACCTTTTCTGTTTCAAGCTCTATATTTTTGCCCACCGTTGCAGAAATAATATTGCCTAAGTTTACCAAGGTTATATTTTCTGCAATAAACTCTGTATTTGCTTCAAGAACCTTTCCTTTCTCGTTCAGCAAGGTAAAATATCCGTCCTGCGCCACCGCATATACCGCTTCGGTCTTTGTAACCTGAAGCTCAAGCCCCGTCGGCAAGCGCCTTTTAACTTTAACGCTGCCCACATAGGGTAATTCGCTTGTTATTTTCTCATCAATTTTCTTTTTTGAAACAAAAATGAGATTGTCGCCAATATTCACGCCGCTGGCATTTGATATCTCTTCGGCGGCGTAAACAGTATCTCCGGTCACGGTTATTTCACTGATATTAAAAAACATAGTCAACACAAGAATAACGCCTATCAGAAGAAAGGCTATACCCAAGCACCCTCGAAGAATCAGCTTTTTGCGTCGGTTTTTCTTTCTTCTTTGGGTTGTTCGGTTGATTATTCGCTCATCTCCCGACATCTGACTGTTTCGGGTTGTGCTTTGGCTGTTAGTCTTTTTCAACTTCTTTCACCCTTTTTATATCTGCTCCAAGGCCTGAAAGCACTTTTTCAGGCTCTTCATAGCCTCTGTCTATATGATGGATATCTGAAATTTCGGTTATTCCCCTTGCAGAGAGTCCTGCAATTATCATTGCGGAGCCTCCGCGCAAATCTGTTGAACGGACATTGGCGCCGTTCAGATATCTCATTCCTTCAATCACTGCCACCCTACCCTCAACATTGATTTTAGCGCCAAATCGGATAAGCTCGCCGATGTGCTTAAATCTGCTTTCAAAGATATTCTCCACAATAACGCTTGTGCCGTCTGCAACGGAAGTCAGCGCCATCATCTGCGCCTGAACATCTGTGGGAAAACCCGGATAGGGCATTGTTCTTATCATTCTTATTCTTTTAAGTCTCGGCGGTGCGCTAAGGCACACCCACCGTCCGCTGACCACAATGTCGCACCCGGCTTCACGAAGGGGCTGAATTGTCGGTCCGATATGTGACGGAATTATGTCTTTCAGACAAATTCTTCCGTTGGTTACTGCGGCGGCAATCATATAAGTGGAAGCCACAATTCTGTCGGGGATTACCGTGTGCTCGGTGGCATTGAGTTTGCTTACACCCTCAATTGTGACGGTGCTGTCCCCGGCGCCGTGAATTTTTGCTCCGCAGCTGTTCAAGAAATCGGCTAAGTCGCTGATTTCAGGCTCACGGGCCGCATTTGTTATCACTGTTGTGCCTTTTGCAAAGATTGCCGCAAGAATTATGTTCTCGGTGGCACCTACGCTTGGAAATGACAAGGTTATTCGAGTGCCTGTGAGTCCGTTTTTCTCTGCCGAGCAGATTATATTGCCGTTTTCGGTTGAAATCTCTGCACCAAACTGCTGCATTGCGGACAAATGTAAATCAATGGGACGAAGCCCTATTTCACACCCGCCCGGAGTTGAAAGCACCGCCTTGCCCATTCTGCCTAAAATTCCGCCTAAAAACACAATTGAGGAACGCATTTCACGCATCAATTCATCGGGCACATCATTTTTATTGACGCTGCTTGAATCCACTGTTATTGTGTGCCCTTCACGGGTGACGGTGCACCCTAAATAACGAAGAATTTTTATTGTTGCGTCCACATCTGAAATAACGGGACAATTATGTATCACCGAAACTCCGTCTGTCAAAAGAGTTGCGACGAGTATTGGCAACACGCTGTTTTTGGCTCCTTGAACAGAGATTTCTCCGTCCAATCTTTTTGAGCCGTTTATGACTATTTTATCCAATTTTCACACGCCCTTTACAGTATAAGGAAAAGCCTTGTGCCACATACTATGCGGATAATGTGAAAAATGTTAAAAACTAATCTTTAAGCGAAGATATAATTCTGCAAATCTCCGAAAGTGCATTAAGCTTTGCTTTTTCACCGCATTTTGCAGAGATTTCATTAAGTTTATCTTTATTGTTTTTAAGGTCTAAAACAATATCTGCAATTTTCTTTTCGGAAAGTTCTTTTTCTTCAATTAAAATTGCACCGCCGTTTTCTGCGAGAGTCATCGCATTGTGATATTGATGATTTTCTGCAACATTCGGTGACGGAATAAGAATTGACGGTTTTGAAAGTGCTTGAATTTCAGAGAGTGAACTTGCACCCGCACGGCTGATTATCAAGTCGCAAGCCGGCAAGCAAATATCCATATTATCTATATATTCACGGATTTCAATGTTTGTCCCTTTGCCGAATTTAACACCGTTTTCCGTGAGTTTGTCACCCACCCATTTACCGTAACTGCCGGTAGCGTGTAAAAAGCAGATGTCTTTTTCGTCTTTAAGTGTTGTGAGCATTTCTACAACCGCATTGTTAATTGCTTCAGCCCCCAAAGAACCGCCCATTGAAAGCACAAGCATTTCTTCATTTTTTACGCCGAGTGATGCGCGGGCAAAAGCTCTGTCGGTTTTTACAATTTCACGGCGAACCGGAAGTCCTGTTACAACTGCGGGATTTTTGCAAGTCATATATTTTTCTGCGGCTTCCGATGTGAGCATTACTTTATCAACAATTTTTGCGAGCGCTTTGTTGGCAACGCCCGGGAAAGCATTTTGCTCGTGAATTGCGGTTTTTATGCCCATTTTTGCCGCTTCCCGAAGGACGGGACCTGTTACATATCCGCCAAATCCCACAACAACATCGGGTGCAAAATCTTTGATGATTTTTCGTGCTTCGCCCGACGCTTTAAGTGTGAGAATCACCGTGTTTATGTTATCAATCAAGCCTTTAATTGAAAGACTTCTTGAAAAGCCGTTCATTTTGACGGTTTTAATTTCGAAGCCCGCTTTCGGAACAATTTTTGTTTCCATTCTGCCCTCTGTTCCCACAAAAAGAACTTCTGTATTCGGGTCGAGTCTTTGCATTTCTTTTGCAACTGCAACCGCAGGATTTATATGTCCGCCGGTGCCGCCGGCTACAAACATTACTCTCATTTCTATTTACCCCTTTTTACGCATACTGCGGGAAACCGACAACAGCATTCCCATTTCACAAAGAAGAATGAAAATTGATGTACCGCCCGCAGAGAAGAACGGAAGTGAAATACCCGTATTGGGAATTAAGTCGCTGACAACGGCTATGTTGAGTGCAACCTGAATACCAACCTGGAACGCAATTCCCATACAGAGCAATCCGCCGAAACGGTCTTTGGCACGAAGTCCTATATAAATTCCCCTGTAAACGAGAAGTGCGAAAATAATAATTATCGCAGCCGCACCGATAAAGCCCAATTCTTCGCAGACAATTGCAAAAATAAAGTCATTTTGCGGCTCTGAAACATAGAGATGCTTTTGCTTTGACTGACCTAAGCCCGTACCTAAAAATCCCCCTGAGCCGATTGCATAAAGCGAATTGTTTGTCTGCCAACGGGCGCCCGTGGGGTCATAGTCTTTATCGAGCCATGCGGTGATACGCTCACCCATATAGCTTTCAAGAAGCTCGGGTTTTGCTATGAGAATTATTCCCACAATAAGCACTACACCGCCTGCCACAATAAACCATTTGTATTTTACTTCACCCAAGAAGAGCATAACAAAACCAATGGCAAGCATAAGTATTGTTCCCGAAAGGTGATTTTCAAGATAAACAAGACCTGCAAACACAATAATCAGCACACCGTAAGCAATTACGGATGTAAATGATTTATAAAGCACGACTCTTCCGTCAGTAAATTTATAAATTGTTTTGGCAATACCCGATTGACTGGGAATTTTGCCCGTTATGGCTTTATAGTCTTTATCAAGCAGAAATGCAAGTATCATTATAAGTCCTATTTTTGCCACTTCGGACGGTTGGAATGTGGTAAAGCCCAAGTTAATCCACCGCTTAAATCCAGGTTTGTATTCGGGAAGGACAAGTACCAAGCACAAAAGAAACAGTGATGCCGCCACTCCCAATAAAGCTATTATTTTAAAATAATCGTAACGAATTCTTGATACAACATACATTCCCACAAGACCTAAAACAGTAAACACTATCTGGCGGCGAAAAATGTAGGTGCTGTCACCGTCACGGTTATAATAACTGTAAGTATAGCTTGCGGAAAAAAGCATAACGAGTCCTATTGACACAATCACAATGAGTAAAAGGAAAAAGGGAATGTCCATTGAGCCTTGTGCCAGTATTGAATTTAGGGTCGATTTTTTTCTCTTTGTTCCCATTTCTTCCGCCAACCTTTCTTAACAGTTTAAATTTGTTTATTTTATAACGCCGAAATAATAAATTGCCATGCCCACTGCACATCCTATTAAATTGACAACGGAAAAGACCGTTACAATTTTGCGTTCTTTCCATCCGCTCATTTCAAAATGGTGATGAATAGGTGCCATTTTGAAAATTCTCTTGCCGTGTGTTGCTTTGAAATAGCCGATTTGCAACACATCCGACATTCCTTCGATTACATAGATAAGACCGAAGAAAAGAAGTATCCACGGACAATCAATGGCATAGGCCAACGCCACCATTACACCACCCAAGAAATTTGAGCCTGTGTCACCCATCATAACCTTTGCGGGATAGTAATTCCAAATGAGATATCCGCAGCAACCGCCGAAGAGAGCAGCCGCCAAAATGCTGATACCGAAGAATTTTGTCATAAGTGCTGCTATGACGAAAGCGAGTGCGCCGATTGATGTAACGCTTGCGCAAAGTCCGTCAACACCGTCAGTAAAGTTTGTTGCATTAACTGTGCCGTATATTACACAAATGCCGAAAATCCAGAAAAACCATTTAAGGTCAACCGCACCTATAAACGGAATTTTCATAAATGTAAGTCCGTTCATATAAAGCGCCATAAGATAAGCAATGCTCAATATGATTTGGGGAATTGTCTTTTGAATTTCAGTTAAGCCTAAATTTCTCTTTTTTACAACCTTAATATAGTCGTCGGCAAAGCCCACAAGACCGATTCCCACTGCAAGAATAAGCCCTGCAACTAATTTTACTTTAAGCTGGTCGGGGAAAATATGCTCACTTGCAAAAAGATTGCCGCCCATTAAATAATCTGTCAAAAGCACAACAATAACTGAGGCGATTGTGCTGACAATGAACATAATGCCACCCATTGTCGGGGTGCCTTGCTTGCTTTTATGCCATGCAGGCCCAATATCAAGAATAGTTTGACCGAATTTGAGTTTTCTAAGCATGGGGATTACTGCAAAACCCAATAGAAATGCTATTGCAAAACTTAAAATAGCGGCAAATGCCAACGCAACATATATTTTCATAATCACAACTCCTTAAACTTCCCAATATCTATATAATTCTTCAAAAACTTCTTCTAATTTCATTCCGCGGCTTGCTTTGAAAAGCACCGTATCGCCTTTTTGAAGATAGTTTTTTAAGTTTTCTGTCAACTCTGCTTTATCGGTGAATGAAAATACGGAATTTAGTCCGCATTTTTTAGCACTGTCAGAAATATATTTTGAACTTTCGCCCAAAGTGAAGAGAGCGTCTGTTTGACATTCGGCTGCATATTCGCCCACCGTTCTGTGAGCAGTTTCGGTGTAATCGCCCAACTCTAACATATCGCCGAGCACTGCGATTTTTCTGCCCTTTGCAATTTTACAAAGTGTGTTAAGACCTGCTTTTTGCGAATCGGGGCTTGCGTTATAGCAGTCTTCGATTACCGTAATACCATTTGCATCTTTGATTCTCTGCCGCATTCCCGACGGGGTATAATCTCTAAGCCCTTTTGCGATTAAATCGGGTGCGATGTTATATTCAATTCCTACAGCGAAAGCCACAAGAGCGTCATATACATTATGAATTCCGACAGTTGGGATTGTAACTTTTTGACGGTTGCCGTTCCACACTGCCGTAAAATCGGTTGAGAAATCATTTTCTTTGATTTCTTCTGCTAAAAATTCACAGTCTTTGTTGTCGATACCGAATTTTATAATATTGTAATCGGCATTTTCAACAGTTGCCAGCTTATCGTTATCGCCGTTTACAAAAAGAGTTGAACCTTTTTTCATACCTTCGAGAATCTCAAGCTTTGCCTTTAAAATTCCGTCGCGAGAGCCTAAATTTTCAATATGGGAAACACCGATATTAGTGATGATTGCACAGTCGGGATGTGCGGAATTTGTAAGGTCCGAAATCTGACCGAAGCCGTCCATACCCATTTCGAGCACCGCACATTCATAACTGTTGTCTAAGCGAAAAACCGTTCTCGGCATTCCGATTTCATTATTGAAATTGCCTTCGGTTTTGAGAGTTTTATATTTTTGAGCCATTACACAAGCGGTCATTTCTTTTGTTGTGGTTTTGCCCACACTGCCTGTAAGACCGATTACAATCAGGTTCTCTATTGAGTGTCTGTAAAATGACGCCAAATCAAGAAGTGCCTGTTTCGTATCCGAAACTTTGATAAGGGGCACATTAACTTCTATGTTTTTATGACTGACAATTGCACCCACGCCTTTTTTTGCCACATCTTCAATAAAGTCGTGTCCGTCAAAGCGTTCGCCTTTTATTGCAAAAAACAGTGTGTTGCCGTCAACATCTCGACTGTCAATCGATACTCTGTTTATTAAGTTTTCAGATACAACTTTTGAGCCGAGTGCCGTTGCTGCCTGTGTAACCGTTAAATTCATAACTACTCCTTGAAATATTCCTTTACTATCTCCCGTTCATCAAAAGGAATTTTTTCTGTTCCAACTATTTGATAGGTTTCGTGGCCTTTGCCGGCAAGCAAGACCACATCACCTTTTCGAGCCTTTGAGAGTGCAAACTCAATCGCCTGACGGCGATTTTCAATTATGGCAAGCTTAGATTTTGTTCTTTCCATACCGCCGAGAATGTCATTTATTATCAGCAAGGGATTTTCTGTTCTTGGGTTATCGCTTGTGACCACCGCTATATTGGATAATTCCCCTGCTATTCTGCCCATTTCTGCCCGTTTGCTTTTATCTCTGTCTCCGCCGCAGCCGAAAACCGTAATAATCTTGCCTTGTGCGAAGCCTTTAATACAGTTTAAGATATTTTCTAATCCGTCGGGAGTATGAGCATAGTCGATTATAACCGTAAAGTTTTTGGGAACAGGCACTTTTTCGGCTCTGCCCTTTACTTTTTTTATCTGTTCTGCCGATTTTGATATTTCATCAACGGAAAAGCCTAATTCTATCAAAGCAGTTGCCGCACAAAGTGAATTATAGACTGTAAATTTTCCGGGAAGATTGACGGTTATTCTGCCGATACAATTCATTCCCACCAATTCATATTGCACATAGGCTTCATTACACAACACATTTTTTGCCGTGTAATCTGCTTTATTGTCGATTGCCGAACAAGTCACAACAGGACATTCTATTCGGGAAAGTGCATTTTTGACATTATTATCATCAATATTCACAATTGCTTTTCGGCTGTTTGTGAACAGTTCTAACTTTGAATTTATGTAGTTTTCCATAGTGATATGATAATCAAGATGGTCAACCGTTATATTTGTTAAAACGGATATTTCAAACTCTAAGCCATACACCCTTTTTTGCGCAAGCGCTTGAGAAGAAACCTCCATTACACAGTATTCGCAATTGTTATCTATCATATTTCTAAACAGTTTTTGCAGCTCCATGGGTTCGGGCGTTGTGAGCGTTGACTCTGATTTTCCGTTGCCGAAATCATTTTCAACCGTACCGATTAAACCGCATTTACAGCCTAAACTGTTCAACATATTTTTAATATAAAATGATGTTGATGTTTTTCCGTTTGTACCCGTTATACCGATTAACTTTAACTTTTCGGTAGGGTTACCGTAGAAATTAGACGCAATTTGCGAATACGCCTCTCTTGTATTTTCGACGATTATCTGTTTCTCGATTTTTAAATCCCTCTCAGTCACCACGGCGACCGCACCGTTCAAAAGTGCGGTTTTTGCTATTTTGTGGCCGTCGTACTGATTACCGTCTATACAGATAAATAATGTGTTTTTATTTGTATCCTTGTCTTTATCCGTTACTCTTTCAATTTCCACATCTTCAAACGCACTCTGCGTTTTCACACCTTGAAGAAGTGCAGAAAGTTTCATTAAAATAGATACCTCGCTATTAAATTTAATCGGCTACATTCACACTTGAACTGAAGTAAACCGTTATTACCGTGCCTTGCTCATAAGTTGTGCCTGCCGGAATGCTCTGTTTATATGACAGCACTTCGCCGCCTTGAGTTGTTCCTGCCACCTTGATATTAAATCCTGCATTAACCGCAACTCGGTTTGCTTCTGCTATTGTAAGATTTGCAAGATTCGGAACTGTTGCCGTATGCTTTTCTGCATTTTCTTCTGTATATACAACAATAATTCCGCCCTTTGGCATTGACTGTTTTGCAGATGGAATTTGTGAAATAACCGTATCGCCGTTTCCTACAATTTTTACTGTAAATCCGCTTGCATTTGACTTGACTGTATCTGCTTTTTGACCGATAAGGTTCGGTGCGGTTACAGTTGCCTTTGCCATTTCTTCGTCGCTGTATTGCGGGTCTATATTGAGATATGCAAGCACATTTTCAAAAATTCGTCCTGCAATCGGTGCCGCAACACCGCCGCCGGTTGTTGAACCGCCCTGCGGCTCATCAATTGCCACAAGAACTGCAATCTGCGGGTCATTAGAAGGTGCAAACCCGGCAAATGACGCTATATTTTTGCCCGGAACCTGAAGCTTTTCGCTGGTACCGGTTTTACCGGAAATATGATATCCTGCCACATAAGCGTTTTTAGCTGTACCCGAAATGCAAACTTCTTCCATAAGACTGCACATAAGGTCGGCAGTTTTTTCTGAAATTACCTGTCTTTTCACGGTCGGAGCCGTTTCTTTGACGAGATTACCGTTTTCGTCAAGAATTTTTGAAACCACATAGGGCTGCATAAGCTTGCCGCCGTTACCGAGAGAAGCCACCGCAGTGATTACCTGAATGGGCGTTATCTGGAATGTTTGACCGAATGACGCAGACGAAAGCTCGGCAATACCCATTTTATCAACGGTATAATAAGTTTTGCCCGCAACAGGGGTTGCTTCTGCCGGAAGGTCTATGCCCGTCGCTTCTGTAAAACCAAAGCCTTCAAAATATTTAAAGAACATTTCTTTGCCCATTTTTTGACCTAAGGTAATGAAATATGTATTGCAAGAATTCGGCAGCGCTTTTGCAATTGTTTGTGTACCGTGAGCTGTATTATGGAAACAGTGTTGAAAATAGTTTGCCACTTTAATTGAGCCCGTGCAGTGATAAGTTGATTCAGTATTAACTACGCCCTCTTCAAGAGCTGCTGCCGCAACAAAAACTTTGAAAACCGAACCGGGGTCATAGGCATCGCTTATTGCTCTGTTACGCCATTGAGAATATTGAGCATTAAGCTTTGCGTTGCTTTTTTCCGTTTCGTCCTGCAATGCTTCAATTTCTTCTAAAACTTTATTTGACGATATTGTATACGGCTCATTAAGGTCATAGTCGGGCTTTGTTGTCATTCCGAGAATGGCGCCTGTTTTCACATCCATTACAATTCCGTAAGCATATTTTGCGTTTGATTCTTCAACTGCCTGTGCTAACTGTTGTTCGAGATAATATTGTATAACTTCGTCGATAGTAAGAACTAGACTGTGTCCCTGTTCGGCGTCATAGGTTGTTTCATAATCATTTGGCATTGCGCCCGCAAGTGCGTTCTGAGCGGTGATAATTCTGCCCGCTTTACCCGTAAGCTCTTCGTTATATTTGAGCTCTACGCCGGCTCTGCCGGTGTCACCCGAGCCCGTAAACCCGACAACTGTTGATGCGAATGAGCCGAGGGGATAATAGCGCTTGGTATCGGGGTCAATGCCCACAATCATATTGAGCTTTGCACTTTTATTTACCTTTATGAATGTTTGAAGAGCGATTTTTTCGTCATTGCTTATTTGCCCCACAATTTTTTCGTATCCGCTTGTGTTTTTATTCACCTTTTTCTCAACAGTTTCACGGTTGAGCTCAAAATTTTCGGTGAAATAATCAATAAGCAGATTTTTCTGTTCATCCGTTGTAATTTTTGACGGATTGATATATACAAGCCATACGGACGCACTTTGTGCAATAACTTTCATATTTGAATCGTAAATTGTGCCGCGGTGAGCGTTGACGATAGTATCGCTCAACTGATTTCTTTCTGCTTTAAGTCGGTATTCTTCGCCTTTCACTACCTGAAGCCAGAAAAGATTGCCTATAAGCACTAACAAGAAAAGAGTAAATCCCAAAAATGCAATATGTGAACGAATCGACATATTTTTGGTTGGTTTTTTGTTCATTTTTATTTCTCCTTTCTCTGCCCTTAAATAGCACAAAACGAGAGTTAAGATTTCTCAACTCTCTTTGTCGTCTTTTATTATATATTACTTATCTTCTTCGTTTATAACTTGACTGTCGGTTGTTTTTCCGTTTGCCATAACAACCGAATCTTCACCTGACAAATCAACATAAACTACTTGATAATCCTGAACCTTAACCATACCCAAAACATTGAGCGCATAGTCTTCAACCTTGTTGATTGACACAACTGAGCTCAGAGCGTTATTCAGTCTGACCGTATCGCTCTGTGCAATTTTCATTGCGCTTTCAACCTGCTTTATGTCACGGTTGATTTCGTCAAGCTGTACACGGCTGTAAATAACCATTGCCATAAACATTATAACAACACAAGCAACCGCAAGAATTTTTCTTGCTTGCATTGCAGACTTTTTCGCTTCACTTTGTATCTGCGCTCTTGTGGGCTTGGGCTGTTGAATTAACTTTAACTGAGGCGCCCTTTTCGGCGTTTCTTTAATTTTAGGAGCAGCACTGCTTTTAGACACGGTTTGTGGCTCGAAATATTCAAATTTATAAGAATCATAGTTATTATATTGTGCCATCCTTCTCTTCCTTTTCCTTCTACTTTATTTTCTCGATAGTTCGAAGTCTTGCACTTCGGCTTCTGTTATTTGCATCTAATTCGTTTTGCTTTGCGCTGAGTCCCCTATTGATGATTTTTCCCGACGGTGTATTACCGCAAACGCAGACGGGAAAATCCTTCGGACAAGTGCAGCCTTCTGTAAATCTTTTAAAAGCGTCTTTAACTGCTCTGTCTTCAAGAGAGTGAAATGTGATGATTGAAAGTCTTCCGCCCACCTTCAAGCAGTCGAACATATCACTAACCGCTTGGCTGAGTCCTGCAAGCTCGTCATTCACTTCAATTCGCAATGCCTGAAAAGTTTTTCTTGCCGGGTGACCGTCTCTTCGGTATTTTGCGGGAACCGAATTCTTTATAAGCTCCGCAAGCTCCAAAGTGGTTTCAAGGGGTTTTTCGTTTCTTGCTTTCACAATGTTTTTTGCAATGCTTCTCGAAAACTTTTCTTCGCCATACTTATATATAATATTGCCGAGCTCTTGCTCAGAATAAGTATTTACCACATCAAAAGCACTTTTTCCGCTTTTGCTCATTCTCATATCAAGGGGTGCATCTTTATGGAATGAAAATCCCCTTTCGGCAGTATCGAGCTGGAACGAGCTTACACCTAAGTCGGCAAGAATTCCGTCAGCCTTTCTTGAGCCGAGAATGTTTTTTATGTTAAAGAAATTGTCGTTTACTATTTCTACGCAACCGTTTGAACCGATTCGCTCGGTTATTACCTTTATGGCATCGGGGTCACGGTCGATAGCTACCAATTTGCCGTTTTTTATATTTTTAAGGATTTCGTTCGAATGGCCTGCGCCGCCGCAAGTACAGTCAACATAAAGTCCGTCGGGCTTTATATCAAGCGATTCTATTGTTTCGTCGAACAAAACCGAAATATGTTGAAAATCCATATTTTTCTACCATCAGAAGTGGAAGTCATCAAAGTTGATGAGTTCGTGAAGCGGCTTGACATCTGCCTTGAAGTTTTCTGTTGCCCAGATTTCAATTCTTTGGCCCGCACCGATTATCGCAACATCTTTTTTTATGTCGGCGTGTTCAACTTGATCCGCCGTGAGTGTTGCTCTGCCCTGTTTATCGGGTACAACTTCGGCAACTTGGCTGAAAAACGCTCTTTGGACTTCACGGTTGGGGTGATTGATAAACTGCTCGCTGATTTTTTCAAAGGTTTCTTTTGTATAAACATACAAGCATTTTTCTCCGCCCTTGAAAACAACAAACTCTTCGCCCAATCGGTCACGGAATTTTGCAGGAATGAAAATTCTGTTTTTTGCATCAAGACTATGAAAATACATACTGTTGAATGACATATTGAATTTTCACTCCTTTCACATTTTAGTTAGTTTTTAAGATTTTCACCACTTTTATGAATTTTAAGTGATTTTTATCTCCACTGCGAATATTATAATACATACAATATGAAAAAGCAATACTTTTTTTATAATCTATCAACAAAATTTTCTGTCAAAAATTGTCAATTTTGACGAAATAAAAAACACCCCATTCCGTCAGGAACAGAGTGTTTAAATGTAATATTAAATTTTTTGTTATCTTTTTACACCTTTATGCTCTTCGATAAGGTCTTTTCTTATTCTCCAAAGGTTTTCGGAAAGGTCAACATAATAACTGTGGGGATTTTCAAAGCGTTTTACTTCTTCCCAAAGATTATCAATCTGCTCTGAGCAATAATCACGGATTTCATCAAGACTCGGCTCTTTATAAACATATTCACCGTTTACAAATATCGGCACCAAAAGCTTTCGGGCGACAAAGTTTTCAACTTCTTTGCGTTTCCATGTAAAGTCGGGGTCAAAGAGTGTATAAGGTTCGTTTTCGTTTATTTCTTCGTCATGTAAAGTGAGCACATCTGCAATCGCCTTGCCTGTGTTGCAATCATAAAGACGGTAGAGCATTTTGGAATGAGGCGTTGTGATTTTGCTGACATTCTCAGAAAGATTTATTTTCGGGATAATCTCACCGTTTTTCTCGATTGCAGAAAGCTTATAAACGCCGCTGAAAAGCGGTGATGACGCTGAATTTATCAGCCTTTCGCCCACTACAAAGCAATCCACCTTTGCCCCCTGCATAATCATATCGTTGATAATATATTCATCAAGTGAATTTGACGCAACAATATTGCAGTCGGGATAACCCGCTTCGTCAAGCATTTTGCGGACTTTCTTTGAAAGATAAGTGATATCCCCCGAGTCAATCCGCACACTTATGGGGCGCTTGCCCATCGGTTTTAATATGTTATCAAAGGCCTTGATTGCGTTCGGCACACCGCTTTTTATTGTGTCATAGGTATCAATCACAAGGGAGCAATCGTCAGGATAAAGCTTCGCATATTCGCAAAATGCTTCGTATTCGGAGTCAAACATCTGCACCCAGCTGTGAATCATGGTGTTCATTGTGGGAATAGTGAAATCCTTGCCCTGCAGCACGCCCGATGTACCCACACAGCCGCCGATATATGCCGCACGGGAGCCATAATAAGCATTGTCGTAGCTTGTTGAACGGCGGGTGCCGAATTCGGCGACTTCCGTTCCCTTTGCCGCACGGACAAGTCTGTTTGCCTTAGTTGCAATAAGGCTTTGATAATTCATAGAAACCAACAGAATTGTTTCTAAAAGTTGCGCTTGAATAATGGGTCCGCGAACCTTGATTATAGGTTCATTGGGGAAAATCGGTGTTCCTTCGGGTACTGACCATATATCACAGGCAAATTTGAAGTTGCGAAGATAGTCGATAAATTCTTTATCAAATCCGTAATCCGCTAAAAATGATAAATAATCTTCATTGAATTCAAGATTTTTGATATATTCGATTATTTGCGAAAGACCTGCAAAAACTGCAAATCCGCCTTTATCCGGTACTCGCCTGAAAAATAAATCAAAATATGCAATTTCATCGGATTTTCCGTTTTTCAAAAATCCGTTTGCCATTGTCAACTCATAAAGTTCTGTCATTAAAGATAGATTTCTTTTCATAAATATCACCGTTCTTATTTTAACAAAGAAATATGTAAAAGTCCATAATAATTTGTTGTTGAAGATGTTTAATTTTTAGTATATAATAATTTCATATTAAATTAGGAGAAATGATTATGAAATTTAATGAGCTTATACTTAAAAGAGAGAGTTGCAGAAATTATAACGGCGAATCCGTCAGCACCGACTTGCTTTTAAAATGTGTTGATGCGGCAAGACTCAGCCCGTCCGCCTGTAACTCTCAACCGTGGAAATATTATATTGTAAACACACCCGAAAATGCAGAAAAAGTCCGTGAATGTGTTCAGCCTAACGGGGCTAACAAATTCACAGACAATTGTCCCGCATTTGCCATTGTTACGGAAAAGGAAGCAATGCTTAAACCCCATGTTGCCGAGAGAGTTAAGAATAAGCAAAAATGGGCTGAAAACGACATAGGACTTTCAGTTGCACATTATTGCTTACAAGCCGCTGATTTAGGGCTCGGCACTTGTATTATCGGTATGGTGGAAGAAGAAAAAATCAGAGAATACTTCGGCATTGAAGATAAAGTCAGACTTGTTATTGCAACGGGATATTCAGCAGACGAAAGCCCGAGAAACAAGATTAGAAAACCCATTGAAGAAGTTTGTGAAGTTATTGAATAAACGCAAACGGGACGATGCAAAAGGCATCGTCCTGTTTTTTACAATCTTACCGATATTCCGTTGTCTTTAAGATAGTGTTTTAAGTCCATAATGGGAATTTCGTTGAAGTGGAAGAGAGAGGCGGCAAGAACTGCGTCCGCTTTGCCATCGTTAAATGCGTCAAGGAAATGGGATTTTGCCCCTGCTCCGCCCGATGCGATTACAGGCACTCCTACACATTCCGAAACTGCACGGTTAAGGTCATTGTCATAGCCTTGCTTTTGTCCGTCGCAATCCATACTTGTTAAGAGTATTTCGCCGGCTCCCCTTTTGACTGCTTCTTCTGCCCACTTAACCGCATCAATACCCGTAGGGATTCTTCCGCCGTTGAGATAGACTTCCCAGCCCTTATCATTTCTCTTTGCGTCAATGGCGCAAACTACACACTGACTGCCGAATTTATATGCGGCTTCATTTATAAGGTCGGGATTACGCACTGCCGCAGAGTTTACCGAAATTTTATCTGCACCCGCACGAAGTAATTCTTTGAAATCGTCAACAGTACGAATTCCACCGCCCACGGTAAAAGGAATAAAGATATTGTCTGCAACCTTACGGACAATCTCGAGCATTGTTCCCCTGCCTTCATGAGTTGCGGTTATATCAAGAAGCACAAGTTCGTCCGCACCCTTTTTATTGTATTCGATAGCACATTCAACAGGGTCGCCTGCATCACGGATATTTACGAAGCTGACGCCTTTTACAACCCGTCCGTTTTTTACATCAAGACAAGGTATAATTCTTTTTGCGTACATTATTCTACCCCCATTGATGCGAAATTTCGAAGTATTTGCAAGCCCACATCTCCGCTTTTTTCAGGGTGGAACTGTGTAGCAAACACATTGTTTTTGCCTACTGCCGAGTGAAAATCAATTCCGTAATTTGTAACGGTTGCAATATCGCTTTCGTCTTCTGCAAGAAGATAATAGGAATGGACAAAATAAACATAGGAGTTTTCGGGAATATCTTTAAAAATGCCGTCTTTTTGCTTGATATTCAATGAATTCCAACCGATATGGGGGATTTTAAGCCCCATATCCGACGGAAATTTTCTGATTTTACCCTTAAGAATTCCAAGTCCTTTTACTCCCGGTGATTCTTCGGATTCTTCAAACAAAAGTTGAAGTCCCAAGCAGATACCGAGAAAAGGTTTTGAGCCCAGAGCACATTCTTTGACAGTTTCAACAAGTCCGTTTTTTGCCATTGAATTCATAGCGTCCCCAAAAGAGCCTACGCCCGGTAAAAGTATTTTATCGGCAGACATAATCACTTTCGGGTTATTTGTGATTACATTCTCGGCACCGATAAAGTCAAATGCTTTTTTTACACTTTGCAGATTTCCCGCACCATAGTCGATTATTGCAATCATTTTTGTCATTCCTTATAGAGTAATATTGGTATTTTATCAAATAAAATAAAGATAATCAATAGTGTTTTAATTGACTTTTAAATAAATTTGCTTTAAAATTATAGATGTTACGGAGGTAATTGTTATGGATAATCTTTTAGATAAAAAAGGGTTTATCAGCGATATGGACGGCGTTATCTATCACGGAAATCAAATTCTTGACGGTGTTGCCGATTTCGTAAACTGGCTGATTGATAATGATAAAAAATTCGTGTTTTTAACTAACAGTCCCGAAAAAACTCCCCACGAGTTGAGTATGAAGCTTGAGAGAATGGGACTTAAGGTTTCCGCTGACCACTTCTATACAAGCGCTATGGCTACTGCGGCATTTTTAAGCAGTCAAAAGCCTAACTGCACAGCCTATGTTATCGGTGAAGCGGCACTCACCAAGGCACTTTATGACCAGGGGATTTATATGAACGATGTAAACCCCGATTATGTAGTTGTGGGCGAAACAAGAACCTATAATTTTGAAAAGATAGAAAAGGCAATTGAGCTTGTACTTCACGGTGCTAAGCTTATCGGCACAAATCCCGATATTACCGGCCCTACCGAAAAAGGAATTATGCCTGCTACAGGTTCGCTTATTTCTCCCATTGAAATTGCAACGGGTAAAAAAGCATATTTCGTCGGCAAGCCCAATCCCCTTATGCTTCGCCACGGACTTCGCAAGCTTGACTGTCACAGTGAAGAAATCGCATTTATCGGTGACAGAATGGACACTGATATTATTGCGGGTATCGAGTCAAATGTGGATACCGTACTTGTGCTCAGCGGTGTTACATCTATGGATGATATCGATAAATTTCCCTATCGCCCAAAATACATTCTCGACAATGTTGGAGAAATGTTGAAATTATAAAACTGCGACCTTGCGATTTGCAAGGTCGTTTTATTATAGATTTTCGTACATGTCAGCAAGTTTTCGTGCTGAATTTTTAAGGTCATTTATTCCGTTCATCAGATTTTCTTTTGGCATATTTTCAAGATAACTGCTTGCTTCAAGAGTGAAATATCCGTCATAGCCGATATCTTTCAATGCTTTTACAATGGGTAGAAAATCAATGTTCATTGAAAATGGAATTTGATGCGAATCGTGAAGTTTATCGTTATCGTGAATATGCAATGCTTTGAGTCTATTACCCAATTCACGAATCATTTTTTCTGCATTAGTTTTGCTACCCTTCATTTCTGCATGACCAATATCAAGACAAGCGACAAAATATTCATCATTGACCGCATCAAGATGCTCATTAAAACTTTTAGGAGTTGCGCAAGCTGCAAATTTTGAATGTCGAAAGAATTTGCTCCAATTCCACATATTTTCAGTTGCAATTCTCACATTATGTTCTTTTGCAAATGGTAAAAGTTCAAAATACATCTCTGCATTTTCTGCCGGTGTACCATTGTTCATTGGGTGAATTATACAGATTTCACCACCCGCTTCCGCTGTACATTCAATGGCTCTTTTTAAATGGTCTATATTTTTAAGAGATGACGGAAATGGTGCATGGGATTGATTGCAGACAATTCCGTTATCAAAGCCTATCTGTTTTAGTTTTCGTGCGAATACAAGATAGTCACTCTGTGCTGTCGGATGTTTTGTAGGTACGAGAATACCGTTTTTGTTTTGGCACATTCTAAACATTGAAAAGTCCCAAGCATCAAATCCTGCTTTTGCCACAAGTTCGACTGCTTTTTCTTCTCCCACATATCCTACAATTGAATCTATTTCAGTAGAAATCTTCATAAGTTCGCCCCACAATATTGTCAATAATTCATCTTAATTTTATCACAGAAATCAGTGCTATTCAAGGATATAAAAAAACTGTCACATTTTTTAAAAAAGTTTAAAAAAACACTTGACGAATTCAATTTGTTATGATATTATATTCAAGCGTTGAGACGCTGGTGTAGCTCAGTTGGTAGAGCAGCTGATTTGTAATCAGCAGGTCGGGGGTTCGAGTCCGTCCACCAGCTCCATTTTTATATTAAATAATATGGGTAGGTTCCCGAGTGGCCAAAGGGAGCAGACTGTAAATCTGCCGTCAACGACTTCGATGGTTCGAATCCATCCCTGCCCACCAAAAAATCCTAAATTCTTGCGAATTTAGGATTTTTTACTTATTACTTCTTACCTTTTCACTCTACAAACACCTTTGAACAAGTATTAAAAATAACGGAAAAGTGAAAGTTGTATAGTAAAACTGTTATAATGATAAAAACTGTATTAAACGGAGAGATATTATGGCATCAATGTGGGAACCGTGGCGTGGATGTCACAGGTGCAGTGACGGATGCTTGCACTGTTACATACACAAAGGCGATGCAAAACGCGGTGTTAATACAAATGAAATTGTAAAAACTAAAAATTTTACGAAACCCATAGACAAAAAGAAAAACGGCGAATACAAGATGTCGGCGGGTCTTGTTTATGTATGCTTTTCTTCTGATTTTCTCATTGAAGAAGCGGACGAATGGAGAAAAGAATGTTGGCAGATGATAAAAGAACGCCAAGATTGTACCTTTTTATTTCTCACTAAGCGTATTGAAAGATTTACAGAGTGTATTCCGAATGACTGGAATGACGGATATGACAATGTTGTGGTTTGCTGCACTGTTGAAAATCAAAAAAATGCGGATAAAAAACTTTCAATATTCAAGGATTTACCCATTAAGCACAAGCAGATTACTGCGCAGCCGCTAATAAGCGATATTGATATGGAAAAATATCTTGACGGAATTGAGTGCGTTGTTGTAGGCGGAGAGTCGGACTATAATGCTCGTCCCCTACACTATGACTGGGTACTTCATATTAGAGAACAATGCATAAACGCCAATACAAATTTTGAATTTCGTCAATGCGGCACATATTTTATAAAAGACGGAAAAGAGTATAAACTGCAAGTTAAGGACTTAATGAGACAAGCTAAGCTTGCCGGAATTGATTATAAAATATTATAAGTAAAGGATGTAATTATGGTTAAGAAATTACCGAAAAGAAAAATGTACCGTTATTGCCTTGCAGATATTGCAAAGGGATTTTTTAACGGTATGATTGGCAACTATCTGTTGTATTTTTATCAGCCCACCGCAAAAAGCGGTTTGCCGATTTTATTGCCTGAAAACAAGTTTTTAGGGTTTATTACAGTTATGGCGTTGATTACCGCTGTCGGCAAAATTGTTGACGCCGTTACCGACCCGATTGTCGCTTCGCTTTCTGACAAATGTACTTACAAGGCAGGACGCAGAATGCCGTTTTTAAGATTTGCCGCAATCCCCTATGCATTATCGGTGCTTATGATTTTCTATGCCCCGTTTAAAGCGGGGTCTGTTGCCAATGCTGTTTGGGTCGGATTTTTTCTCATTACATATTACACATCATACACCTTCTATTTTATTCCGCGAAACGCTTTGGTGCCCGAGATTATCCCTGACGCGAAAGACCGAGTCGGATATTACGGTTTAAGTACGGTTTTCTTTATGGGTACAAGCTCATTTATGTATGCGGCAACTCTTTTTGTTGATATTCTCAAAATTTCATTGGGGCTCTCTCCCCTTTGGGCTTGGAGAACGGTTTTCACTTTCTTTGCAATTTGCGGTGTGACCTCTCTGTTATTGACTGCTTTTGCATTTGACGAAAATGAATATGTTGAAAAGAATATTAAACCAAAAGAATCAATGCTTAAATCATTTGCACTTGTTTTCAAAAACCGTGATTTCGTAATTTTTGCCGCCGGCGATTTGTTCAGCGGTGTTTCAATGGCATTCTTCCAGACTGCTATGCTTTATTATATTACAATGCTTTTGAATGTACCCGAATCACAGTCATTTTTAGTTATGCTTTCAGCCATTGCAGTTGCAATTTGTTTATTCCCGATGATTATTAAATTCAGCAGAAAATATAACAAGAAAATACTTTTAGTGCTTGCAAGTATTGTTTTTACAATTGTATTTGGATTTATCTATTTCGGCGACAAGGTTGCCGCACTTTTCCCCGGCAAAGAATTATTTGTCGGTCTTGCGATGGGTATTGTGGTTTCGTTCCCCTTTGCCGCAATTAACATTTTGCCCCAATCGGTGCTTTCTGACATTATTCAAAGTGACAGTTTAGAAAACAAGGTCAACCGTGAAGGCATTTTCTCCGCAGTAAAAACCTTTATTGAGAAAATCGCATCCGCCGTTGCTATGATGGGCGTTTCGAGCATTCTCGCAGTCGGCGCTTTACAGGGTGAATCAGTCGGACTTTTAGGCGTAAAGCTCACAGGTATTTTTGCCGGTGGATTTAGTTTGCTGTCGCTTCTCTTCTTCTGTTTCTATAACGACAAGAGAGTTACAAATATCATAGAAAAACATATTAACGATAAATAAGAACATAAAATCCCCTATTCTTTCTCGAACAGGGGGATTTTTTTATTCTGCTTTTTCTGTTGTTTCTTGTTTGTTCTTTCCGAATATATACAAGCACGCAATAAAGACTGCGATTAGAATCAGACCTGCCGCCAAAGCAATTCTTGCATTGGTTGTATAACTGTCAGCCAACGGTTTTAAGAATACATATCCGACCAAATCTTCTGCGCCTGCATTGATTTTGTCAAACTTGCTCTGAAACGAAGTTATTACTATAAAACAAATTGTTGATGCAATTCCGCTATATAAAAACACATTGAGTATTGATTTATAGTTTATTGCAATAAGCGAAATCAAAAGCACTACTGACAGCACAACAAGTTTTGTGACTGTCACTTGTGATAAGAATACGATAAATTTATCCGCCGGCATTCTTGCGGTTTTTTCAATGCTTGTAATGACAAAAGAGCGTATGAAAATTCTTGCCGCTTCTTCAATGCTTTTTGCATTTGCCGGTTTCAGTTCGAGAACCGTATCAATAGATTCGTTATTATCAAGTCTGTTTTGTGCCGCTTTTGAATCGCTGTTTATAAAGAAATCCGCAAGATAAAGAGCCTCGTCTTTTACTACATTATTTACAAAATCCGATGATAAAATTTGGTCAACCGCCTTGTTTGCAAATGTAAAGAAGTATTTGTTCTTACTTTCTATGTAATCTGTTGCAGAGTCTTTCACATATTCATTCACGGTTGTTTTTTTGCTGCCAACCATAAACTTAACCGTGCTCAAATCCGTTGTTTGAACTTGATTTTTAAAATCATCTGAATTTATATAATTTCTGCCCACATTTATCAGTGTTGCACCGAGCATTGAAACCGCTGCGCAAATGCATATAATTATTGAAATTATTATTTTTAATACATTAAATATTGTTGATACGGTTTTTTTATTCATAAAATCACCTACAAAAATACCCCGTACTTGACAGGTACGGGGTGAATTTTCAAAGCACAAGAATTATTCAGCTGCTTCTTCTGTTTCTTCTTTCTTTTCTTCTTTCTTTTCGGGGAAGAGAAGCTTGTCAAACGGGAAGTAAATGAAGAACTGAATAGCACCGCAGCATGCACCTGAAATTGCCATTGCAGTATCCGCTGAGCCTGTAAGCTTTGTGAAGAACGGAATAAACACTGTTGAAAGCCATGCCGAGAAGATAATAAGTGCGATTGTGAAAACGATGTAAATAGGAAGTGTTATTGCAATATTTGCATCGGAATTGAATGTTTTGTCACGGTTGATAAAGAATGAAACGATTTGTGCGATAACATTTGAAACATTAGCGGCAATAAACACGCCAAGACCTAATACCACACCTGTTTTTGCGTCAACCGAAGATTTGAAAATTCCCCAGATATCGTATGCTTTTGTAAGGAATTCATCACTCATAAAGAGTTTGAGAAGAAGCGGTAAAAATGTTTGAATAACAAACGCAATAAGTGAAACAAAAATAAATTTAACGAACTGCCAAATTGTTTTAATAAGTGAACCCTTTGAAGCGGCAGCATTGTCAATGTCTTTTAATTTTGCCATAATAATATTCTCCTTTTATGTAAAAGCTATGCATAAATAATACCACAATATACCTTACAAGTCAATAAATAAAAACGGCAAGAGAAAATTAAGCTCTTACCGTTTTATTTTTTAATACTTTGAAAGATATTCGTCAATTTCCCACTGATGTACTCTTGTGGTATAGTTTCTCCACTCATGTTTTTTACCTGCAAGGTATTTTGTGAAGATGTGTTCGCCGAGAACTTCTTTTACAAACTCGCTCTTTTCAAATTCTCTTGTTGCTTCTTGCAATGTGCTGGGAAGATTTTCAATGCCCTTTTCTTTGCGTTCAGCAGAAGTCATATCATAAATATTTGTTGTGATACCTTCGGGGGCTTTCATACCTTTTTTTATTCCGTCAAGGCCTGCGGCAATACAAAGCGCCATTTCAAGATATGGGTTACAGGACGGGTCCGCTGAACGAAGCTCAACTCTTGTTGCCATTCCCCTTGCCGCCGGAACTCTGACGAGTGCCGAACGGTTGGAAGCCGACCAAGAGATATAAACAGGTGCTTCAAAGCCAGGCACTAATCTCTTATATGAGTTTACAAGCGGATTTGCAACACAGGTAATTGCTTTAATATGGTGAAGAACACCCGCAATAAACTGATATGCCGTATCGCTGAGCCCGTATTTATCGTCAGGGTTATAAAATGCGTTTTTACCGTCTTTCATAAGTGAAAGATTGGTGTGCATACCGTTACCTGCCGCACCGTAAATCGGTTTTGGCATAAATGTTGCATGAAGTCCGTTACGGCGTGCATAAGTTTTTACAACATGCTTGAAAGTAACAACCTTGTCTGCCGCTTCAAGTGCTTCAACGAATTTGAAGTCTATTTCATGCTGACCTTCCGCACATTCGTGGTGGGACGCTTCGATTTCATAATTCATCTGCTGTAATGCAACGCAAATATCATTACGGCACTGTTCACCGTCATCGGCAGGACCGATATCGAAATAGCCCACAGCGTCATTTGTCTTAGTTGTTGCTCTGCCGTCTTCATCAAGCTTGAAAAGGAAAAATTCACATTCAGGCCCCACATTGATTGAATAGCCCATTTCTGCGGCTTCTTCAATTACCGAACGGAGAACATGGCGCGGGTCACCCATAAAGGGAGTTTCTTTATCAGCACTGTAAACATCACAAATTACTCTTGCGGTTGCTTCTTTCCAAGGGAGAATTGTGAATGTGTCAAGGTCGGGCTTTAAGTACATATCGCTTTCATCAATACGAACAAAGCCTTCAATTGATGAGCCGTCAAACATCTGACCTTCGGTGAGCACTTTTCCGAACATATTTTCAGTTATTGCAATGTTTTTCATTTGACCGAAAATATCGGTAAACTGCAATCTTAAAAACTTAATATTCTTTTCTTTCGTAATTTTAAGAATGTCATCAACTGTGTAGCTCATTGGAGTTACCGCCTTTCTATGAGTGTTTATACATATAAATACCCATAATAATAGTTATATTATACCATTGTTTTTTTAGTTGTCAACAAAAAGGGACTGCAAAGGGGTCTCTCAGTTAGGGATTTAATAGGTTTTAATCCTATCCTTTCCGTTAATACTTCACGAAAAAGCCTCACAAGGCGTCAGCCTTGCGAGGCTTTTATCATTTTGTCTAAACGAAAATTATATGGATTAAAACTGCCTTGCACCTTAAATCTTATAAGTTTGAGTGCAGAACGAGGCATAAATGCGTAGGAATCCTGACGGATTTCAAGCATTTTAACGATGTTCTGTGCCAAAATCATTGATTTAAGGCTGTTAAATCCCTAATTGAGAGACCCCAAAGCCGCACTTTTACAGTCCCATAAAATCTTTGTTGAAATTACATAAGTGAAAGATAGAGTTCTTTGATTTCTGCAACGCTTGTATCTCTCGGATTACCGGGACGGCAAGCATCGTCAAATGCTGATTGGCTAAGGAAGTCAACATCTTCTGCCTTAACAATTTCTTTAAGGTTTGTCGGAATTCCGACATCAACAGATAATTGTTTAACTGCGTCAATTGCAGCCTTTCTTGCAGCTTCAAGGCTCATAGCGTCAACATTTTCTACACCCATTGCCTTTGCAATATCTCTGTATTTTTCACCTGTTGCAGGAGCGTTGTACTCCATAACTGTGGGAAGAATAATAGCATTTGCAACACCGTGGGGTGTGTCATAGAGAGCGCCGAGCGGGTGTGCCATTGAGTGAACGATACCGAGTCCTACATTAGAGAAGCCCATACCTGCGATATACTGACCGAGAGCCATACCCTCTCTGCCTTCGTCCGTATTTTCAACTGCGCCGCGAAGTGATTTTGCTATAATTTCAATTGCTTTGATATGGAACATATCCGAAAGCTCCCAAGCGCCTTTTGTAATGTAGCCTTCAATAGCGTGAGTGAGAGCATCCATACCTGTTGCGGCTGTAAGTCCCTTTGGCATTGATGCCATCATATCGGGGTCAACAACTGCTACTACCGGAATGTCGTGAACATCAACACAAACCATCTTTCTGTCTTTTTCTGCGTCGGTAATAACATAGTTGATTGTAACTTCGGCAGCGGTGCCCGCTGTTGTCGGAACTGCGATAATCGGTACACATGGGTTCTTTGTAGGTGCAACACCTTCAAGGGAACGAACATCTGAGAATTCAGGGTTTGTGATAATAATACCGATTGCTTTTGCCGTGTCCATTGAAGAACCGCCGCCGATTGCTACGATACAGTCTGTGCCTGCATTTTTAAATGCTTCAACACCTGTTTGAACATTTTCAATTGTCGGGTTTGGTTTAATGTTTGAATAAATTTCATAAGGAATATTTGCCCCGTCAAGAATATCTGTTACTTTTTTAGTAACATTAAATTTGATAAGGTCAGGGTCTGAACAAACAAAAGCCTTTTTAAAGCCTCTTGCTTTGATTTCGTCAGCAATTGCACTGATAGCGCCCTTGCCGTGATAAGATGTTTCGTTAAGTACAAAACGGTTTGCCATAATAAAATTCCTCCTAAAAAATATGATATTTTTTTAACAATGTTATTATACAATAAATCCCCGCAAATTTCAATAAAAATATGGGGGATTTTGTTGTTTAAATATATTTTTTTATTTCATTGGGTTTTATTACACCTTTTTCCGTAATAAAGGCGGTGATAAGACTGTGGTCGGTCACATCAAATGCGGGATTTAAAGTTTTTGCGTTTTGGGGAATCATTTTCTTTTCATACCACATATTCCCTATTTCGTCACCGTTTCGCATTTCAATAATTATGTCATCGCCTGTTTTGATATTCTTATCAAATGTTGAAAAAGGCATACACACAAACACGGGAATATTATAGTATTTCGCAAGAATTGCAACACCGCTTGTACCGATTTTATTAGCAGTATCTCCGTTTAAGGCTACTCGGTCACAGCCTACCAATACCGCATCAACAAGTCCTTTTTTCATAACAAATGACGCCATATTATCACAGATAACGGTTGTGTCTATATCTGCTTCACAAAGCTCAAAGGCTGTAAGTCTTGCGCCTTGCAAAAGCGGACGGGTTTCATCGGCAAATACCTTTATATTATGTCCGTTCTCTTTTGCCACATATATAGGTGAAAGGGCTGTGCCGTATTTTACGGTTGCAAGTCTGCCTGCATTACAATGAGTGAGAACAGAATTGCAATCTTTAAGAATTTCTGCACCGTATTCACCGATTTTGCGACAAACCACAATATCTTCTTCTAATATCTCAATTGCTTTTTGGGTTAGAGCTTCTTTGAAATTATCTGCATTACATTCTTTTGCGGCTTTGAGCATTTCTTCGGTTGCCCATTTAAGATTGACTGCGGTTGGTCTGCACGAAATGAATTTATCTGCATAATTCTTTAACTCTGCAAATAGTTCTTCATATTTATTTGCCTTGCTTTTATTCACAAGCACAGCAAGACTTATTGCGGTAAACACACCGATTGCGGGTGCGCCGCGGACCTTCAAAAATTTTATTGCATTATAAATTTCATCAAAATCGTCGGTGGAGATTTCTGTATATTCATTTGGTAAAAGTGTTTGGTCGATGAATACCGCTTGATTATTCGCAGTATCAAAGCCCACTGTTGCACCGTTTAAAAGCATTAAAATTCACCTACAATTTCGGTTATGAGTGTTTGCATTTCTTCGCTTTTTTGTCTGCCGATAGTGAGCACTTCTTCTTCGGTAAGCCTTTCGCCCGAAAGCCCTGCGGCTTTGTTTGAAACAAGGGAAAAGCCCAGCACATCAATACCGCAATGATTTGCGGCAATCACTTCTTGGACGGTTGACATACCCACTGTATCTGCCCCCATCATACGAAAGGCACGGATTTCTGCGGGAGTTTCATAGGAAGGCCCTGTGCAACCGATATAAACTCCCTTTCTGAGTTTCATACCTAATTTTTCGGCACAGTCAAATGCAATTTTTGAGAGTTCGGGTGAATAGCCGAAGCTCATATCGGGAAAACGGCAACCGAATCTATCGTCATTTTTACCTATAAGACAGTTTTGTCCCGTAAAATTTATATGGTCGGTAATTACCATTATATCACCCACATTAAAGCTTTCGTTGATACCCCCTGCCGCATTTGTAACGATGAGTTTTTTAACACCCATCATTTTCATAACACGGATTGGCATTACAACGCTGTTTACGGGATAACCTTCATAGAGATGAATTCTGCCCTGCATACACATAACCTTTTTACCGTTAAGTGTGCCGAAGATAAATCTACCGATATGTCCCGGTGCGGTTGACACGGGAAAGCTCGGAATATCGGAATAATCCACATATTGAGGGTTTTGAATTTTTTCGCCCAATGTGCCCAGACCGCTGCCTAAAATAATGCCGATTTCATAATTATCCGAAATTTTTGATTTTATAAATTCAACTGCTTTTTCAATCATTTTGTATTTACCTCATTTGCGACTTCACGGACGAGTCTGCTCACTTCATAGCCCATTTTTTCAACATCAATAGTTGTAAATTCTCCGTTTTTGTAAAGGACTTCACCGTCAACCATTGTGAGCACTACATTACTGTTATTTGCGGAATATACTATATTATTGAATACATCAAAATCGGGATACATATTGGGCGTTGACATATCAAGGACAATTAAATCTGCTTTATTGCCGACTTTTATTACACCGCAATCATTTCTGCCCTGCGCTTTATATCCGTTTACTGTTGCCATTTTATAGACATCTTGCGGCGTAACAATATCCGGCTGATAATTCATACCCTTCGGCAAAATTGCCGCTAAATACATATCTCGCATAATATCAAGTCCGTTATTACTTGCGGCAGAATCGGTGCCCAGACCGATATTTATACCCTTTTGAAGCATTTTGTAAGTGTCGCATACACCGTTGCCGAGCTTCAAATTGCTTGCGGGACAATGCGCCACCGTTACGCCCGTTTCTTTGAAGATATCTAAATCTTCATCACTTGCCCATACACAATGAGCGAGAATTGTGGGGCTGTTAAGTATCTTTGCATCATAAAAAAGACGGGTAGGCGTTTTGCCGTATTTTGCTATGCAGTTTTCGTGTTCTGCTTTTGTTTCGGACAAATGAATATGATTTATATAGTCTTTACCGTTTGTATATTCACCGAACTGCTCGATAATTGAAAGCCTGTTGGTATATTCGGCATGAAGACTCATATCAATTTTGATTTTTCCGTTTTCTGTATTATGATATTTTTCCGCTAAATAAACGCCTTCTTGAAATCTTTCGTTTTTAGTAATATCTTCGTCAACAAAAGATACAATTGAGCGGCCGAAATTTGTTTTAGCTTTACTGTCGATTACCGCTTTCATTACACCGTCACCGAAGAAATACATATCGGTAAAGGATGTCGTGCCGCAGCTTAACATTTCGGCTATTGAAAGCATTGTACCGTAATATGCTCTGTCACAATTAAGTCTGTCTTCAAAAGGAAACACCTTTTCGTTGAGCCATCGGTCAAGGGGCAGATTTTCGGCATAGCCCCGAAGAAGAGTCATCGGTGAATGAGTGTGAAGATTTACAAATCCCGACGAAAGTATCTTGGCATTACCGTCATACTCTTCGCCATAGTTTTCCACAGGTTTTTCTGTGCCGATATATTCTATTCTATCGTTCTTTACACCCACATACATATTATTTTGTATATGGAGGTCTTCGCTTATTATTGAGATATTTTTAAATAGCATAATTTTTCTCCGAAAAAGGCAGAGTTTCCCCTGCCTTTTGATTATTCGATAATAATTGTTTCGATGATTACATCTTCTTTCGGCTTGTTGTTGAAATAGTCTGCTGGGACTTTTGCGATTGCATCAACAACATCCATTCCTTCAAAAACTTGACCGAAAACCGTGTGACGAAAATCAAGCCAGGGTGTTCCGCCGTTTTTTTCATAAGCCTCTATGCACTCCGTCGGGAAAAGGTCTTCACGGGCGCTTCTCATCTGGTCCAGCAAATCTTCGGGTACTTCTTTTGCCTGAACAATAAAAAACTGACTTCCGTTTGTGTTGGGTCCTGCATTCGCCATTGACAATGCACCCCGAATATTATGAAGCTCGCCTGTGAACTCGTCTTCAAATGAGTGTCCCCAAATACTTTCACCGCCCGTACCGGTACCCAGCGGGTCGCCGCCCTGAATCATAAAGTCGTTGATTACACGGTGAAAAATCAGTCCGTCATAATATCCGTTTTTTGCGTGAGTTGTGAAATTCTCAACTGCCTTTGGCGCAAATTCGGGGAAAAGCTTGATTTTGATTTCTCCCATATTAGTTTTAAGAGTTGCAATCATATCACCTTGAACGGGTGCGTTTAACTGATGAAACATTTTTATTTCTCCTTAAAATGACAATGTAATTTTGTTTTTGCCCGTATTTTTCGATTCATACATAGCCATATCGGCTTTGACAACATATTCTTCAATATCGTTATGGTTTTCAACCTTTTGGATATGTACACCTATGCTGACCGTTAGCATCCTATTGAGTCCCATAATTTTGATGTTTTGAACACCTTTTAAAACTCCGTCTGCAAGTTTTATTGCATTCGCCTTGTCAATATCCCTACATAAAATGACAAATTCTTCGCCGCCCATTCTGTAAATATTGCAATTATCAATATTCTTTGTTTCTCTTCTGAGAACTTCAGAAATTGCAACAAGGCATTTATCACCCATTGTATGTCCCAAGGTATCGTTTATGGTTTTAAAATCATCTACATCAATCATATAAATTGCCGTCAGATTTTCAGCCGCTTTACATTCTTCAAAGGTTGTTTCAAACATCTTGTTCCAATACCAACGGTTATACAGCCCCGTCATACTGTCACGAACATAGGCGCTGTTAAGCTCTTCGTTTGTTTTTTCAAGCATAGTCTTTTGCTCTTGCAGCTCTTTAATCATTTCGTCAAGCTGCTGATTCTGTTGGGCGATGAGCACTTCGTTACAGACGGCTCGGCATCGGTTGCAATAACGGCTGTTTGAAACTAAAACCAATATTAAAGATAACATGATGATACCGATGCTTGCTTCAAAGTCCATATTATCTGCGCCGTTTCTTAAATTGTTTGTTAATAAAAACAGAATTGTGCTTACGGTAACGAATAAAGCAGAATATTTAGGCGAAAGATAAATAGCTTGTGTGATAACAACAAGTGTCGCTGAATAAACAATAATAGATGCTTCGATATTTCTGTTGACGAATAACAAAAATGATACCCAAATCAAATAAACTATTGCCAAAGAGCTTGTTGTTATGATAATCTTTATATCATTTTTATCTATATCTTTTGCATAGTGCTTTATGACAAAATGGAAGACAAAAGATATTATTAAAAACGCTAAATAGACCAACACATACTCCGGTTGAAACTCAAAGACTTCCCAATGAACGCCAATCGAATAGACCGTCATAATGAAAATTGCGAGTACACAGGCAATGGGTAAAAAAATCATAGCACTTGAACTGTTTCTTGTAGCAAATTCAATGTGTAATGCTTTTTTTATTTTCGGTTGCTGCCACGATTCGATTTCTTCGTGTCCGATATTGAAAGACATATTTTCTACTAAATTATTTATAAAACCCATTATCCTTCCCCCTTTTTATCATTTTATATTTTCTTTTATTCCACACTTTTAAGTGATTCAATCATATCGATTTTTCTAAGTTTAAAATACATTGCGAAGTTCACTGTCAATGAGAATAAAACTGTCAGAATTACACCGAACAGAATACTGTACCAATTGAGTTCTCTGCCGAACATATAGACGTCTGTTTCCACCGTTATCATAACGAATCTGTGCAAAACGATACCCAAGAATATACCGAGAATTGTGCCGAGTACAGTGAGCACAATATTCTCACGGAACACATAAGCGGCAGTTTCATTGTCATAGAAGCCTAAAAGCTTCAGTGTTGCAAGCTCCCGTCTTCTCTCGGTAATATTGATATTGTTCAGGTTATAAAGAACGATAAATGCCAAAGCACCTGCTGCAAGAATCATTATTACGATGACAAAATAGAGTCTGTTAATAACTTCTTTAAGGTTATTCAATTCGGTTTCATTCATTGTAACCGTATTGACACCGTTGATTTTTAGAATTTGTTCGCTGAAATCGGCAACATTAACCGAATCAACTGTTTTGATATAAATTGTATTAAGCTCAGCCGACTCATTATAGATTGTCTGGTAGAGATTCGGCGTCATATAGATATAATTAAAAATATAGTTTTCGGTTATGCCCGTAACTTTAACTTCTTTGGTGAACGAATCGGACTCTCCCTTTCTGATAAAAATACTGTCACCCACGCCGACGCCCAACATATTCGCATATTTTTCGGTGATAATTACACCGTCATCTGTGAGATTTAACTCGGTCAAAAGTCCTGTTCTTTCTTCCAATTTTATAAACTGTTTAAGGTCATCAATATTTCTCGGTACAACCATATACGCATTTTTTTCATTTTCGAATTTCGCATCGTTTGAATTTGTTGCATATACCATTGTTCTGTTTGCTTGCAGCCCGCTTTCAACATCTGACAAATCAGAAATATCTGAAAGCATTGCTCGGCGCTGCGCTCTTGTTAATGTTGAATCAACACTGACTATACCGTCAAACTGAAATACTTTACCGTATTGATTTGTCGCCATTGCGGAAACCGAGTCACGAATACCGAAGCCCACAAGCAAAAGTGCCATACAACCGCCAACACCGAAAAGCGTCATAAAGAAACGCTTTTTATATCTGAAAAGATTTCGCATAGCTGCTTTTTGGCCGAAGTCAAGTCTTTCCCAAATTGAGTCAATCTTTTCAAGAAAAATTCTCTTGCCGGCCTTCGGCGCTTCAGGACGCATAAGCTCTGCCGCACCGCCGCGAAGCGTTTTGTAGCAAGCAAGATATGCTGCACCGACCGTACATACAATCGCCGCCAAAACTGCTGTAACACCGTAAAGAGCATTAAATTCGATTACACGGTCACCAAGGTTATAATAAACCATCTTATAAGCCGAAACGATTACAGTCGGTATTGTATATTCGCCAATCAATACGCCGATTATGCCTCCGAGCAATGTTGCTGTTAACGCATAAAGGATATATTTTGACGCTATTGAACGCTTGCTGTAGCCCAGTGCTTTAAGGGTGCCAATCTGCGTTCTTTGTTCTTCTACCATTCGAGTCATTGTTGTAAGAGCAACAAGAGCGGCAACAATGAAGAAAATAATCGGAAATACTGTGCCGATTGCACCGATACTTTCAGCGTCGGTTGTATAACTCATATATGATTCAACAGAGCTTCGGTCAAGAACATACCATACCGGCATTTCCATATTATTGATATCTGTTTCTGCTTTTGAGAGCTTTTCTTGTGCATCTGCAAGTTCGTCAAGTGCATCTTGCTTTGCAATTTCATATTGCTCTTTTCCCCGTTGAAGTTCAATTTCTGCATCGGTAAGTTTTTTCTCTGTTTCTGTTATTGTGCTTTTATCGGCAAGAACTTTTTCAACCTCTGCAATTGTTTTTTTGCCTTCTTCAACTTCCTTTTTACCTTCTTCTAACTCTGCTCTCTTAGCTTTTAACTGCTTTTCAAGAGTGTCGTAAATTCCGGTAACAAGCAAAAGAGCATTTCTTGCGTCTTCAAGCTCTTGGTCAGTGACATTGGGGTCTTGAAGCATTTGTTCATATGCATCTTTTGCAACCTGAACCTTAACTTTTTGTTCTTCGTAAGAGGCTTCCATTCGAGAAAGTTCTTTTTCGCCTTCTGCTATTTCTCTCTCTGCTTCTGCAATCTGCTGTTTTCTGAGAGGAAGCTCTGTTTCGGCATTTGCTAAAACCTGTTTTTCTTCTTCAAACTTTTGGCGGGCATCCCCGAGCATCGCTTCTGTTTCAAGAAGTTTTTGATATGAATCAGCTAATTCTGTCTCTGCGGTAAGTTTTGCTTTTTCAAAATCGTTTACTGCGCTTTGAAGCATTTCTGCGCTTCTTGCACGAACCTCACTGAAACGGATTACACAACGCTTGTCAGATATATTTTTAATACCGTCAATTACTTCTTGAACTTTTTCGTTATATTCATCGCTGTAACAGTTAAGGTCTTTTGCACCGTTAACCAGAACATGTACTGTCGTATAGTAATCAATAACGAAGGCTTCTTCGGGAATTACAATATATCCGTCAACGATACCGTCACCGATGTTGCTTGTTCCCATATCGCCGTTAAGGTAATATGATGATGAACAAACACCGACGATTGTGTATGTATCGGCAGCGAGTGTGTCAAAGACATCTTCGTCGTTACCGCTTGTGAATGTAACCGAATCACCGACGCTCAGTCCCGACGCATCTAAAAACTCACGGCTGACAACACATTCGTTATAAACCGTGGGAAATCTGCCTTCACGGACTTTCACATCATTGATATTTTCGGGCATTGAAATAATTTTCGTTACTATTTCATTTGAATTGGCAAGGCAAATAAAATCCTTTGAGATTGAGCCTTCTGCCATATTTACGCCTTGAACGCCTTTAATTTTATTAAGGTCTTTTTTTGTTATTCCGAGAGTACCGACAACACGGATATCCATAAAGTTTTCCGCATCATAAATTTTATCGGCAGTATTTTGCATTGCCGGCATTGAGGAACGAATTCCCGAATAAAATGCAACGCCGAGCGCTGCAATGAGCAAAATTGAAATAAAGCGGCTGAAATTTTTCTTTATTTCTCTGCCAAAGTCTTTTCTTAACGATTTAGTCATCTTTTTCTTCCTTTTCTGCTCTGATTACCATTCAATCTGCTCAACGGACGCAGGATTTTCATTGATGAGAATTTTATCAACCTGTCCGTTTTTTATCTTAACGATTTTGTCTGCCATCGGAGTAAGCGCAGAGTTATGAGTAATTACAATAACTGTCATATTCTTCTCTTTGCAAGTGTCTTGTAAAAGTTTAAGAATTGATTTACCCGTTATATAGTCAAGAGCGCCGGTTGGCTCGTCGCAAAGCAAAAGCTTCGGATTTTTAGCCAGTGCACGGGCAATTGATACTCTTTGCTGCTCACCGCCCGAAAGCTGTGACGGAAAGTTATCAAGACGGTTGCCCAGCCCCACTTCGCCTAAAACTTTTTCTGCGTCTATCGGGTTGGCGCAAATTTGGGCTGACAGTTCAACATTTTCAACCGCTGTGAGATTTTGAACCAAGTTGTAAAACTGAAACACAAAGCCCACATCGTCACGGCGGAATTTTGTAAGCTCTTGCTCTGTGAATTTTGCAATATCTTTTCCGTCAACCCAAACTTCGCCGGCAGTAGGCTTATCCATACCGCCTAATATGTTAAGCACGGTAGTTTTACCTGCACCCGACGGGCCGACAATTACAACAAATTCGCCTTTTTCAATCGGGAAACTGATTCCGTCAAGGGCCTTGATTTCTATCTCGCCCATTTTATATGTTTTTGCCACATTATTAAACTGAATAAATGACATTTTTTTCTCTCCTAATACAAAAGTTTATATATAAGATATATTGTATCACATATTTTTGAATATTGCTATATATATTTGTATAATATATTTGTAAAATTTATATGAAAAACTCACAAAAATAATCAACAACTGTTGATTATTCAACACGGTGATGTTATAATTCTTCATATTGAAAAGAATAAGGAGAATACACATGCCTATAAATGATAATGATATTAGAGTAAAACGCACCAAAAAACTCATTCGTCAAGGTCTTGCGGAGCTTTCAAAAACAAAGAGTCTTTCAAAAATTACAGTTAAAGAGCTCACCGACCTTGTTGAAATTAACCGCGGCACTTTCTATCTTCACTATAAAGACATCTCTGATTTAGTTAATTCAATTGAAACCAATCTTTATAATGACTTTGACGATTTTATTAAAAATGTAACCGCAAAAATGATTGTAAAAGACCCTGTTGACATCCTTGAAAAATATGTTATTTTCATCGAAGAGAACAAAGACGCTTTCACAATGCTTATGGGCGCTCACGGTGATGTGGAATTTGTGTTTAAACTGAGTGCGCTTCTGGATGAAAAGGTTTTGGAATTATGCAATTCTTTCTTCCCCGATATGAATAAAAGTGTTTATGAGCTTTCGTCGGCATATTGCAAATTTGGCGCTTTCGGGCTTATGAATTGTTGGTTTTTAAAGCACCCTGAATGGACAGCAAGACAAGTGGCAGAGCTTTGGCGCCAGCTTATTGCCAACGGCCTTTTCGGTGTTGTTGAAAACAGACCTAAGGGGGTATAATTCTTGACCGAATTACTTGTAAAGCTATTTATTCGTGACAGTGAAAACACTAAGGACGCTTCTGTGCGAACAGCCTACGGTACGCTTGGCAGTGCAACAGGAATTATTCTGAACCTTTTGCTTGCGGCATTCAAATATATTGCGGGTATGATTTCGGGCAGTATTTCCGTTACCGCAGACGCTATCAACAATCTTTCCGACGCAGGCTCTTCAATTGTTTCTCTCGCCGGCGTAAAGCTTTCTGCAAAGCCCGCCGATAAAGGACATCCTTACGGTCACGGCAGACTCGAATACATATCTGCTCTCGCAGTTGCCGTTCTTGTTTTTCTTATGGGATTTGAGCTTTTAAAAAGCTCTGTTGACAAAATAACAAATCCTGTCCCCGTCAAGTTTAATTGGTTGGTACTTATTATTCTTATTGTAAGTATTTCAGCAAAGCTTTGGCTCGGAATATTCAACAGAAAGCTGGGTAAAAGAATAAATTCGGCACCGATGATGGCGGTTATGAAAGACAGCTTCAGCGACTGTCTTGCAACGGGTGTTGCCGCACTTTCAATCATTGTTTCTGCATTTTCCGATATCAATATTGACGGATTTTTAGGCCTTATCGTTGCGGGATTTATCCTTTTTACCGGCTTCAATATTTCAAAAGATACTTTGGGAGTTTTATTGGGAAATCCGCCTGATAAAGAATATGTTGAGCTTATTGAAAACAAGATTATGTCCTATGAGCATATTGTGGGTGTGCACGATTTGATTATTCACGATTACGGTCCGCAAAGACGGTTTGCTTCGGCTCACGCAGAAATACCTTCCAATATAGATATTATGGAGGCTCACGATGTAATTGACCTTATTGAGCGTGATATTATGAACGAAATGGGACTTCTCATTTCAATTCATATGGACCCCATTATTGTTGACGATGATAGAATTAACGCTCTGCGTCAGATGACCGCCGATGTTGTCAAAGAAATTGACGAAACTCTTTCTATTCACGATTTTCGTGTTGTTGAAGGTCCGACTCATACCAACCTGATTTTCGACATTCTTCTTCCGCACAATCACAAAGACAGTCACGAAGAAATTATCAATCAAATTAACGAAAAATTGAGCAAAATAGACGAAAGATTTTTCACAGTTATTACCATAGACCACTCTTTTCACTAAATTTAATTTTTTTGTTGATTTTCTATTGCAAAAACCACAAAATATAGTATTATATAAATGTTAAATATTTATATATGGTTTTCAAACAAAAGCGGAGGTTGAATTATGGCAGACAGAGAAATTACCACAATACCTAATGGGCCTCTCGGTATTATTGCTTTACCGGGATGCGAAGAAATGGCTGAGAAAATTGACCGTTATCTTGTACAATGGCGTTCACAGCAAGATTCAGAACACAAATCGACTATTGCTTTTTCGGGATATGAGAGAGATACTTACATTCTCAACGCAACATTCCCCCGTTTCGGTACAGGTGAGGGTAAATGTACACTTCACGAATCAGTTCGCGGATATGACATTTATATTCTTATTGACGCCTTTAACCACGGTGTAACTTATAAAATGTACGGTCAGACAGTTCCGATGAGTCCCGATGACCATTATGCCAACCTTAAAAGAGCGATTTCGGCCATCGGCGGCAAGGCAAACACTATCACTGTTATTATGCCCATGCTCTATGAGGGCAGACAGCACAAGCGTTCTTCAAGAGAGTCTCTTGACTGCGCAGTTATGCTTCAGGAGCTTTGTCTTGATATGGGTGTTGACAACATTATAACTTTTGACGCTCACGACGCCCGTGTTCAAAACGCTATTCCGCTTCACGGTTTTGAAAATGTTTCTCCCGCTTATCAGATGATTAAGGCTCTTGTCAATAATGTTGACAACCTTAAACTCGATAAAGAACACACAATGATTATTTCGCCTGACGAAGGCGGTATGAGCCGTTGTATGTTATATTCAAACTATTTGAGTCTTGACCTTGGTATGTTCTATAAACGCCGTGACTATTCAAGAATTGTTGACGGCAGAAATCCGATTGTTGAGCACTCTTTCCTTGGCTCAAATGTTGAAGGAAAAGATGTTATGATTATTGACGATATGATTTCATCGGGTGAATCAATGCTTGATGTTTCAAAGAAGCTTAAAGAGCTCGGTGCAAACAGAGTATTCATTTTCTCCGCATTCGGTCTTTTTAACAACGGTCTTGAGAATTTTGACAAGGCTTACCGTGACGGTCTTTTTGACAAGGTATTCACAACAAACTTGGTTTACAGAATGCCGGAACTTAAAAAGCGTGAATGGTATTGCGAAGTTGAACTTTCAAAATATCTTTCATATATCATAGACACACTCAATCATGATAAATCGGTCAGCAAACTTCTTGACCCGGCTGATAAGATTGATGTTCTTCTTAAAAAAGCAGGAATTAAATAATTGATTTGGGTAAGCGGTGTAGTTATTGGCTATGCCGTTTTTTGTTACACACCTTTTCAAAGTGTGTAACCCACTATGACACTTTCACGCTGTACAAAGATGTCAGTGGGTTAAAAAATGCAACTTGTATAAAATATTATCCATAGTTACATTTTGAAATATCCCATTATTAACATTGCGCTATACTTTGCTAAGACCTGATACTCGACGAAAAGAACACACGGCAGAGAACAAACCTCTGCCGTGAAACAAATTACACCTTTTCGGTTTTTACATTTACACCTTGTTTGATTGCTTCTTCAAGGAAAGAAACCATAAGGTTAAATACTTCGGTTGTTTCTTCAAACTCAAAGGACTTTTCCTTGTAGAGCAGTAAATCTTCAAGGTATTCGGACGGATCTATTTCAGTAATACCGCCGTCCTCCGAAAACACTCCCTCAAATTGATGGTAGTCACGTGTAAAACCTTTCCATCCGTTTCCGTCAAGCGTAGGTGTATCGTAAATATCATCAAAGTAGCCTTCCCAAATGTGAATAGCTTGGTCGCCTTCGATACAAAGAACAATTTTACCCTCGTCCTCGTACCCCTCGTAGTAGGTGTAGTTATTTTTTAGGTTTCCAATGTCCATTATCTAACATCTCCTTTTGTTCTTTTGTAGCAGTTCCGTTTTTCCTTGCACGGATAGCCGCCTGCCATTCCTTTTTTGATACCCACTTATTTTTACCAACAAGTATCTCGTGCTTGGCAGGACGTGCATTTTTACCGTAACCAATACCTGCTTTATCACGCTGAACAACCCAACTATCGCCTTGCTCCTTCGGAGCGTTAGAGGTGCGGGTGTGCCAACGGCTTGTATAAGAATAATCACCCTTTTTCCAAGTATATTTAACTTGGTCGTATCCGTTTTTCTGTTCTTCTTTTACTGTGGCAGAGGACGGAATTTTAATAGGTGAACTCTTGGGCAGAGTATTTTCAATGTAATCTTTGTGGTTTTCGCCTGCACCGTGAGTGCCACCAAAACCACCGTGAAAGCCTGCACCCATTAAGCACTCACCGCCTTTCGACTTTGCATAAAGTCGCTGTCGAATTGCAGTATTTCAATCCCCAATTCTTTATACTGTGCGAAAACCTCGTCCGGTGTAGCACCATATACCATAATGGTTTTTGGCTCTAATATGTTAACCACATATTTTAAGCCGTTTATAAAATACTTGCGTTCGCTCAGTAGCCTTATGCAGCCGTGAGAGCCTACTGCGATTACCCCGTGCTTGTTTATACCCGCACAAGATAATTCAAATGTACGATCATCGCCAAAGCGTATATTTGGGATGACGGGTATTCCGTTTTCTTGCAACCAATGACCGATTGCACGGCTACGATAAATATTCCATTGTTGCATTACCAACGGCATATCTCGATAGACACTAAAATCGGGAGATATAACCCCTTTGAATTTCTTTAGGATAGGGAGATAGGTGTTAGGTCTATTCCATAACCTTTCAAAAGCGGTATCGTCCTCGTAAAAATGCACCCAAGCATCATATTCGGTACTGTGTACCGCCTTTGAAAACGCAATGAGCTTGTTGGGCTTTCGCATTTCTGTTTTTAAGCACGGGATTTCAAGTGGACTATCGTAGGTTGCATTTTTTACTAAGGCTATGTCACAACAAACAGTTGATAAATAGCCATTTTTATAGGGGAGTATC
>CALZID010000008.1 GCA_945787805.1 uncultured Clostridia bacterium | reverse complement strand
ACAATAAAACTGCGAAGCAATACAACTCGCCGTATGGCGAATAAAACTGGCGTTGCATCCTTACGGGTACAACGCCTTTGAGCCCCTTTTATTATGCCTTAAATTCCTTTAATTGCGTAATACACATTTTTTATTTTGCTTGCAGTGGGCTTTGCAAAGGCATAACCCTCCAAATATTCACCGTGAAACAAATCAATGTTTTCTTTTGGGTTCTCCATAAATTTATAATAATCACAAGAAAACTTTGAAACATCAATACTTCTTTGATTTCTCACATCAATAAACATATCCGAAATTCCCGCATCGGCAAGTGACTGGCGAAGACTTTTAAGCATCTTTCTGAAAAGGGATTGCACGGTTTCGTCATATTCTCTGTCAGGCCACAGTGCGCCGATTGCCTGTTCGGTGCTGACTGCGCCGCCTTGGCGGTCAACTAAAAGCGCCATAAATTCTTTTGCCTTTGAGCTTGAAAAATAAACGGGCTTGTTATTGACGAAAATATCAAAATATCCGAAAGTTTTAACAAAAACTTCTGTCTTTGAAGTAATAGAAGACATGCTTTCGGCTTTTTCGATTTCATTGAACACAGATTCGTCTTCATATGGCTTTAATATGTAACCGATGGCATTAACTCTGTATGCGTCATAGGCATATTCTTTAAACCCGGTAACAAACACAATTTTTGTGTTGTTGTTGATATCGTTAATTCTGCGAGCCAGCTCAAGACCGGTCATAACGGGCATTTCAATATCGAGAAACGCAATATCAATATTGCTGTTTTGCGCAATATATACAAGCGCATCGGCAGGGTTATCAAAGGTAATTGCCTCGTCAATAAGACGGTGCGAAACGCAAATGTCATAGAGCTCTTCGGCTGCCATTCTCTCGTCGTCAACAATCATTACTCGCATAATTATTCTCCTTTCGGAATTCTAATAGTAATCTTTGTGCCTACATCTATTTGACTTTCAACGGTAATTTCGGCATTCACCATAGTTTTTAGTCGGTTGGTAACATTTTGAAGCCCCACATGTGCATGGTTATCGTCGGGGGCATAGTCGGGATTTTTCGGGTCAAAGCCCACACCGTCATCTTCAATTATAACATAATAGCAATCATCCGAAAGCTTTGTTGAAAGCTTAACCGTGCCGCCCTCGGCTTTTTTCGTAACACCGTGTTTGATGGCGTTTTCAACAAGGGGCTGAATTGTAAGTGACGGAACATTGAATTCTACGAACTCGGTGTCATAGATTATCTCTAATTTGTCGCCGAATCTTAAAAGCTCAATATCACAATAGTTTTTAATATGCTCTAATTCTTCCGAAAAAGGAATGGGAGTTTTTTTGGTAATGGAATCCATATTTCCCCTTAAATATTTCGAAAAAGAGATAACGGCTTTTTCGGCGGTTTTCGGGTCACGCTTAATAAGATATTTAATAGTGTTCAGCGCATTATACAGAAAATGCGGTTGAATTTGCGAAATCATAACAGCGGTGTTAGCCATGTGAAGCTCTTTGTCCAATTCGGCCGCTTTTAGTGCTGCGTCGTGAATTTTTGAAATCTTATCAAAAAAGACTGAAGTAAAAGTCAAAATAAAGAATGTGAAGAGTATGGGCATAAAATATGACGATGCAAAAGGAATAAGCCCGTTAGTGTAACAGCAGTCTATCATAATGCCCGAAACCAGCGCAATATATCCCAGCAGATATGCCAGCGAATAGGGCACCCTTCTTGCCACACTGTTTGAAATATGACTAATAAGTATAATATCAAAGGGCAGTGTGGCTGCCTGAATAATAATATAATAATAAGCGTTAAAGAAAATTTCGGGGAAAACAGTTGTGATTATTGTGCAAAGCACGGTACTGAGAGATACTGCAA
Source organism: uncultured Clostridia bacterium (assembly GCA_945787805.1). Taxonomy (GTDB): domain Bacteria; phylum Bacillota; class Clostridia; order Oscillospirales; family Acutalibacteraceae; genus Fimenecus. The sequence goes on along the minus strand of CALZID010000008.1, from coordinate 73,076 downwards.
TAAAGGTGTTTCTGCCGATATTCATATCAAGGGTGTCAGAGTAAAAAAGCAATGACACAAGCTTGATAATAAATGTTGACATACAAATAAGAAGCGTTGCACGCTCATAATTGATTGATTCAAATAAAAATCTGAACGCCGAATATCCTTCCGTTGAAATCATCATTCTCACAGCCACAAGCAAGCAGAGAAGCGGCAACCATTTTGAAGAGAAAAGGTTGTTGTTTTTTAATGAATAGAAAAGAATGAAAAATCCGAGAAAGAAAACAATACCGAAAATAAATAAACGAATAGCTTTTGCAACATCAATAAATTGCATTGTAAAGGTATAATCTGAAATAACGGGGTTCATATAAATCCCCGACATAAGCTCGCAAGAAACTTCGATAACAATATTATATTCTTTATCGCTCTCGAACTCATAGGGAATAGCGATGAGCTTTGTGTCTGCAAATGTTTTGGAATTGGTGAATGAACCGTCTTGTGTAATCAGCTCGCCGTTGATGAATACTTGATATACACCTGCAAAGTTAGGAATATATACAATGGCGTTTGAAAGCTCCAGTCCCTTAACACTCATAAAATACGAACAATTACAGCCGTTGCTTTCCGCCCTTGTAGACAGAGTGGAAAACGACGGCGGAATTAATACGAAGCTGCCGGTTGAACGGACACCGTCGGTAATAATATGTCCTTCAAAGCGAAGCCATTCACCGGTAAGATAGAAAGTATGGACTGCGTTGACATCTGTTTTTGAAAAATCCGCCTCTGCCTTTATAACATCCGGATAATTTGATATACGGCGATTGATTTGCCCGCACAAAAACGGAACGGCTATCAGTAATGCCATCAATAACAATGAAAGAACAAAAACAATATTTGCCTTATTGCGCACCTTCATTTTTTCGCCCCCAAACTCAAATATATGTATATTATAAATGAATTAAGGACATAAAACAATAGTTTTATAAAGATATTTTGTTGACATCTTACCTTTATAATTGTATAATTTATTGAATATATTTTGATAGTAGGAGTAGTCTGTATGGAATGGACAGGTCTTAATGAATTAAGAGAAAAATACCTTGCATTTTTTGAAAGCAAAGGCCATTTGCGGTTACCAAGCTTTTCACTTGTACCCCAAGGGGATAAGAGTATTCTTCTTATCAATGCAGGTATGACACCAATGAAAAAATATTTTACGGGAGAGGTAACACCGCCGAGAACCCGTGTTACAACTTGCCAGAAATGTATTCGTACACCCGATATTGAGAATGTGGGAAAAACTGCCCGTCACGGAACATATTTCGAGATGCTGGGCAACTTCTCGTTCGGTGATTATTTTAAGCATGAGGCAACTGCGTGGGCTTGGGAATTCTTTACAAAGGTGCTTGAAATTCCCGAAGAGCTGCTCTATGTCAGCGTTTATCTTGAAGATGACGAAGCCTTTGATATCTGGACAAAAGAAGTGGGCGTTGACCCGTCACACATGGTTCGTTTCGGCAAAGAAGATAATTTCTGGGAGCACGGCGCAGGTCCCTGCGGCCCTTGTTCTGAAATCTATTTTGACCGTGGTCCCGATAAAGGCTGCGGCAGTCCCGACTGTAAGGTGGGCTGCGAATGTGACCGATTTATCGAAGTGTGGAATCTTGTTTTCACGCAGTTTGAAAATGACGGCAACAATAACTATACCCGCCTTTCAAAGCCCAATATTGATACGGGTATGGGCCTTGAACGACTTGCTTGCATTATGCAGAATGTTGACAATCTCTTTGAAGTTGACACAGTGCAGAATATTATGAAGCATATTATTGATATTTCGGGTATTCAGTATCATAAAGACGATAAAAAAGATATTTCACTTCGTGTTATAACCGACCATATCCGCAGTACAACATTTATGGTAGGCGACGGTGTTCTTCCGTCAAACAGCGGTCGCGGATATGTTCTTCGCCGACTTCTTCGCCGCGCTGCCCGTCACGGCAGACTGATAGGCATTGACAGACCTTTCCTGGCAGAAGTTTGCGAAACTGTAATCAAAGAAAATGCAAACGCATATCCAAACCTTGTTGAAAAGCAAGACTATATTAAAAAAGTCATCGCTATGGAAGAAGAAAGCTTCTATAAAACCATCGACAGCGGTTTAGGTCTTCTTAACGAAATGATGGCAAGTTCAAAGAACGGCGTTCTTTCGGGTGAAGATGCGTTTAAACTTCAAGATACTTTCGGTTTCCCCATTGATTTGACAAAAGAAATCGTCGCTGAAAACAATATGACGGTTGATGAAGAAAAGTTCAGAATCCTTGTAGAAGAGGCGAGAATGAAAGCAAAGTCCGTTAAGCGTGACGGCGCAGAAACCGACTGGAGAAACTCAGGCGTTTCGTTTAAAGACATCGCAAAAACTCAGTTTACAGGCTATACCGAAAACAATACAAATGCAACTGTTACAGCCCTTGTAGCAGACGGCGAAAGAAAAGACTTTGTTGAGTCGGGTGATATGATTTTAGTGCTTGACAAAACATCTTTCTATGCAGAAAGCGGCGGACAAGCAGGGGATAAAGGTGTTATCACAATCGGCGACAGTATATTTGAAGTAACCAACACTACAAAAGATGCCGACGGAGTAGTTCTTCACCACGGTACACTTAGCGGTGACGCAATTAAAGTGGGCGACAGTGCAGTTACAATCTATGACGAAGAAAGCAGAAAAGCAACAATGAGAAATCATACTTCTGCTCACCTTCTTCAAGCGGCACTCAGAACGGTGCTCGGTACCCATGTTGAACAGGCGGGTCAGTCGGTGGATGCAAGCGAAGTCCGTTTTGACTTCACTCACTTTACCGCAATGACAAGTGATGAACTTAAAAGAGTTGAAGACCTTGTCAACGAAGAAATTCTTAATGCAACAGAAATGCTTATAAAAGAAATGCCCATTGACGAAGCAAAGGCAATGGGCGCTATGGCGCTCTTCGGCGAAAAATACGGTGATATTGTCCGTGTTGTAAAAGCGGGGGATTTCTCAACCGAACTTTGCGGCGGTACTCATGTTGACAATACAGGTAAAATCGGTCTTTTCAAGATTGTTTCCGAATCATCGGTAGCGGCAGGTGTCAGAAGAATACAGGCAGTAACAGGCAAAAATGTTCTTAAATATATCGACGAAAAGAATGAACTTCTTTACACAACTGCAGACGCTTTCAAGGTCGGCAATGTTTCTGCACTTCCGCAAAAGGCGATTGCAATCGCAAATGACCTTAAAGCAAAGGATAAAGAGATTTCAAGCCTTAAAGCAGAAATCAACTCATTCAAAACTGCGGGTATTATGGCAGGTGCTATTGATGTAAACGGCGTTCAGCTTATAGTTTATTATGCAGGCGAGCTTGACGCAGATTCACTTCGCTCAATGGCAGAAACCGCAAGGGATTCCGCACCGAATACAGTTGCGATTATTGCCGGTTCAAATGCAGAAAAAGGTACTTGTTCATTTGCTTGTGCTTGCGGTAAAGATGCAATCGCAAAGGGCGCTCATGCCGGTAATCTTGTCCGTGAAGTGGCAAAGGTTGCAGGCGGCTCAGGCGGCGGCAAGCCCGATATGGCTATGGCAGGCGGCAAAGATATTTCAAAGATTGACGATGCTTTAATGGCATCTAATGAAATTCTTAAATCAATGTTGAAATAAGGTGAAAATTATGGATTGTCTTTTTTGTAAAATAGCAAACGGCGAAATTCCGTCAAACAAAGTCTATGAAGATGATAAGATTTTAGCATTCCGTGACATTGCTCCCCAGGCAGAAACCCATGTCCTTGTAATTCCAAAGGAACATATCGCAAGCAGTGCAAACGATATCAATGCAGAGAATGCCGATGAAATCGGTTATCTCTTCTCCAAAATTCCTGAAATCGCAAAGTTGGCAGGCGTTGACAGTTACAGAATTATCAACAACTGCGGCGATAAAGCAGGGCAAACCGTGAAACACATTCACTTTCACATTTTAAGCGGAGATAATCTCTCAGAAAAACTGATATAAGCAAAAATGGGCTGTAAAAAAACGAAAGTTTTTTTACAGCCCATTTTTTTTGGGGTTAGGAAAAAATGCGTAGAATGGACAAACTGAGCGATAACAAGGCTTTTGCCTTGTTATCGGTTACCCGACGGCGTACAAAGGTACGCCGAGAGGCGAAGTTTGTTCATAGCATAAAACATTATTTTTTATCTGTTTTTTGTATTTTATTTCTTTGATTTGATTAAATACTGTTTTGGGGTATTAAAAAACCTTTATATATGGAGTTCTATGCGGTCTACACTTTTTTACAACCCCTTTTATTTGATTTCTTCTTGCATTGTAACTGTTTCTCTGTTTTCGTGAACATATTTATCTTGATAATAGTTTTCAGGGTAACAATCAAAACTTCCGTCGGGGCTTACGGTAATTATTGTGCAGCCTCGCTGAGAGCCTTTTTTATGAATTCCGCGATATGCCAAATAGTCAATGCTCATACCGTATGTAAGACGAATACCCTTATAGTCCAATGAATATGTATTCACATGGTCGTGACCGCAGAAAATACCCTTCTCACCGGGTAGGGAGAGCATTGTTTTAAACATCATATCATCATATTTGGGCGGACAGCAATTCTCCTCCCAAAAACCGTAATAATATTTCACATTTTCTGTGTCGTTATAATTGTTTTCTTTATACTCTTGCCACGCATAGTCATATTCAACAGGCGGAATGTGCATAAAGAGAAGTGAATTGACATCGCCAAACTCTTTGTTTTCTTCGTTTAATTTTAAACAGGTGTTTTTATACCACTCAATTTGATTTTCGTGAATATTGTCATATCCGCCGTCCGGGGAATATGAATTTGAATCCATTGTGAAAATGGCTTGCGTAATTTCACCTTTAGAATTCTTAATCTTAATCACATTGTTGCCGTAACCGTCAACTGACTTGTCATTTTGCTGAAAAAGGCAATATTTAAGGTCATCACTGCCGTAAAATTCAGAAAGCTCTTCACGGGTGTGAGTGGCATAGCTTTCAGAATCGTGATTGCCATAGGTAACGGTCCAATAAACGCCGAGCTTTTCCATAAGCGTTGCAAAAACCTTGGCGGAGTTCATATTATTGTTATTGCCGATAACGGGCGGTGACGGAAAAACCGTATCTCCCGTTGCAATAACAAGGTCGGGCTTTTCAACCGAAATCATTTTAGCAATGGCATTTAAGGCCATAATGTCCTTGGATTTTGATGCAAATCCACTGCGCAAATGTACATCGGTAATCTGCATTATTTTAAACTCTCGGTCGGTGGTGAAAACATAGCAACCGTCAGCATCTTTTGACGGAATAATCGCATCTTCATTATTTACTGTTTCAAAGCCGGAAGCTAGATTCAATTCGGATTTATATGCCAAATTGTTTAACACTCTATTACTTGCACAGCCGATTCCTGCAATAACTACCGCAGTACCCACTGTAATTCCCATAATCTTCAAAATTGTTTTCGAATTCATTTTCACAGTTTATTCTTCTCCTCCGGGGAGAACTGTTACCATTTCTTGCATTGTAACATCTTCCCGTGCTTCGTGGTTGTATTTATCCTGATAATAGCTTTCACACTTGCAGTCAAAGCTTCCGTCAGGGCGAAGTGTGATAACCGTACAACCCCTTTGAGTGCCTATTTTGTGAATTCCCGCATAAGCTATGTAGTCAATGCTCTTGCCGTATGTCAGGCGAATGCCCTTATAATCAAGTGAGAAATTGTTAAAGTGGTCGTGACCGCAGAAAATACCCTGTGTACTGCCGAGCTCAACCATTGTTTCAAAAAAGTTGTTTGAAATATCACTGCTGTAAACAAGCTTTTTCTCTTCACCGACAGTACCGTAAATCAGCTTGACATTTTTTGTGTCTTTGAATCCGTTTTCTGCATATTCATACCAAGCTTCTCTGTATTCTTCAAGGGGAATATGGAAAAATGCCAATGATTTCGGTGTGCCGTATTTATTTAATAACTCATTCTTATTTTCAAAATCACCGTTGTTAATAAGGTATGTGTTATATTTTGACATTGCTTCAACATTCGACTTGTACCACGCAATTTGGTCATCGTGAATATTGTCATATTCCCAAGCGAGAGTTTCAATGAGTGTTTCGCCCGTATAAGCGTTAGAATCCATCGCAAAAAGAGACTGTGTGATAATACCCTGTGAGTTTTTAACATTTATTACACTGTTGCCGTAGCCGTAAATATCTTCGGGGCCTGCTTCATATAAGCAATACTTGTAATCGGGGTTAGAATATATTTCTGAAACTCCCGCTCTGTCATAGGTGCTGTAAAATTCTGAATCGTGATTGCCGAATGTGGGCACCCAATAAACGCCGAGAGACTCCAAAAGCGTCATAAAAATTGTTGCAGGAGGCTCATTGTTGATTGATGCGGAAACGTATGGTACGGGGAATGCAATATCACCCGTAACCATAACCAAATCGGGCTTTTCTTCTGTAATCATTTTAGCAACCGCATTGAGTGCTTTAACATCGTTCTTTGCACTTAACCAACCGCCGCCGATGTGAATATCGGTGAAGTGTAAAATCTTCATTTCTCGGTCGGTTGTGAAGGTCCAATTTCCGTTTTCATCCTTTTCGGGAACAAGCTGATTTTCAATTTCAACTTTTTGGAAAGACTTGGCATATTCAACATTCTTTTTGTTGATAAAAATATTTGCAACCGTAGAAAATATTGCAAAAATAGCTATAAGCCCGATGATAACCGCAAGAACAATTCCTGTTATTTTTAAAATCTTTTTTCCTAATCCTTTTTTCTTTCCCTTTTTCATATTGATTCTCCTTACATTTATTTAATAAGTGACACAATCCACAAAATTATAAACCAAAGCGGCGGAACTAAAAGTGCGGGCAGCATATTAAGTGTTTTAAGATTTTTAATTTCAAGAATTGCAATTCCCGATGAGAAAATTAAAAATCCGCCTACAACGCTTATTTCACACATGAGCTCGGGGCTCATAAATTCACCTAAAAATGTCGCCAGTAAATAAATTGAACCCTGCCAGCAGAATAACACGGGCGCCGCAAACGCAATGCCTATGCCGTAGGTCGATGCCAACACCATAGAAGTGACAAGGTCAAGCGTGGCATTTGTGAAAAGATATGTATGGTCGTTATAAAGTGCAGAGTTTATTGGACCTAAAATTGATAAACTGCCGATACAGAATAAGAGTATTCCCGTTGAAAGTCCTTTTCCCAATTCGCTTTTGCCTTTTTTCTCGGTGAGTGCATTAAAACGCCTGTCAAGGTCAATCATATTGCCTAAAAGTGAACCGAGAGCAAGACTCACAATGAATAATACGGGGTATTTGCTGTTGGGCATATTGTGAACGACGGAGTTAATACCGATGCCTGCCGCGGCAAGTCCCATAGCATTCATAAGACATTTTGTATATTTTTCTTTTATTCCTTTTTTGAGCAAACTGCCGATAATACTGCCCGTGAGTATAGTGGCAGTATTCACAACGGTTCCAATCATCTCATTCACCCTTTTTTGTTGCTTTTATACTTTCGATGGCTTCAAAAATCTCCTTTAATGTGTCAAGAGAGTTCTGATTATCAAGTTTTTTAACATTTATACTTTTTTTGCCTTTTTGCGTGACACTGACTCTGCCACGCAAAAGCGAAGACAAATCAAGCACCAATGAAGCATCAATTTCTTCGCAATAAAGGGCAATTATTTCACCGCGCTGACCGATTTCAAAAATTCCCATTGAAGATGCCGTGTTTCTGCAAAGAGAAACTTCAATAAGTCCTTCAACCGACGGGGGCACATCACCGAAGCGGTCACGAAGCTCATCTCTGACATCTTCTGCATCTTGGAATGTACGGATATCGGCAATTCTGCGATAAACTGTGAGCCTTTGAGAAAGTGCAGAGATATATTGGTCGGGTATGTGTGCATTGATTTGAAGGTCAATAAGACATTCTCTTTGCTTCGGTTTTTCACCTTTTTCTTGGCTTATTGCTTCACTCAACAGCTTCATATACATATCATAGCCGACGGACGCCAAATGACCGTGTTGTTGAGCACCTAAAAGATTGCCCGCACCACGAATTTCAAGGTCACGCATAGCAATTTTAAAGCCCGAGCCGAATTCGGTGTATTCACGAATAGCCTGTAATCTCTTATATGCAACCTCCGATAAGTTTTTATCCCGTTTATATGTGAGATATGCGCTTGCTCTTCTTGCACTTCTGCCTACACGGCCGCGTAACTGATGAAGCTGAGCAAGACCTAATTTGTCTGCATCTTCAATAATAAGCGTATTTACATTGGGCACATCAACGCCCGTTTCAATAATGGTTGTGCAAACGAGAATGTCGATTTCACCGTTCATAAGGTCACGCCATATTTCGCTTAACTCTTCTTCGTTCATTTTACCGTGAGCAGTTTTAATTCTCGCATCGGGCAAGAACTCTTGAATGGAGAGTGCAACACCGTCAATAGTTTCAACTCGGTTGTGCAAGAAATACACCTGACCGCCACGGCGTAGCTCTTTTTCCATAGCTTCGCAGAGAAGCGCCATATTATGTTCTACAACATAGGTTTGAACGGGAAAACGGTCCGACGGTGCTTCTTCAATGACCGACATATCACGAATTCCCGACATAGCCATGTTAAGTGTTCTGGGAATGGGCGTAGCAGAAAGAGTAAGCACATCAACACCGGGGAACATTTCTTTAAGCTTTTCTTTTTGTGCGACGCCGAAACGCTGCTCTTCGTCAACGATTAAAAGACCTAAATCCTTAAATTTGACATTCTTTGAAATAAGAGAATGTGTACCCACAATAATATCAATAAAACCGGAGTTTATGCTTTTTATTATTTTTGCTCTCTGGGTAGAAGTCCTGAATCTCGAAAGCATTTCCGCTTCAACGGGAAAGCCTTCAAAACGCTTTAAAATTGTTTGATAATGCTGTAATGCAAGAATTGTGGTCGGAACTAATATTGCGCACTGTTTTCCGTCGGCAATACATTTGAAAACGGCACGAAGCGCCACTTCGGTTTTGCCAAAACCCACATCACCGCAGAGAAGTCTGTCCATAGGATAGGGCTTTTCCATATCGCTTTTTATCTCGTCAATACTTCTAAGCTGGTCGCCTGTTTCTTCATAAGGAAAACGACGCTCAAAATCTGCCTGCATATCAATATCGGGCGAAAAAGCATAGCCCTCACTATGCAAGCGCTGTGAATAGAGCTTTATAAGTTGGTCCGCCATATCCTTGACGGCAGAACGAACCTTGCTTCTGGTCTTTTCCCATTCGCCGCCGCCGAGACGGTTGAGCTTTAACGCCTTGCCGTCGTCTTCGTGGGGGCCGATATATTTTGATACCAAATCAAGTTGAGTGACGGGTACATAAAGCACATCACTTTTTGCATATTTGATTTTGATATAGTCTTTTACAATCTTATTCGCTTCAAGCTGAGTAACACCGTCAAAAATTCCGATACCGTGAATTGAATGAACAATATAGTCGCCTTTTTTCAACTCGTCGAGAGAGTGAATAGTGTCCTTTGCCTTAAAGCCGGTATTTTTTCTTTTTGCCTTGCTTTGATAAACTCTTGAATATGTGAAAACATATAGCTTTTCCCGTGAAAATGAAAATCCCGATGTCAGTGAGCCTGAGAGCACGCAAACTGCTCCCTTTGGAAAATTTGCGGGAATATCGGGAAAATAAACCGATGTAAAATTCTCGTCGTTTAAGGCTTCGGCAAGATTTCTTGCACTCTTTTCTGTACCTGCAAAAACGATAACGGTACTGTCCCTTGATACAACCGGTTTTAAATCTTCAATTAAAACATCAAGCTTGCCATTCCAAATCGGTAAGGTGCTTCCGCTGAATGTGGTCAGACTTTTAATGGGTGTGTCAAAACTGCCACGGGCAAAATTATCAATATAAGTTGCACCGAAATCCTGATATTTTTCAACCAGTTCATTAAAGGTGAGAGTGAATTTTTCAAGTCCCTTGCAAAGAGTACCGTCTTCAACACAGGCTTTAATATCTTCATATAAAAGCTTCTGCGATGATGATACTTTTTCTTTAATTCCGCCTGTTTCAAATGCGAAAAGCATGTAATCTTTCGCATAGTCGAAAACTGTGGCGGGGGAATAGATTAAAGGCAAATATTTGTCGGCTGAGCCAACGGATAAACCGTTTTTAAGACGGTCAATGTCGTCGTAGAGCTTTTCACGGATTATATCGGTTTTCTTGCCTCGAATCGAAGAAGCAAGTTTTTCGATTTTTTCTGTCAATTCCGTGCGGTTATCAATGATTATCTCTTTTGACGGAGCAATTAAAATTTCGTCGATATTAACGGTTCTTCTTTGCGATACTATGTCAAATCGGCACATAGTGTCTACAGTGTCGCCCCAAAGCTCAATCCTGACGGGTTCTTCGTCATCGGGTGAGAAAAAGTCAACGATTCCGCCACGGACAGAGAATTGCCCGACACCCTCAACTGCGTCGGCACGGGTATATCCCGCACAGTTTAAAGACATAACAATGTTTTCTAAGGTTGTTTCTTCATTCTTTTTTAAAAGAACGGATTTCTGTCTTAATATTTCAGGCGGAACGGTGTATGAAACTGCCGCTTCTGCGCTTGCCACAACAACATCAAGACGGTTATCAAGCATTCTGCGAAGAACCTTTATTCTCTTTTGCTCATATTCATAGCTTTGTGAGTCCGTTGAATAAAAAGAAAAACTGCGTGCGGGATATTGTAAAGCAGAAATACCGAAAGCGGTTAAATCTTCACAAAGCCTGACGGCAGTTGCTTCGTCGGGCACGACAATAAGGGCCTTTTTTTCAAGACCCCCCACTAACGCAGAAACAATATGTGCCTTTTGCACAGGTGTTAACCCCAATATTCCTTGCGGTAAAAACCCTTTTTTAATACTGTTTTCAACACCCTGAAATTCTGCCGAATGTTTAATTGTCTGTGCGAACGCTGACATATAAAACTCCTTATCAGCTATTAAACTGATTCATAGCCTTGTCAATTTGGTTATCAAGTAAAAGCAAAAGGGCACTGCAAGCGTTTTCAAGTGCGGGCTCCAATGCCTTTTGCTCGTCTTTTTTAAATTCCGAAAGCACCCAATCCGCCAGGTCATAGTCGGGGTGGGGCTTTTTGCCGACACCAAGCTTAATTCTCGGGAATTGATCCGAATTGAGATGATAAATAATGCTCTTTATTCCGTTGTGACCTCCGTCAGTGCCTTTTCTTCTAATGCGAAGCTTGCCCACATCAAGAGAAATATCATCATAAATAACAATAATATTCTCAGGGGGAATCTTATAAAATGCGGCACATTCTCTGACTGCTTCGCCGCTGTTATTCATAAAGGTTTGCGGCTTCATAACAATACAGCGATGACCGTTTATAGCGGTGTCACTTATGAGAGATTTGAATTTGAGCCTGTCAATTTTGAAATTTTGCTTTTGTGAAAGCATATCCAAGCACAAAAATCCTGCATTGTGTCTTGTAAGGGTATATTTATTACCCGGATTACCAAGTCCCACAACAAGAAATTCAGGTGTGCCCACAGGTGCAGTGCCTGACTGCTTTCTGAATCTGTTGAACATAGTTTTATCCTTTATTTTGAGTATTTATCTTTATTTTTAATGCGCCAATTAACCTTGTTTACCTGTCTTGCTCTTGCAATGCCCAGAGAATCTTCGGGCACATTGTCCGTAATGGTTGAGCCGGCGGCAGTGTATGCGCCGTCACCGACAGTAACGGGAGCAATAAGATTTGTGTTACAACCGATAAAGCAATCGTCACCGATTGTTGTGCGGTGCTTGTTTTTACCGTCATAGTTAACCGTAACGGTACCGCAACCGAAGTTTACTCTTTTGCCCACATCGGAATCGCCCACATAAGTAAGATGCGAAACCTTTGTACCTTCATCAATGGTTGAGTTTTTAACTTCAACGAAATTACCGAGATGCACATTGTCACCTATGACCGAATTCGGTCTGATATGAACAAAAGGACCGATATCGGCACCGCTTTTAACAGTTGACTGATAGCACTGAACATTGTTAAGTTTGGCATTATCTTCAATAATGCTGTCGCTTATAACGGAGTTTGGCCCAATCACGCAGTTTTTGCCGATTTTCGTGTTGCCCTTGATAATTGTGTTGGGCATAATGCAAGTGTCAATGCCGATTTCAACGCCCGGCTCGATAATAACGCCGTCGCTGAAAGGAATATTCACACCTGCTGAAAGATGAAAATTTATCTCCTGCATTTTTGCATAGGTATTAAGCTCCATAAGCTGTATTCTGTTATTTACACCGAGAATAATGTCGGAGCGCGGAGCAAAATATGTGTCTGCCTTGGCGCCCAATTCAATGAGAATTGATACGGCGTCAACAAGGTTATAGTGCCCGTTTGCTCTCGGCGGAAGCTGAGATAGAATTTCTGTTAATTTAGACGCTTTAAACCAATATGTGCCGGAAGAAATTTCGGTAATTTTCTTAACGTCTCTGTCAGCGTCCTGTTCTTCAATAATACCGACAAATTCTCTTTCTGAGTTGCGAATAATTCTGCCGTATCCGAAGGGCTTGTCAAGATTTGCGGTGATAACCGTAATGTCATTGTCCGACGCTAAATGGCTGTTATAAGCGCCGTAAATTGTGTTAGCGTCAAGAAAAGGCGTGTCACCGTTTAAAATCAGCACATTACCGTCACTTTCGGCAATCTTTTTTATATATGGGAGCGCTTGCATAACAGCATGAGCAGTACCGAGGGGATTTTCCTGCTCAACCGTTTCAATGCATTTTTTCGGAAATTCCTTTGCAAGATAGTTCTTGATACAGTTGTCATTTGCGGGCACAACCGTAACCGTCTGTTCAATTCCGGAGTTTACAACAGCTGATGCAACACACCCGATGAGCGGCCTGCTCATAACCTCTGCCATAACCGACGGCATACCCGATTTGAGCATAGTTGCGGTGCCGGCAGCCATAATAACTGCTAATGTGTTTGTTTCCATAAAATATACCCCCAACATAAAGTATATATAATCTATTATATTTTATCACAGAAGCATAATATTTTCAATGATTTTATTGAAGTTTTTTACCTTTTCGCTTCATTGACAAATATGTGTTAAAATGCTATATTTAAAGAGTTATCAATATTTTGGAGGAATAAAAGTGCTTTCAGTAATAATTCCGTCTTATAATGAAGAATTAAATATTGAACTTGCAGCCGAAACAGTTCTTGAGCTTATGAAAAAAGAGCAGATAGATTGCGAATTGATTTTTATTGACGATGGCTCAAAAGACAAAACTTTTGAAAAAATCACAGAATGCTCTGAAAAGTACCGTGAAGTCAAAGGCTTGAATTTCAGCCGTAATTTCGGCAAAGAGGCGGCTATTTATGCGGGGCTTGAAGAGTCAAAGGGCGATTGTGCCGTTATTTTGGACTGTGATTTGCAATTTCCTCCCGAAAAAATAATTGAAATGTATTCTCTCTGGCAAGACGGCTTTGAAGTGGTTGAAGGCATAAAAACCGACAGGGGAAACGAAGGCATTTTTTATAGACTTTTCGCAAAGAGCTTTTATAATATAATGAGCTATTTTGTGGGTGTTGATATGCAGTCGACCTCCGACTTCAAACTTGTTGACCGAAAAGTTATTGATGCTTTACTGTCTTTGCCCGAAAGAAACACCTTTTTCAGAGCATTGTCATTCTGGTCGGGCTTTAAATCAGCTCAGGTGGAATTTCAGGTCCGTGACAGAAAAAACGGAAAAAGTAAATGGAGCTTTAAAAAGCTCACAAAATATGCAGTTTCAAACATAACTTCATTTACCACCGCACCCTTGCAGCTTATAACGGTTTTTGGCAGTATTCTTCTTTTGTTTTTAGGCGGAATGTCGGTGCAAACTCTTGTGAGATTCTTTTTGGGGCAATCTGCCGAAGGCTTTACAACGGTAATTTTGCTCTTGCTTTTAATCGGCGGAAGTCTTATGATGGCGCTTGGAATAATCGGTTATTATATCGCAAGAATATATGAAGAAGTCAAGGGCAGACCGAGATATATTATCTCAAAAAAGACGGACGATGAAAAAGACAAATAAATAATCGTAAAAGGTTGTAAAAACTATGCTTTTTACAGCCTTTTTTCTTTGATATACCTTGAAATACAGACAATTTAATGATATAATTTTAATTTAGAGAAATCCGGAATTTTTAAAGAAAGGGGCAAGATTTATGAGCCGTAAAAAATGGCTGACAGCGCATATAGATAAAGACTTGGCAGCCCAAGTTGCCGAGAGTCACAGTCTTGACCCGTTTGTTTCTTTGATTCTTGTGTCAAGAGCGATTACAGATTATGAAGATGTTGAAGAATTTTTCGAGCCTGATTTTTGCTTTTGTGACCCATATCTCATTACGGATATGGATAAGGCAGTTGAAAGAATAGAAAAAGCAATCAATGAAAACGAGAGAATTTGTGTCTATGGCGACTATGATGCCGACGGTGTAACATCAACGGCGCTTATGTATTCATATCTTTCTTCTCATGGCGCAGATGTAATGTATTATATCCCCGACAGAATAACAGAGGGCTACGGAATGAATTGCTCCGCTGTTGATAAGCTTCGTGAATGGGGAGTAAAGCTCATTGTTACCGTTGATAACGGAATTTCCGCTATTGAAGAAATATCTTATGCAAAAACTCTCGGAATAGATTGTATTGTAACAGACCATCATAAGGTTGGCGACGCTTTGCCCGATGCAGTCGCAGTTGTTGACCCTCACAGAGAAGACTGCAATCTTCATTTTAAAGACTGGGCAGGGGTCGGCGTTGCCTTTAAAGTGGTTTGCGCATTGGAAAAAGGCGATTATTCTGAAATATTAAACGATTATGCAGATATAATAGCAATAGGCACAGTTGCCGATGTTGTTGACTTGAAAGACGAAAACAGAGCAATAGTGAAATACGGTGTGGCGAAAATAAACTCAAACCCTTGCAACGGAGTGAATGCGCTTCGTCAAATTGCGGGGGTGAGCGACAAGCCTTTGGGGGCAGTTGGTGTTACTTATTCATTAGCGCCGAGAATAAATGCGGCAGGCAGAATAGAATCTGCCGAAACAGCGCTTAAGCTCTTAATTTGCGACGACTTAAAAGACGCACTCTCACTTGCGGAACAGGTGGATATATGCAACCGCAAGCGCCACGATTTTGAAGATGAAATTATGAAAGCCGCAGTCGCTCACATTGAATCAAACGAACAACTGAAATATTCAAAAGTAATCGTTGTGTGCGGCGAAAATTGGCATCACGGCGTTATCGGAATTGTAGCTGCAAGAATTACCGAAAAATACGGGAGACCGTCAATAGTAATCACCTTTGAAGGTGATGAAGGCACGGGTTCTGCCCGCAGTATTGACGGATTTTCGGTTTATGACGCCATTAAGTCCCAAGAAAAATTACTCACTCATTTCGGTGGGCATACAATGGCGGCGGGGCTTGGCATAAAGCGAGAAAATGTTGAAGAATTTTTTGTAAAAATCAATGAATATGCAGAAACTGTTGAGAATATTGTTCCGACCTTAACATTGGATTGCAAGTTAAATCCCGCATATATAAATGCGGCGCTTGTGGAGTCGTTGGAAACACTTGAACCTTTCGGCGCGGGTAATCCCCAGCCCCTTTTCGGCATTTTCGGTGTGAGAATTTCAGCTATTCATCCCGTCGGTGAGGGCAAGCATTTAAGACTTAACTTTTCTAAGGCAAATACACAGTTTACCGCAATGAAATTCGGCTCAACCCTTAATGATTTTCCATACCGTGAAGGCGATATTGTTGATCTTGCGGTGAGAATTGAAAGAAATGAATTCCGCGGCGAAGTCAAAGCCGGTGTGCAAATTCGTGACATCCGTTTTTCAGGTGTAGAAGAAGACAAACTTTTTAAGTCAATGGGACTTTATGAAAAATACAAGAGATGCGAACCCCTTAACTCTCACGAAGCGAGATTTTTAACACCGTCAAGAGAATTTTTATTAGGCGTATTTAACTTTTTGAAATCATATAATGTGTGGAGCTTTGACATTGAAACAATGCTTGTGCGTGCAAAATGTCCCGTTGAAAAATATTGCACTATGCAAGTGTCCGTTGATGTGCTTTGTGAGTTGGGGTTAATTCGCAGAGAAAGTGAAAAATTGATTTTTGACGGAAACGGTAAAAAAGCCGACTTGTCGGAATCTCAAATATTAAAAAAACTAAACGAAATGCAGGGGGTGTGAATAATGGCAACCGATGTAAACAAGCTGTATGCTGACTTGCGGGAAAAAATTACGGCAGTTCATAATAATCAGGATGAAATTGCTATCATTGATAAAGCATTCAAAGTGGCTTATGAATATCACGGCGAGCAGCTTCGTCGCTCAGGTGAGCCGTATATTATTCATCCTATTGCAGTTTGTGATATTCTCGTCGACTTGGGCATGGATTGGCAGTCCCTTGTGGCAGCCCTTTTGCACGATGTGGTTGAAGATACAGATTATACAATTGAACAGCTAACTGAAGACTTCGGTGAAGAAGTTGCGGTTTTGGTTGACGGAGTAACAAAGCTTGGCAAGGTGCATATCAACTCTTATGAATCAAAAGAAGAGCAACAGGCAGAAAATGTCAGAAAAATGCTTCTTGCAATGTCGAAGGACATTCGGGTTATTATCGTCAAGCTTGCCGACCGTCTTCACAATATGAGAACCTTGGAATATTTAGGTGCGCAAAAGCAAAGGGATATAGCGCTTGAAACTCTTGAAATTTTTGCACCTATTTCTCACAGACTCGGTATCCGTTCCGTGAAAGAAGAGCTTGAAGACAGGGCAATCCGTTTTCTTGACCCGGTGGCATATAAATCTATTGAAGATAGAATAAATGACCCCAATAAAACCGGCGAAAACTTTCTTAACGAAACCAAAGAACAAATATTAGAGAGAATTACTCAAGTTGTACCCAATGCCAGCATCAGCGGCAGAATTAAATCCGTTCACGGAATTTACCGAAAGATGTATATGCAGGGCAAAAATTTCGACGAGATTTACGATATCTATGCCGTAAGAATTATTGTGGATAGTGTTATAGACTGCTATAACTGTCTTGGTATAATCCACGATATGTATAAACCCTTGCCGGGCAGATTTAAAGATTATATTTCTACCCCGAAGCCAAATATGTATCAGTCGCTTCATACCACCGTTATCGGCAGAAAGGGCGTGCCTTTTGAAGTTCAAATCAGAACTTGGGATATGCACAAAACCGCTGAATTCGGTATTGCGGCTCACTGGAAATATAAATTGGGCGTTACAGGCGGTAAAAAGAGCTTTGACGAAAGACTTCAATGGATTCGTGAAGTCCTTGAAGCGCAGCAGGAATCGGGGGACGCCAGAGAAATTGTGTCATCAATCAAAACCGACCTTATTCCCGACGAAGTATTTGTCTATACACCGAAAGGCGATGTTATAAATATTCCGCAAGGCTCAACCGTAATCGACTTTGCCTATGCAATTCACTCTGCCGTTGGCCACAGAATGACCGGCGCAAAGGTTGACGGCAGAATTGTACCCTTGGACTATGAAGTCAAAACAGGTGAAATCGTAGAAATTTTAACCACATCACAGGCGGGTAAAGGACCGAGCCGTGACTGGCTCAATATTGCAAAATCCAGTCAGGCAAGAAGCAAAATCCGTGCTTGGTTTAAGAAAGAAAAGCGTGAAGAAAATATCATAGAAGGTAAAGCGGAAGTCGAGCGTGAATTTAAACGCAACTATATCCGTCTTGACGAAGAAGACTATAACAAGTTTATTAAAAAACTTGCGGAGCGTCAAAAGCTGGAGAGTGTTGACGACTTCTATGCAGCTCTCGGTTACGGCGGAATTTCAATTATCAGAATGATGCCGTATATCAAAGAAGAGTATCAGAAAAACTATGATAAGAGCCGTCACGAAGTCAAGGTTATACCGATAAAAGACAATTCTAAGAAAAACAGTGAAGGCGTCACCGTTGAGGGCATTGATAACTGCCTGATTAAATTCTCGCAGTGCTGCAATCCCTTGCCTGGGGATAATATTATCGGCTTTATCACTCGCGGACACGGCGTTTCAATTCATAAGCGTGACTGTACAAATGTGCCGAAAGACATAGCAAATTGTGCCGAGCCTGCCCGTTGGGTAAATGCTTATTGGAATAAAAATGTCAAAGAAGACTACAAGGCAACGCTTCAGCTTACTTGTCTTTCAAGAATCGGACTTATGGCAGAAGTCGCAATGCAGGTTGCAAATATGCGGGTGAATATTACAAATATCAGCACTCACGAGACGAAAGACGGAAGAGCATTGATTGAACTCACCGTTAATGTCAGCGGTATTGAGCACCTTAAAAATCTTATTGCAAAAATAGATAAAATCGACGGAATTTTGTCGGTGGAGCGTTAAAAATGAAAGCAGTAATTCAAAGAGTAGCAAGAGCAAGTGTAACTGTTGATAACACACTTGTATCCGAAATCAAAAAAGGATATATGATTTTGTTGGGTGTAATGGACGATGACACAAACGAAGATGCCGAAATTCTTGCAAGAAAAACCGCAAGTCTTCGGGTTTTTGAAGATGACGAAGGCAAAATGAATTTAGACATAAATAGCGTTGACGGTGAAATTCTTGCGATTTCTCAATTTACCCTTTGTGCCGATGTTAAAAAGGGTAACAGACCGTCGTTTATCCGCTCGGCACAGCCGGAAGAAGCAAACAGACTTTATGAATATTTCTGCGAACAGCTTTTAGAAAACGGAGTGAAAAATGTCCGTAAGGGCATTTTCGGCGCAGATATGAAAGTCGATTTGTTAAACGACGGACCCGTCACAATCCTTTATGATTCGGAAATTTGGAGAAAGAAGTAGAAAAATGATTTCAGTAAAAACACATTTATCCGTTTTTGATGATGGCTTTGTAACTAACACTTATATTGTAACAGATGAAGAATCGGGAGAAACAGCGGTTGTTGACCCGGGTGTTGGTGACGAAAAGCTCATTGAAAAACTTGAAGAAAAGCCTGTCAAATTCATTCTCATAACTCACGGACATTTTGACCATATAGGCGGAGTGAATTTCGTAAAAGAAAGAACCGGCGCAAAAGTTGTTGTGCATAGAGAAGACGAAGAAATGCTCAATGACAGTGAGAAAAACTGCGGTGAAATTGCAGAACCCATTATTTCGGATATATTAGTTGAAGACGGTTCAAAACTTATGCTCGGCAACAGCGAAATAACCGTTATGCACACACCGGGGCATACCAAGGGCGGAGTGTGCTATATTTTCCCGCAAGACCGAGTGCTTTTTTCGGGGGATACTTTGTTTAAACTCACCGCAGGCCGAACTGACCTTTACGGCGGAAACCCGAGAACCGAGCTTATGTCCCTTGAAAAAATCGGTGGATTAGACGGTGACTATAAGGTGTATCCCGGTCACGACGACTCAACAACTCTTGATTTTGAAAGACAGTATAACCGATATATGAGAATACGGCTCAGAAGAAAATGATGAGACTTTTAGTTATAAATCACAATTTTCATTATGAAATGGAAAAACTTGTCCGAATATTTTTGCCCGATGTAAAAATTCAGGTAATTCGTGACGAAAAAACAGACGATTTTGAATTACTCACCGAAATAGGCGATGAAATAATTGTCACGGCAAAATTAGATAATTTTTCAAAAACCTTGAAAGCACCCCTTTGTCAAGATAACGAAATGCAAATGGGCAGAATGGTGTATGCTCTTTTCAGCGAATACACAAATTTTTATCCGAAATGGGGAGTGCTCACGGGGGTGCGTCCGTCAAAGCTTCTTATAAATACCGAGAAGAAACTGGGCAGAGAAAAAACAGAAGAATATTTCTACAACGATTTATTGGTTACAAAAGAAAAATACCGGTTAGCCCGTGTTGTTGCAGATTATGAAGAAAGAATTATTTCTGCATCAAAAGAAAATTCATTCAGTTTATATGTGTCAATTCCTTTTTGTCCGTCAAGATGTAGCTATTGCTCTTTTGTTTCTCATTCGATAGAGAATGAAAAAGCGAAGAATTTGCTTCCGCAATATGTGGAATATCTTGTAAAAGAATTAGAAATCACAGGAAAAATAGCAAAAGATTTAGGGCTTAATCTTGAAAGCGTTTATATGGGCGGGGGAACACCCACAACATTGAGCGCAGAGCAATTAGATAGAGTAATCGGCACAATAACCGGTAATTTCGATTTAAAAAATTGCCGTGAATTTACTGTTGAAGCGGGGCGCCCCGACACTATTACAGAAGAAAAACTGCGAGTTATTAAAAATAATCCCGTTGACAGAATAAGCATCAATCCGCAAACCTTTAATAACAGTGTGTTGGGGGTTGTTGGCAGACGGCACACCGCAGAAGATACAATAAAAATTTTCGAATTAGCAAGAAAATTAGGTCTTGATAATATAAATACAGATTTAATCGCAGGGCTGCCTAGTGATACGGTTGAAGGCTTTCGCCATTCAATAGATACCGCTTTGAGCCTTAATCCCGAGAATATAACCGTGCATACATTAGCGGTTAAACGGGCATCGGGAATCGGCGCCGACAATCCGCAAATCGCAACAGAAAACGCAAACAGAGCGTCTAAAATGCTTGACTATACTTATGAGAAGTTGAACGGTGTTTATCACCCGTATTATATGTACCGTCAGTCAAAATCGGCAGGCGCATTGGAAAATGTGGGTTGGAGCAAAGAAACCTATGAATGTGCCTACAATATATTTATGATGGAAGAATGTCATACAATTCTTTCTTGCGGCGGCGGTGCAGTCACAAGGCTTAAAGCACCCAAGGGAGATGAAATTGAGAGAATATTCAATTTTAAATATCCTTTTGAATATATATCCGGATTTCAAGAGCTAATAAACCGTAAGAACAGAATAAGCGAATTTTACACTACATATCCTTATTGAAAGGGGGAAAGTAGAATGGCTAATATCAACAATAATTTAGAATATATCAACGAAGAAGCGAAGAAAAATCCGTCGGACTTCATTTTAAAATGCGAAAAAAGATTTGAAAACATAATCGGTGATATTGCAGAGCGTATAGAAAATGAAAAAGGACGGGAAATTGTAATGCTTGCAGGACCGAGCTCGGCGGGCAAAACAACAACCGCAAAGAAACTCTGTGAAGCACTGAACAAAAAAGGTATAAAAACCTATGTTTTAAGTCTTGACGATTTTTATCTTAACCGTTCTGACATTCCCTATCTTCCCGACGGCACACAGGATTATGAAACCGTAGATGCTCTTGACCTTGACTGCTTTACAGAATGTGTAAATAGACTTTTAAAGGGCGAAACGGTTAACAATCCCATTTATGATTTCGTAACGGGTAAGCGAAGTGAAACGGAATTCAATGAAATTACACTGGGGCAAGAAGATATTGTAATAATTGAAGGGCTTCACGCACTAAATCCCGTAATCACAGAAAAAATTCAAGGAAAACTTTTGAAAATATATATCAATGTTTCTTCCCGAATTTATGATAACAAGGGCAATATAATTTTAAACAAGAGAAATATGCGGTTTGTCCGTCGAATGACAAGGGATTATAAATTCCGTGCCAGCTCGGTTGAAAGAACATATCAGTTATGGAAAAATGTAACGGCGGGTGAAGATAAATATCTTTTTCCGTACCGTGACAATGCAGATATTAAAGTTAATACAATTCATCTTTATGAACCCTGTGTGCTTAAAAGTCAGGCATTGCCCTTGCTTTCAGAAAGCGAAATTTCAAAAGAATACAGAGAAGATGTAAAAAAGCTTTGTAAGGCATTAGAAAAGTTTGAAGATATTGATATTTCATTAGTACCCGAAGATTCTCTTCTTCGTGAGTTTTTAGGACAGTAAGGGGGTATCCGCTTGGCACAAAAGAAAAGAAAAAGTCAAAGCCTTCTAAACGGCGCGCTTGTGTTAAGTCTTGCAACACTGATAGTTAAGGTTATCGGCGTGATTTATAAAATTCCGCTTTCCAATATGATTGGAACAGTCGGCAGAGGATATTTTGATTCAGCCTATAATCTTTATATTCCGATTTATACAATTTCAATGGCAGGACTCCCCGTAGCCATTTCGAAAATGGTTTCACAACAGCTTGCAATGGGTAATTTCAGAGATGTAAAACTCATTCACAAAGTAGCAAAAAGACTGTTTTTAATAATGGGTATTCTCGGCACATTGGCAATGCTTATTTTGGCATATCCCTATGCTTTATCCGCAAAGAATATGAATGTTCTTCCTGCGATTTTCGTAATAACACCGTCCATTTTCTTCTGTTGCGTAATGTCAAGCTACCGCGGATATTACAACGGTCTTCGCAATATGACTCCAACTGCCGTTTCACAGGTGTTTGAAGCGGTTGGCAAGTTAGCATTCGGTCTTATTTGCGCAAAGACGGTAATCAATTACGGTTACTCTCGATTTGAATCGGGACTTTCCGTATTCGGCAGAACAGCTGCAAACGAAACAGAAGCACTCAGCGCAATTTATCCTTATGCCGCAGCAGCCGCAGCGGCGGGTGTTACTCTCGGCACGGTTGTGGGTATGATTTATCTTTTAATTCTTTATAAAATTAAAGGGGATAATATCACAAAAGCCGAATTGGCGTCTGCACCGAAACCGCAAAAATCAAATATAATCGCAAAGAAGCTTGTTGTGTTTGCAATCCCCGTTGTTGCAAGCTCGCTTGTGTTCAGTATAACAAACTTAATTGACGCAATCACAATTCAAAACAGGCTTGAACATATGATTGTGAATAATATGGATTATATTCGCAATCTCTACTCAGTGGAACTCGCTAATGTGTTAGACGCCGATGTGAAAAACTTCTTATACGGCGCATATTCATTGTCTCTTGACTTTAAGAATTTAATTCCGTCAATTACAATGCCGTTGGGTATCAGCGCCATTCCCGCGCTTTCAGCGGCATGGGCAACAAAGAATAAAAGACAGGTTAAAGTTTCAATTGAATCGGTGCTTCGTGTAACAATGATTATCGCAATGCCTTGCGGAATAGGTATGGGCGTGTTGGCACAACCGATTTTAGCCGCATTTTACGGCAGCGGTAATTCAGCGGCGGGCATTTCAATTGCTGCACCGGTTATGGCGGTTTACGGATATTCGATTTTCTTGATGTCTTTGTCACAGCCTATGACAAATATGCTTCAAGCCCTTGACAGAGCAAAAATTCCCCTTATTTCACTGTCTCTGGGTGCAGTTGCAAAGCTTATCGCAAACTATATTCTGGTTGCAATACCGAGTATCAATGTAAACGGCGCAGTAATCGGTACAATTATCTGCTATGCAATCATAGTAATTATCAATCTCGGCGCACTAATACTTACCGCAAAAGTCAGACTTAATTTTATATCGGTATTCATAAAACCCGCTTTCTGCGGTGTCCTTTGCGGACTCTCGGCATATACATCATTCGGACTTTGTAATCGATTTATCCCCGAATTTTCACTTGCGGGACATTCACTTAAAACAATTCTCTGCTTAGGTGTCGGAATAGGTTTTGGCGGTTTAATTTACTTAATTTCCATGCTTTTAATCAAAGGAATAGCAAAAGATGATATAATTATGCTTCCAAAGGGAGAAAAAATCGCAAAAATACTTGCAAAATACGGATTTATAGAGTAAAATATTAAATTGTAGAAGGTGAGAGAATGGTTGAGAATTTCAAGTTCAAAGAACATTACGGTATTGACGATTTAGTTGATATTGTTGAAATTCTCCGTTCACCTGAAGGTTGCCCTTGGGATAGAGAGCAAGACCACAAATCAATCCGTCGTGATTTTCTCGAAGAAACCTATGAAGTAATCGAGGCAATAAATAAAGACGATAAAGATTTGTTGTTAGAAGAGCTTGGCGATGTTTTGTTGCAGGTTGTTTTCCACACTCAAATTGAGCGTGAAAAAGGCACATTTGAGCTTCAGAATGTTGCCGACGGAATTTGCAAAAAGATGATTGAGCGTCATCCACATGTGTTCGGCAATGTAAATGCCGAAACAAGCGAACAGGTTTTAGAAAATTGGGATGTTATTAAAAAGCGTACCAAAAAGCAAGACAGCCAAACAGATTCAATGCTTTCAATTCCCCGTGAGTTCCCCGCACTTATGAGAGCCGATAAGGTTCAGAAAAAAGCGGCAAAGGTCGGTTTTGATTGGGACTCTGCCGACGGTGCATTCGATAAGGTTTATGAAGAGTTAGATGAACTTAAAGAAGCAGTCCTTAAGGGCGATAAAGATAATATTCACGAAGAATTCGGCGATTTGCTTTTCTCGGTTGTCAATGTTTCAAGATTTATAGGTGTTGACAGTGAAGAAGCGCTGACGGGAGCAACCGATAAATTCATCGACAGATTTTCCCGTGTTGAGCAAATGGCAAAAGAGCGTGGAATTATTATGAAAGAAACAAGTCTTGAAGAATTAGACAAGCTTTGGGATTTGGCAAAAAGTGTATCGAAAAAGGAGTAATCCTTTTTAGGATAAAAAAAGAGAAAATTATTATTTGGAGGAATTACAAATGAATAAGACAGAACTCGTAGCAGCAGTAGCAGCTAAGACAGGACTTTCAAAGAAAGACGCAGACGCAGCAGTAGCAGCAGTTTTCGCATCAGTTACAGATGCAATGGCAAAGGGTGATAAGGTTCAACTTATCGGCTTCGGTACATTCGAAGTTAGAGCTCGTTCAGCTAAGACAGCTCGCAACCCAAGAACAGGCGAAACAATGACTGTTCCTGCAACAAAAGTTCCTGCATTCAAAGCAGGCGCAGCACTTAAAGCAGCTGTTAAATAATTAACTTTTGTAAAAAAAGGGAGTCGTTTTCGGCTCCCTGATTTTTTTGGAGAATGTAATGAGATTAGATAAATTCTTAAAAGTATCAAGAATAATTAAAAGAAGAACTGTTGCAAACGAAGTTTGTGACGCAGGCAAGGTAAGTGTAGGGGGCAGAGTTGTCAAAGCATCTTACGATGTAAAAGAAGGGGATATCCTTGAAATCACATTCGGTGAAAAAACGACAAAATATAAAGTTCTCACAGTTACCGAATATGCCACAAAGCAAACTGCAAGCGATATGTATGAAGAAATAAAATGAAGCAATTCACTGCGAATTGCTTCATTTTTTACTTTACTTTGTCCCCGTTGACCCAAATCCGCCGGCACCACGGTCTGTTTCGTCAAGCTCTGCCACTTCAACGGGAGTCGGCATTTCAACTCTCTTAATTACCAATTGCGCAATTCTTTCAAAGGGTTGAATTGTATACGGTTCTTCTGTCTGCTTAATAACACCCACACAGATTTCACCGCGATAATCACTGTCAATAACACCCACAGAATTTAATAGCCCGATACCGTGTTTAATGGCAAGTCCGCTTCGTGCGTAAACAAAGGCACAAAGTGACGGGTCCCCAAGTCCGATTGCAATACCGGTGGGGATAACATAAGTGTCACCCTTGTTAAGTGTTATCGGCTCATCAATACAAGCGTATAAATCAAGCCCCGCACTGCCCACAGTGCCCCTGGTGGGTATTTTTGCGTTTTCTCTGACCTTTTTAATTTTCAAATATTCCATTATTCAACACCTCTGTATAAAAGTCCGCGGGTAAATTCAATCCGGGGCTTTTTTTCATTTTCATAAGCATATAAAATTTCTTCAACCTCTTTTGCTGATTCGGTTGTAAAGTTAAAGAATAAAATATCGGCAGGGGGGATTTCTTTCATTCTGTCCGCCATATAAACGGGACGGGAATTAAGAATTTCAGAAAATCCCATATTGCACCTGACAGGGAAAAATATTCCCATTCTGTCAGTAATACCGCTTTGCCTTTTACATTCTGCACAGCTTTTGCCGTTTTTTACAGGACAATTTCTCGTAAGCATTAGGGGGATTCTGCCATAAACAGTAATACCCTTTGGAATCGGCGCAGAAATATTTTTAAAATTATCAAGTGTACATTCATTTGAAATAATAACTTCATCAATACCGAGATTTTTTGCCATATCCATGGAATGTGAGTTGAGAATATTAAGCGACGGTGACGCTATAACTTTTTTTCCGCATTTTTTAGCAAGGGCAACCGCATCAAGAGTGTGGCAAAGGGTGAAATATGCAGACGAAGAAGAAAGCATTTTCTCTACCTTTTCCGCATTGCCGAACATTCCGTGAGGCAACTCAACGCCGAAAGAATTTTCTTTTATAATTTCATCATCTGTGCCAAGGGGTACAAAACAGATATAATCCTTTGCACTTTCGGGAATTTGCCCCACATTATCAAATCTGCAACAGATGTTTTTTTCATTATCGGAAACAATGCTTGACGGTATTGGCGCAGAGTGTATTGTTCGTTCACTCTCACCGAGAATTGCAAGTGTTAGTTTTGACAACACATTTCTTCTCATTTGATTAAGTGCGGAAACAGGCAGTGAATAATCAATTTCACCTTGAATTTCAACAGACTGCGCATTAAACTGTGTGCCGCCGCATTTTTTGAGTGAATCAATAACTCTGTCTTTGGCAATCGGTCTGTTAATAGGGGATTCGCAAAGCATTTCACTCTCCGCTTTTACAATATAATTTTCATATTTTGCAACAAGTGTTGCCTTTTCACCGATTTTGCCGCTGAATACAAGGTCGATATCATATCGCGGCAGTTCTTTTTCATAATTTATTGCATATTTATTAAGTAAATTCTTTGTGGCAGACTGCACATTCTCTTTTTCACGAAAGCCGAACATATTTCTGCCCAACTTGTTTTGATAATATCCGTCAGTAAAACCCGAACGGGAAAAAAGGTCGCTTAAATCTTTTTGGACATCAAAATTATATTCGCCGAGAAGTGATTTTTTGCAAGCCTTGACAGAAGCGCTCACATATTCGGGGCGCTTCATTCTGCCTTCGATTTTAAAGGAACAAATTCCTATTTTTGAAAGTTCGGGGATATGCTCAATAAGGGACAAATCTTTTAAACTTAAATCATGCCCCGTTCCGTTCTCTGCCTTAAAGGGCAAACGGCAAGGCTGAGCGCAAAGCCCGCGGTTTCCGCTTCGAGAACCTAAAACCGCACTCATCAGGCATTGACCCGATACACACATACAGAGCGCACCGTGAATAAAAACTTCAAGGTCGATAGGTGAGTACTTTGCGAGATATTTTATCTCGTCAAGACTCAATTCTCTCGGCAGCACCGCACGGGAAAAGCCTAATTCGTGAAGCATTTTAAGTCCGTCAAGCGTACCCGTACTCATCTGAGTTGATGCGTGCATTTCGATTTGCGGACAAATCTCACGAACCAACCGAGCCACTCCTAAATCCTGAATAATAACAGCGTCAGCACCGTAGGTGCAGATTTTTTCTATTGTGTCAACAACACTTGAAAGCTCACAGTCTTTAATAAGGGTGTTAAGAGTAATATGTACCTTAACACCCCTGCTGTGACAATATTTAATTGCATTTTCAATTTGTCCGTCAGTAAAATTCTCGGCGTTTCTCCGTGCATTGAAATTTCCCAAGCCGAAATACACCGCATCCGCACCGCTGAGCACGGCGGCTTTTAAGGTTTCTTCACTGCCGACGGGAGCCAAGATTTCAACTTTATTCATCAATTTCTCCGTCATCCGTCTTTTCTGACTTTGCAAAAAGATTTATTTGGTCATTCTTGAATTTGGCTTCTGTTTTAATTCTTTCAAGCTCACGCTTATAATAATCTCTTTCTTGCTTTGCCTTTGCGGCGTCTTCAAGATATTCCTTGATTTGATTGCGGAAGCTCTCGGTTTCTGCCTTAGCCTTTGAAAGTTCATTCGCAAGGTCAAGAGAAACAAGCACGGCCGCCTGATTAGCAGAAATAAAAGATGTAGCCTTTAAGATTTCAGACATCTTTTTATCAATCAACTGACCTAATTCTTCTGTGTGTTCAACACTTTCGTCGGTGCAAATAAAATATTTTACACCGCAAATGTCAAGTCTGACTCTGTTTTTATCCATAACTTTCAACACTCCGATACAATTCTTATTGTTCGTTTACAAATTTATTGTACCACATAAGTATATGATTTTCAAGCAACATTATTTTGCACCGAAAAGAGCTTCAAACAGTCCGGGATTTTTTCTTTTCTTACATTCGCAAGGGCACTCAAAATCCACAAGAATAGTGTCGTCGCCGATAACCTTAATATCTTTCCAACAGATTTTAATATCTTCATATTTTCCCATAAGTCCGAAGAACTTTGACTTGCCCCAAATTACAATTGAAACAAGACAGCCCGTGCAAGTATCAACCTCAACATCGCAAACATGACCGAGCCTGCAACCGTCCGATAAATTTATAACTTCCTTTTCTCTCATATCAGTAACAAAACAATTCATAAAAACACCCCATACTATCATATTTTACGGGGTGCTTTAATATTACGATTCTTTAATTTTTTTGATAGCGCCTTTCTCAAGCCTGCTGACCTGTGCCTGACTGATTCCCACTTCTTCTGCAACTTCCATTTGAGTTTTGCCTTGCATAAAGCGAAGATTTAAAATTTGTTTTTCACGGTCACCGAGATTTTTAATTGCTTCTTTAATTGAGATTTCATTGAGCCAATCGTCGTCACTTTCGGGGCTTCCCACTTGGTCCATAACATAGATAGTGTCACCCCCGTCGGAATAAACCGGCTCATAAAGTGAAATAGGCTCAACAATTGCTTCAAGGGCTAAAACAACATCAACGGGCTCGATTTTCATTTCTTCCGCAATTTCTTCAATGGTGGCGTCACGCCCCAAATCGTTTTGTATTCTCTCTTTAATCTGCATAGCGTGATATGCCGTGTCACGAAGCGAGCGACTCACTCTTATTGAGTTGTAATCACGAAGATATCTTCTTATTTCACCGATTATCATCGGTACAGCATAGGTGGAAAAACGCACATTCTGTGTAATGTCAAAATTGTCAATAGCCTTGATAAGTCCAATGCATCCAACCTGAAACAAATCGTCGGGATTTTCGCCGCGGTTTGAAAATCTTTGAATAACAGAAAGCACAAGCCGCAAATTGCCTTCAACTAATTCCTGACGGGCATTTTTATCATCATTTTCTTTTATTTTTTTAAGAAGCGCCATCTTTTCCGCTTCTTTTAAAACTTTAAGCTTAGCCGTGTTTACACCGCAAATTTCAACTCTCGTAAACTGCACATAAATCTTCCTTTACTTTTTTATGTACAACGAGGAAAACTCCCACTCATATTATGAGCAGGAGTTTTGTTTTTTATAAATAAAATTATTCAACCGTAACAGATTTTGCAAGATTTCTCGGCTTGTCAACATCAAGTCCCTTTGCAACTGTAGTGTGATATGCAAGCAACTGCAAAGGAATAACCGTAAGTGACGGCATTAAGTTTTTAGGTGCCTTCGGAATATAAATCACTTCGTCTGCAATTTCTTCAATGCCCTTTGTACCTTCTTTAACAACGGCGATAACAAAAGCGCCTCGGGCGTGTACCTCTTTTATGTTTGAAACCATTTTGCCGTAGAGCTCGTCGTCCGTCGCAACGGCGGCAACAACCGTGCCGGGTTCGATAAGTGAAATTGTGCCGTGTTTTAATTCACCGGCACCGTAACCCTCACAATGAATATATGAAATCTCTTTAAGCTTTAATGAGCCTTCAAGACAAAGGGGATAATCAATTCCTCGGCCGATAAAGAACATATGCTCTTTTGTGGCTATATGCTTTGAAAGTCTTTCTGTAATAGCGTCAGTATCAAGTGCCGTTTTAATCTTTTCGGGAAGAGCGAGAATTTCATCGGTAAATGATTTTAATTCAGCGTCGCTCATAAGTTCTTTTTCGTGAGCCATATAGGCAGAGAGCACATAAGCCACGCCTAATTGAGCAGAAAAAGCCTTGGTTGTGGCAACGGCGATTTCAGCGCCCGCATTGGTGTAAATTACACCGTCACTGTCCCTTGCGATTGTGCTGAACAATACATTGACAATGGACATTGTGAATGCACCCCGAGCCTTTGCTTCACGAAGAGAAGCAAGTGTGTCGGCAGTTTCACCTGATTGACTGACAAAAATGCAAAGGTCACCCTTGCCGATAATGGGGTTTCTGTATCTAAACTCACTTGCAATGTCAACCGTTACAGGCACACGAACCATATCTTCAATGATATATTTTGCGGTCATTCCAACATGATAAGCACTGCCGCAAGCAACAATATAAATTCTTTTTAGTTCCTTTATAAAGTTTTCGGGGAACTCGAAGGGAAGAACAATTTTTCCGTCTTTAATTAGCGGAGAAACAGTGTCTTTTACGGCTTTCGGCTGCTCAAAAATCTCTTTTGCCATAAAGAAATCATATCCGCATTTTTCAGCGGACTCAATACTTAAATCAATTGTCTTGATTTCAGCATTTTTGGGGTTTCCGTTTTTATCGAACACCTTTATTTCGTCTTTTGAAATTTCAATAAATTCTCCGTCATTTACAATATAGCAATCTCTTGTGTAGGGGAGAATAGCGGGAATATCAGATGCCAGATAATTCTGCCCGTCACCTTTGCCCACAATCATAGGACTGTCTTTTTTCATTGCAAAAACCTTGTCGTCATAACCTTTCACAAGCATTGCAACCGCATAAGAGCCCTCTAATTTTTGGGCAACTTTAATAAGTGTTGAAATAGCATCACCGTCGAAAAGACTGTCAAAAAGCTGCGCTATAACTTCGGTGTCTGTCTGTGACTTAAATTCATAACCCTTTTTTATAAGGTCATTTTTAAGTTCAATATAATTTTCAATAATTCCGTTGTGTACAAGTGTTACAATGTCGTTCATTGATTTGTGCGGGTGTGCATTTATCCGGTCGGGTGCACCGTGAGTCGCCCAACGGGTGTGACCTATTCCGACAGTACCCTTTGGATTTACATCATCAACACAAGATTTAAGATTATCAATTCTGCCTTTTTCTTTTACAACGGTAACGCTCTCCCCCTTGACTGCAATACCTGCCGAGTCATAACCTCTGTATTCAAGTCTGCGTAACCCTTCAATAAGAATCGGAGCTGCTTCGTTTTCTCCGACAAAACCAACTATTCCGCACATAAAATGCCTCCTTAATAGTCTATTTTAATATTTTTATGTCAATAATAATTCAGAAAGGAGCAAGATTTATGAATTCATCTTACATTAAACTCAATGCAAAAAAACATCTTGTGAAATGCCATTTTAAATGTTTTTTAGTTTCCGCCTTGCCTTATGTAACTATTGTTTTATTCAGTATTCTGAATTATTATTTGTATATTTTGTTAAAAAACACTACTTTTGATTTTTTAGGTCTTAAATCATATTATGCCGTATATATTCGAGCGACACTTTTGACAATCAGTATATGCCTGTCATATTTTCTTTGGCGAATGTCAAGCTTTTTGACTAATCACTATTTTTATCAAAAAAGCCGAAATAAAAATACAACATATTTTGCATCTGTGAGAAGCTTTAAATTAAGAAAGTTTTTATGTTTTCTCACGGCAGAAATGCTGAAAATCTTTATATCAATCGCTTGGGCAAGTCTTTATTATATGCCCTGCATAGCAGTTTTCGGGACACTGTATTTTTATTTTAACAGCGCAGATTTCACATTTAATATCGGACTAACGCTTTTAATTTCAACTTTTATTCTTTTTATAATCGGCTCGTCCTTTTTGTATATAACCTTAAAACGGTATTCAATGTTCAGTGCCGTAATATTCGACAGTGATGAAAAGGATTCGTTAAAAATCATTGAAAAAAGCATAGAAATAATGGAGGGTAAAAGCTTAAAACAATCAATTTTTAATATCTCTTTTCTCGGTTGGATTTTATCCTGTATTATGATAGTTCCGATAATCTATGTTTTGCCATATAAGATAATGGCAAAATACAGTTGCTATAATTGGATTACAAAGTCGCCTGCGGTAAAACAATCAACCGAAAAGCCCATAATATTCTATATTCCTAAAAAAATACAAAATTAAAAAAGCGGTTGGTGAGAGAATCACCAACCACATAATAACATTTAAAATATTAAAAGCAATAATTATTAAAGACTTGTAATAATATGTAACTGAATTGTAATTAAAGAATTACACCCATTGTACCGGGCTTGCAAAGTGCGGCATTTGATTCGTCTGTATCAATGTGCATTGCAAGTGCAAAGTTTGGATTAACACGAACAACAACATCACCGAATGTGAGAGTTCTGTCGTCTGACTCAACCTTAACTTCAACAATCTGCTTGTCGGCAAGACCGTATTTTTCAGCGTCGGCAGGAGTCATGTGGATATGTCTTTTTGCAACGATAACGCCGTTTTCAATCTGGATTTCACCCTTGGGGCCAACGATTTTGCAACCGGGTGTGCCTGCGATGTCGCCTGATTCTCTGACAACTGCCTGAACGCCGATTGAACGGGCGTCAGAAGCAGAAATTTCAACCTGTGTAGCCGGTCTGACAGGACCGAGAATTGAAACTGCGGGGAACTGACCCTTTGGGCCGATTACTGCAATTCTTTCTTCACAAGCAAATTGACCGGGCTGTGAAAGGTCCTTTTTCTTTGTAAGCTCATAGCCTTCGCCGAAAAGGATTTCAAGATGTTCTTGTGTAACATGAGCGTGTCTTGCACTAGTTTCAACTAAAACTGTTTTTTCCATATATCATTCTTCTTTCTTAAAAAATAGATTTTTTTACCATACAATATAATATAACTTTTTTATTCTTTTGTAAAGAGCGATTACAGTAATTCTTCAAATGAATTTATGTAATAATCCGCAACCCGCTTGATTTTTGCGGTATCATTTTCAGAGCTTTTGTCAAAAACACCGCAAACGGTGAAATTTCCTTTTTTAGCACCGCAGATTCCTTCGATAATATCCTCAAAAACAATACATTCTTCCGCAGGAACTCCTATTCTTTCGGCGGCAAGAAGATAGATATCGGGTTCGGTTTTGCCGATGTTTATTTCGCTGACATAGGCAAAGTTTGAAAAGAAATCGAAAATGCCGTGTTTTTTCAGCACACCCTCGCAAACCTGCCTTTCACTTGCAGTTGCAAAAGCCATCTTAACACCCTTTTCATAAAGGGATTTAAGATATTCATATACACCCGGTTTTAGCGGTACACTGTTTAAATACCCTTGAGTGCAAAGGTCCAGCCACTCATTAACAATTTCGTCTATGCTCTCTTTGATATTGTATTTTTCTTTGGTATATTCCGCAGCGGCTTTAAGATGCATATTTTTAATTATTTCGATATATTCGGGGGTTACATTTAAGTTCCTTCTTCTGAAAAATTCTTCATCAACGTCGTGCCAGATATGCATTGAGTCAAGAAGAGTACCGTCCAAGTCAAAAATTGCACCTTTAAAATCTTTAATGTCCATATTATTCTCCAAATATGTATTTTTTTATTGCTTTTGCAACACCGGCATTATCGTTGGTGTCGGTTATGTATTTTGCAGCTTTTTTAGCGTAACTGTTGCCGTTTGCCATAGCGAATGAATACCCCGCAAAAGAGAGCATTGAACTGTCGTTTTCACTGTCGCCAAAGCACATAATATGGCTTTTATCAATGTTGAGTGAGTCTGCAAGCTCTTTTATTGCAAGACCTTTTGTAGCATTCACATTTGAAATTTCAAGATTGCTGACTTTGGTTATCGGGTGAATATAAGATGATGCAAAAGAAACTTGGCATTTTTCTGCAATCACTTTTTCAAGTTCTGCTCTTTTTTTCGGTGAGATAGAGAGAATGTTAAGTTTTTCTAACGCTCCGCCGTTTAAATGTTCTTTAAGGTCAGGAACTCTTTTCATATCTGTTTCAGCTGTTATATGATATTTTTTGAATAGATTGTAACTTTCTTCACTGCAACAGCAAAGCCCGTCAAAATGAACTTCATAGGGCAAATTTCGACTTTCTGCAATATTAAAAAGTTCAAGGGACTCTGAATTGCTTATTAGAGCAGAGCGAATAGTTTCACCTTTATTGATGTCATAAGTGACCGCACCGTTTGAAGTAATAAGATAATCAAGAAAAGGTAATTGCTCAACAAGAAAATCAGTAAATGATTTTGGTCTTCCGCTGCCGATAACAAGTTTAATGCCTAATTCATGAGCTCTTTTAAAAGCGTCTATATTTTCACCGGGAATTGTACAGTGGTCGTTATTTAAAAATGTACCGTCAAGGTCGGTAACAATAAGTTTAATGCTCATTTTTCTACTCCTAAACGCAATAAATATTTGTATCCCAAAAAGATATGTGCGGGTGATGACGAAGATAAATTTTATAATCGGGATTTATGCTGTTAATCTTGTTTATAAGCGTAAATATATCTTCACTTCGGTGATATGCCGCCATACAAAGTTTCGGCTTGTTTTGAAGACTAAGTTTTGCACCGTCAAGCATTTCGTTTTCGGCACCTTCAATGTCAATGTTTAAATATGTAAAAATTCCGTATCTTTCAAAAATACTGTCAACACAAATTGCAGAAATTTCGTCACCGACCGTATTTGCCGAAGCACCCCTGCCTTTGTTTCCGTCAAAATGAAGTTTGCAATCATAGGACCATATTGCACTGTTGATTAAAGTGCAATTTTTTGTATTTTCACAGTTAGTTTGCAGTTTTTTGAATGTTCTTTTGTCAGGCTCAATTGCAAGGATTTTATCATAGAATTTAGAATATTTCAAGAATTCTTCAACAGTATCTCCCCGATAAGCCCCAAGGTCGAGAAAACTCTCATTTTCACCTAAATTCAAAATTTCAAAGGCTTCGTTTTTCTCTGTTTCACAATTAAAACAATAATCAAGATTTCCTGTAATTTGAAAGCGAACGATATTCTCAAACACCCTTTTCGATTGTTCGTCACAGAGCAGTGAATACGCTTTTTCGATGCTTTCAAGATTATTTTTAAAGAACTCTTTATTAAAAATACTGTCACCGAAAACGGGAACGGACGGCATAATCACCCTGTGCTTTTTTGATAATTCTTTTATGTTGTATATAACTTCGGGTAGGGAACTTGCAAAACAGAGTGCCACCACAAAATCTCCCAATTCATTTTCTGCTTGTGAAATGGATTTTACACGAAAACCGTGAAAAGTGCGTTCTCTGACAAATCCGTCACTTGCACAAACTCCCGAAGCGGTAATTCCCAGTTTCCGGAATTCCGCAAAAACCCGGTCAGCGCCGTTACCCGTACCGTAAACTATAATGGGTAGAGAAGCGGTTTTTAAAAATTCCCAGCTTGATTTAGTTTTTAAAAATTCTTCAAACATTTTTTGCTCCCCAGTGAAAAAACTTATCGGGAACAATCATAACACAAATAAGGGAAAAACACAACAAAAAAGGGGTTGTAAAAAAGTGTAGACCGCATAAAACCCAATATATAAAGGTTTTTTAATACCCCAAAAAGGGGCTGTAAAAAAACTTCCGTTTTTTTACAGCCCCTTCACTGATTTTGTTATTATTCGTAAATAACTTCCGAAGGCACTTCCTCTGATGGCTTTGTTGTGCATACGCCATCTTCGTTAAAGTAATGTTCTTTGCCGTCGATTATAACTGTACCGGTTACTCTGTATCCGTCGGCGTCAAGATAATATCTGTCGTCACCAACAGTAACCCAGTCATTTTTTACCATACTGCCGTTGTCATCAAGGTAGCACCAACCGATACTGTCTTGCATAAAGCAATTTGTAACAGCATAACCGTCTTCACCTAAATAGCACCAGCCCTTTGAATCTTTAACCCATTTTTCAGTTACAGCCTTGCCGTCCGAACCGAGATAACGCCAACCTGTACCGTCGTGTTTCCATGCGTTTGAAACTCTGTAACCTCTGCTGTCGAGATAATAATAATCGCCTTCATAGAGAACCCAGTCATTTTTTACCATACTGCCGTTGTCATCAAGATAGCACCAGCCGACGCTGTCTTGCTTGAAGCAATTAGTAACAGCATAACCGTTCTCATCTAAATAGCACCAGCCTTTGCTGTCCATAACCCATTTGTTTACAACTTTTCTGCCGTTAGCATCAAGATAGCACCAACCTATTTCGTCGTGCACCCACTTGTTTGTAACACAATATCCGTTAGAATCAACATAGCACCAACCGACGCTGTCTTGTACCCAACAGTCAGTAACCATATATCCGTCTGCGTCGATATAACACCAGCCTATACTGTCCTTCACCCATTTGTTAGTAACACAATATCCGTTTGCCCCAATATAGGACCAACCGTAATCGTCTTTAATCCATTTGTTAGTAACCATATAACCGTTAGAACCGACATAGCACCAGCCCACACTGTCTTTTACCCAACTGTTGGTAACCATATATCCGTCAGAACCAAGATAGCACCAACCTACGCTATCTTTCATCCATTTGTTCATTAGTTTTTTACCGTTTTGATAATAAACCCATTTGCCGTTGATTGATTTCCAACCGTTAGACGGCTTTTGGCTTGTTTTTTTCAATGTTATTACACAAGAATCCATATATGTTGATGAATTTACGGTGCTGCCGTCATCATATTCAATATAAGCGTAAACTTTATAATTGCCTGCCGGACATCCTGTGGTCTTCCAAGCAAGGTCATATTCAAAAATATCATACTCATCAGAATAAACCTTATCGTCTTCTATGTAAGCAACAAGGTTACCGTTGCTGTCACAAATAAGAATAGTGATATATTGCTTTTCCCAAGGCTGTGTATAATACAAGACGAGCGTAACTTCTTCTCCTACATAAAAGTCTTGATTACGGGTTTCCTGTGAAATCACAATTTCAGGCATCTCGGTATCGTATGCTGATGCGTTTATTGAGAAACCAACCATTCCCACAACAAGCAATACTGCACATAAAAGAACGGATAATACTTTTTTCATAATTTTCCTCCTCAAACTTCGAAAATCGGCAAATTACAGATACCGAAGTTCTTTTTATTTGATAATTATATAATATCACCCAAAAATTGAACATGTCAATGAAAAATGAATGTCAAAAATGACAACTGATTTTGTAAATACAATGAGAATGAACTAATATCTATTATAATTACAAATGAGAAAAATGTCGTCATAATAACCTGAAAGTCGTCTTTCAGTAATAAAAAGAGTAAAAAAGCATATAATAAAATATATAAGTTAATAAAAAACTAAAAAATATAGCAAAAAGGCTTGACAAATCGAACTCCAAAGTGTATTATTATAAGGCACTCACGGAGTGCTAAACTTAAATATCGCGGAGTAGAGCAGTTGGTAGCTCGTCGGGCTCATAACCCGAAGGTCGTTGGTTCAAGTCCTTCCTCCGCAACCAAACGAAAATCCGTTCACGAAAGTGGACGGATTTTTGTTTGTATTATTCACTATTCATTTTTCATCATTCATTATTCATTAAGTGATAACAGATTTTCAAATCAATACTGAAACCGCTTCGCAAGAATATTTTGGCTTTCCGATAAATATATACAGCACATTTATTGCAATATGGAGCAATTTGATATATAATTGTATAATAAACAGCCGGTTAAGGTGGTAGAATTATGAACTTAATGCATCTGAAATATGCTATTGAAATTTCAAAAGTAGGTTCTTTGAATAAGGCGGCAGAAAATCTGTGCGTCGGTCAGCCTAATTTAAGCCGTGCAATTAAAGAGCTTGAGGCGTCACTGGGTATAACCGTCTTCGAGCGTTCGGCAAAAGGAATGGTGGCAACCGCACAAGGTCAAGAGTTTTTAAACTATGCAAACAATGTTTTAAAGCAGATTGACGAAATTGAAAATCTTTACAAAACAGGGGCAGCTAAAAAGCAAGAATTCTCTATATCTGTTCCGAGAACAAGCTATATTTCCCACGCTTTTGCAAAATTTTCAAAGCAGATAGATAAAACCCCCGCCGAATTGTTTTATAAAGAAACCAACGCATTGAGAGCCATTAAAAACATTCTTGAATCCGATTATCATTTAGGCATTATCAGATATGCCGCCAATAAAGATTACTATTTTAAGCAGATGCTTGATGAAAAAGGTCTTAACTATGAAATGATAACCGAGTTTTCATATAGAATTATTATGTCAAAGCATCATCCCCTTGCCGATAAAACAGATATCACCTTTGACGATTTACCGCCGTATATTGAAATTGCTCATGCGGACCCCTATGTTCCTTCACTTCCTATGGCGGCAGTGAAAAAAGAAGAGCTTCCTGAAAATATTGACAGACGAATTTTTGTTTTTGAAAGAGCAAGTCAATATGAAATTTTGCAAGAAAACCACGATACTTTTATGTGGGTATCCCCAATGCCGCAAGAAACTCTTGACCGTTTCGGACTTGTTCAAAAAATCTGTGCTGATAATACAAAGCTTTATAAAGATGTGCTCATATATAAAAGTACATATAAGCTCTCCGACCTTGACAGAGCTTTTATTACGGAGCTTTGCGACTCAAAGCGAAAATATATTGGGTAAATAAGTTAGTTTTGCCTTTCATTTTGATATATCTTTAATTACAATATGGTTATATCAAAATAGCAATTCCCCCCGGATAAAAAGTTTGATAAAATATTAACAAAGCCAAACGACAGGGAGGAACATATAAATGAAAGAGTATAAAATCATTGACAGTGTAGAGAGCTTAGAAGAAGGCTTTGAGCGTGTCAAAGCGGCTCAGAAAAAATTTGCGACCTACACACAGGAACAGGTAGACAAGATTTTCTTGGCTGCTGCATCAGCTGCTAATAAAGCAAGAATTCCACTTGCAAAAATGGCGGTTGAAGAAACAGGAATGGGTGTTGTTGAAGACAAGGTTATCAAAAACAACTATGCCGCCGAATACATATACAATGCATATAAAGACACAAAAACCTGCGGCGTTATTGAAGAAGACAAGGCTTTCGGTATTACTAAAATCGCTGAGCCCATCGGTGTTATTGCCGCAGTTATTCCTACAACAAATCCTACATCTACCGCAATCTTTAAGTGTTTGCTTGCTCTTAAAACCCGTAATGCTATTATCATCAGCCCACACCCACGGGCAAAGAACAGCACAATCGCCGCTGCAAAATTAGTGCTTGAAGCAGCAGTGGAAGCGGGCGCTCCCGAAGATATTATCGACTGGATTGATGTTCCGTCTTTGGATATGACAAACTTCGTAATGAAAGAAGCCGACATCATCTTAGCAACCGGCGGTCCCGGAATGGTTAAGGCTGCATATTCAAGCGGTAAACCTGCATTGGGCGTCGGTGCGGGCAATACTCCCGCAATTATTGACGATACTGCTGATATTCTTCTTGCGGTCAACTCAATCATTCACTCAAAAACATTTGATAACGGTATGATTTGTGCTTCCGAGCAGTCGGTAATCGTGCTTGAAAGTATTTATGATGCGGTTAAAGAAGAATTTGCAAACCGCGGCTGCTATTTCTTAAATGCAGACGAAACAGAAAAAGTCAGAAAAACAATTATTATAAACGGCGCATTAAATGCTAAAATTGTCGGACAGAAAGCAGTTAGAATTGCCGAGCTGTCAGGTGTTAAAGTACCTGAGGGAACAAAAATTCTTATCGGTGAAGTTGAAAGTGTTGAACTCAGCGAAGAATTTGCTCACGAAAAGCTTTCTCCCGTTCTTGCAATGTATAAAGCAAAGAGTTTTGAAGATGCTCTTCAAAAAGCCGAAGTATTGGTTGCCGACGGCGGTTACGGTCATACTTCTTCTGTATATCTCAACGAAGTTACGGAAAAAGAAAAGCT
This sequence comes from uncultured Clostridia bacterium, assembly GCA_945787805.1. Classification (GTDB taxonomy): domain Bacteria; phylum Bacillota; class Clostridia; order Oscillospirales; family Acutalibacteraceae; genus Fimenecus. Next base: position 33,170 of record CALZID010000008.1, on the reverse strand, counting down.
TGCCGAATTCAGCGCTCGTATGAAGACTTGCCGTATTCTCGTTAATACCCCCTCTTCACACGGCGGTATCGGTGACCTTTACAATTTCAAGCTTGCTCCGTCGCTCACACTCGGTTGCGGCTCATGGGGCGGCAACTCCGTATCGGAAAATGTTGGCGTTAAGCATCTTTTAAATATCAAAACTGTTGCTGAAAGAAGGGAAAATATGCTTTGGTTCCGTGCACCTGAAAAGGTATATATCAAGAAAGGCTGCTTGCCTGTTGCTCTCGATGAGCTTCGTACTGTTCGCGGTTCAAAGAAAGCATTTATCGTAACAGATACATTCCTTTATGAAAACGGCTACACAAAGCCGATTACCGATAAATTAGACGAAATGGGTATTGCTCACACAACATTCTTTGATGTTCAGCCGGACCCGACGCTTAAAAATGCAAAAGACGGCGCCGCACAGATGGCAGCCTTCAAGCCGGACACAATCATCGCTCTCGGTGGCGGCAGTGCTATGGATGCCGCAAAGATTATGTGGGTTCTCTATGAACATCCGGACGCTGACTTTATGGATATGGCAATGAGATTTATTGATATCCGTAAGCGTGTATATACATTCCCGAAAATGGGCGAAAAAGCATATTTCATCGCAGTTCCGACTTCGGCAGGAACAGGCTCAGAGGTTACACCTTTCGCAGTTATCACTGACGAAAATACCGGCGTTAAATATCCGCTTGCCGATTATGAGCTTCTTCCCAATATGGCAATTGTTGATACGGATTTCCATATGTCCGCACCGAAAGGCTTAACTGCCGCATCGGGTATTGACGCAGTAACTCACGCAGTTGAAGCTTATGCCGCAATGCTTGCTACCGATTATACTGACGGCTTGGCTCTTCGTGCATTGAAAGTGATTTTTGAATATTTGCCGAGAGCTTATGACAACGGTCAAACAGATATTGAAGCAAGAGAAAAAATGGCAAATGCCGCTACAATGGCAGGCATGGCATTCGCTAATGCTTTCTTAGGTGTTTGTCACTCAATGGCTCATAAGTTGGGCGCTTTCCACCATCTTCCGCACGGTGTTGCCAATGCGCTTATGATTGAAGAGGTTATCCGTTTCAATGCAAGTGAAACTCCTGTAAAAATGGGTACATTCTCACAATATGACCACCCACACACAATGGCTCGCTATGCTGAAATTGCCGAGTGCCTTGGCTGTGCAGGTAAAAACGATGCCGAAAGTGTAGAAAATCTTATTGCTAAAATCAACGAGCTTAAAGCAAGGGTTGGCATTAAAGATACAATAAAAGACTATGGCATTGACGAAAAAGATTTCCTTGACCGTCTTGACGATATGGTTGAACAGGCATTTGACGACCAATGTACAGGCGCAAACCCCCGTTATCCTCTTATGAGCGAAATTAAACAGATGTATCTCAATGCTTATTACGGCAAGCATTTTGAAGAAGTAAAAATGCCGAAGGCTGCCGATTTCGCAAAGACTGCAAAAACAGATTCCGTGAAAGCCAATTATCGCAAGGGCAAAAAAGCATAATAGGGGAGGAAACAGTAATGAAACTTGACAGAATGATTGCAGTAAGAACAGGAAAAACCGTTTATCGTGACGGCGAAAATTGTATTAAAGTATTTGACGAAGGTTATTCAAAGTCAGATATTCTCAACGAGGCTCTCAATCAGTCCCGTGTAGAAGAAACAGGCCTTAATATCCCAAAAATCAAAGAAGTTACTATGATTGACGGAAAATGGGCAATTGTTTCGGAATATATTGAGGGTAAAACTCTCGACCGTCTTATTGAAGAAAATCCCGATAAAAAAGACGAATATTTAGAATTGTTCGTTGATATCCAAATTGAAGTGCAGTCTAAAACCTGTGAACTTTTAACTAAACTGAAAGATAAAATGAATCGCAAAATTTCTATTTCTGAGCTTGATGCTACAACCCGTTATGATTTGCACACAAGACTTGAGGGTATGCCGAAGCACAAAAAACTCTGTCACGGAGATTTCAACCTTTCAAATGTCATCTTAACTGCTGACGGTACACCTTATATAATTGACTGGTCACACGCGACACAGGGTAATGCTTCAGCCGATGTGGCAAGAACATATCTTTTATTCTGGCTCAACGGCGACATTGACGGTGCTAATCGTTATTTGGATTTGTTCTGTAAAAAGAGCAATACTGCAAAACAGTATGTTCAAAAATGGATGCCCATTGTTGCGGCATCTCAATCAGTTAAAGGCAATGAAAAAGAGCGTCAATTCTTGCTTTCCTGGGTTGATGTTGTAGATTACGAATAAGGAGTAATTATTATGAAAATCACTGTTTGTATCGGCAGTTCATGCCATATTAAAGGCTCTCGCCGTGTTGTATCGGAGCTTCAGCATCTGATTGCCGAAAACAATCTTAAAGATGAAATTGAGCTTGGCGGTACTTTCTGTATGGGCAAATGTCAATCGGGCGTTTGCGTCACGGTTGACGGAGAGTTTTATTCGGTAACTCCCGAAACCGTAAGAGAATTTTTTGAAAAAGAAGTATTGGCAAAGGTATAAAATATGATAATTCAGGTTTGTGTGGGCAGCTCTTGCCACTTGAAAGGCTCACCCGAAATAGTTGAGCTTATTCAAAAAGCCGTTGAACAAAATCATTTACAAGACGAAATTACACTTGTCGGCAGCTTTTGCATCGGCAGGTGTAATCGTGTCGGTGTGACAATTCAGGTTGATGACGATGTTCATACGGGTGTTACTAAAGAAAACTTTAAAGAATTTTTTCAAGAGAATGTTTTGAGCAAAATTTAGTGAAAGGGAGCAGCAGGGAATATGTCTGATTGTTTGACGCTGAAAAAATCAAACTGTAAAAACTGCTATAAATGTATCCGCCACTGTCCCGTAAAAGCAATTCGCTTTTCGGGAAATCAGGCGCATATAATCGGCAACGAGTGTATTTTATGCGGTCAGTGTTTTGTTGTATGTCCGCAGAATGCAAAAGAAATAGTAAATGAGGTTGAAAAAGTCAAGGTGCTTCTTCAAAGCGGTGACCCGGTGTTTGTAAGCCTTGCACCGTCATTTATCGCAAACTATGACGGTGTGGGAATAAACGCAATGCGAACAGCATTGAAAAAGTTGGGCTTTTATGATGTTGAAGAAACCGCAATCGGAGCAACTATTGTTAAAACAGAATACGAAAGAATGTTAAAAGAAGAAGAACGGGATATCGTTATTTCTTCTTGTTGTCATTCAATCAACCTTTTAATACAAAAGCATCATCCCGCAGTTCTCGAATATCTGGCAGATGTAATGTCACCAATGCAGGCTCATTGTCAAGATATCAAAAAGAGAATTCCCAATGCAAAAACCGTGTTTGTCGGTCCTTGCGTCGCAAAAAAAGACGAAGCGGAACACTATGAAGGCTTTGTCGATGCGGTTTTGACATTTGAAGAGCTTACCGAATGGCTCAAAGAAGAAAAAATTGAACCGGAAAATATTCAGGACAGTGATGAGCACAGCCGTGCAAGATTTTTCCCCACAACGGGAGGAATTCTAAAAACAATGAGCGAAGTTGAAGGATTTACCTATGTTACGGTAGACGGTGTTGAAAACTGTATCGCTGTTTTGAAAGATATTGAAAAAGGAAAAATCCATAAATGCTTTATTGAAATGTCAGCCTGTGTGGGCAGCTGTGTGGGCGGTCCTGTTATCGAAAAATATCACCACTCCTCAAATATTAAAGACTATATTGAAGTCGCAAATTATGCCGGTGAAAAAGATTTTCAGGTCGCTCAGCCGAAAGCAGTCGAGCTCAGAAAGACATTTAGTTATATTGAGCAGAGAAATACTCAGCCTTCCGAAATTGAAATCAATAATATACTGCGTCAAATGGGCAAATTTAAGCCTGCTCACGAATTGAATTGCGGCTCTTGCGGTTATAATACCTGCCGTGAAAAAGCGGCGGCAATTATTCAGGGAAAGGCTGAAATTTCAATGTGTCTGCCATATCTTAAAGATAAAGCAGAAAGTTTTTCGGACACAATCGTCAATAATTCTCCCAACGGACTCATTGTTCTCAACGAGCAGCTGGAAGTTCAGCAGATTAACGATTCTGCAAGAAGAATTATGAATATCCGCTCGGCTTCCGATGTTTTAGGCGACCAGGTTATAAGAATTCTTGACCCCAGCATATTTATGCAGGTTATGTCTTCGGGCAGAGATGTCCGTGACGAAAGAGTTTATCTTGCCGAGTATAAGCGCTATATTGAACAGACGGTTGTTCACGACAAGGATTCTCATCTTTTAATCAGCATTATGCGTGATGTTACCGACGAAGAAAAAGAGCGTGAAAAGAAAGAAGATATCAGCCGACAGACAATTGAAGTGGCTGACAAGGTTGTAGATAAGCAAATGCGAATTGTTCAAGAGATTGCGTCACTTCTCGGTGAAACTGCTGCCGAAACAAAGATTGCGCTTGCCAAACTTAAGGAGTCAATTACTGATGAATGATTTATGTGCAGATATCGGTTACAAAAGTATAAATCATTACGGCGAGCAGCTTTGCGGTGACCATGTAGATGTTGTAGAAGAAAACGAGAATTCAACGGTGGTTGTTTTAGCCGACGGATTAGGCAGCGGAGTTAAAGCGAGCATTTTGTCAACACTCACTTCAAAAATCATTTCAACAATGATGTCAAAGGGACTTCCCATTGAAGAATGTGTTTCAACAATCGCCGCAACACTTCCCGTTTGTTCGGTGCGCGGCGTGGCATATTCCACATTCACAATAATGCACCTTATAAACAATCAAACAGCAGAGATTATTCAATATGATAATCCCCAGGTTATCCTTATTCGTGACGGCGTAAATTACGATTATCCAAAAACCGAAATGAATATCGACGGAAAAAAGATTTACAAAAGCGTTATTCAACTTCAGGAAAACGATATTTTTGTAGCTATGAGCGACGGTTGTCCCCATGCGGGAATAGGTTTGTTATATAATTTCGGCTGGAAGCGTGAAGATATAATCAGCTTCATTGAAACGGTTGCACCCGCAGGTTATACCGCAAAAACTCTCTCGACAATGCTTGTTGATGAGTGCAATAAGCTTTACGGCGAAAAACCCGGTGACGATGCAACGGCATGTGTTATAAAAATTCGCAAACGGGAGCCTATGAATTTGCTCTTCGGTCCACCCTTTAACAGAGACGACGGACCGAGAATGATGTCGCTTTTCTTCTCAAAAGAGGGCAAGCACATTATTTGCGGCGGCACAACATCTTCAATCGCCGCAAAATATCTTAATAAACCGCTAAGGCCCACGCTGAATTTTGAACAGTCCGATATTCCCCCGATTGCAGAGCTTGAAGGTGTTGACCTTGTAACAGAAGGTGTTATCACCGTCAACAAGGTGGTTGAATATGCAAAGGATTATCTTGAAGAAAACAAGTTTTATGAGCATTGGAGCATAAAGCGTGACGGTGCTTCTCTTATTAGCAGATTGTTGTTTGAAGAAGCAACCGATATAAATTTCTATGTGGGCAGAGCCATTAACCCGGCTCACCAAAACCCCGATTTGCCCATAAATTTCAGCATCAAAATGAACCTTGTTGAAGAGCTTTCAGCCTGTCTTAAAAAAATGGGTAAGCGTATAAAGGTAAGCTATTTTTAGGAGAAGTCAATATGAAAATGCGTAAATTTGATACAAAAGTACAGTATTTAAAATATAAAGTTTTAAGAGAAGTTGCAAAAGAGGCTTGGAACGATACTTTATATGACAATTTACTTGATATTTCAAAAAAGATTGTACCCGGCAATGAGCCTACAATGCGATGCTGTGTTTATAAAGAGCGTGCAATTCTTGATGAGCGTGTAAAAATGGCAATGGGCGGAGATAAAGAAAATCCAAACCCTATTGAAGTTTTAGAAATTGCCTGTGATGAATGTCCCGTCGGCGGTTATGAAGTTACAAATGCCTGCCGCGGTTGCTTGGCTCACAGATGTGAAGATGTTTGTAAATTCGGCGCTCTTTCATTTGACTTAAACCATGTTGCCCATATTGATAAGTCAAAGTGCAAGGAATGCGGTGCTTGTGCAAAGGTTTGTCCTTATACCGCCATTGTGAACCGTGTTCGTCCCTGTGAAAATGCATGTAAAATCAAAGCGATTTCAATGAACGACAATAAATCGGCGCATATTGATAACAATAAATGTATCTCTTGCGGCGCCTGTGTTTATCAGTGTCCTTTCGGCGCTATTACCGATAAATCCTATATCTTAAATGTAATTGACCTTATCAAAAAGAGCAAGGCGGGCAAAGATTATAAAATCTATGCGGTTGTAGCCCCGTCTATTTCAAGCCAGTTCGTTTATGCGAAACTCGGTCAGGTTGTTTCGGGTATTAAAGCACTCGGTTTCCATACCGTTGTTGAAGCAGCGCTGGGTGCCGATATGGTTGCGGCTGCCGAGTCAAAAGAGCTTGCGGAAAAAGGATTTTTAACGAGCTCTTGCTGTCCCGCATTTGTAAGTTATGTAGAAAAGAATTTCCCCGACCTTATCCCGCATATTTCTCATAATTTATCTCCCATGGCTACAATTGCAAAATATATCAAGGATACCACACCCAATGCTAAAATTGTGTTTATAGGACCTTGCACCGCAAAGAAAGCGGAAGCTCAAAGAGAAAGCGTTAAACCGTATATTGACGCAGTTTTGACCTTTGAAGAATTACAGGCACTTTTTGACAGTAAGGATTTAGACATAACCACAATGGAAGAAGGCGTTCTGGATAATGCGTCTTATTTCGGCAGAATTTTTGCCCGTTGCGGCGGACTTGCCGATGCTGTTCAAGAAGGTTTAAATGAACAGGGATTAGAAGACTTCGAGCTTAAAGCTATATCCTGTGACGGAATTCAGGAGTGTAAGCTTGCACTTTTGAAAAAGAGTAAGGGTAAAATCGATGCCAACTTTATCGAAGGTATGGCTTGCGTGGGCGGATGTATCGGCGGCGCCGGATGTTTGACTCACGGCGAGAAGAACAAGGCAGAAGTAGATAAATACGGCAAAGAAGCATTTGAAAAAACAATTATTGATGCCATAAGTATTCTTTAATAAAAAAATTAAGCGTTGCATTTTGGGAATGTTACCCATTTTGCAACGCTTTTGTTTTATAGAATTTTTACACCTAAACCTTCGCCGAATTCTCCGCCGTTTTTAATATATTCGATGGCTTTTCTGCGAAGCTCGGTATCCTTTTTAAGACTTCCCGTGAAACCGTAACTGCCAAACTCTTTCTTGTTTTTCATAAGGTCTGCGTTTTCAATTTTTACATCAAAAAGCCAGCGGTAAGTGGGGTGGGGCACTTCTTTTTCTTCTACAAAATCAAAGAGTGCTTGAAATTTCAAAATATTGCTGTCTCCGCTCATAAAGTTTTTGTTGCCTCGATATAAAAGCCAACTGTGACACATAAATTTATTGTTGGGAAAATCGGGATAATACTCTTTGAAAAACTCTTTTGCCATTTGAAAGGATTTTTCACATTCATAATAATCTAACTTGTCGCCGCGGGGAATATGCACATTTAAAAGCTTATCGCCGAACTTCAATTGATTACCGTCTTTATTATACGGAGTTTTGAAAAAATAAAACAATTTTTGAAATTGCAGTCTGCCGATTTTAAAAATATTCAAATTCATATGGTGCATAATCCAGTGAAGCTCATAAAGTCCGTCTTCGTTGGTTTCAGCTTTGTAATTCTCTATCCAGATTTTAATGTCACTCATGGTATCCCAAAAGATTTCTTGCGGGATATTTTTTTCTTTATATCTGTCGAGAACAGTCGGCAAAAAAGCATAAACAAGCGAAAGCTTCATCATAGGATTTTGTTTAAGTAAAGGCTCCCAACGATTTTTTTCACAAAATAAGAGAAACAATTTAACAGTAATTTTGTGCTTGTTGATATAACTTTCAATTTTATTTGCCAAATCTTCGTTTGAATATATTTTTAAAAATATTTCTTTTGAACGGGCAAGCTCCATCATATCAATTCTCCCCACACCGATTTTATTTGATTTTATCATAATTAAAAGTTTTTTAAAAGAATTATTTATATTTTTTTGAAATTTGCTAAAACTAATTGTGCGAGGTGATAAAGATGGATAATAAAAACCAACCCAAAAACAAAAATAAGAATAATCCGACAAATGTAAAAGAAAATCCTGAGATGAAAAACCAAAAGAACGATAAATAAGAAAATGGGGCTGCAAAAAACTTTTGTTTTTTACAACCCCAAACTTTTATATATAATCTTTTCCGATAAGATATCTCCAACCGGCAACATATTTTGAAGGTGCTCTCGGCTTGTGAGTTTTAATATAGTAATATGTATTTTGGTCTATGATGATAAGCGATTCAATTGAAATACTTTTTACAAGTTTAATATCTTCCATAGGTATTGCAATTATTTCATCATCACTGAGCACAATTTCAAATCTGTCTTGATAAAGCCTTAAAATAGCATTTTCTGAAATTGATTTTCTCTTTTTATCAACAATTGTGGCAATTCTTTGACCGCTTTCCTGGAATATCAATTCACCCTTGCCGGCTTTTAAAACACGCTCTTTCCATTGTTCCTTTTGCCATTTGTCCCAGTCAAGAATATTATCGAATACAAGGTCTTTTTGCACGGGATAGAAAAATCCGTCAGGACGAAGCTCAACCTTATATCCGCAATCGCAAGTTAAGAAATTTCCCTTTGAGTGAAGATTTCCAACTTCGAGACAGTGGGGACACATATATAAAACTCTCTCAATATATTCAGCATGGTTTTTACAACGATATTCATTTTTCAGTTTTTTCTGGTCTTCAAAAACATTTACATAAATGTCATTTCTGATTGTTTCATTGATTTCTTCAACCGTCATTTCCTGAAGCTGGGCAGGGGAATATTCTTTCATAACCTTGCCGTGAACGGGACCTTTTCTGAGCCCCGTTCCCCATTTGGGAGTGTGAAAATATCCGCCGGTTAATTTGAAGGTAATCAAAGCGACACCTGCGTCTTTAATAAGCTGACCCGTTCTCGGTGAAAAAAAGCCTGTTTCGCCGTTGGGTGTAATTGTTCCTTCAACACAAATACCGACGCTGACGCCTTCTTTGGTGCTTTTAATAATATCGTCTATCATTACCGACGACGGCTTTTCACGGTAGCGTACAATAAACCCGAAAACCTTTCTCAGAAGAAAATCCAAAAAAGGATTGTCCACTAAATGGTCGCTGATAACAAACCTGACATATTTTTTAACTGCATACAGCATATAAAAAGGGTCTAATGCGTCGGAATGGTTAGAAATCAAAATGAAAGTGTCGTGTTTCGGTTCATATCTCTTTATTTTAGCGTGGCAATATGCCATCATCATACTGCCGAAAAGAATTCTGATGCCGTTTATAATTGTTTTGTTGCTTCTTGTTTGAAAAGACATAATGTAATACCCAATTCTCCTAACTCTTATAAATAAAAGCATAAGGTATATACAAGTGCTTGTCAAGGATAATTAAATTTTTGTCAAACTAAAATATGGGTTCTGTGGGTATAATTATTGCAATTTTTCTCGATATAATGTAAAATAAAATAACGGTGATAAAATGGCAAGCAGATATTTTTCATTAAATGAATATCTAAATAAGCAGTTTGGCAGTAAAGTCTATAAGCTTTCTCTTGATATAGGTTGCACCTGCCCCAACCGTGACGGGACCTTGGATACCCGAGGTTGTATCTTTTGCCGTGACGGTTCGTCCCATTTTGCAGAAGCGGGTACGGACATCAGCATTCAAATCGAAGCCGCAAAAGAGAGAGTAAAAAACAAAATCAAAACCGAAAAATTTATTGCGTATTTTCAAAGCTATACCAACACTTACGGTGATATTAAATGTTTAGAAAAAGCTTTCACAACCGCAATATGCCGTGATGATATTGTGGCATTGTCAATAGCCACCCGTCCCGATTGCATATCAAAAAATGTGCTTGATTTATTAGAAAAACTCAACAAAATTAAACCTGTGTGGATTGAATTGGGACTTCAGACTTCAAATGAGAAATCCGCAGAATACATTCGCCGTTGCTATCCTAATTCTGCTTATGAAAAGGCAGTTAAATCACTGAAAAGTATCGGTATTACGGTTATTACTCACATTATAATAGGTCTGCCGAACGAAACGAAGGAAGATGTATTAAATACTGTGGATTTCGCAGTTAAGAATAAAACCGACGGAATAAAACTGCAGTTACTTCACATTCTCAAAGGGACCGACCTTTATGAAGATTATAAAAAAGGCTTGGTGCAGGCTTTGACTATGGATGAATATATGGATATTCTTTTTGACTGTATTGAAAGAATACCTGAAAATATTGTAATTCACAGAATAACAGGCGACGCGCCTAAAAAATATCTTGTGGAGCCGCTTTGGAGTGCAGACAAGAAAAATGTGTTGAATACAATCAACAGCGAGTTAGAAAAAAGAGATATTATTCAAGGGAAGTGTATTTTATGAACTGGGAATTTTCTTTGCCCGTGAAAATCTATTTCGGTACGGATAAGATAAATGATTTACCCGAGATTATAAATGAATACGGTTATAAAAGGGGAGTGCTTGTCTGCTCGAATACCCTTAAAAAGAACGGTGTCGCAGACGAAATTGTTAAAAACTGTAATGGCATTATTGTAGATGTATTCAGTGATATTCGCTCCAATCCCACAACTGATAATGTAAATGACTGTGTAAAAGCTTTGCGGGAGAACAAGGCGGATTTTGCAGTTGCTCTCGGCGGCGGTTCACCGATGGACTGTTGCAAGGCGGCATGTGCCATTGCAAAAGGCAATGGTACAATTGAAAGCTATCACACCGGCGGAAAGCCCATCAATAAGGATGAAGTTATTCCTATGATTGCAGTTGCAACAACAAGCGGTACGGGCAGTGAAATAACAAATATTTCGGTGTTGACAGACCTTAGAAAGAATGTTAAATCGACAATGAACGACCCGCTTATGTATCCGAAAGCGGCAATTGTTGACCCGAGACTTACTTTAACTGTACCGCCAAAGGTTACTGCGTCAACGGGGCTTGATGTTTTGGCTCATGCCCTTGAAAGTGTGTGGAGCGTGCTGCATCAGCCTATTTGCGAAGCCTGTTCGGTTCACGCCGCAAAATTGGTTTTCGAGTGGTTATATAAGGCTTATTCGGAGCCTGATAATTTAGAAGCAAGAGAAAAAATGGCAGAAGCGTCAATTGTAGCAGGTGTGGCATTTTCAAATCCTCGGACTGCGGGCAGTCACGCTTGTTCGTTCCCACTGACAAATCTTTACGGTGTACCGCACGGTGAAGCCTGCGCTATGACGCTTGATTTCTTCACAAGATTTAATGCAGAAGCAGAAAATGGCAGACTGAATAAATTTGCGCAGAATTGCGGATTTTCAAATGCTTATGAGATGGCAGATGAAATCACAGCGCTTAAAAAACGAATGGGAATGGCGATGACTCTTTCCGATATAGGTGTTAAAACCGACGAAGAAATAGATAAGCTTACAGAAATGAGTATGACTCCGCTTATGGAGAGAAATATTATTCCGTTATCCTATGACGATATAAAAAATATGTATATTTCAATTAAATAACTTAAAAAAAGTATTATTTGGAAACAGATTATTAACAAATATGTGCTATAATATGTAAATTATAAGCAGTTTTTCCAATTGAGGTGTTATATTTTGAAAAAACTTTCAAATCTAATTGTTGGCGGATATAAAATTGTGCTTGCTGTAATGTTGGTCGTCTGCGTCGGCTGTGCGGTGCTGATACCGTCAGTTGAAATCAATACCGATATGACAAAATATCTTCCCGATGATTCTTCAATGAAAAAAGGCATTGAAGTAATGAGTGAAGATTTCGAATCAATGGCAATGTCTCAGACAATAAGAGTTATGTTTGAAGATTTGACCGAAGAAGAAAAAAATACAGTCAGGAACCGGCTTGAAAATATTGAATATGTCAGCAGTGTATCTTATATTGAAGGCAGTGAAGATTACAATAAAGATAACTATACAAAATTTGTTGTAAACACATCATATACATACGACTCACCGGAAGAACTGTCAATAGAGAAAGCCATTGAAGAACAGTTTAAAGATTATAAAATGAGTTATGTGAATGACAACACTAACACTATGAAAATGCCTTGGCTTATGGTGGCTGTTGCCATTGCAATTCTGTTTATAATTCTCTTTATTATGAGCAGCTCTTGGTTTGAGCCCATACTCTTTATTGCGACAATCGGTATTGCCGTTGCAATCAATATGGGAACAAATATTGTGCTGGGCAGTATTTCACAGATTACAATGTCGATTTCTGCTATATTGCAGTTGGTTCTTTCGATGGACTATTCAATAATTCTTGCCAACCGTTACCGTCAAGAGAAGCTCTTGCACGACGATATTGAAGACGCAATGAAAAGCGCATGGAAAAATGCATTCTCATCAATTATGAGCAGCGGTATGACAACCGTAATCGGTCTTACAATGCTTGTATTTATGAGCTTCAAGATTGGTATGGACTTGGGCATTGTATTGGCAAAGGGCGTTCTTTGCAGTATGATTTGCGTTCTGACCGTTTTGCCCGCTCTTTTACTTATCTTCGATGAAAAAATTGAAGATACCGAGAAAAAAGAGTTGCATTTGCCAATGGGACTTTTATCAAAAATTCAATACAAGCTCAGAAAACCTTTGGCAGTATTCTTTGTGCTTCTTTTTATCGCCACAGCGTTTTTACAGACAACAACTAAAATAGCTTATTCTCTTTCTCCCGAAGACCCTATTGCAGATGTTTTCACACCCTCCAACCCTATTATTCTTCTCTATAATAACGAAGATGAAGAAAATGCAAACGAAGTTATTAAAGAGTTTGAAACAAGAAAAGTTGTGAAAAGTGTTATGAGTTATTCGAACACTTTAGGTAAAAAATTCACATCAAACGGAATTGTTTCAATGATTGATGATATGGGAATTCCAATGTCAATTGATTCAACGCTGATTGATATGGTTTATTACTATTATTTTAACGGCGATAAAACCGTACCTATGACAGTCAGCCAAATGATAAACTTTATATCAAGCGAAGTAATGACCAACGAAATGTTTTCATCTTTTATAAGTGAAGATATGAAAGCTTCTGTTGATAAGTTAAAGCTGTTTACAAATTCTCAAAACCTTACAACACCGATGTCTGCAAGTGAAATAGCAGAGAATTTCTCAATGGACGCAAAACAGGTTGAGCAACTGATGGTGCTGTATTTCGGTAAAAAAGGCGGAGTAGATTGCGGCACGATGACGCTTCCTGAATTTGCCGATTTTGTCGTTAATGAAGTGGCAAATAATAAAACATATTCATCTATGCTTGACAGCGAAGCAATGTCGCAAATCAAAATGCTCACAACCTTTACCGATAAAGAAATCGTTACGGAAAAGAGAAAATTTGATTCAATGGCAGAGCTTATGGGTGTTGACATTGAAAAAGTAAAATTATTCTATGCTTACCATAAGGTTTATTCTCAAAATCCCGAAAATGTAGATTATGAGAGAGTAATGTCAGAATATCTTGCAATGCAAATTATCGGCAGTGACTATGAATTATCAATTTATGAATTTCTTAACTTCATTGTTGATAATAAAGAGATGTTAGGCTCTGCAATGACACCTGAAGATTTAGAAAAATTGACAATGGGTCACGCTATAGTCAACGGTACAGTTGCCGGTACTTCATATTCACCCGAAGAATTAGCAAAGATTTTGAATATGGATTCCGCTCAGTTAAGACAGTTATATCTTCTCTATATTTCCGAGCACGGTGACACAAGCGGCTGGAAAGTTTCAATTCAAAACTTTGTATCATTTATTGAAAGTGATGTTTTGACGAATAAGGCATTTTCATCACAGTTTGACAGTAAGACGGCAGAAATGCTAAAAGGAGTTAACGCACTGATTGATGCGGCTGTTTCAGATAAGGCATATTCCGCTTCACAGCTTGCAAGTCTTTTCGGTACTCTTTCGGACCAAATTGACGGCAACACAATGGATTTGTTGTGCCTTTATTATTCAAGCACAAAAGAGAGCAATCAAAACTGGACATTGACAATTGAAGAAATGTTTAATTTTGTTTCAAATGATATGCTCAATGACCCGAAATTCTCAACAATGATTGACAGTGAAACCCGTCAAAGAGTGCTTGATATAAGAACTCAGCTGGACGGTGCAATAAATCAGCTTCTCGGGGGAAATCATTCTCTTATGATGATTGAAACCGCACTTCCTGTTGAGTCGGCGGAGACTACAGAGTTTATGAATGAGCTTTCGGCCTTCTGCGGTGACACTCTTCAAAAGGATTATTACTTTATCGGTAATACGCCGATGAGTTATGAAATGGAGCAAAGCTTTGACAGAGAATTGCTGCTTATCACCTTGCTCACAGCAGCTGCAATTTTTATTGTTGTTATGCTCACATTCCGCTCAATATCAATCCCCGCAATTCTTGTGTTGCTTGTACAGTGCGGTGTTTATCTCACAATGACAATCAACGGACTTATGGGATACAGCATCTATTATCTTGCGCTGCTGATTGTTCAATGTATTCTTATGGGCGCCACAATCGACTATGCGATTTTATTTACCAACTATTATCGTGAAAGCCGAAAGACAATGGATATAAAAGAGTCAATCGCAGCAGCATATAACGGCTCAATTCATACAATTCTCACATCGGGACTTATTATGATTATTGTTACGGGTGCAATCGGTTTCAGTCCTGTTGACCCGACAATTGCACAGGTTTGTCAGATAATTTCACTTGGTGCGCTTTCCGCAACTTTATTGATACTGTTCGTATTACCGGGTGTAATTTCCGCATTGGATAAATTGACAAATAAACAAAGAAAGAAAAAAGATAAATAAAATTTGAGAGGCTGTAAAAAAACGAAAGTTTTTTTACAGCCCCTTTTCTGCTTTTAGAAAATATAATAATTACAATGTCACCGGACTGTTGTTCTGTACCGCTCGTCCTTCAAGTCCCGTATAAATGTTGATAAGGCAAAAAAATATAGAGCCCACACAAAAATGTGAACTCTATATTTGGTGCGGACGATGGGACTTGAACCCACAAGGAAGTAATATCCACAGGTGTCTGAGGCCTGCACGTCTGCCAATTCCGTCACATCCGCATATTATTAAATAGGAGTTTATTCGTTTTACCGTTTATTGAAATTCAATCATTTGGACGCTCCAGCGTGACTCTTGCGGTGCCCGAAATTGTCTGCGGCTTGGAGCGCCGCACAATTTCGACCGCTGCGCCTTTTCAGACTTCGCTTTACCCTCCGCAGGAGGCGCTCGTCTGAAAACTGCCAATTCCGTCACATCCGCATATTTATTTTTCAGTGCTTGATTATAATAACATTTCATCAACCAAAAGTCAAGGTAAAAGGGTAGAATAACGCAAACGGGGTTGTAAAAAAAGTGTAGACCGCATAAAACCCTATAAGTAAAGGTTTTTTAATACCCCAAAACAGCATTAAATCAAGTAAACATAATAAAAATCAAAAAACAGATAAAAATAATGTTTTATGCTATGAACAAACTTCGCCTCTCGGCGTACCTTTGTACGCCGTCGGGTAACCGATAACAAGGTAAAAGCCTTGTTATCGCTCAGTTTGTCCATTCTACGCATTTTTTCCTAACCCCACAAAAATGGGCTGTAAAAAACTTTCGCTTTTTACAGCCTCTCTCTCAAATAAACATATTTATTTACCGAATTCCTTTGCCACATCTTTAAGAAGTTTTCTAATCTCTAAGTGCTGCGGACAAGCCTTTTCGCAAAGCCCGCATTCGATGCAATCAGAAGCCTTGCCCTTTTTGTTTGTGTGCACTTCTTTATAGTAATAATCCGCATTCCAATTTTTAAACTGCTTTTTATCATTCATACAAGCAAATAATTCGGGAATGGGAATGTTTTTAGGGCAACCGTCAACGCAATAACGGCAAGCGGTACAGGGAATAAGATTTTGCGAATTCATAATAGCACAAACCTTGTTGATTGCTTCCGTTTCCTTTTCGTTAATAGGCTCAAAATCTTTCATAAAACTGATATTGTCATTCATTTGTGCCATATCACTCATACCCGAAAGCACCATAAAAATACCTTCAAAGCTTGCGGCAAAGCGAATAGCATAGCTTGCAGGTGTGCCGCCGTTCAAGTCATCAAGCACCTTTTTTGCATCGTCGGGCAGCTTAACAAGACTACCGCCTTTAACAGGCTCCATAACGATAATGGGTTTTTGATGTTTTCGGCAAACTTCATAGCATTTTCTGCCTTCAACTGACTCGTCATTATAGTCAAGATAGTTAAATTGAATTTGCACAAACTCAACTTCGGGATATTCCGTGAGAATTTTGTCAAGCACATCTGCTTTGTCGTGAAAAGATAGCCCCACATGACGAATTTTACCTTCTTTTTTAAGGTCAAAGGCAGTTTCATAGGCTCTGCATTTTTTGTACTTTTCAAAATTTCCGGCATTTTGGGCGTGCATTAAATAGAAATCAAAATATTCAACGCCGCAGTTTTTAAGCTGCTTTTCAAAAAGCGGTCTAATCTGACTTTCTTTTTTGAAAAATCCGTCGGATAACTTATTCGCAAGAATAAAACTTTCTCTTGGGTGACGGGAAGTAAGGCACTTTTTAAGAGTTGTCTCATTCCGCATTTCCATATATCCGTGTGCTGTGTCAAAATAGTTAAATCCTGCCTCTAAAAATGTATCAACCATTTTTTTAGTCTGCTCATAGTCAATAAGCGGACCTTTTCTCGGAAGTCGCATACAACCGAAACCAAAATTCTTTTTTACTTCGGGAAAAAAGCTATTCATAAAATCACCTTATTTTTCTATCTCTGCAATCTTTGTATTTACCGCAATGATTTTGTTATAGATTTCATCATCAAATTTTTTCTCTCGGTCATAGGTGTAAAGTCCGTTTTGCTCTTGCTCAATGTCATAAAGCTGGGTATAGCAGAAACCGAACATTTTACTGTTGCTTACAATAACATCGGTAAGCCCCACATATCTGTCTGCAAATTCTTCGGGAGTTTTGACATCTTCACCGTAACCCCAAGATTTAATTGACTCGTCACTAACCCATTTAATTCCGCCGTATTCGCTGATAAATACCGGTTGTCCGCCGTATTTCTGACGGCCGGGATTATCTTTTAGCACATGCTCATAAAGATAATTCTCAGTCATAAGACGGTCATAGTTGTTCTTAAAAAATTCCACATCATAGCTGTAATCATGCACATCGTAAATGTCGGTCTTGACATGGAAGTTGCCGCTTGTATCAATACAGGGACGGGTATTATCAACAGCTTTTGTAAAGTCATAAACTGTTATAAGCAAGGGGTCATATTGGCGCCTTTTTTTGTAATCCCAAGTTTCGTTGAATGGGCACCAACCGATAATTGACGGGTGATTAAAATCACGGCCAATGGCCTCTCTCCATTCATTTAAGAATACATCAACACTTTTTGGGTTTGAATAATCAAGTCCCCAGTTAGCATATTCACCCCAAACAATATATCCCATTTTATCGCAAAAATATAAAAATCTCGGGTCAAATACCTTTTGATGAAGTCTTGCACCGTTAAAGCCTAAATCCATTGAAATCTTAATATCGTTCAATAAAGCATCATCATCTGGGGCAGTGTAAATACCCTTTTTATAGAACCCTTGGTCAAGAACTAAACGCTGAAAAACGCTTTTTTCATTGATTAAGAACTTGAATTCGTCCAGACGCACATTGCGAAGTCCGAAATATGAATAAACCTTATCTTCACCGAATGAAATATGCAAATCATAAAGCTTGCCGTTACCAACTTCCCAAAGGTGAGTTTCACTGAGTTTTATTTGCATAACCGCACTGCCGGAAGCATTTTTAAATTCGGTTTTGCCAACGCTTTTTCCGTCATAAAATGCCTCACAAGTGAGATTTTCACTGCCTTTAAGACTGAAATTGATTGTGACAAGTGAGTTTTTGCTGTCGGGATAAATCTTGAAATTCTCTATGTAGTTTTTGGGCACATATTCAATATAAACCGTCTGCCAAATACCCGTAGTGCGAGTGTAGTCGCAAGCGTGGCTCTTTTTCCACTCACTTTGCTTGCCACGAATTACATAGGGATTTTTAACATCGTCTTCACAAAGTACAAAAATCTCGTTTTCACCATGGGTAACAAGGTCGGTGATATCAAATCTAAATGATGTGTAACCACCCTTGTGCCTGCCTGCAAGTTTTCCGTTTACAAGCACCGTGGTCAGGTGGTCTGCTGCGCCGAAGCACAAAAATACCCGATTACTGTCTTTTTTTATATTGACAGTTCTTTTGTACCATACCATATTGATGAAATCTTTATAACCGATGCCCGAAAGCTCGCTCTCAACACAGAAAGGCACATTTATTTTATGTGTGTATTCGTTTCTGCTTCTTATTTCAACGGCTCTTTTTTCGTCCGCCGAAAACTTAAAGCCTAATTTTGCCTTTTGAAATCCAAAATCCCATTGACCGTTGAGTATTTCAATATTTTTTCTCTCAAACTGCGGGTTGGGATGATTCGATACCTTAAAATCCATAATATTCTCCTATTTTAGTGACTGCAATGTCCGCTGCAATTATGTCCGTCTTCGTGGTGATGATGGTCGCATTTAGCGTCGGGATTATATTCTAACTTGCCCACAAGTAAAGAGATTACGGCAGAGTTACAATCGCCCTTAACACCGCCATACCATTTAATGCCCGCTTCTGTTAAAGCCTTTTGCGCACCGCCACCGATACCGCCGCATATAAGCGTGTCAACACCTTGATTTTTAAGAAAAACCGCAAGTGCTTCGTGACCACCGCAGTCAACATCTATAATGCTCATAGCGACAATACTGTCATTTTCCACTTCATAAATTTTAAACTTTTCGGTATGTCCGAAATGCTGAAAGACTGATTCATTTTCATAAGTAACCGCAATTTTCATTTTATGTACTCCTATTCGCAAATTACTGTTAAAATACTGTTTTCTTTAACATTGAAAATCTCTTTATATTCACCGTCATAAACAGTATTAAGTTTAGAGTCACTTGTTGACTCAATGACTTTCATTTTATTAAAATTACCGTCAAGTGAGATTCCTCGGCTTTCACCTTCGTTCACGATAACCGTAACGGTTTTATTGTCGGGCGTTAAAAATGAAAATACATTGAAGTCATTGCTCTCTTGAGGGAAAAATCCGTTATCAAGACAAACAGAGCCTATTGGTATATATTTTGAAAAATGTGCCAATCCGTAATAACGCTCTGCCACATACCATTCTTCAAAGTTGTCGGTTGCGGTTATGGTAGCGTCAGAATAATCAAAACCGTCTTCTTTTATTGAAAATTGATTGACTGCAACCCAACCGGTCCAACTTTCTGCTCCTGCATAGATTAAATCCTGACCGATAATTCGTGCGGTAATAAGTGCGCCTTTAAAATCCTTTGTATGACTCTTATTAGGCAATTCACACCATTCGCTCATATCAAAGCGAAGCTCGGGGTGTGCATTTACCAACTGATTTTTAAAGTCAACTCTTGTTTGCGGATTGTTGTCATCGTGATATGAATGATATGCAAAAACAGGCATAACGCTCATAATGAGCCGGTCTTTTGTGAGCGCTTCAAGATATTCGGGGGTGAGCCCCATCATCTGTCCGCTTTCAGGGCCGTAGAGTTTAACATTCATATTTCGCTTTATAATTTCTTCGGCAAAAATGTGCATTACTTCAACCATTTCTTCCGTTTCATAATGACAGCCTTCTTGCCAAACATAAGAACCGCCCCATTTCCATTGGGGTTCGTTTATGGGGCTTATATATTTAACGGGAAATCCTTCGTCAATAAGTCTTTGTGTAGCAGTTAAGAAATAGTCCGCAAATTTTCGGTAATTAGCCTTTGGCAGATTGCAGGTATGATACAGAAGACTGCCCGAAGCCTGACCCGTTGAAGTCTGTGACCAATGGGGCGAATTTGCAAAGACAATAAGAGTGTCAATATTGCCTAAATCAAGGCATTTTCTCATAACATCCTTTGCGGTTTTATCAAGAGAATAATCCCAATATCCCTCTTGCTTTTCACGGTCGAAAACGAACATACTCTCAGTGCGGCGCCATGGGTTTTCCACACGGCAGTTGTCAATATCCGTACCGCCGCCGAGATTGTATCTGTAAATATTCAGTTTAAGTCCCGTATTGCCGTATAAAAGTTCGCAGATTTCGTCCTGAGTTTTTTCGTCCTTGCAATAGTGACTCCACCAGCAGGCAGATGTGCCGAACCCTTTTAACTCCTGTAATTTTTTAGGGTTCAGAAGATTGATTTTCATATATTTCATCCTCATAATATTACAAATAAATGATAATTCTATTTTATAATATGAATATCAAAAAATCAACAATTATTATCTTTACCGCAAACATTTTTTATGATATTCTTATTACGGTGATTGTATGCTAAGAAAGATAATGAAAATATTCATAAACCGCTTGAAATTAAAAAAAGGTACATTAAAAGATGTTGAAAAAGTCAAGTTGAATCCGTCTGCCAAAAAACAGTTTTTGCAGATGATGAATGATAAAAAATTTGAAGCGTATTATGTGAAAATCCTGTGGAAAAGCATTGCACAAGCTTATGTTTTTTATGACCTTGAAGAAAAAAACCTTGCAGACGGTAAAAGCACTTGCTATGTGTGTAATGTTTTTGTACACAGCAAATTCAGAAGAATGGGACTTTGCACTCGCTTAATGAATACCATAAAAGAAAGTGCCAAAAAGAAAGGCTTTTCAAAAATAGTAATCGGTGTAATGGAAGATAACATTCCCGCAATAACTCTTTATAGAAATATCGGATTTGTAAACGATGAAGGCAAATGCAATTTTGATGCCGTGCTGCGAGATAAAAACGGTAACCGAATCCCCCGAAAAGAATATCTGTTATTATCTTGTAATTTATAAAAAGTGGGTTGTAAAAAGCGAAAACTTTTACAACCCATTTTAGTTTAATTATAATAGAGATTATCGTTCTTTTTATACGGTTCGTATGTAGCGTTTGTGCCGAGCTTTCTAAGCGTTTCTTTGTCCGTACCCGAAAGAACAACAGTAGCGTGAACATCACAGCCCTTTAACCCTTTAATTGCTTCAAGTGCCTTTTGCGCCAACGGATTCATAGTAGCACAAATTGAAAGAGCAATTAAAATTTCGTCGGGGTGCAAGCTTGTGTCGTGCTCGTGCATTCTTTGTTTAAGCTCTTTGATAGGCTCAAAAACAGTGGGTGAAATAAGAAGAATATCATCATCAATATCACCCAGGGCTTTAAGAGCATTCAAAAGCATTGCAGACGAAGAGCTGAGAAGTCCCGACGCTTTACCCGTAATAATTCTGCCGTCGTGAAGCTCAATGGCGGTAACAGGTGCATTTGTCTGCTCCGAAAGATTAAGAGCAGTTGAAACAACGGGTCTGTCGTCGTTTGTAATGTTCAACTGCTTCATAATAAGCTCAATCTTGTAAAGCTCGCTTGAAACATTTTTGTTGTTTTTTTGCTGAACAAGATAATTGCAATGGCGGCGAAGAATCTCTTTCTTCGATGCCGTAACAACAACATCGTTGTCAATTATACAATTACCCGCCATATTAACACCCATATCAGTAGGTGATTTATACGGTGATTCACCGTAGATTTCTTCAAATATTGTGTTGAGCACGGGAAAATTCTCAACATCACGGTTGTAATTGACGGTAGTTTCACCGTAGGCTTCAAGGTGGAACGGGTCAATCATATTAACATCGTTAAGGTCGGCAGTTGCAGCTTCATAGGCAAGGTTTACAGGGTGCTTGAGGGGTAAATTCCAAATAGGGAATGTTTCAAATTTTGCATAGCCCGCCTTAATGCCGCGCTTATGCTCATGATAAAGCTGTGAAAGGCAAACCGCCATTTTACCGCTGCCGGGACCCGGTGCGGTAATAACAATAAGAGAGTGGTTTGTTTCGATATAATCGTTTTTACCGTATCCGTCTTCGCTGACAATAAGCTCAACATCAAGGGGATAGTTCTCTATAGGGTAGTGGCGGTAAACATTTATACCGAGATTTTGAAGCTTTTGTTCAAAGGCTACAACTGACGGCTGGTCTGAATATTGAGTGAGAACAACGCCGCCGACAAAGAGACCGAAGCCGTGATAAATGTCGATAAGTCTGAGAACATCAAGGTCGTATGTAATGCCTAAATCACTGCGGATTTTGTTCTTTTCAATATCCTTTGCACAGATGGCAATAATGATTTCTGCATCGTCTTTAAGCTGAAGAAGCATCTTCATTTTACTGTCGGGCTTAAAGCCGGGCAAAACTCTTGCGGCATGATAATCGTCAAAAATTTTACCGCCGAATTCAAGATAAAGCTTTCCGCCGAATTTACTGATTCTCTCCTTAATATGCTCAGATTGCATACGAAGATATTTTTCATTGTCAAAACCTAATTTACGCATAACATCCACCTTAACTGTTCGTTTCTACTTTTATTTCTTCTGTGTTTTCTTCTTCGGTATTGTTATCAATAGCCAAAGCCGATTCTTTTTCTCTTAGTTTCTTGTTTTTCAGCCAGTTAATAACAAGAGCATAAATAGCGGACGCTGTGGGTACTCCTAAAAGCACGCCGAGAATACCGCCGATATTACCGCCGATTATAACTGCAATGAAAACAAGCACACCGGGAAGCCCGACAGATTTACCCATAATTCTCGGGTAAATCAAATTGTTGTCAATCGTTTGCAAAATGAGTATAAAAATGATAAAGAAAAGCGCTTTGACAGGACTTTCCATAAAAATAATCAGGCAACCGATAATTTCACCGACAATGGGACCGATAATGGGCACTAATGCAGTAATACCTATTATGATTGAAACCACTGCGGCACTCGGAAATCTGAAAATAAGCATTCCGATAAAGCACATTGAACCTAAAAGAACGGCGTCGGTAAACTGACCTGTAATAAAGCTTGCAAATGAATTTGAAGCAACACTGCATATTTCTTTTAATTTTGAATTTACCTTTTGTGGAAGTGCGGCAGCAAAAAATCTGTTTGTGAATTTGCCTATTCTCTCTTTTTCGGCAAGCACATAAATGGCAAGGATAAAGCCTAAAACGATATTTGAAATACCTGAAATAAGTGATGATGTAACACCCACCGTTGTGTTGAGAATATTATTTGTGCTTTCAACGGTAAAGAAGTTTTGCGCCATTGAATATATGTTGTTTACATCAAATTTGGGATTGTGAAGAAATTCTGTGTTGATATCAAGTCCGAAACGGATAACAAGCGCATCAATCCATTTCACTAAGCTCTCATAATAATCGGGAAGCTTTGTAACAAGCAGCATTACGGTGTCTTTAAGCTGCGGAATGATTATAAACAGCAGAAGAACAAAGAAACCGAGTGTTAAAAGCAATGTCGCAATAAGACTTGCGGGTCTTAATAGATTGCGCACATGCTTTTTCTTGCTTTTTTTCATAAATGCAAAAACCCGTCTTTCAAGCACATTCATAAGAATGTTCAGCATAAATGCCAAAGAAAGACCCACAATAACGGGCGCCAAAATACTTAATACGCCGGACAGAAAGCTTAAAACGGTTGAGAGATTTTGAGACGCTGCAAAAAGAACAACCGCAAAAGTAATTATCAAAAGTATTTTTTTTATGTTTTTCTTCGAGAGTTCCATTTTTTCACCTGCTTGTCCCGTAGTTTACCTAAATAATAATTATAAATGATTTTGTATATCTTTTCAATAGTTTTAAGCAATTCATTCGTTGAATAAATGAATAAAAAATCAAAGCATTTTTTGTACAGTTTTCCATAAAAAACGGTAGCTGATAAGACTACCGTTAGTTTTACCGCTTTTAATGGAGAATATCATCAAAAACGGAGATATTTCTATGGGTTTTAACCGATTGCAATTTTAAAACAGATGGGCAAATCGTTTTCAAAACCATTTTTCACTTTAATTTCAAGTGCTTTCTCTGTTCGGCTGAATTCGATTTTTTCATCACTGCCGAGAAGCTCGACGCTTTCAATAAGAAAATCGTGGGGATTGCGTTTGTGAAGAGTTTTGATTTTAACGGTGTTTGACGGTCTCATCTGGAATACATAAAGATATCCGTCTTTATAAGTGAATCTGAAATCCTTATTAGTGAATTGCTTTTCGTCGCCGTCTTTAAAGAAGCCTTCTTCGGCATTGACTTTGCCTTCACCGAATACTTTCCAGAATGTTGTGCCGTAAATGCCTTCACCGTTGATTTTAAGCCATTCACCCATATCTAAAAGTACCTTTGTTTCTTCATCTGTAATTGTGCCGTCGGGTTTAGGCCCGATGTTAATCAGCAAGTTACCGTTTTTAGAAACAATATCAATAAGGTCGCAGATAACCTGTCTTGAGCTTTTATATTCATTGTCTTTTCTGTATCCCCAGGAGTGCTTGCCGATTGCAGTGTCGGTCTGCCAATAAAGAGGGGAGATGCCCGAAAGTGCACCTCGCTCAACATCGAAAGTGGCAACAGTCGGCGGAAATGCTTCGTGCTTGTAGTTGATTGTGACTTCTTTGCCCCATTCTTCCGCACGGTTATAATAATATGCCGCTAATTTTTTAAGATACGGCTTAAACGAGTGATTGTGAATCCACCAGTCGAAATAAAGAACCGACGGTTGATATTTATCAATCAACTCGCAAGTGCGCACAAGCCAGTCTTCAAGCCATTCCTGACTTGCCCCTATTGAATATGTATCTTCGGTTGTTTCGCCGAGATGCTTTGAATCCCATTCTTTGCAGAAAACCGCGGGGCCGTAGAAATCACGGTAATTATCGTCGTTTACATCACTGTCAAAGGTTCTGCCTAAATTCATAAAGAAATAGTGTTCTGCTCTGTGAGTTGATGCACAGAGAGTAAGCCCTTGCTTTTCACATTCTGCTTTCAATTCGCCCACAACATCACGGCAGGGGCCCATTTCTTTTGCGTTCCAACGGTTAAAATCTGTGTCATACATAGAGAAGCCGTCGTGATGCTCTGCGACGGGCATAACATATTTTATACCCGCTTTTTTGAAAAGCGAAACCCATTTTTCCGCATCAAAATTTTCGGCCTTGAACATAGGAATAAAATCTTTATATCCAAAATCTTTGTGCTCACCGTAAGTTTTTCTGTGATGCTCAAATTCACGCACATTTTTATCATACATACTTCTTGAATACCACTCGCTGCCGAAGGCGGGCACAGAATAAATGCCCCAGTGAATAAAGATGCCCAATTTGTCGTGCATATACCAATCGGGCACCTTATGATGTGCCAGAGAAGACCAATCGGCACGGTATTTTCCGTTTTCGTTTACTTTATCAATAAGATTTAAATATTCTTTAGTTGTCATAAAGCTTTTCTCCTTTTATTACAATAGAAATATAATATCATAAACTCATTGAAAATGCACTGTTCTTTTAAAAAATGTAGTTGTGTTTCGTCTCTTTTCGTGATATAATTTGTCAAAAATTAAGTCTTATAGTTTTAAAAGGAGTTTTAAGGGTGAAAAGCAACAAGATTTATAAAATTGCACTTGCCGCAATGTTTTTGGCGTTGGCTTATGTCCTGCCGTTTTTAACAGGTCAAATTCCCAAAATCGGTTCAATGCTTTGCCCAATGCACATTCCCGTTATTATTTGCGGGTTTGTCTGCGGCGGACCTTTGGGTATGACGGTGGGATTTATTGCTCCCTTTTTACGCTCACTGACTCTCGGAATGCCGGTGCTTTTTCCCAACGCTGTCTGTATGGCTGTTGAGCTTGCGGTTTACGGCTTGGTTTCGGGCTTAATGCATAAAGTTCTTCCAAAGAAAAAGGCATACATATATTGCTCACTTCTTATTTCAATGATTGCGGGAAGAATCGTTTGGGGTATAGCAATGCTTATCTGTATGGGTATAAAGGGTGGCTCCTTCACATTTGCCGCTTTTGTAACAAGAGCAATAACTAATGCAATTCCGGGAATTATCTTGCAAATCGTGTTAATTCCGATTGTTGTTGTGTTGCTTCAAAATACAAAAATATTAAAACCGAAAGACTGATTTAAAAGTTAAAAAATCCCACAGAGAAAGGTTTAAGCCATCTCTGTGGGACTTTTTTATAATTTATCAACAATATCGAAAATGAGTTTTTCTGTCTTTTCCCAGCCAAGGCAAGGGTCGGTAATTGATTTTCCGAAAATGTGTTCGCAGCTGTTTTGCGCACCGTCTTCAATATAGCTTTCAATCATAAGACCTTTAACAAGACGACGAATTTCATCACTTTCTCTGCGGCTGTGAACAACATCTTTTGCAATTCTCACTTGCTCAAGATATTTTTTACCTGAATTATTGTGGTTAGTGTCAACTATAACCGCCGGATTTACAAGACCCGATTTTTCATAAAGCGAGTTTACTTTAAGCAAATCTTCATAGTGATAGTTAGATACATTTTTACCTGCAAAATCCAAATATCCGCGAAGAATAGCGTGGGCATAAGGATTGCCTTCACTTGTAACCTCCCAACCGCGGTAAAGGAAGGTGTGACTTGCCTGTGCGGCGGTTACAGAGTTCATCATAACGCTCAAATCACCGCTTGTGGGGTTTTTCATACCGACGGGAGCTTCAATACCGCTTGCAACTAATCTGTGCTGCTGATTTTCAACCGAACGGGCGCCGATTGCAACATAGGAGAGCAAGTCGGAAAGATAACGATAGTTTTCGGGATATAACATTTCATCGGCACAAGAGAAATCATAGTCACGGAGAGCACGGATATGAATATCACGGATTGCAACAATACCTTTATACATATCGGGTTCTTCATTTGGGTCCGGCTGATGAAGCATTCCTTTGTAGCCCTGACCTGTTGTTCTCGGCTTGTTGGTATAAATGCGGGGAATGATAATCATTTTATCCGCTACCCGGTCTTCAACTTTTCTGAGTCTTGAAATATATTCAAGAACGGGCTCGGGACTATCCGCTGAGCAAGGACCGATAACAAGAATAAACTTGTCGGATTTTCCTTCAAATACCGCGCGGATTTCTTCGTCGCGTTTTGCCTTAACCTGTGCCATTTTTTCTGTTACAGGAAACTCCTTTTTTACCTCTTGCGGTATTGGTAACTTTCTTTTGAAATTCATTTTCATAATTTTTATCTCACTTTCTGTCAAAATTCTTGCGTCGTGATGTTGATAAGCGCATCATTTCACGCATACCGTCAACATCACCGTTATTTATGTAATCATACAATTTATTAAAAGACTCACGGTATGTTTCCATCTCTTTTAAAAGAACACTGCGATTTTCTAAAAACAGTTCGCTCCACATTTCGTCGTTTATCTTTGCAATTCGAGTCAAATCACGGAACGAGTCACCCGTATAACGAACTAAGTCGGGGTCGTCGTTTGAACACATTAGAGAAACCGCAATACAGTGGGTCAACTGTGAAAGAAAAGCAATCATTTCATCATGCTTTTGCGGAGTTAAGACGGAAATATCGGCAAATCCCAATATATTGCCTAAATCACTGCATATTTCAATAGCCCCTTGACTGTTCTTTTCTGTGGGTACAACAATATAGTTAGCACCCTTAAATATTGAATCGTCACTGTTCTGAACCCCACCGACTTCTCGTCCTGCCATTGGGTGTGCCGCAATAAACTCAACACCGTCGGGAAGCATATTCTGTATTTCATCAACTATTTTGCCTTTAACACCTGTTACATCGGTGATAATTGTACCTTTTTTAAAAAGATGTCCGTTTTCTTTTATCCATTTTATAAACACATTGGGGTAAACCGCAAAAATTACCAGCTCTGCGTCGCCGATTAGCTTTTCGTCAATTTCGGTAGTACCGTAATCTATAATGTCATTTTCTATTGCATAGTCAATGTCGTTTCGGTCAAGTGTAATCGCATTAACGCAAAAGCCCTTGCGCTTTAATCCCATAGCATAACTTCCGCCGAGAAGTCCCAAGCCGACAATTAAAACATTCTTTTTGATTATCAATCCCATTTTCAACAACTCCTATTCCAAAGGGATTTCATATTTTGACTTCTTTCGCAAAGCTTCCCACTACTTTGAGATTACTGCAGCATTTCTTCAATTCGTCAAGCATTTTTTTGCCTTGCTCGCCGTTAATATTGCCTTCACCCTCAACATAGAAATAGTAATCCCATACTAAATCTTTTGTAGGTCTGCTTTTAAGGGCCTTCAGATTGAAACCGTATTCACCTATAACAGAAATTGCTTTACCCAGCGAGCCTGCGGTGTTGTTTACGGTGAAAAGCATAATGAAAAGCTCGTCCCTGTCATTTTCGATTTTCGGAACACGGGAGAATACCGCAAATCTCGTTGCATTGCTGCTGCTTTGATTTATATGGCTTTCAAGCTTTTTCAGTCCGTATTTTTCAGCGGCTTCACTGCTGCCGATAGCCGCAATATCGTGCCGACCTGATTCTGCAACCGTTTTCACCGCAACAGCGGTGTTGACTGCTTCCTGAACATTGAATTTGTGTTCTTCAATATAGTCGGCACATTGACCTAAGGCCTGGGGATGACTTATAACCGTTTTTACTTCATCCATAGTTGTGCCTTTAACCGCAAGAAGATTTTGTATTATTTCAATCTCATATATTCCGTTAATATAAAGAGAGCCGAAGAAGGCAAGGTCAATTACCTGACTGACATCGCCATTGTAGTTGTTTTCAATGGGCAGAACAGCGCAATCACATTCACCGTTCACAACAGAATTATATGCAGATTTAAAATCGGCACAGGGAATACAGGTTGCGTCGGGGAAAATTCTCTTCGCCGCAATATTGGCGAATGCCCCTTCAACACCGCTGAATGCAGCTCTCATACCGTCTAATAATCGGTGCTGCATTTGTTTTGACTCATTGAGCGCTTCTCTTAAAAAGTTTACATAATATGACCGATAATCACTGTTTTTTATAAGCTGAGATTTTCGGTTGATAATTGCGTCTTGGTCAAAATCTTCAACGGGAATTCCGTGGGCTTTCTTATATTCCGCAAGCATTTTAACAGCGTCCATTCGTTTTTCAAAATGCTTTGCAATTCCCGCATCGGCCTCATCAATCAATCCGTTAATTTTCTCAATTTCCAACATAGATATTCTCCTGACTCGCAAATAAAAAATCCGCATATCTTTTGTGCTTTAAACACAAACGACTGCGGACTGTCCGTTTTTTTCTTTAAAACCGAATGCCATTCAGTTTCTTTCAGAAGACGGGCAGCCCTTAGCAAAGTAATAAAAATAATAATATGATTTATTGAACATACTGCTCGCTCCTCCTAAATTTATTAGGAATATAATACTGCTGTTTTCTTAATAAGTCAACAACTTTTTTTCAAATTACTGTAAAAATTTCTGCCATAATATAAAGGTGTTATTTATAAAAGATGAATTTCACTTGCAATTATACATTAAAAAAGGTATTATATTTAAAGATGATTATCAGTATGGGAGGCAGTTATGAATAATTTTCATTTTTCTGATGAAGCAGAGAAACAATATACCCTTGCTTGTCTTGAATTTGCAAAGAGAATAGGTCTTATTGACGACAGCGGTTTAGAGGCCGTAACAGAGAGATGCAAGAGAGAAAACGAGAAGCGCAAAATCCAAACAGAAAACGGAGAAACGGTTTACGGTTTGGTTGAGTTTCCTTTGTCGGTTTATCTTGATTATGAGCTCACACGCATAAAGCTTGATTTTGCAAGCGAGAAAGAAGAAATCAAATATAATTTCCCGCCGATTACAAAAAAGGAAAAGAAAGTGTTTTATAAAAACAATACAGACCTTTTCACAAGATACGGCGGCGACAAATTCCGCTTTAAAGAAGTGGATATGATTGTTGAAAAGAAAATAAGAGAGGAGCAGTTTGAGAATGAAATCAAGAACATTTTACATAAGTTCGATTAACGGAAACGACAATAATGACGGATTAAGTGAAAACACTCCTTTTCTTACTCTTAATAAAATAAATGAAACAGAAATAGTTGCGGGTGACAAAATTCTTCTTGAAAAAGGTTCAAAGTTTTCCGGTGAATATTTGCATCTCAAAAACTGTGGCGACATAAACGGTGAGCCTGTTTTTATTGCTTCCTACGGCGACGGTGATATGCCCGTTATCCAAGCGGACGGCACAGGAGTGTGGTATCAGGATTACGGAACACCCCTTGACAGCAAATGCCATATTTATAAAGGTAATGTTTCATCGGCAATTTTGCTTTATGACTGTGAAAATATTATAATCAAAGATATTGAAATCACAAATAAAGACAGTGAAAAAACTCCCGAAGAATATTCTGCTCCAAACAAAACGGACAGAACCGGTGTTGCGGTTGTGGCACAGAACAGGGGTACTCTTCACAATATCACACTTGATAATCTATACATTCACCATGTGAACGGTAATGTTTATAATAAGCATATGAACAACGGCGGAATTTATATGACCTGCTTTAAGCCCGACGATGAAGCAAAAACCGGTGTTGCAAGATATGACGGAGTAACCGTAAAAAACTGTTATGTGAAAAAGGTCAGCCGATGGGGTATTGCAGTCGGCTATACATATAAGCACAAAGAATTTGCGACAAAAGAGCTTTCTGCCGATACTTTCAAAAAATACGGACACGAAAATATTTTAATTTGCGGAAATTATGTGAAATTTGCAGGCGGCGATGCAATCACTCCCATGTATGCATTGGAACCGTCGGTTGAGCATAATATTGCGGACAGTTGCGCTCTTGAAATGAATGACAGAATTTACAGTAAACCCGAAAAACGAATGGGCAAGGTTGCTGCGGCAATATGGCCGTGGAAATGCAAAAATGCACTTTTCCGTTATAACGAGGCGGTTGACACTAAACTTAATCAAGACGGAATGGCTTATGATGCGGATTCGGGCGACGGAACTGTTTACGAGAAAAACTATTCCCGTCTTAATGAAGGCGGATGCATTATGTTCTGTCTTCAAGAGGCAATACATAACACATTTACCGACAATGTAAGTTATGACGATTTAGGCGGTACAGTCAGTGCGGTGGGAAACCCCGACGCATACATAGCAAACAACAAATTCTATGTGCGAAAGGGAGTACCTTTCAGACGCAAAAAGATGCGCAGCGGTAAGATTACATTGAAAAATAACGAGATAATAACTATCAAGAAGTGAGGTTAATTTATGGCTAACAGTAAAGGCAGAGTTACAATTCCGACAGATATGGATGTAATAAGAGAAACCCTTGAAATTATGGATGTTTGGGGTGCGGACGCTATTCGTGACTGTGACGGCACAGAATTTCCGCAAGAGTTAAAGGATGCGGGCGGAAAGGTATATGCAACCTATTATACAACCCGTAAAGATAATGAATGGGCAAAGGCGAATTTAGACGAAGTTCAGCAGATGTATATTATGACTCCGTTTCACACCGCAACAGAAAATTCACTTTCCATTCATTTGATGGACCATCTTTATCCCGATATGCTGAAAGTCAATAATTATGACGACATAACAAGATGGTGGGAGGTTATGGACCGCACAACAGGTGAACCTGTACCCACAGATAAGTGGTCATATAACGAAGAAACAGGCGATGTTACTATCAGCACAACACCGTTCCACGAATATACAGTGAGCTTCTTGGCTTATATTATGTGGGACCCGGTACATATGTATAATGCGGTTGTCAATGAGTGGGATATTGAGCCGCAAATCACATTTGATGTGCGTCAGCCGAAAACAAGAGCACATTCAATGGAAAGACTGCGCAAATTTTTAGATACCCACGAATATGTTGATGTTGTCAGATTTACAACATTTTTCCATCAATTTACCCTTATATTTGACGAGCTGGCAAGAGAAAAATTTGTTGACTGGTACGGCTACACCGCTTCGGTCAGTCCGTATATTTTGGAACAGTTTGAAAAAGAAGTGGGATATAAATTCCGTCCCGAATTCATTATCGACCAGGGCTATATGAATAACACATACAGAGTTCCGTCAAAAGAGTTTAAAGATTTTCAAGCATTCCAAAGACGCGAGGTTGCAAAGCTTGCCAAAGAAATGGTTGATATTGTCCATGAATACGGTAAAGAAGCAATGATGTTTATGGGCGACCACTGGATTGGTATGGAGCCGTTTATGGAAGAATTTGAAACAATCGGGCTTGATGCGGTTGTAGGCAGCGTGGGCAACGGTGCAACACTTCGTCTTTTCAGTGACATTAAGGGTGTAAAATATACAGAAGGCAGATTTTTGCCGTATTTCTTCCCCGATGTATTCTGTGAAGGCGGCGACCCGGTCTATGAAGCCAAAAACAACTGGATTACCGCAAGAAGAGCCATTTTAAGAAGCCCGATTTCCCGTATCGGCTATGGCGGATATCTTAAACTTGCGCTTAAATTCCCCGAATTTGTTGACTATATTAAAGATGTTTGCGACGAATTCAGAACACTTTATGACAATATTTGCGGTGTAACACCTTATTGTGTTAAGAGAGTTGCAGTTTTAAACTGCTGGGGCAAAATGCGCGGTTGGGGTAACCACATGGTACACCACGCTCTTTATTACAGACAAAACTATTCATATTTCGGCATTATCGAAGCTTTGAGCGGAGCACCCTTTGATGTTAAATTCATTAGCTTCGACGATATGAAAAAAGATAAAAATCTCCTTGATAACTTTGATGTCATTATCAATGTGGGTGACGCTGATACCGCACAAACAGGCGGAGAATATTGGAAGGACGAAGAGATTGTCACCGCAGTTAAAAGGTTTGTCTATAACGGCGGCGGATTTATCGGTGTGGGCGAGCCTGCGGCACATCAGTGGCAGGGCAAATTCTTCCAGCTTGACGACATTTTAGGCGTTGAAAGAGAAAACGGATTAACACTTAATACCCGCCGTTATAATGTTGAAGAGCACCGTGACCATTTCATTCTTGCCGATGCAGA
>CALZID010000007.1 GCA_945787805.1 uncultured Clostridia bacterium | reverse complement strand
GTGTCCGGTGGACACCTCTAAACACCGCAGGTGTTTAGAAGCACCGACCGAGCCGACAGGCGAGAACAAGTCCTTCTGCCCCTGCCATACGAAAAGCCTTGAAACTGCGTGGTTTCAAGGCTTTTTCTATGCATCTTGCTTTTGCTTTATTACTTAATACAACTAATCGCTTTTGCGGTGAATTCGGCAGTGCCTACACCGCCTGCGTTGTCAATATTGCTTTTAAAGCGTTCGTCACTGACATACATTTCGCCTAAGCTTTTCAAAATTTCATCCGTACATGTATAGTAATTATCTGTGATGAAATTCTGAAGCTTTTTTATGAGATTTTGTGCTTCTTCGCAGTCGGGAGAAAGATGCCTCACCTTTCCTATTTCTGCGAAAATCTGCATAAATTCATCGGTTTTTTCGGGTGACTCCGTATGCTTTTGCTCATATTCCTTATAAGCATCGGTCTGTCCCCATTTTTTCTTGGCTTCGGTGCGATACTTCTTAATTTCTGTTGTATCAAATGATGAAAAGCTCATATTATTCACTCCTTTGTTTAATATTTCACGGGCGGAGCCGATGATTTTATCAAGGCGTTTTTTCTGCAATTCAAGCAGTTCAATCTGCTCATTTAATGCAGTTTTCACATCAAAGTCCGGACTGTCTAAAATAGCCTTGATTTCTTTTAACGAAAATTGCAGTTCACGAAAAAGCAGTATACTGTGCAATCGTTCCAGAGCCGTATCGTCATACAGTCTGTAACCTGCATCTGTAATTCTTGTAGGTTTCAGCAAATCTATTTCATCATAGTAATGAAGAGTGCGCACGCTGACACCTGTTAATCTGCTAACTTGTTTAACTGTTTTCATACTCATTTCTCCTATCCGTTGATTACAGTATATACTATCACGCAGCGTTAGAGTCAAGACAATTCTTCAAAAAAAATTTTTTTATTTGCTTCGTTATTTGCGGAGCAGATACAAAAAACCCGAATTTCGCCATTAGGTGACATTCGGATTTTTTCATTAAAAGATATATTATTTTTCAAGCAAAAATGCTTTGGCTCTGTAATCGCTGTTAAGTTCACTTCCGAAGGCATCTGCAATATTCCGATTATTAAGATATTTTTCTATCGGTGGGTTTGCACCGTCTTTGAAGGTGTGAACAATGAGCAACGCTTTATTATCATATTCTCTCAAAACTGCCTGATAACCCGTTGGATTATTATAATCTCTTGCTGAGTTTTCAATAATCGTTGTTTTACCGTTTTTAATTATATCCTTGATTTTGTCATAAAAGCTTATGGCATTGAGCACATTATCCCAATACTCATCCTTTAAATCAAAAATTTCTCCGCTGAGACAGAGTCTGCCTAAAAATCCCGCAATTAAACTGTAATTTATTCTGTGAATATCGTCTTTTGAGCGTAAAACAGCCCAGATTTGGCTCTGCTCGGGACGAATAAATCTTTGAACATTTGCGGCAATCAACGGAATGCTTATGCACTCGTGGGCATCTGAAAAGCTTGCCTGAGAAGCGAGTTCCATCATTGACGGTTCTAATCTATGGCCGCCGCTTGAACAGTTTTCGATAACTAAATCGGGCAATTCGTCACTAATCTTTTTGAAGAATTTTTGCGTTCCTAAAACTGTCTGTCTAAGTCCTTCACCGAGACTTTCCGCTCCGTCACAACCAACGCCGATAGTGTCGTTATAATCTATTTTTATGTAGCCGAAGCCGTTATCACGGAGAAAATCAATCACCTTTTCGGTTAAGTAGTCAATGCTCCATTCATCTCGCATATCAAGAAACCGTTGACCGTCAACCGAAATTGGCACACCGTCTCTGTGAAGTAAATGTTCTGTTTTATTATAAACCTCTGAAAGCCGGGCAACCTTTTCAAATTCAAACCAAATTCCCGGAATTAAACCGTATGATTTTATTAAGTCGCAAATTTCTTTAATTCCGTTGGGAAAAAGTTCACGGCTTTCATTCCAATCGCCGATGGTTGCCCACCAATCATCTTCCGGTTTTTTATACCAGCCGCTGTCAATTACAAGATATTTTATGCCGCTGTGGCTTATTTTCTTTGCGATTTTTTCGATATTTTCTTTTGTGGGATTTCCCCAAGTTGTGCAATATTCATTGAATATTACAGGCATATCCATATCAATGTTTGAAATTTTTGGATTTTGTGCTTTCACAAGTTTATCGCACACATCATTAAGTGAATTTCCAATTGCAACAACTGCCTTGGGTGAAACAAAGTTCTCACCCACCCCAATTATTTTGCACCAATGACCGTAGTCATAGTCTGCAAGTCCGCCTGCAAGTGTTAAAGGGTCATTGTTTCTGAAAAGTTCAATTTGCCAGCTGGACGCACAATAGAGCTGAACACCGACAAATTCATTTGCCTTTGAATTTTCAAGAGCAATGAACGGAACCACTTGCGAACAGGCATTGAGCCGATTTGCCCGAATTTTTCAACTCTTGTTCCGTGACCGCTCCAGGATTTTTCCATATTTATATCAACTAATTTTTGTGATAACAATTTGCCTTCTGCACTCCAAAAAGATGTTGCTCTGTGAATGACATCAGCGTCAATGCTTTCAATACAAAACGACGCTAACATATCAAGAGTTAAGTCGTGATTTGAAGTGTTTTCAAATACGGAATAACATTCATAAACATCATCTTTTTGTATGTGATAAGCAGTTAACTTGTATTCTTCTGTTTCAAAAACAGTTTTATCGCTGTCTTCAAATGTTTTTTTACATCTTTTGACGCTTTGACTGTTTGCCATTGATAAACCGTTTGTGAAATGCCCGTTGAAATCATCACCGCGAAGCTTTAATTGAAATCCGAAATTCATATTTTTTCTCCGTTCAAAATTATAGTTACATTATAATATTCAGGCAAAGTTTAATCAACACTTTTTTCCGTACATATTTTAAAAATACGGATATGTAAATCTTGCCAAAACATCAACTTTTATTGTGTTGCGAATCACATTATGATAAAATATATATTATCAAAAATGACGGAGGAAGAAATATGACAAAACTTTATAATTTAAATCCATCAAATGTGTTTAAATATTTTGAAGAAATTTGCAACATTCCCCACGGCTCCGGAAATATGGACGCTATCTCTAAGTATTGCGTAAAATTTGCGGAAAAACATTCATTAAAATTCATTCGTGATGATGCAAACAATGTGATTATATTTAAACCGGCTACTGCGGGCTATGAAAAAAGTGAGCCCGTTATTTTGCAAGGTCATCTTGATATGGTCTGTCAAAAGACAGAAAACTCCGATATTGATTTTATGAATGACGGACTCAATTTGTATATTGACGGTGATTTTGTTAAGGCTAAAAATACCACATTGGGTGCTGACAACGGAATTGCGGTTGCTATGATTTTGGCAGTTCTTGAAAGTGACAGCCTTTCCCACCCTGAAATTCAAGCGGTTTTTACAACCGACGAAGAAATCGGTATGATTGGTGCGGAAAAGCTTGACACCGGTATATTAACTGCCAAGAAAATGATTAACCTTGACGCAGAAGAAGATGATACCGTCACCGTATCATGTGCCGGCGGCAGTGACTTCAAGGCGGTTATTTCGCTTAACCGTGTTAAAAAATCGGGAACAAAGGTTACGGTAACTCTCAAAGGTCTTCAAGGCGGACACTCGGGTATGGAAATTGACAAAGGCCGAGTAAATGCAGATGTTCTGGCAGGCAGATTTTTAAATCACATGTTCGCTATTTCGGAGTTTGATATTATTGCAATCAATGGGGGCGACAAGGGTAATGCTATACCCAACCTTTGCAAAATGGAGCTTTGTGTGAATAATGCGGACACTTTCACAAAAAATGCAGAAATGTATCTTGATATTCTCAAAAAAGAAATGGCTGAGCGTGAAAAGAGTTTCTCGCCTATAATTGAAATTGGTGAAAAAGCGGAATACGATATTTTGCACCCTGAAATCCGTGACAATATTATTTTTACATTACTTTGTTTGCCTAACGGAATTGTTGAAATGAGTGCAGAAATCAAGGGACTTGTTGAAACTTCTCTCAATTTGGGTATGCTCAATACCGAAAGTGACAAAATGACCTTGCTTTTTACACTTCGCAGTAACAAAAAGTCTGCACTTCGCTTTCTTGAAGAAAAGTTAAAGACATTCTTTGGGGCTGTTCCCTGTAAAATCTATACATCGGGGCATTATCCCCCATGGGAATTCAAAGAAAATTCAAAACTTCAGGCACTTTACAAAGAAGTATATAAAAAGCACTGCGGATTTGAGCCGAAGGTTGAAGCAATTCACGCAGGGCTTGAATGCGGAATATTTACTTCTGCGATTAAGGAGCTTGACTGCATCGCTGTCGGTCCCGCACTTTACGATGTGCATACCGTAAATGAAAAGCTTTGCATTTCTTCGGTAGAAAAAATTTATAATGTGCTTATTTCTCTTTTAGAAAATTGCAAATGACTATTGCTTGTTAAACCTTAAAAGATTGGAGTATATATGGATAACAAAAAAGAATTTGTACCCTATATCCCCGCAAGTAAAATTACGCCTGAAATAACAGTTGCGTCTGTCACTATGGGTATTCTTCTTGCGGTTGTATTCGGTGCGGCAAATGCTTACTTGGGGCTTAGAGTGGGTATGACGGTTTCAGCTTCAATTCCTGCGGCTGTTATCGCAATGGGAGTAATTCGCATTATTATGCGCAAAAATTCAATTCTTGAAAGCAATATTGTGCAAACAATCGGCTCTGCGGGTGAATCGGTTGCGGCGGGTGCTATTTTTACTCTCCCCGCACTTTTCCTTTGGGCTGCCGAAGGCAAAACGGAAAAGCCGAGTATGACAGAGATTACTCTTATCGCACTTCTCGGCGGTTTGTTGGGTGTTTTCTTTATGGTACCACTGCGTAATGCGTTAATTGTTAAAGAGCACGGCATTCTCCCCTATCCCGAAGGCACTGCTTGTGCAGAAGTTCTTCTTGCGGGTGAAAAAGGCGGAGCAAATGCGGGCACGGTTTTCGCCGGTATGGGATTTGCGGCGCTTTTTAAGTTTATTATTGACGGACTTAAAGTGGTATCAGGGGAAATCTCACTTCGATTTAAAGGATATGCCGGTGAAATCGGTACACAGATTTACCCCGCCGTTATGAGCGTCGGCTATATTTGCGGACCGAGAATATCATCTTATATGTTTGCCGGCGGTCTTTTAAGCTGGATGGTTATTATCCCCTTAATTGTGCTTTTCGGCTCTGAAATTGTGCTTTATCCCGGTACTGCACCAATCGGTGAAATGTTTGAAAGCGGCGGTGCGAGCGCTGTTTGGAGTTCATATATAAGATATATCGGTGCGGGTGCTCTTGCGGCAGGCGGCATAATGAGTCTTATTAAGTCATTGCCGCTTATTGCTAAAACATTTGCAGATGCAATGAAGAGCATTTCGGGTAGGGGCGCTATATCAAATGAAAGAACCGCTCGGGATATGAATTTCAAAATTGTGATTATTGCAATTCTTATTCTCACTCTTCTTGTTTGGCTTATTCCCGCAATTCCCGTTTCACTTTTAGGCGCATTTATTGTTGTTATATTCGGTTTCTTCTTTGCGACGGTATCTTCGAGAATGGTTGGGCTTGTGGGCAGCAGTAACAACCCTGTTTCGGGTATGACTATTGCTACGCTTTTAATTGCTACACTTCTTCTTAAAATAACGGGTTCAAACGGAGTTTCGGGTATGGTAAGCGCCATTGCCATAGGCTCGATTATCTGTATTGTTACCGCTATTGCCGGTGACACATCACAAGACCTTAAAACAGGTTATATTCTCGGCGCTACACCTAAGAAACAACAAATCGGCGAAGTTGTGGGCGTTGCGGCTTCTGCCCTTGCAATCGGCGGAACACTTTATATTCTTGACTCTGCTTGGGGATTCGGCTCTAATGAGCTTGGCGCACCGCAAGCAACTCTTATGAAGCTTATCATAGAGGGTGTTATGGGCGGCAATCTGCCCTGGGGACTTGTTCTTATCGGTGTTTGTATCGCCATTGCAGTTGAACTTATCGGTATTCCCGTTCTTCCCTTTGCTATCGGCGTTTATCTGCCCATTCAACTTAATGCTTGTATTATGATTGGCGGTGTTATTCGTCTTGTTATGGAGAAAACCAAAAGAAATGAAGATGAGAAAAAGAGAATTATCAATGACGGTATTCTCTTCTGTTCGGGTATGATTGCGGGTGAAGGTCTTATCGGTATTTTTCTTGCAATTCTTGCGGTTGCAGGTCTTGGTGAGTTTATTGACCTTAGCGGCTTTATTCCTAATCCCGTTATGATTATCGGCGGAATTGTTCTGTTTGAAATTATTATTCTCACGGTTCTTAAATTTTCTCTTTGGAAAAAGCGTGTGAATATTGATGAATAAAAAAATATACGCAGATAATTATCTTGATAAAATCCCTGTGCAAAGAGAAAAACTCAACTGGTCAAAAAACGGCAACGGTGAAATAATTATTGAAATCGAAAACAAGGGTTTTATCAACAAAGCGTTTCAGTTGATTCTCAAAAAGCCAAAATTCAGTTACATTCACCTTGACGAAACGGGCAGCTTTATCTGGCCTTTAATTGACGGACAAAGGAATATTTATCAAATCGGAAAACTTGTTAAAGAACATTTCGGCGATAAGGCTGAACCGCTTTATGAGCGGCTTGCACAGTATTTCTGCGCACTTGAAGCTTATAAATTCATAGAATGGAAGCAATAAAAGGGGGTTGTAAAAAAAGTGTAGACCGCATAAAACCCAATATATAAAGGTTTTTTAATACCCCAAAACAATGTTTAATCACATAAGAGTAATAAAAAAACAAAACAGATAAAAAATAATGTTTTATGCTATGAACAAACTTCGCCGCTCGGCGTACCTTTGTACGCCGTCGGGTAACCGATAACAAGGCAAAAGCCTTGTTATCGCTCAGTTTGTCCATTCTACGCATTTTTTCCTAACCCCAAAAACAGGGGCTGTAAAAAAACAAAAGTTTTTTTACAGCCCCTGTTTTATTTTGTTCTGAGTCCTTTCGGATAGTGATTTTTTGCCTTGCCGTTTGAAACTTTTACTCCCCCGACGGTGCAACCGTCAACTAAAACGGACGCCCAGCCGTTTGAGCAATCTGTTTCAAATTCTTCGCCATGAAGATATTTTTTGATTTCAGCGCTTGTGGCAGAAAGCTCGATTTTCCGTTTAAAATCTTTACCCATTGCCATAAAAAACTGATGATGGGGTTGAATATAATTTTTTCTTATTTCGCCTATTGTCACTCCGCAAGAGAATGCCGAGCCCTTTCGCACCGCAAAATTCGGTGTGAAATAAACGGGGTTACCGTTATAAAGCTTCACTTTGTTTTCATCATAGTTTGTGAGTGTATCATTTAGAAAATCAATTAACACTTTATCAAGTTTTTCGGTGCTTTGTATAACGGAAGAATAGTCAAAGCAGTCACCTTTATGCTTTAAAACTGCAACAAATTGACCTTCTCCCTTTGTCTTATGCGGATAGCAACGGTGAGCATAATTTATGTTTTCACATTTGCAACCGTCAAAATAAATTCCGTCGGCAGTATTTTCTCTCACCCTTTCGGTTGCAGGGCAAATTTCAAAATCAGTATGACGCATTAAGAAATTATCAACCGTCATTTCGTTTTCTTCGAGAGAAAAAGTACAGGTTGAATAGACGATATACCCACCGCTTCTAAGCATTTTCACGGCACAATCGAGAATTTCCCCTTGTCTTTCGGCGCACATTTTCACATTCTCGAGGGACCACTCATCAATGGCAATCTCTTCTTTTCTGAACATTCCTTCACCCGAGCAAGGTGCGTCAACCATTATCATATCAAAGGTGTTTTCATATTCCTTAGCGAGTTTTTGCGGGTGCATACAGGTTGTTACCGTATTTTTAAAACCCATTCGCTCAATATTACCCGTTAAAATTTTGCATCTTGACGGAACAATCTCATTTGATACTAAAACTCCGTTTTCACCCAATTTATTTTTGATTTGACTGCTCTTGCCGCCGGGTGCGGCACACAAGTCAAGCACTTTCCAATCAGGATTTATTTCAATACTCTCAACTGGTACCATTGCGGCAGGCTCCTGCACATAAATCATTCCCGCATGGTGATATGGGTGATTGCCTATTCCGTCAAAATCAAAATAAAAACCATTTTCAACATAGGGAATTTTTTCACTCTTAAAGGGATTGATTTTTGTAAAATCTTCTAATGAAATTTTGTCTGTATTCACACGGAATGCTCTTATAGGCGGCTCATTCAATGAGCTCTTGAAAGCTTCAAATTCGTCGCCCAAAAGAGTTCTCATTCTGTTTTCAAATTCTATGGGTAATTGTTTCATTTTATTCACTCAAATTCATTTCTGCATAAAGCATACACATCGACACGGCGGTCATTGCGGCAGTTTCTGTGCGCAGAATTCTCTTGCCGAGAGATATAATTTTTCCGTTTATATCTTTTGCGCTTTCAATTTCACTTTCGTCAAATCCGCCTTCGGGACCGATAAAAACACCTATGGACATATTTTCTTTTATTTCTTTCAATGCAGAAATTGTGTCTGCCATTCCGTTTTTACTTTCATAGGGTACTAACAATAAATCAAGCTCTTCGGCTTTTGCCAGCGCTTGTTTATATGATAAGACATCTGATATTTTAGGTATAATCGTTCTCTTGCTCTGTTTTGCGGCGCTTTCGGAAATTGCTTGCCAACGGGAAACCTTTGATTGCTTTTTCTTTTCTTCGATTTTTACTACACAACGGTTCATTTGCACGGGGATAATTTCATATACGCCCAGTTCAACGCATTTTTGGATAATCAATTCCATTTTGTCGCTTTTGGGAAGTCCTTGAAAAAGGTATATTTTAATGGGCAATTCTGTATTCTGATAGTTTTCTTCTAATATTTTTGCCACTACCGCTTCATTATCAAAGCTCTTGATTTCGCAAAGACTGCTGATACCGTTATCACTGACAAGAAATGTATCGCCCTCACGCATTCTCAAAACATTTTTAATATGGTTAAAGTCGCTGCCGGTAATAAAATAGCAATTATCTTTTCTGCTGTCGCCGTCAACAAAGAAATTATACATAACATCATCTCATAAACTTTTTTTGTTTTTTAGATAATATCATAATTTCCTTTTAAAAGCAATAACACTACACATTATCTAAATAGAAATCTTCTAATATTGAATCTAAATGAATACTCTCAATTTTATTTTCATTGAGAGAGTCAACAAGCCTTGACAAAGCGCCGTAATCTGTTGAAACATCGAAAAGTTTTCACACCAAAGCCCTGTTTTCATACACTTCGATGCCATAGCTTTCTATATTTGTATTTTCAATTACGGTTTGATGTTTGAAAACTTTGTAATACATATAACTACCCTTTATTATCAGTTTATATATGTGTCATTTTGTCAACTTTTATAGGCTTATTATAAAATATTTGTGTCAAATTGTCAACAACTTTATAAATATTTTTTGTTAATATGCCACAATTAAAAATTGAAATACAGATTAAAAGGATGTTTTTTCAAGTTTATCAGCTGTTATTTATTCAATAAAAAGATAAAACCACCCGTTGAATAATGAATGAACGGATGGTTTTAATTAGTTTTATTATGTTTTATTTAACTGCTTCTCTTGCTGCCGAATAGTTCATATCAACTGCTTTTTTGAAAAAACCTTTGTCGTATTTAGGCAGCCAATCGTCACCGACTGTTAAAGTTGCGAATGTTTCTTCGTCACATGCAACATTCATAACATTAACGCCCTTAATTTCGCCGTCTTCTTTATAACAAGCGTCCCAGAAAGCGTGGTGACCGATATAAGTAACACTTGACGGAATATAAACATATTGCAAGTTCTGATTATAGCTGAAAGCGTCAGAACCGATAAATTTTAAACCGTCCGGAAGAGAAAGATAAACTTCTCCGAGTGCTTCTTTTGTTGTGAAATGTGTATCTGTCACATCGCTTGATTTATATGTATAAATATTTTGAAGCGACGGGCTTGTGCTCCATTGGTCAACTCTTTCATGAAGCTTGAAAACTGCAAGCGTTTCAATTGTTTCGAGACCTTCAGGGAGATAAATCACTCTGAGGTTTGCATAGTTTAAGCACATTTCGCTAAGCTTTTTAACTGTTGACGGAACCACATAGGTTTGAATATCTCTCTCATATTCAGGAGTAACTTCATCTCTGTAAAGCTCCTTTTCATAACCGTATTTTTGTCTGAGATATTCATCGTGGTCACAAGGATAGCAGAGAAGCTCTGTTTTATCTTTATTATAGAGAACACCGTCAACATCGCAGTAGTTCGGGTTATTCTCGTCAACCTCAATGTTTTGTAATGCCCAGCATGAATAAAATGCCTTAGGGTCAATATCCGTAACATTTGCACCGATATAAACTGTTTTTACTTTATCGTCACAGTTTAGAGTAAACTGTCTTATGGAAGTAATCGGTTTTGTTTCGTCTTTAACAACTTTAAAATTAGTTGCGGGGTCATTGTTGCCGGGAATATATTCAATATCAGAAACATAGTCAATTTCAAGTTCATAAAGATAGCCTGTATTACTGAATTTTGAGAATTGAATTCCGTTGTCTGTTTCTTCATATTTAAATGTATCGTTCTGAAGCGCCAAAACGCTGAAAAATATAGAAAGTGAAACAGCAATAACAATTGTGATAACGAATAAAACCTTTTTTAAGGTGTAATATTTATATGGCTTGTTAATGTGCGGAGCTGCTAAACCGGGAACCT
Organism: uncultured Clostridia bacterium; assembly: GCA_945787805.1. Lineage (GTDB taxonomy): Bacteria > Bacillota > Clostridia > Oscillospirales > Acutalibacteraceae > Fimenecus. The sequence continues at coordinate 84,170 of CALZID010000007.1, read as the reverse complement.
GATAGGTCCATATTTCGTCTTCGGGTATGTCTAAGTGAACATCGGTGCCCCAGTCATTAGTAATCTTTTTCTTTTCTTTCTTACTCATACAACTCACCCCCGTTAACCTATATAACCGCCGGATACAGAAACGCCTTCTTCTTCCGCTTTCTTTTCTGTAACCTCTGCACGGCGTTTAAGCACTTCCATAACCAAATTCTGTTTTCTGTTATCATAATCCCAGAAAAAATACGGAATTGACATAAGGAAGAATCCGATTGTATCAACTATAATAGGTACAACAACGATATTTCTTCTTGAACCGTCGAAGAAGAGAATTTCCCAGTTACTGTTAAATCCGTATTTAAGCAGGAATATAGGAATAATAAGACCTACAAATGTTGTAATGGGTCCTGTAAACCAGCCGAAAATACCTGCAAAGCTTTCGAGTCTTTCGCCTGACAAATACATCTGATAGTCGGCGATACGAACATTCATATCGTGGCTTGCAGTTGTCGGAACAGTTTTTGTCATTTCCATAAAGAAGAGAACTACAACACAGATTGTGCCGCAAAGTGCCAAGTTATCACCAAGCGTCCACATTGCAACGGCGATAATGGCGTTACCTATTGCACGGCTTAACTGATAGAAAATCATAATCTGCTTATATGAAAATTTCTTAAGGAAATAAGGGGACAACAAATCGGGCGGAGTTCCCGCAAATGAAATAAGTGCTACCAACAATGAATAAGGCAAACCGCTGAGTCTGAATGTATAGAAATAAAGAATTGTTGCAAACGGAAGCATACCGTTACCCAATGCATCAATAAGTCCGACTACTGTATTGATAAGCAAGTATTTGTTTCTTAAAACACCGAGCATACCGTCCCAGAACTTAATTTGAACTTTCTTTTCAATGGGCGGCTGCGGAATTCTTTCTTTAATTCTGCCTGCAAGGAACATTGTGCATGCTGCTGAAATACAGAATGTTGCCGGAATAATCCATCTGTAGAAGTTAATGTCCGCCCACTCGTAACGGAGCATACCGACAAATACGGGAAGAATAATTGCAAGAATTGAATTGAAAATATGAGAAATCTTTACAGGATAGCTGCGGACAAGAATTCTTTCTTGAAGGTTAGGACTGATTCTCTTTGAACATTCTTCAAGAACATTGCCGAAGCCGAATACATTATATGTAGCAAAAAGAAGGTTTGCAACCCAAACTCTTGTTGCAACATCGGCGATATTATAAACAGGAAGCCAACCGATGAGTATAACCATTACGCATTTCGGAATAACATCACAGTAAAGGCCATATTTGTATCTGCCGTATTTCGGAATAAGCTTTTTGCGCCAGAAAATATTACGGGCACCGACCCAACCTGTATAAAGGAAATGGGTACCGAAAGTTTTAAAGCACGCCGTAGCGCTCATACCTTCAAAACTGTTAAGTGTTGTAATAAACCAGCCTGATTGGTTAAAGAGTCTTGAATAGTCAAAGATAAGTGTTGATATGCCAAACAGTGCCATAAGGCCGTATGCCACATAGACCTTTTTCTCTGCTTTTTTCGGCAAGAAGCCCAAGTTGTCACAGACATACCACCAGATAAGTGCTGAAATATAGCCAAGTGGCATATTTAACAGACCGATAACCGAGAATGTCAGATACGGTAACTTATAGTGGTACATAATGAGAAAGCAGCTTGACCAGAAGCCGATATACTCAAGTACTTTTGAACCGGTATAGTTTGCGCCGACACCGATAATTACATCCTTGTATTCCTTGTAAGGAACATATTTACCCTCTGCCGGAGTATTCCAATGAGTTTTGATTTCGGTGCCGAAATCTTTAACTTTATTAAGTATGCTCATTGTTCACTCTCCTTTTTCTAAAATATTTATAATATTTTAACATATATTTAACAATTAAACAATCACATTTTGCCTTTTATTCCAAGTAAAACTATACAAAAAATGGGACTGTTTATTGTAAACAATCCCTAATTTTTTAATATGTTCGGTATTTCTCCGATATCTTTAATTTCATAATCAATTTTCAATTTGTTTTTATTTTCAAGATTTAAAGGATTATACCAACAACAGATAATATCTGCATTGTTGCCCCCTTGCATATCGCTTGTCAGAGAATCACCGATAATCATTACTTCATCTCTTTTAAACGGACCGGTTTTTCTTTGCACGGCGTCGAAAAATTCCACAGTAGGTTTTTCATATCCGATTTCATCCGAAATAAATACATCATCAAAAATTTTGATAAGTCCCGAACGAGTGAGCTTTCGGCTTTGAGCCACAGCCGTGCCGTTTGTAACCGCATATTGTCTGACTTTACCTTTAAGAGAAGTGACGGTTTCTAATGCATTATCACTGAAAAACACCTTGTCACCTAATCTTACCTGATATTCCCGATTAAAATCATCAACACGGTCAAAAGCAATGCGTTCTGTTATAAAAAACTCTTCAAATCTCATTCTGAGCACTTGAGGCTTTGTTATTTCACCCCGTTCGAGCATTTCCCAATACTTTCTGTTGATTAGTGAATAGCGAGCTACCATTTCATCGGTACATTCGCCGACAGAGAAAATCTCAAAGCATTTTTTTATTGCATATTTTTCTGATTTTTCAAAGTTTAAAAGTGTTCCGTCAATATCCCACAGTAAAGTTTTAATCATATTATCCACCGATTATTCCAAGACCTTCAAACAAAAATTTTATTCCCATAAGCACAAGGACCAACCCCCCTGCCAATTCTGCTTTATTTTTATACTTCGCACCGAATTTATGGCCGATAAACACGCCGATTGCCGAAAGTGCGGCTGTGATTATACCAATCAACGCAACCGCAATAAATACTTTATTTCTCTCGTAAGTCAGTGCGAATGCAACGCCCACAGCCAAGGCATCAATGCTTGTTGCTATTGCAAGCGCCGTCAGTTCTTTTAAATTAAGATTTGACGAACAGTTGTCTTGCTCTTCTTCTTTTTCAAAGGATTCATAAATCATTTTTCCGCCGATAACAGCAAGTAAAACAAAGGCAACCCAATGGTCAACGCTCTCAATATACTGAGCAAAACGGGAGCCGATAAACCAGCCAATCAACGGCATGCCTGCTTGAAAGCCACCGAAGAAAAGAGCGATAAGTCCCGTTTGTTTAAGGTCAAGCTTTCTCATATTAAGTCCCTTGCAAATTGAAACTGCAAAAGCGTCCATAGCAAGACCTATTGCGATAACAAATAATTCTGCCATAAAACTCTCCTTATATAATAAAAAAAGACTCAGTATGACACGAAAAAACAGTCATACATGAGTCTTGTCATTTAAGGTAAACCAGACCGAAAGGTCAGTATGTTGACTTACCGCACAAAATTGCGCCGACTACTCCCTCACGAAGTAATATGATGATAGCACTAAATGAAATGTTTGTCAAGAAATCTTCATACGCAGACGAAGCTTATCACTAATCATTGCTATAAACTCAGAATTTGTCGGCTTTCCGCGGGTATTTTGAATGGTATATCCAAAATATGATGACAAAACATCAACATCTCCCCTATCCCACGCAACTTCTATGGCGTGACGGATTGCCCGTTCAACACGGGACGATGTTGTTGAATACATTTTTGCGACTGTGGGATAAAGCACCTTTGTGACGGAGCTCATCATTTCGCGGTCATTGATTGAAAGTACAATTGCCTCTCTTAAATACTGATATCCTTTTATATGTGCGGGAACCCCGATTTGATGCATAATTTCGCTGACTGTCACTTGCAAATCGGTAGTATCTTGTAATTTACTCACATCGCCTTGCGCTTTTGACCACCCTGTCAATTGATTTATTCTTTGAGCCAGCATTTGAACATCAAAGGGTTTCAAAAAATAATAGTCTGCACCTGCCGACAAAATCTCTTGCTCAAATCTCGGATTGTCCGTGCTTGACATTACCATAATAAGCGGTTTTGCTTCTTTCGTTTTCAACTCATTTATTACACCGAGAGCATCTAAATTTGACATAAAAGCATCCATTACCACCACATCTGCATCACTGCTTTCAACCCGTGAGAGCAATGCTTTTCCGTCTTTTTGAATTAAGATAACATCACAACCATAAGTTCTCAACACATTTGCACAGTTCTTACCGAACTCACTGCCTTCCCCCGTTAATAACACCTTTAAATTTTTGCTCATTTTTGAGACCTCCATTTTATTTAAAATCATTTCGATTTCTTATTTCTGCCATATTTTACCATAAATGGTAAAATATGGCAATAGATTTTCAAAAAAATATTCAAAAAGTTTTCGACATTTCACGAACTAAAAAGAAGTGAAATGAAAATAGCGGAAAAGAATAAAATCCTGCATTTTTTTGCTGCAAATCAATAAAATATACAGTTAAATTTAAACTATACTCTTTTTGTTTGGACTATTTTTAACATTGATTTCAACTTTGAAATTGTTGAAAACTCTGTTGAAAATGTTTAAAACTTTGACATTTCAAGGGTTTTCACCCATACTTTTAAACATTTTTGTAAAGCAATTTACTTTACAAGTATAAATTTGTAAAAAAATACAGTGTATATACATCTGCATATACACTGTAAATTCTGAAGGAAATAATTCAAATATATTTAATCTCTGCGAAGTGCTTCAATGGGTGGCATTTTTGCCGCTCTTCTTGCGGGATAAACACCGAAAATTATACCGATAGCCGATGAGAAACCGACTGCAAGAGCAACTGTTGCAGGTTCAACCGTCAAAGGCACCTGCATAATATAGGACACCAGCGCCGCAACTGCCACACCTAACAGCAAGCCGATTATACCGCCTATCAAACAAAGGATAATTGACTCTGTTAAAAACTGGAACATAATTGTTCCTGTTTTTGCACCCAAGGCTTTTCTGATACCGATTTCACGGGTACGCTCGGTAATTGATACCAACATAATATTCATAACGCCGATACCGCCGACAACAAGGGAAATTGCACTGACTGCCGCAATAAATATTGTGAACACATTGATAACAGTATCAAGCAAATCAATATATGTTGCCATATTTGTTACTGTGTAGCAATCCTCATCAAAATTATCGTGCAGTGAACGGATATAGTTTACGGCAGCGGCACCGATACCGTCTAACTGACTTTCATCAACTGCGGTTATGTTAATAACTTCATATCTGCTCTGACTCTGACCGTTGATGTTTGATACCACCGATGCGGGCATAACAACCATACAGCTCATCATCTGCATTCCACCCATTGACGCAGACATTGTTTCCATCATATCTTCGGTATCGAGATTCATACTTGACATAATATCGACAACACCGACAATTTTGATGGAGAAGGTCAAATCATTTGATGTGCAATAGATGTATTCGCCGACAACATCTTTTCTGCCGAACACCTGCAATGCGCTGCCCACATCAATAACACCTACATTTTTGCCTTCTTCATATTCTTCCTGAGTATAAAATCTGCCGTAAATGCAAGGTGTTTGCATAATATTCTGCATATCGGTATTACCGCCGATACCCATTAAAAAGCCGGTCATATCGTTTGCAGTCATTTGGCACATTGCCATAGTCTGCATAGAGGCATATTGAACACCGTCAAGTTTTTTAACTGCCAGAACATCAGCATCGGTAAAATAATCGTCATCCGATGCGGTTTTGGTGTTGACGGTTAAAGATATTGCACTGTTACCCATCTCTCTAATCATACCCACAATATAATCACGGCCGCCGTTACCCACCGTTACAATTGAAATAACAGAAGCAACGCCGATTATAATGCCGAGCATTGTGAGTAATGAACGCAACAGGTTTGTTCTTATGCTGAAAACGGCAATTCTTATGTTTTCTTTAATATTCAAAGTTCACACCCCGCTTATGAAGCCTTCTCTTTGACTTTTGTGCCGTCTTCCATTTTCGGGTCGGGACTTTTGAGTATTATTTCATTTTCTCCCAGTCCGTCAATTATCTCATAGCTTACATCATCAAGAGTACCCTTTATTACTTCGCGCTTAACTGCGACTTTCTCTTCGCTGTCATATACAAATACACTGTATTTTCCGTTTTCATACATTACACATTCCACGGGTACTTTGAGAACATTTTCAATTGTTTCAAGTTTGATTTTAATATCAACATCAAATCCGATTACTACTTTTTCATCGGGATTTTTAATCTTAATCTTTACTTCTGCACCGTTTGCGCCTGAGCCCGCACCCATAAGCGAGCCTAAGTTAATTCCGTTTGATTCAACGGCAGTTGCGCCCACATAGATAACTTCGCCTTCATATTGACTGTCAAGGCTTGTAACCACGGCTTCCATACCCACCTTAACTTTAAGAAGGTCCGATTTGCCCACGGTTACGGAAACAATCATATCGTTATAGCTTTCAACTGTAATACCCGTTCCCGTCGGTGTTGTTTCGGAATTGCCCAACAATGAGTTAATCATATCTGTTGTGTTGGCGTCAATACCCGATGAACCCAACAATGCAGAAATGTCAAGTGAAGACGAATTATTTGAAGCTGTCGGAACAAATTTTTCGCCCGCAGTGATATTTACAACTGTAATTATACCGTCATTTTCGGCATACCAACCGTTTTTCATTGAATCATAAATTGACTTTATATTCTTATATGTGATTTCTTTTGTATCGGCAACCTTTTTAAGTGCTTCAAGCATTGAGTCGCTGTTACCCGATGCGCTCACTACCGCATTTTCTGCCTGTAATGTTGAAAGCTCGGAATTAAGCTGTGCTAATTCAAGGTTCTTTTGCATTAACGCATCTGATTTTGATGTATCGCTTGATACAACAGGCACTTGTACATTTGATGCCGACGCAATGAACGCATCAATTTCTTCTTGTGTGGCGCCGTTTTCTGTCATCTGAGCCACAATAGAGTCAATTTGCTCTTGGGGAATACTTTGCATTTCTGTAACAGGCTCACTGTTCTCAAGCTCTTTTTCAAGTTGTGCTATTTCATTTTTCTTTGCAGTGATTTGGGCATTTTTCTTATCAATTTCACTTGCAAGCTCAACTTTTCTTTTAGCGTTACTGTCCGCTGAAGTTTTTGCATCGTTATAGTCTTTTAACGCTTTGTCATATTCTTTCTTTGCACTGTCAACATAGTGAGAAGCGCCCGCTACATTGAATGTTGCAAGCTTATCGCCTTTATTGACTCTGTCGCCGACCTTTACAAGCACTTCTTCAACTGTTGCGCCTTCGATTGCAACCAAGTTTTCGGTAACGCCTGATTCAACCGTTCCCACAACATCAAGTGAATCCACAATTGTTCCGTAAGCCGCTTTTACCATTTCATATTCTGCGGGAGGCTCCGGCTTGAAATTTGAATAAAGCACATAGGAAACCAAAATTACCATAAACACGACGAATGAAATAATGCCTATTTTAGCCTTTGTACTTTTCTTTTTAAAACTTTTAAGCAAAGAAACCACGCTTTCATAATTTAATTATTAAGATATTTTACTACAAATTACTGAAATTTCCAATATGTAATTTGTAAAAAAATTGTAAACTTATATTTTATGCATACATATATTTTCTTGGTGATTAAAATGTATAAAAAATTTTTTGCGGCTATTATATCTTTTATGCTTGTTTTCTTTTGCGGATGTTCAAAAGAGAGTAAATTCGGTATTGAACAATTTGTCGGCAGAATGAACAGTCAATTTGATTATAACCTGAATACGGGTGACTTTATTCTTGGAATTGACGAAAAAGAGAATAATAATTTATTTTATGAAAGTGATAACTATCTCATCTGTCTTTCGCTCGACAATGACAATAACATAAAAGGAATTTCCGTGCTTTTTACCGATTCTCAAAACACAGCCGAATATGTAGCTTTATTCTCTAAAATGTGCAGTATCTTTACCGGAAATGATTTTGAAAGCCAAAACTCGATATTGGAAAACTGTAATATTACTGCCGATAAAATAGAATTTGCCGACAATAATCGGATAATCACTGTCGGCAAATATAAATATACGGTTGTATGCAACAGATATTCCGTTACACTTTTCTGTGACAGAATATAATTATTCTCTGTGCCATTTAACACCCTGAGGTGTATCTTCAAGAACGATACCCTGTGATTTAAGCTCGTCACGAATTCTGTCTGCCTCTGCCCAGTTTCTTTCTTTGCGGGCCTGAGTGCGGGCTTCGATAAGCTTTTCGATTTCGTCGTCAAGGCTTTCGGTCTTTCTGTTATAGACAAGGCCTAAAACTCCCGTCAGCTCATCAAAGAGAGTCGTTGCGGTTTCAACAAGCTCTTTTGACGGCGCATCTGTAATTACGGTTGTGTTAATATCTTTTACAAGCTCAAATACCGCTGAAATAGCATCCGCTGTGTTAAGGTCATCGTCCATAGCCTTAATAAACTGGTCACGGCGAGAGTTAAGAGCAGCTTTGATTTCGTCTGCATTTGCGGGTAATTCCGCCACGGCATTTTTCATGGCAAAATCAAGACTTTCACGGCAGTTATAAAGACGGACAAGGGATGCTTTGCACTGCTCGATAATATCCACGCTGTAATTTATCGGACTTCTGTAATGAGAAGAAATAAGGAAGTATCTGATGGGCTCATAGCCGTATTGTTCGGCAACATCACGAACTGTAAAGAAATTGCCCAATGACTTCGACATTTTCACATTGTCAACACTGATAAATCCGTTATGCATCCAATAATTTGCAAAGGGTGCACCGTTGCAGCATTCGCTCTGTGCGATTTCGTTTTCATGGTGCGGAAAAACAAGGTCCTGACCGCCACAGTGAATATCAATCGTTTCGCCTAAATATCTTCTTACCATTGCCGAACATTCAATATGCCAACCGGGTCTGCCGTGCCCCCAGGGTGACTCCCAATAGGGTTCGCCGGGCTTTGCACTCTTCCAAAGAGCGAAATCCATAGGCTCTCTCTTAACTTCTTCAACATTTATTCTTGCGCCTGCTTCAAGGTCTTCAAGGGGCTGATGTGAGAGCTTGCCGTATTCGCTGAATTTTTTAGGGCTGAAATAAACATCTCCGTTATCGGCGGCATAAGCATAGCCTTTTTCAATGAGTGTGCTGACAATACTTATAATCTCGTCAATATTTTCGGTAGCTTTCGGGTGAACGGTTGCTTCGCGCACATTCATGCCCTTTGCATCAGTCCAAAACTCTTTGATATATTTTTCCGAAACCGTTTTATAGTCAGTTCCTTCTTCATTGGCACGACGGATGATTTTGTCGTCAATGTCAGTAAAGTTTTGTACAAAATTCACTTTGTAGCCACGGTATTCCATATATCTTCTGAATGTGTCAAACACACAGAGAGGACGGGCATTGCCGATATGGATAAAATTATATACGGTAGGTCCGCAAGCATAAACCTTTAACTCGTTCGGAGTTATTGTTTTCAGCTCTTCTTTTCGTCTTGTGAGAGTGTTAAAAATTTTCATATTACTCACCTTTTGCTTCCTTTTCTTTATATTTTGCTAACTCTTTTTCAAGTCTGTCAATTTTTGCATTCAGTTTGCAGAATTCCTGAGAAACAGGGTCGGGAATATGCACCTGGTCAAGATTGTCAACCCGTTTTCCGTTTCTCTTAATAACTCTTGCAGGCACGCCCACAGCAGTTGAATTCTCAGGTATTTCGTCAAGGACCACCGCACCCGATGCTATATTTGAGTTATCCCCCACCTTAAAGGGACCTAAGACCTTAGCTCCCGAGCCAATCATAACACCGTTGCCGATTGTCGGGTGGCGCTTACCTGTGTCTTTACCCGTACCGCCCAGAGTAACTCCCTGATAAATTGTAACGTCGTCACCGATTTCGGTGGTTTCGCCGATTACCACGCCTGTTCCGTGGTCAATAAAAAATCTTCTGCCGATTGTAGCTCCCGGGTGAATTTCAATATTTGTCTTTTTCACGGCGCTTTGTGAAATTGCACGGGCTATAAATCTCATTTTATGACGGTAAAACCAATTTGCCACTCGATACATTCTAATGGCTTTCAGCCCCGGATACAAAAACAGTATTTCGAGAATACTTGTTGCGGCAGGGTCTCTCTCTTTGACTGTTTTTATGTCTTCAATAAGTCGTTCAAACAAAAATATTCCTCCAAAAACAGAAAACGCCTTCATCTGTAAAAATACAGACGAAGGCGAATAATCGCGGTTCCACTTCGCATTTATAACTCAATTACTTTAACGCAGTTAACGGGTGTGTATTTCCCCACACCGACTCACGAACGCACTTCACAAAAGTTTTTTAAAACGGGCTTTCAGCCGACGGCCCGTTATCTCTGATAAAAAAGAATTTTGCTACTCTTTTCGGTCACAGTCTTTCATATATTCATAAACAGTATATGTATTTTATCACATAAGTTTACAAAATGCAATTATTTTGTGAAATCAATTACTTTCACGCTGTCTTTGATGTAAATCACACCGGAAATAACCGTAAGAACTGCTGTAATCCACAAAAGTCCGTTTGAAATCAGCGCAAGGTCGGGAAGCTTTTCTATGATTTCCGTGTAGCCGTCAGCAACAGAGAGCTGCACCTTAAACACTTCGTAATACAGTTCACCTAAAAGCATAATTACTATTGTAAATGTCATCTGACTGACTGTTTTGATTTTTCCCCAAATATTTGCGGGAATCACAACACCGTTGGACGCGGCAATCATTCTCATTGATGCGATTATAAATTCCCGCACAAGTACAATCATAACAATCCAGATATTGCAAAGCCCCATATCCATAAATGCAAGAAGTGCAGCAGTTGTAAGGACTTTATCTGCAATGGGGTCTAAAAACTTGCCGAAATTTGTTATTTGATTGTTCTTTCTTGCAAGGTGACCGTCAACAGCGTCGGTAATTGCGCCGATAGAAAAAACAATGCAAGCAATTATAAATCTGTGGGGCAGACTTCCCATTAAAATTATTGCAAGAAATATGGGTGTGATAATAAATCTTGCTATTGTAAGTATATTCGGTACATTTAATTTCATACAACTTCTCCTGTTAATTCACCGTCAACAACATTCATCACTTCAACCTCGATTATATCGCCGTCATCCAGCTCGTATCCGCAAGTGAAATATATCATTGTGTCGATTTCAGGAGCGTCCATAGTTGTTCTGCCGTAATATGAATCACTGTAAGCGTCATAGCCTTCAACAATAGTTTCAAGGGTTTTGCCGACAAGACTTTCATTCAACTCGTCAAGAATTACATTTTGTCTTTCATTGATAATATCGGCACGGTCTGCACGAATTTCAAAATCCATCATTCCGTCAAGCTTTGCGGCAGGTGTATTCTCTTCTTCAGAATAAGCAAAACAGCCCATTCTTTCAAATCGCATTTCTTCAATGAAGTCACAAAGCTCATTAAACTCTTCTTCGGTTTCACCGGGGAAGCCCGCAATAAATGTTGTGCGGATTGTAACGCCGTCTATTCTCTCACGAATTTTATTCAAAAGCTCCGTAAGTGATTTTCGGTCACCGTGACGGTTCATTCTTTTAAGCACATTTTCACTGCAATGCTGAAGCGGAATATCCATATATTTCACTATTTTTTCATTGCTTGCAATTTCGTCAATCAGTGCGTCGTCAACTCTTTCGGGATAGAGATATAAAAGACGAATCCACTTTATACCGTCAATGGTTGAAAGTGCTTTAAGAAGCGGCACAAGAGCTTTTTTGCCGTATAAATCTTCACCGTAACGGGTTGTATCCTGAGCCACAATCACAAGTTCTTTAACGCCTTTATCCGCCAGCTCTTTTGCTTCGGAAATAATGCTCTCACTGGGTCTGCTTCTGAAAGGCCCGCGAATTGACGGAATTGCACAGTAGGTACAGTTGTTTGAGCAACCCTCGGCAATTTTAAGATATGCCCAGTAGGATGGGGTTGTGAGAATTCTCTCGCCTTCAATTTTAAGGCTTTCTTTCGGCGGAAAGCTCTCTGCTTTTTCACCGTCAAGGATTTTATTGCATATTTCGCAAATATCTTCATTTGCGCCGATACCGATAACGCCGTCAACTTCGGGAATTTCATCAAATATCTCGGACCGATAACGCTCTGAAAGGCAGCCTGTTACCAGCACTTTAAGTCCCGGAAAATCTTCTTTATATGAAACCATATCGAGAATATTTTCAATTGATTCTTTTTTTGCATCTTCGATAAATCCGCAAGTATTGACAATAATCAAGTCTGCATCAAGGGGGTCATTGACAATTTGAAACCCACCGTCTTTAAGCTTTGCAAGCATTATTTCAGCGTCAACCTGATTTTTGGGGCAACCCAATGAAATCATACCGATTTTTTTACTCATAAAAATCTTCTCCGTCAAATTCAGAAATTGTATTAAGGGCAGTTTTAATATCGGAATAAGAATATCCCAATCTTAAAAGAGCGTCAACCGTCCGCTTTCTGCCCTTTTCATCGTTAATTTTGTTCGAATATTTCTTTTTAACTAATAATATAATACTTTTTTGTGGGTTATTGTCAAGACTCTCAACGACATTTTCTGCAATTTCACGGTCGATTCCACGAAAAATAAGTTCTTGTTTTATTCGTTTTATACCGTAATTTTTTCTGTGAAGCAAATCATTTGAGAGCGTTTTAGCGTATTCTTCATCATTTAAAAGCCCTAATTCCAAAAGCCTTTCACATGCTTTTTGAGCCGCTTCTTTTTCGTGCCCTTTTTCGCATAGCTTTTTAATAAGCTCATTTGTGCCGTAGGGACGGCGGGAAAGAAAATCAAGACCTTTGTTATAAGCACGACGAAAACTGACCGAGTCTAATAACTCAGTCAGTTCTCTTTCATCTATTTCTTTTAAATTTCTGTATTTTTCCGAATACCAATAATCGCTGTCAACAGTTGCACGGTATTCATCATCAATATAGATATGAATTTTTTGTGACTTGCCTTGCTTTACAGATAATTTCATTATTCGTCATCGTCCACAGCGATATCAAGAGTAGCTCTCGCTGCCGCCTTTGTTGTGGGAACTTTCACGAGCTCGGGTTGAGTGATAGGCGCACCGTTCTTTTTGGTATCAACCATTTCTTTCATTTTTACACGAATTTTTTCTTCGATTTCATTTGCAAGCTCGGGTTGCTGTTTTAAGAGAATTTTAACATTTTCTCTGCCCTGGCCGAGACGCTCTTCACCGTCATAGAACCATGCACCGCTCTTTTTAAGTATATCGAATTTAACGCCAAGGTCAACAATTTCGCCGATTTTGGAGATACCTTCACCGTACATAATATCAAATTCTGCTTCTTTGAACGGCGGGGCAACCTTGTTTTTAACAATTTTTGCCCTTGTTCTTGAACCGATAAATTCATTGCCGGGTCCTTTAAGCTGTTCAACTCTGCGGACATCAATTCTGATTGACGCATAGAATTTAAGCGCACGACCGCCCGTTGTAACTTCGGGGTTGCCGTAAACCACGCCAACCTTTTCACGAAGCTGATTGATGAAAATAACAACTGTGTTTGATTTATTGATTACGCCTGCAAGTTTTCTAAGCGCCTGTGACATAAGACGGGCATGAAGTCCCACATGGCTATCGCCCATATCGCCTTCAATTTCCGCACGGGGAACAAGTGCCGCAACAGAGTCAACAATAATAACATCAAGAGCGCCTGAACGGGCAAGTGCTTCTGCGATTTCGAGAGCCTGTTCACCGTTATCGGGCTGTGAAACAAGCAATGAATTAACATCAACGCCCAGGTTCTGTGCATATTCAGGGTCGAGAGCGTGTTCAGCATCAATGAATGCGGCTTCGCCCCCCATTTTTTGTGCTTCTGCAACAACTTGCAATGCGAGAGTTGTTTTACCCGAAGACTCAGGTCCGTAAATTTCAACAATTCTGCCGCGGGGCAAACCGCCGATGCCGGTTGCAGTATCAAGTGAAATTGAACCTGTTGGAATTGCTTCGACATTTAATGCGCCGCTTTCGCCCAAACGCATAACTGCGCCTTTACCGTAATTCTTCTCTATTTGTAATAATGCGGTTTCAAGAGCTTTTTTCTTATCAGCCATTTTTTGTTCCTCTCAATCGTACAAATGTTCGTTTAAGTGTATTATATATTATTTATTTCGTAATTGCAAGTATTTTTTTATATTTATTCAAAATAATTTTTACAAAAACACTTGCAATTTGCGAAAGTAACTGTTATAATGTCTCTTGTTGTAATTTGATTATTTATCCCCGTACACAAGGAGGTGCCTTTGAAATGGCAAAATGTGAATATTGTGGCAAAGACGTTGCTTTCGGTATTAAGGTTTCTCACTCACACAGACGTTCAAACAGAACATGGAAACCGAATGTTAAAAGAGTTAAGGCAATTGTAAACGGCTCTCCTAAGAGAGTTTATGCTTGCACTCGTTGCCTTCGTTCAGGCAAGGTTGAAAGAGCAGTTTAATTCCAAACTAAAGAAAATGAACGGACATTCCTTTGAGTGTCCGTTTTTTCTTTTGTATATTGACATAATACACAAAGTAAGCGGAGAAACTTTGGTACTTTAATCAATTGATTTATTCAGCAAAAAATAGTATAGTATTAAACAAGGTCGAAAGACTTTTAGGGATTGGTGTTGTACTTTATAACACTTTATGCATTGGAAAGGCATAAAAAAGCCGGCTCAAACGAGTCGGCTTTTTTGTTTTTGTTTTGGAATTAGTACATTCCGCCGCCGGCCTGTGCCATTGCTGCTGCAGCAGCGGCTTCTGCCTGTGGGTCGGGAATATCTGCTACAAGGCTTTCTGTTGTAAGAACCATTGCGGCAACCGATGAAGCATTTTGAAGTGCTGAACGGGTAACCTTTGCCGGGTCAAGAATGCCTGCTTCAAACATATCAACATATTCGCTTGTTGCAAAGTTGAAGCCGTAACCCGCTTTATTTGAATTTACGATTTCGTTTACGATAACTGAGCCTTCAAGACCTGCGTTTGCCGCAATTTGACGGACGGGCTCTTCGATTGCTTTAAGAACGATTTTAACACCTGTCTTAAAGTCTGCGTCATCTGTATCAAGAAGTGCCGACGCTGCCTTAATAGCACCGAGAAGTGCAACGCCGCCGCCTGCGACAGTACCTTCTTCAACTGCGGCCTTTGTAGCTGCAAGAGCGTCTTCAATGCGAAGCTTCTTTTCTTTCATTTCTGTTTCGGTAGCCGCACCGACACGGATAACCGCAACACCGCCGGCAAGCTTTGCAAGTCTTTCCTGAAGCTTTTCACGGTCAAAATCAGATGTTGTTTCTGCAATTTGTGACTTGATTTGACCGATTCTGCCCTTGATTGCGTCCTGGTCGCCTGCACCGTCAACAATGATTGTGTTTTCTTTTGAAATCTTAACTTGCTTTGCACGGCCCAGTTGGATAAGCTGTGTATCTTTAAGCTCAAGGCCTAAATCGGAGGTGATTACCTGACCGCCTGTAAGGATTGCGATATCTTGAAGCATTTCTTTTCTTCTGTCACCGAATCCCGGAGCTTTAACTGCGACGCATGTGAATGTTCCGCGAAGCTTATTGACAAGGAGAGTTGAGAGTGCTTCGCCTTCAACATCTTCTGCAATGATGACAAGCTTCTTGCCTGACTGAACAATCTGTTCAAGAAGCGGAAGAAGCTCTTGAATATTGCCGATTTTCTTATCTGTAATAAGAATGAACGCATCGTCGATTACTGCTTCCATCTTATCTGTATCGGTTACCATATAAGGTGAAATGTAGCCGCGGTCAAACTGCATACCCTCAACTACATCGCTGTATGTTTCGCTTGTCTTTGATTCTTCAATTGTGATAACGCCGTCGGCAGTAACCTTTGCCATTGCATCTGCAATAAGATTGCCGACAAACTCATCGGCAGCCGAAACTGTTGCAACACGGGCAATATCTTCTGAAGATTCAACGGGCTTTGCATTTTTGAGAACTTCTTCAACTACTGCATCAACTGCTGCCTGCATACCTTTTTTAACTACCATCGGGTTAGCGCCGGCCGCAACATTCTTCATGCCTTCACGAACAAGTGCCTGTGCCAAAAGTGTAGCGGTTGTTGTGCCGTCACCCGCAACATCGTTTGTCTTTGTTGCAACTTCTTTAACAAGCTGAGCGCCCATATTTTCAAATGCGTCTTCAAGCTCAACCTCTTTTGCGATTGTAACACCGTCATTTGTGATAAGCGGTGCGCCGTATTTTCTGTCAAGAACTACATTTCTGCCTTTCGGTCCCAATGTAATTTTAACTGTATTACTTAATTTATCAATACCTGTTTGAAGAGCTTTTCTTGCCTCTTCGCCATAAATGATTTGTTTAGCCATTATATAAACCTCCAATTATTCTACAATAGCAAGAATTTCTGACTGACGAACGATTGTATATTCTTCGTTATCCATTTTAACTTCCGTTCCCGAATATTTGCCTGTGATTACCTTGTCACCGACTTTAACATACATTGTAACTTCGTGTCCGTCAACAATTCCGCCGGGACCTACTGCAATAACCTCAGACATCTGCGGTTTTTCCTGAGCAGCGGCAGCGAGAACAATTCCGCTTTTTGTTGTTTCTTCCGTTTCGCAAGACTTGAGTACAACTCTGTCTGCAAGTGGTTTGATGTTCATTTTATATTACCTCCGTAAAAGAATAATAAATTGTGTTTTAGCACTCTCGCTTCGTGAGTGCTAATTATATTTTAGCCACTTTTTTCCAAAAGGTCAAGTACTTTATTAAAAATTCATATTTTTTTAATATTATTTATATTTTCGTCAAAATAGTCCGATAAAAAACATCCCATCATAAATTTGATGAGATGTCTCACATTTAATTATATAAGTCCAAAGCTTACTGTTAACGCTTTATTTATTTTATTCATATCAGTAGTTGACAAATTACCCATTCTCTCTTTAAGCCGCTGTTTATCTATTGTTCTCACCTGTTCTAAAAGCACTACCGAATCCTTACTGAGTCCGCAAGCGTTACCGTTTACGCTTATATGGGTTGGCAGCCGCGATTTTTCTTGTTGGCTTGTAATTGCCGCCGCTATTACAGTCGGGCTGTATTTATTGCCGACATCATTCTGAACTATAAGTACCGGTCTTACTCCCCCTTGCTCCGAGCCTACAACAGGACTTAAATCTGCGTAATATATGTCCCCTCTTTTAACATTCATTTTCTGTATCACTCCTTTACTTTTATTTTTGCCATTTATTGTTTCAAATAAACATTCACAGCAAAAAAATGGGAGTAATACATATTATGACAAAATTATTCGGTTTGTCCCACATACTGAAAATTTTCAAAAAGCAGAGCATCGGCGCCGTCGACGGTCAGCTTTATGAAATGCTTCGTGTCGGCATCTGTATATAGCTTACACAAATGATTTTCAGCGTTATAAGTATAAATAAGTTGATTTGTGTTTTCTTCTTTTTCGGGCGTTGTGCCCTGCACATTGTTAATACAGGTTTCCAAAGCTCTGCAAATCATATTAAAGGGCAGCTTATCCCCCGCAAGAGTTACTGACAAAGAATTAAAATCAACCTGATATTCACCGTTACGGCAAACGATTTTTGCACCGCTCACGGTTTCAGGCTTAATAAAATCAAAATACAGCCCGTCGGACAGCACATATTTCGCATTACCGCTGATTTCCGTATTATTGATTTCGGTTTTCACCAAAGTATTAAAGCCACTGATATTCAGCGGCTCTTTTTCAACATCCTTTATTTTAAATGTCCCGCATCCGCCAAGCAGAAGAATGCACAATAAAATGCAAAGGACTTTTTTCATATTTTTCTACCCTTATTCAAATTTAGAGAGTATCTTCGGCAACTCGGCAAGCATCAATGTGGGTATATTGCCCATCATCGAGTATTTTTCCGTCACCTTATCGCCAACAGTACCGTGTATTTTTACACCTGCGATAGCACTTTTAAAGGGGTCAACACCCTGCGCTATGAATGACGCAATTATTCCGCCAAGCACATCCCCCGAGCCACCGGTTGCCATTCCGGGATTGCCCGTGTTGTTCACATAAATATCTTCATATTCACTGCTGCCCACAAGAGTTGACGCACCTTTAAGCACAAGAATTGATTTATGCGCTCTTGTAAAGCTTTTTACCACAGCGCCACGGTTTTCTTGAATACTTTCGACGCCGACACCTGCAATGCGAGACATTTCTTTCGGGTGGGGAGTCAAAATAACGGGTGCATGGGCACTGTCTATTATATCTATATTATTTTTTAGACAATTTATTCCGTCTGCATCAAGAATTATTGGCACTTTTGAATTGCAAATTATATATTCAACAACCGCTTTTGTATCTTCATCGTTACCCATTCCGCACCCTACAAGCACACATGAGCATTTTAAAAGCTCTGTTTCAAGCCGTCTGATTGCGTTTTGTGATATTCTGCCTTTTTTATTGCTTTCAAGAGGCACTAAAATCTGCTCATAAGTCTTGGGGGCAATTGCGCTGTAAGACACTGCGGGGAATGCCGCTTTAACAAGCCCTGCGCCGCTGTTCACCGCCCCCTGTGACGCAAAATACACCGCATTGGGCATTTCGTAACTTCCGCCAACAACAAGCACCGTACCGAATGTGCCTTTATGACTGTCATAATCACGCTCTTTAAAGAATGCTTTAACCTCATCTTCGCTGACGGTAAAAAGTGTATTTTCCACTTGCTCAAAGCACTTTTCGGGAATACCAATCGGCGCTACAACAACTTTTCCGCAGCTTTCAATTGACGGCTTTAAAACATGAACGGGCTTTAAAACCAACACTGCAATAGTCATATCCGCTTTTACATGTGATGATGTGAGTTTTCCGCTATTGCCTTCTAATCCGCTGGGCACATCAATACTGATAACCGATGCCGATGCGGAATTGATTTTTTCAAAAAGCTCTGAAACCGTTTCATTGGGCTCACCTTTGAAGCCCACACCGAAAATACAGTCAACAATAATCTGCGCATTATCAAAATACTTATCGGTTGTGTCATCATAATATACAACCGTAATTCCCAACGCTCTTATTCTTGAAAGCATTTCAGATGATTCTTCGTCTGCGGGAAGTCCCATGGTCATCATCACTGTGGGGTTATATCCGTATTCCGAAAGCTTTCGTGCAATAACCAAACCGTCGCCGCCGTTTTTACCCTTACCGCACACAATAAGCACATTTCGTTTGTTGGTATTGTCAAAGGTTTGGCGGATAATTCTTGCGCAATATGAGCCCGCATTCTCCATAAGCTGAAGATATGAAATGCCATTCTCATTTGCGATTTGTTCAACTTTTCTTGTGTTTTCAACCGTTAAGACTCGCATTCAATCACTCCACAAATTTTTATAAAATAATGATACCACAAATAGAGTTTCAGAGCAACAAAAAAAAGAGAGCATTTCTGCTCTCTCGATTTGATTAGAGAATATAGATTGTAACTCCACGGTCGCCCCATTGACGGCATTGACTTGTGCTGTTCATATAAAGGTCAACTGTGTAATATCCTTTTTTAACAAATCCGCCGGTATCTTCAGCCACTGCATAACCGTAAACGATACCGTCATTTGATACAATCCACATTTCAGTTCCGTAAGGAATCTGTTCCGGATTAACCGCTATTCTGCCCGGCATTACGGCTTTACCCGTTGCTGTTTTTCCGCCCGGCTGACAGTAAGCCGCTGCCCTGCCGGTAATTTTGGATTTATACTCAGTAGGGATGTTATTTGCACCTATATTGTATTTTGACGGAAGAGTCAACTCTGAAATAGGATTGCCGTTCTTTTCGATTTTACTGTTACCCGTGCTCTTAACGGCTGTTCCCACTGTTGTAACCTGAGCTATCGGATTTTGTGTAACGGTTTCACTCACAAAAGAAGTGCCTGCAACTTCACCGTTAACAATCTTATCTTTATAAACGACTGTTTTAGTGCCGTCTACACCCTTTGTTGTGATTTTTGATGTTCCTTTTGCCATAGCTGAAGATTTAACTGTTTTATTTGAGAATGCAATTTTTTCTGTTGTCTCTCTTGTTACATATTCAACTCTGAGAACATCAATCGTAAGATTGTGAGAAAGCTCTGTTTCGACTGTCGGTTCAACTTCATCGTCGCTGTCAAGAACTATGCCCTGCTCAATAAGTAAATCACCCACAGTTTTAGCAGTTGATTTTACTTGTCTTGTTTCACCGTCAACATTGATTGTAAGGTCATAATTATTAAGAATTCTGACCTCCATATTGTTCGTCACAACAGCATTTACATTAACGCTTGAAACAAGATTATCAGAAAGCACAACGCCTTGGCTCTCGATAAGTTTTTCAACAGTTCCTGCAAAAACAGTTTCCAAAGTATTTCCGTCAGGCATAACAAACTTAACATTACTTGCTCGGCAGATTACGATTTCGCTTTGTTCCCCTGCCGTAAAATTATCAAGTAAGAGTTTGTCGTCGTCTGACAATTCAATTTTTGCTTCTTTCACAACTTCATAGGCATCTTTTAAAGATGTCTCTGTTCTTGTGATTTGTGAGCCTTCATAGATGTCAACTATATATGACTCACTGCTGGCTGCGAAAACAGTTCCCGCACAAAGAATGACTAAAGCCATTATAAGTGCAACTACTCGGAAAGTTAAACGAGTTGCTTTCGCACGCTCAATGATTTCTTTTATCATCATTCTGCTCCTTTAATAAGCTGTGTCAACCTTTGCTTATGGCAAAGTGCTCACCCCAAACATAGCTTTGAAAAGCACATTTAAGGCTTGCTTAACGCACAACCGTTATTCTCGCTTTGTGACTTTTGACATTATATTCATACCGTGTCAAAAAGTCAAATTTTTTTGAAAATGTTTTTTGTGCAATTTGTTCAAAAACAGAAGTCAATTTTTGACTGAATATTCCAAAAAGCTTTGCTTTTCCACAATATATTGTGCTTTTTCCGCTACCACTTGTAATATTTTTTGTGAGATTTTTAAAAAAACAATAAATTATTACAAAATTATTACAAAATCCGTTATAGTTTTGTTATCTGTTTGTCCATATTTTATGATAATTTTTGGAAAATATGCCTAGATTTTTCGTTATTTTCATATACTATTATATATATGGTATTTTTAAATGAATTTTCAGCATAAAAAAAGACGGAAAAATCTCTCCGTCATTTTTAAGAAATTATTTATGCGAATACGGTTTGCACAAGTACCATATACACAACCGTGCCCACGCCGATGCTTAAAAGATTATTTCTTTTAAGTACATGAAGAATAACTACTAAAAGCCCCGCAATAAGCTCGGGAAGTCCGAAAGGATATGTTAACGGGCTAACCGATTTTAAGCAGTATATCACGAGCATACCAATAACCGCAGGCGGCAGCACCTTGCCCAGTTGTTCAACTGTTTTAGGCACTTTTTTTCCTGACGGGAAAAGTATAAACGGAATTACTCTTGTTGCGAATGTTGTTACGGCTACCAATACTATTATAATTACTGAATGTTGAAAGGATACAGGGAGATTATTCATTATCTTTTGCCCCCTTTTTATTGTCCATTCTGTTTTTGCCGAGAAGAACTGTCATAATGGCAATCATTGCCGGCAGAACAAAATTCTCCCGACCGAAAACCAATAGACTGATTATTGTTGTAACCACACCCACAACTGCCGGAAATCTGTTTTTCTTTTCAAGCCACTGTTCAACGAATATTACTATAAACAGCGCCGTCATAGCAAAATCAATGCCGGTTGAGTCAAAAGGAATGAGTGTTCCCGCAACCGCGCCGATAATCGAACCCAAAATCCAATAAGACTGGTCAAGCAGTGCTATGGCAAAAAGGAATTTACCCTCGTCAACATTTGGCGGAGTTTTTGTGAGAAAGTACAGAGAATATGTTTCGTCCGTAAGCGAAAATATCATATATGGCTTTTTCTTGCCCGATACCTTGAATTTGTCTAAAAGTGAAAGTCCGTAAAAAATATGGCGGATATTTACCATAAATGTTAAAAATACAACCTGCAACAAGCTCACTGACGGGTCAAAGAAATTCACCGCAAGATATTGCCCCGAGCCTGCATAAACAAGCAGGGACATTACCCCCGCCCATATAAAATTGTAACCTTTATCCGCAAACATTACCCCGAATGCAATACCTATAAATAAATAGCCTGTAAGCACGGGTATCGTGTGCGGAAATGCCGCTTTGAATGCGGCTCTATATGTATTTTGCTTTTCCAAAATCATCACCGCTAATGATTTTATCAAATAAAGTATATATAGTCAATTGACAAAAGGCAATGAATTGTTTTTAATTGCAATTTTTCGGTGTTATATATTTATATATGTTGTTTTTTGTTGAAAAGTATGAAGTGGATTACGGCGTGAGCAAGCCCCCGCCCTACCGTTTTAAATTTTACAAAAAACAACACCCACCGAATTGGTGAGTGTTGGAAAATGCAAAATATTGTCTTTTATCTCTTTGAGAACTGTCTGAGCGTTCAGAAAACAGTCCGGTGGACTGTTTTTAGCGAAGAGCACCGAGTGCTTTGCCGAGGTGCCCGAAGGCCGAAAAGGGATAATCTTTAAATATAGGAAGTAAAAATCAGCACCCACTTTCGTGAGTGCTGAAAATTTTGAAATGGTGAAATTATCTCTTTGAGAACTGAGGTGCACGACGAGCGCCTTTGAGACCGTATTTCTTTCTTTCTTTCATTCTTGGGTCTCTTGTTAAGAAACCTGCCTTCTTAAGCTCGGGACGAAGATTTTCGTCATATTGAAGAAGAGCACGGGAAAGACCGTGACGGATAGCACCTGCCTGACCTGTAACACCGCCGCCGCCTACACGGCAAACGATATCGAATTTATCAGCTGTTCCTGTAAGAGCAAGAGGCTGACGAACGATGAGTTTAAGTGTTTCAAGACCGAAATAATCGTCGATATCTCTGTCATTGATTGTGATTTTACCTGTACCTGCATAAACACGAACACGAGCTACAGATTTTTTTCTTCTACCTGTACCGTAGAAATATGGATTTGTTTCGTACATAACTATTTAGCCTCCCTTTCTTAGAATTCTCTTATTTCAGGTTTCTGAGCAGCATGCTTGTGCTCTGCACCGCGATATACACGAAGACGAGTAAGAGCTTCACGGCCGATTACTGTATCGGGAATCATACCCTTAACAGCTTTTGTAACTGCGAACTCCGGCTTTGTTTGCATAAGAGTCTTATACTTAACTTCTTTCATGTTACCGACATAACCTGTGTGATGATAATACATTTTCTGTTCAAGCTTGTTACCTGTAAGAACAACTTTCTCAGCGTTGATGATGATTACATGGTCACCGCAGTCAGCGTGAGGAGTGAATGTTGGCTTGTGCTTACCTCTGAGAAGAACAGCAGCTTCAGCAGCTACGCTACCGAGAGTTTTGCCTGCTGCGTCAAGCACATACCAGTTACGGGTAATATCGCCCTTTTTTGGCATATAAGTTGACATAGAACTTTACCTCCGTATAATTTGTTTTTTCATTGCTCGAAAATTATAACAAAGGGAATTAAAAAAGTCAACACATTTTTTATAAAATTTAATGTAGTAAATGAAATACTCTTTATTTCTTTAATTTTCTCGCTTTTTCATATATTTTACTCTTTAATTATTTTTGAAAATATTTGTTTACTTTCAACGGATTTTAAGATAAAATGTTGTATGAAACGACAACGGCGGGAGCAAGCCCCCGTCTTACAATTGCGAGGTAAATATGCAGAAATTATTAAGTCTTGTGAGAGCGGCAGTTGATAAATACAATATGATTGAAGACGGCGACAAAATCGCCGTTTGTATTTCAGGCGGAAAAGACAGCGTTGTTATGCTTTTGTGTCTAATTAACTTAAAGATTTTTTACCCCAAAAAATTCGACCTTTGCGCAATTACTCTTGACCCCGTATTTCACGGCAAAAATGCCGATTACTCTGAAATTCAAAAAATCTGCGACGACAATAATATTGAATATTGCATTAAGAGAACAGAGCTTTATCACATAATCTTTGAAGAACGAAAAGAGAGTAATCCTTGCAGTTTATGTGCGAGAATGCGTCGGGGACTTTTGCACGACACCGCAAAAGAATTGGGGTGCAACAAGATAGCGTTGGGGCATCATTTAGACGACGCCGCCGAAACCTTTATTATGAATTTGTTCGGCAACGGCAGGGCAGAGTGTTTTTCACCTGTTTCATATCTTTCAAGAAAAGATTTATATATGATTAGACCCATGATTTTCGCTTATGAAACCGATATTACAAGAGTTGCAAACAAAGAGAATGTGCCAATTGTGAAAAGCGAGTGTCCCGCTGATGAAAAAACCAACAGAGAAGACACCAAAATTTTACTTGCGGAATTAGAAAAGAAATACCCGGCTCTCCGTCAAAAAATTGTCGGCGGAATGCAAAGGGGTAATATCAGCAATTGGGGAATAGAAGAATAAATACATATTGTATATAAAAATGTTGAAATTGATATATCATTGTGATAAAATGTAATCAATATAAAAAGGAGGGTTTTATATGGAAATACTAAATAGAAAACTTATTAAAGCAGAAGCCAGAAGCTTTATCGGTCAAGATAAAAGATGGCTTAAGATGGCGCTTGCGTGTTTACCCTTATTCATTTTACAAGGTGCTGTTTCAAGCGGTGTGTCATTTGTAGTGCGCATCGGCAATAACGACAATTTATCTTTCAACACTTCTGTTGGCGGACCGCTGATTTCACTGTTGTTTATTCCGTTCACATTTGCTATTGCAGGTTATTTTCTCAACCATCTTCGCGGTTTTAATCCGGAATGGAAGAGTATTTACAAAGAAGGTATTGACAATTACGGAAAATACTTTGCGGTAGGCTTTATGACAAATTTAAGTATTTTCCTTTGGACTTTGTTGTTTATTATTCCCGGCATCATCAAAGAATTTGAATATTTCTTCGTCGGTCAAATTATTCACGACAATCCTAATCTCGACTATAAGCAGGCAAAAGACCTCAGCGGCCGAATGACCAAGGGATTCAAAGGTCAACTGTTTATTATGGGGCTCTCATTCATTCTTTGGTATATGCTTGTCGGTATTACCTTCGGCATTGCACTTCTTTATGTTTCACCTTATATTTCATGCACAACTGCTATGTATTATGAAAACTTAAAGCACAACGCAATTGTGACAGGCATTGCAAGACCCGAAGAATTCGGCATTGTACCGGTTCAGGAAGAAGCAGAGACAAATGAATATGAACCGGCGGTTGCTCCTTCTTATATAAAAAATGAAGTCAGTGATATTCAAACCCCGGAAGTAATCGAAGAATCTGCTAAAACCGAAGTTCTTGAAGAAGAACCGGCTGAAGCACAAGAAGAACAAACTGATATTGAAGAATAATAATCGGAATCGGGCATAAATTAAATGTCCGATTCTATTATCATATTTCGGAGGCGTTATATATGAAATATGTTGTTGTTTTATACGACGGAATGGCGGACTATCCTGTTCCGCAATTTGACGGCAAGACACCTATGATGCTGGCAAAAAAGCCGAATTTTGACTCTCTTGCACAAAAAGGCACTGTTGGTCTTGTAAAAACCGTTCCTGACGGAATGAAG
Organism: uncultured Clostridia bacterium; assembly: GCA_945787805.1. Taxonomy (GTDB): domain Bacteria; phylum Bacillota; class Clostridia; order Oscillospirales; family Acutalibacteraceae; genus Fimenecus. The sequence continues at coordinate 58,522 of CALZID010000007.1, read as the reverse complement.
CCGGGCAGTGATGTTGCCAATATGAGCGTTATGGGCTTTGACCCGTCAATTTATTACACCGGCAGAAGTCCGTTGGAGGCCGCAAGTATCGGTGTGGACTTAAAAGACACCGATGTTACACTTCGTTGTAATGTTGTAACTCTCTCTGACGAAGAAAATTATGCTGACAAAACTATGGTTGACTATTGTGCTGACGATATTTCAACCGAAGAGGCCGAAAAGATTATTGCAACCGTACAAGAACATTTCGGCAATGATATTTATAAATTTTACAGCGGCGTCAGTTACCGTCACTGCCTTGTTTGGAACAACGGCACAACCGATTTAGGCAATATGACTCCCCCGCACGATATTTCGGGCAGAGTTATAGGCGAATATCTTTCAACAAGCGAAAATGCAACCGACCTTATTCGTATGATGAAAGAGAGCTATGATTTATTAAAAGACCACCCTGTAAATATTGAAAGAATTAAAAACGGCAAGCGTCCTGCAAATTCAATTTGGCTTTGGGGCGAAGGCAAAAAGCCCGCACTATCACCTTTTGAAGAACTGTACGGAATAAAGGGCGCTGTAATTTCAGCGGTTGACCTGCTTAAAGGTATCGGCAAGTGCGCTAAAATGGAAACTCCCGATGTGAAGGGTGCTACAGGTTACATAGATACCAACTTTGTGGGCAAGGCAGAAGCCGCAGTAAAGGCTCTTAAAAACGGCTGCGATTACGCCTATATTCATATTGAAGCTCCCGACGAATGCGGTCACAGACGGGAAGCGGAAAATAAAATCCGTGCAATTGAAATAATTGACGAGCAAGTGCTCCCAATTGTATTAGACGGACTTAAAGATTACGACGATTACAAAATTATGATTCTTCCCGACCACCCAACGCCCATTGTCACGGCGACGCACGCTTCTGACCCGGTTCCGTTTATGATTTATCACAAGAACAAAGAAGTCAAGGGTGTTGATACTGTCAATGAAGAAACCGCAAAAGCAACAGGTCTGTTTATTGACAGCGGTGTTCGGCTTATGAAAAAATTTTTGGAGGACTGATTAAATGAGTTATAAAATAGAAACAAATTGCGTTCAGGGTGCATACAGGCCGAAAAACGGTGAGCCGAGAGTTCTGCCCATTACTCAGAGCACTACTTTCAAATACGATACAAGTGAAGCAATGGCTAAGCTTTTTGACCTTGAGCCAGGATATATGTACACCCGTCTTGCAAACCCCACAAGCGATATGGTTGCGCAAAAAATCACAATGCTTGAAGGCGGTGTTGCAGGTGTGCTCACTTCATCAGGTCAGGCCGCTAACTTTTTCTCACTCATTAACATTATGGGTGCGGGTGACCACTTTGTTTCTGCGGCAACTATCTATGGCGGTACATTCAACCTTTTCAATGTTACAATGAGAAAATTAGGCATTGATGTTACCTTCGTTGACCCGAATGCAAGCGAAGAAGAAATTCAAGCCGCTTTTAAACCCAATACAAAGGCGCTTTTCGGTGAAACAATCTCAAACCCATCCCTTGACATTCTCGACATTGAAAAGTTTGCTAAGATTGCGCACAAAAACGGTGTTCCGCTTATTATCGACAACACATTCCCCACACCTATTAACTGCCGTCCTTTTGAATGGGGCGCAGATATCGTTACACATTCAACAACAAAATATATGGAAGGTCACGCAAATATCATCGGCGGTGCCGTCATTGACAGCGGTAACTTTGACTGGGAGCAAAACGATAAATTCCCCGGCCTTACAAAGCCCGACGAAAGCTATCACGGTGCTGTTTATACAAAGGATTTCGGCAAAGCAGGCTATGTTACAAAAATTGTAGCACAGCTTCTTCGTGACTACGGCTCAACTCCTGCTCCGCAAAATTCATTCTATCTCAATGTGGGCCTTGAAACTCTTCATCTTCGTGTTGAAAGACATTGCAGTAATGCTCTTGCAGTTGCAAAATATCTTGAAGCCAACGATAAGATTTCATGGGTGAATTATCCCGCTTTACCCGGCAACAAGTATTATGACCTTGTGCAGAAATATATGCCGAAGGGCACTTGCGGTGTTGTTTCATTCGGCGTTAAGGGTGGCAGAGAAGCCGCAGAAAAGTTTATGAATTCACTTGAACTTGCCGCAGTTGTCACTCATGTTGCAGATGCCAGAACCTGCGTTCTTCACCCTGCTTCATCAACTCACAGACAGTTAAGTGACAGTGAGCTTGTTGAATGCGGTGTTTCACCTGACCTTATCAGATTTTCTGTCGGTATCGAAAATGTTGAAGATATTATCGCTGATATCGAACAGGCTCTTGCAAAAATATAAAAAAAGGCAATCCGCTTTGGATTGCCTTTTTTTATAAATATTTTACTTGTAATTTGTATAATTTGACAAAAATCAATATTTTGTAGTTTTTTGTCAAAACTCCACTTTACAAGTCGTCTATGTAGTGGTATTATTATTAAGATTAAAAATCAAATATAAAAAACGGAGGATGTTAAAATGGCAAAAACAAAAAAAGCTGTTCCCGAAACAGGCCTTTATGACGCTCGTGAATTAGGTATTCCCAAAATGGTTGTTCTCGGCTTTCAGCACATGTTCGCAATGTTTGGCGCAACTGTTCTTGTTCCGCTTCTTACCGGTCTTGATGTTGCAACAACACTTCTCATGGCAGGTCTCGGTACTCTCTTATTCCATGTAATCACAAAATTTAAAGTACCTGCTTTTCTCGGTTCATCATTTGCTTTCCTTGGCGGTTATGCAGCTGTTGCTCCGAAGCTTGGTGAAAACGGTGATATTCCCAACAAAGAATTACTTCCTTACGCTTGTTTAGGTGTTGCTGCCGCAGGTCTTGTTTATCTTGTGCTTGCAGGAATTATCAAGCTTGTCGGCGTTAAGAAAGTTATGAAATTCTTCCCGCCCGTTGTTACCGGTCCCATCATTATCGCTATCGGTCTCGGTCTTTCAGGCTCCGCAGTTACAAACTGTGCTACTAACTGGCCTCTCGCTCTCATTGCTCTTGCAATCGTTGTTATTTTCAACATTTGGGGCAAGGGTATGGCAAAAATCATTCCTATTCTTCTCGGCGTTATCGGCGCTTATGCCGTTGCGATTGTTGTAGGTAACATCGGCGGTGTTGAAGGTTGGGCTATTGATTTCAGCGCAGTTAAAGAAGCTGCTTGGATTGGTCTTCCCATCCACAAAGAAGCAACTGTTCTCGGTGTTGACTGGTCAAACACAAGCCTTATTATCAGCGCAATCATAGGCATTATGCCAATTGCTCTTGCTACTATGATGGAACACATCGGTGATGTTTCTGCTATCGGTGCTACTGTGGGCAAAAACTTCATCAAGGACCCGGGTCTTCACAGAACACTTACAGGTGACGGTCTGGCAACAACAATCGCATCTCTTTTAGGTGCTCCCGCTAACACAACATACGGCGAAAACACAGGTGTTCTTGCTCTTTCAAAGGTCTATGACCCAAAAGTTATCAGACTTGCAGCATGCTTTGCAGTTGTGCTTTCATTCTCACCGAAATTTGCAGCAGTTATCAACTCACTTCCCACTGCAATCATCGGCGGTATTTCATTCGTTCTCTACGGTATGATTTCTGCTATCGGTGTCCGCAATGTTGTTGAATCAAAGGTTGACTTTACAAAGAGCCGTAACCTTATCGTTGCTGCAATTATTCTTGTTACAGCACTCGGTCTTACAGGCGGTATTTCATTCTCAATTAAGAGTGTTACAATTTCTCTTTCTGCTCTTGCTTGTGCTTCTCTTGCCGGTATCATTCTCAATGCTATTCTTCCCGGTAAAGATTACACTTTCACAGAGGATGAACCAAAAGATACAGGCGTAAACTTCGCAGCAGGACAAAATTCAAAACGCCTTGAAAAAGAAGAAACAGCTGAATAAATTGTATTATTTAGTATTTTCCCCGTAGTTTATTGCTACGGGGATTTTTTTGTGATAAAATACATAAGGTGACCTTGAATGTTTAAAAACGACAAGATTAAAGGAATTATATATATTATCACTTCTGCCTTTTTCTTTGCACTTATGGGCGTTTTTGTAAAGCTTTCAGGTGATTTGCCCATAATGCAAAAGAGTTTTTTCAGAAATGCAGTAGCACTTATTTTTGCATCTGCAATAATTACAAAACAACATATTTGGGAATTGCCAAAGGGCAAAAACATAGGTTATCTGTTTATTCGTGCCGCCGCGGGAACTGTGGGTATTCTTTGCAATTTTTATGCAGTCAGCAATATGAATGTTGCCGACGCGTCAATGCTCAACAAGCTTTCCCCATTCTTTGCGGTAATTTTTTCTATTTTCATATTAAAAGAAAAGGCTAATTTTAAACAGATTTTTGCGGTCACATTGGCTTTTATCGGTGCTTTATTCGTTATGAGACCTTCATTTTCCTTTGATGCATTACCTGCCTTTTTAGGCTTTATAGGCGGTTTGGGTGCGGGCCTTGCATATACTTATGTCAGAAAACTGTCGCAAAACAATTTTAAAGGCCCTTTGATTATATTCTACTTTTCGTTGTTCTCTTGTATTGTCACATTGCCGTCAATCATATTTAACTTTTCGCCGATGACACCGTTACAATGGGTTTATTTGATTTTAGCGGGACTTTCTGCCGGCGGGGGACAATTTTTCATCACAGCGGCTTATTCAAAAGCACCCGCAAAAGAGATTTCGGTCTATGATTATTCACAGATTATATTTACAACTATTTTAAGTATCATTGTATTTAATGAGCTACCCGATTTATTGAGTTTTGCGGGATATTTCATAATTATTTCAGCGGCAATTTTTAATGCATATAATTCGCTGAAAAAGGTATAAAGCCTTATGTTTTATTGACTTTATATATATGTTTTATTATAATATATTCAGGATTTAAGAAAGGAAAAAGCACAGATGAGCATTAGTCTTGATAACAGAGTTTTACTTTCTCTTATTGCAAAGACTTCATTTGGTAAAAATGTTGAGTTTTTACAAGAGAATGAAAAACAAGAAGATATTAACTGGGAAAATGTTTATAAAGAAAGCGTAAAACAAACTGTTGTGCTTTTTGCTTCAGGTGCTATTTCGCTCTATCAAAACACTATTCCGAAAGAAATATATGGCAAATGGTTGGTTCATAGCAGCAAGGTTATTACAAATAATTTGTCTGTTATGAATTGTCAGAATGAGCTTACCGATTTCTTGGATAAAAACAACTATAAATATATTATTCTCAAAGGACTTGCGTCTGCATCATATTATGAAAACCCTGATATGAGAATGCTGGGTGATGTTGATTTTCTTGTTGAAAACCATAAAACTGATGAAATTGCAAAGACTCTTCAAAATGACTTAGGTTATTCAATTCACGGTATGGAATCCCATGAGCGTCATCTCACAATGACAAAAAAGCAAGGTGCAATTGAAATGCACTATGAAATTCCGGGTATTCCAAGCGGTGACAAGGGTGAATTTGTCAAATCATTTATTACCGATATACTTGATGATACTAAAATAACGGTGATTGATGAAAATTCTTTCACAGCACCCTCCCACCTTTTCCACGGAATTATTATTCTTCTTCACATGCTTCACCACATGTCGTCTGAGGGCTTGGGGCTTCGTCATTTGTGTGACTGGGGCGCATATGTAAATAAGACTGCAAATATGGACTTTTGGGATAAATCATTTATTCCTTTCTTAAATGAATTAGGACTTTTAAGATATGCAAGTGTTATGGCATCGGTTTGCCACAGATATATGGGTATTGATATGCCTGATGCTTTGCCCCTTTCGGAAGAATCGGTCTGTGAAGAAATTATTTGTGATGTTCTTCAAAGCGGTAATTTCGGCAATAAAGACGAGCAGTATCACAGAAGCGGTTGGATTGTTTCTGAAAATGGTAAAGACGGTGTTAAAAAATCTACATTTGCAGTAGTTTTAAGCAGACTTGATTCAGCGGTTAAACTGCATTGGCCTTGGCTTAAAAAGTGGAAAATTTTATTGCCCTTTGCCTATGTTCTGTTTACTGTCAGATACTATTTGAAAGTATTAAAGGGTGAACGGCCGACTTTGTCATCATTGGTGCCCGAAGCGAACAAAAGAAAAGAATTATATAAAAAATTAGAAATTTATGAGGATGAAAAATGAGCGAGATAAAAAAAATCAGCCTTGAAGAGCTTTATCCCATAATAAAAGAAAAATTAGAGCAAGGCGGTACTGTTGAAATCCCCGTTACGGGAACAAGTATGTTACCGCTGTTGGTTCAAGGCAGAGATTCGGTTGTTATTTCTTCTGCAAACGAAGTAAAAATAAATGACATCATCTTTTACAGACGGGATGACGGACATTTTGTTCTGCACAGAGTTGTGGGAACAAATGATAAGGGATATATCCTTTGCGGTGACAATCAATGGGTTAAAGAACACGGCATAACGGATAACAATATTATAGGCGTTGTTGTTAAATTAAAAGTTGACGGTAAAGTATTTTCCACGGACGATGAAAAATATATGAAATACTGCAACAGGCAGTTAAAAAATCTACCGTACAGGAAACCCATAGTGTTGTTGCAAAGTAAAATAAGAGCAATAAAAAGAAAAGTGAGCAGCAGATAATCTACTGCTCATATTTTTTAAAAGACGAATGTTGTGTATTTCACAAAAACTGTGTTACAGTTTTCATATTGATTACATATAAGATAATTTTACACTTTAATTCTATTTGCGAACAGCAAGACAAAGACTTGTATTCTCAAAAGCAGTAAGTATATTTTGCGGATTTGCACGGTTATACAAATTGAAAAATCGTGATGTGGTTTCCTGCGGTGTTAAATGCTCATAAACACGAAATCCGCAGTCGGAAAGCAGATGTATAATTTCTTTTTCGTTGTAGCGCCCGTACATAGGCTCATCTGCGCCACGGGCAAGTAATGACTGCTTTTCAGCGCGTAAATCCGTATTTTTATTCGGATAATCAAAAACAAGCGTACTGCCCTCGCAAAGAAAATTCCTTAATGTGCAAAGCAAATGAACAAAATCCGCAGTCGAAAGATAATATACAAGTCCCAAAAGGCTACAAAAGGTATTAGCACTGCCATTGAAATCGGGATTTTGTAAAAGGGATTTTTCCCAGCCTTTTTCAGTTAAATCCGCAGATATATGCCAAACATTTTCGGCGGGTATTATCCCGGCACGGTCAAGTCGTGCTTTTTTATCCCGTATCATATTTTCACGGTCAAGCTCGAAAATTTTCAGACTCTCTGCATAGGGCGGCTGACGGTAAGCAAAGGTATCATACCCTGCTCCTAAAATCAGGTATTGCTCTGCGCCGAATTTCACCCCATTACAGAGTGATTCTTCGCTGAAAGCACCGCGAGAAAGCACGGACGGGCAAAGGTATTCTGCGGCAATATACGCCAAAGCCTCTTTGGGTGTGCCCACAAACTGCGGGTTAAAAAATGAAATGCCCTGAGCCATGTGATGGCACATACCTTCATATTCTTCGTCCCTCATAAGTTTTCGTGACACGCTGTCTTCCATCACACGCACCGCATACTTCTCGTTATGCCATGCACGCGCAAATAGAGATGTGAGAGCAGTCATACTTTCTTTTTTATCCATAAAAATCACCTCATAATTCTTAATACCTCAAAATCCGAAAAACTTCAAGACTTGACTTTTTCGCCGTTTTGTGGTAATATGAGAGCAGAAAAAGAGAAAAAATTTTTTCAAATGTCGTTTAAAAACGGCATTTTTTTATTTACTGTAAAATCATAATATGGTAAAATTGTTAAGGTAATCAAAGGCTTTGATACATTTTTGGGATGGTGTGATTTTTTAAACAGATATAGCCTATGACTATATTATTTTGCTCTGTGGATGAATTTAAAGAATAAAGGAGGATTTACCCTTGTATATTAAAAACAACATATTCAAATCAATTTACAGATTTGTTTTTCTTGTTCTTTGTGAGGCAGGAATTATATTACAGTATGCCGCAATATCGCAAACAGGAAGCAAAGATAATCTTATTATGCTTTCCTGCTATTACACAATGATTTCAAATTTTATATGTTTTTTGTATTTTTCTTATCTTGCGATTATGCGCCCAAAATCGGAAAAAGCGGTGGTAAAAGGCGCAATAGTTATGTGCATCGCCCTTACCGGAATTGCATATCATCTGCTTTTGTCGGGAAATATGGAAGCTAGCGGATATTTTTCGCCCATGCTTATAATATCTAACCGGCTTGTTCACACCGTGGTACCTTTAATGGTATTTTTCGATTATCTTCTGCTTACACCCAAAGGCAATTTTAAAAGCTTTGACCCTCTGGTATGGACTTTAATACCCATTGCGTATCTTATTTTTGCGGTTATTCGGGCGGAAACAAGCCCACTTATGTTCAGCGGTTTCGGCGGTACTTCGAGTCGCTACCCCTACCCTTTTATGGATTTTGATTTGTTGGGCACGGGAAAGGGCGTATTGATAATTCTTGTGCTATCCGTTATTTACATAGCAATGGGGTATCTGCTCTATGTACTGGACAGATTATTGGGCAAAAAAAGAAAATGATTATAAAAAAGGGGTTGTAAAAAAAGTGTAGACCGCATAAAACTCCATATATAAAGGTTTTTTAATACCCCAAAACAGCATTAAATCAAATAAACATAATAAAAATCAAAAAACAGATAAAAAATAATGTTTTATGCTATGAACAAACTTCGCCTCTCGGCGTACCTTTGTACGCCGTCGGGTAACCGATAACAAGGCAAAAGCCTTGTTATCGCTCAGTTTGTCCATTCTACGCATTTTTTCCTAACCCCAAAAAAGCCGAAAAGTGAGTAATTCTTAGAATTTGAATTACTCACTTTTTATTTTGTTTATATCAATATTTTCTCCAAACCATTTTGTCAACTACACCGGTATATGACTGAATGAGCTTGACAACCTTATTTGATACAATTTCGTCAACATAATCGGGCACGGGAATTCCCAAGTCGCCGTTCAAATTCATACTGACTGCTGTGTCCACTGCTTGAAGAAGTGATTTTTCATCAATACCTGCAAGAACAAAACAAGCCTTATCAAGCGCTTCGGGACGCTCCGTTGATGTACGGATACAAACTGCCGGGAATGATTTGCCTATTGATGTGAAGAATGAGCTTTCTTCGGGCAATGTTCCGCTGTCGGAAACAACTGCAAAGGCATTCATCTGCAAGCAATTGTAATCGTGGAAGCCCAGCGGCTCATGCTTAATAACTCTTTTGTCAAGTTTAAATCCGCTTGTTTCAAGTCTTTTCTTGCTTCTCGGGTGGCAAGAATACAGAATTGGCATATCATATTTTTCTGCCATTTTATTGATTGCATTGAAGAGCGACAAGAAATTCTTTTCTGTGTCAATATTCTCTTCTCTGTGTGCGGAAAGAAGAATATATCTGCCTTTTTCAAGGCCTAATTTAGAATGAATATTTGACGCTTCTATTTCTTGAAGATTACTGCGAAGCACTTCTGCCATTGGTGAGCCTGTTACATATACTCTTTCTTTCGGCAGACCGCATTCGTGAAGATATTTTCTTGCATGCTCTGAATATGCAAGATTAACATCGGAAATAATGTCAACAATTCTTCTGTTTGTTTCTTCGGGCAGACACTCGTCTTTACATCTATTTCCTGCTTCCATGTGAAATATGGGAATATGAAGTCTTTTTGCGGGAATTGCTGAAAGGCAGGAGTTTGTATCACCCAAAATAAGCATTGCATCCGGCTTGATTTCTGCCATCAGCTTATATGAACAGTTAATAATGTTGCCGACTGTTGCGCCAAGGTCATCACCCACTGCGTCCATATAAACATCGGGGTCTTTAAGCTTTAAGTCCTTAAAAAATACACCGTTAAGGTTATAGTCGTAATTCTGACCTGTGTGTGCAAGAATACAATCAAAGTATTCTCGGCACTTATTTATAACAGCGGCAAGACGAATGATTTCGGGACGAGTACCCACAATAATCAAAAGCTTTAACTTACCGTTATCTTTAAATTTAATATCTGAATAATCTAATTTCATTTTTAGACCTCCAAGAAAAATGTATCGGGCTTTTCAGGGTCAAAGCACTCATTACACCACATAAATGTAACCATATCCGTGTCGCCGAGATTTTCAATATTGTGCGTATAACCCGTAGGAATATCAACAACTTCTAATTTTTCGCCCGAAACGAAGTATTCAAGCACTTCGTCACTGTTTATATCACGGAAACGGATTACACCCTTACCGCTGACGACAAGGAATTTTTCGTTCTTTGTGTGATGCCAATGCTGACCTTTTGTAATACCCGGTTTTGAGATATTGACGGAAAACTGTCCATTATTCACGGTTCTGAGAATTTCCGTAAACGAGCCCCTGTCATCAACACTCATTTTTAAAGGATATGAAAACTTGTCCTTGGGCAAATATGAGAGATATGTGCTGTAAAGTTTCTTTGAAAAACTGCCCTCTGTCATATCGGGCACCATTTTGTTTTCACGACTCTCTTTAAATGAATAAATCAAGTCCACAATTTCACCCAATGTGATTTTATGCTCAACGGGTACTTTGCAGAAATCGCCGTCTTTTGTTTCGTTGCCGCACATAGCATTGATAATTTCTTCAACAACATCGTCAACATAAACAAGCGTCATTTGGTGACCGCGGTCATTGACCGTAATAGGCAAATCATTTGCAATATTGTTACAGAATGTCGCAACAGCACTGTTGTAATTAGGTCTGCACCATTTACCGAATACATTGGGGTAACGGTAAACAAGCACCTTTGCACCTATTTCTTTTCCGTAGTTAAAGAACAGGTCTTCCCCTGCCTTTTTACTTTGTCCGTAAGGATTATCAAGACTTGCCTGAGTTGATGAAGAAAGCAATACGGGGCAAGTATTATTATACTTTTTAAGCGTATCAAGAAGCTCTGACGCAAAGCCAAAGTTACCTTGCATAAATTCTTCTGTATTCTGCGGTCGGTTGACTCCGGCCAAATTCACAACAAAATCACAGCCGTTGCAGTATTCGTCTAAAAGTGATTTTTCCGTATCAATATCAAATTCGCAAATTTCAAGGTCCATAGGTAATTTGGTGGTCTTATTCTTGCCATCTTTGATTGTTTTGAGAGTTGCAACAAGATTTTTACCCACAAAGCCCTTTGCACCGGTAATAAGGATTTTCATATTATTTCTCCCAGTTTTCAAGTTCCATCTGAATATACGGAAGTGTAAGAAGCTTCTCTTTAACTTCTGCAACAGTCATAAGAGTTGTATTGTTTGAGTTGAACTCGGTAAGAGTGTTTCTTTCTGTATCACCGTTGCTGAAATACTTATCATAGTTCAGTCCGCGTTTATCGGCAGGCACACGGTAGAAGTCGCCCATATCAATGGCGTTTGCACATTCTTCGTTTGTGAGAAGTGTTTCATACATTTTCTCGCCGTGACGAATACCGATAACCTGAATTTCTGTTTCAGGTGAGAAAAGTTCAGTAACCGCTTTTGCCAATACTTCAATGGTACAAGCAGGTGCTTTCTGAACGAGAATGTCACCGCTTTCGCCGTTTTCAAAGGCAAAAAGAACCAAATCAACCGCTTCTTCAAGGCTCATTACAAATCTTGTCATATCGGGAGCGGTTACGGTAATGGGTTTTCCTGCTCTAATCTGGTCAATCCAAAGGGGAACAACAGAGCCGCGTGAGCAAAGAACATTACCATAGCGGGTACAGCAAATTTTTGTTCTGTCGGGGCTGACTGTTCTGCTCTTTGCAACTACAACCTTTTCCATCATAGCCTTTGAAGTACCCATTGCATTTACAGGATACGCCGCTTTGTCTGTTGAAAGGCAAATTACACATTTTACGCCTTCTTCAATAGCCGCTGTGAGAACATTATCTGTTCCGAGCACATTGGTCTTTACTGCTTCAACAGGGAAAAACTCGCAGGACGGAACTTGCTTTAATGCTGCTGCGTGGAATATATAGTCAACTCCGTGCATTGCATTCTTTACTGACTGCAAATCACGGACATCACCGATATAGAATTTGAGTTTATCGGCATATTCCGGATACATCTGCTGAAATTCGTGACGCATATCGTCCTGTTTTTTCTCATCGCGGGAGAAAACACGGATTTCACCGATATCGGTTGTTAAAAATCTTTTAAGAACAGTGTTACCGAATGAACCGGTACCGCCTGTAATCATAAGAGTTTTGCTTTCAAAAATACTCATTTTTATTGCCCCTTAATTTGTTGTTTTGAATATATCAGTTTATTATAGCATTTTTATGCTTTTTAATCAATATTTATTTAGACTTACTCTTTAGTGCATATATGGTAATGCTTTTTAGCATTTCCTTTTCTGCTTTATTCATTCCGAAAAGCAATAGGCAAATGCCATATACTAAAACCATTATTATGGCATTGATTACAAAGCCCAGCCAACAACCTATTGGAAGAAAACTACTCACTGTAAAGCCTATAGCAAGCATTAGAATTATTGAAGGTAAAATGCCTTTAATAAATGTGTTCTTATAATATGACAAGAGCTTAATGCCTATATCCTTTTTGAAGACAATTTGCATTACTAAAACATCGCCCAAGAAAAGTGAAATCATTGTGCCGACACTTGCGCCCAAAAGTGCGTCCCATTTCTTTATTAGGACAATTGTCAATACAACATTTAACGCAACGATAATGAATTTTAAGATTGCTTGGAATTTATGCTTTTCCTTCGCCCACAAAATTTGTGTACCAATACTCTGTGACATTATGAAAACATGTGGAGAAATTAGAAGAAGTGCGACAATATATGCCTTGCTATTCTCCTCGCCTGCCCAAAGGTTTACAAACTGTTGACCACAAACTAAGAATACTGACCAGATTAGTCCTGTTACAATGAAGACTATTCTGCCGATTTTTTCCATCTCTTTTTGCAGCACCTCCGGTCTGCCATCCTTTTCAACAAGCTTTACAACACCTGGCATCAATATGCCCGTAAATGCTGTAGCAACGCTTTGAAAATATTGATTAATTTGAGCACCGACACCATAAATTCCCAATATTGTCGATGAGGACACGGCAAAAATCCCAATCAAGACTTGGTCTGCCATATGGTTTATTTGTGTTGCCACCATTTGAACTAAAATCCAAACAGAATAAGAAATGATGCCTGAAATAAAACTCATTTTAATGTTTTTAAAGCTTGGTAAAAGCTTCATTTTAAATGACACATAGGCAATAACAAATGCTCTCATTATTATGTTGAGAAGCAAATTCACTGCAACTACACCAAAACTGCCGAAGCCAAAATAGAGCAATACTACGCAAACGATTGTGCGAATTAGTATTTGAACAATTGAAATTCCCTTTGATAAGAAGAACTTTTCATATGCAGTTAAAATGTGCATGTAAGGAGATGTGCCAAGTGTAACAGCTATATTTACAACAGTTAGAGCCATCAGCTTTTTGGCTTGAACAATCTCAACTGCCGACAAGCCCTTTGAAAAGACATTTGGAAGTGCCAGTATTATTATTGTGCCCAAGAATAATACTACAAGAGCAATAATTGAATAATAGATGTTTGCAACGCCCAAAAATCTGCGTTGCTCATCGTTTTCACCGGTTGCTCTATATTTTGAAACATATCTGACAATTGAGTTTCCTACGCCCAAGTCTAACAGCACAAGATAAGCTGACACTGAAAGCACCAGGGTATAGATTCCATATTCACTTTGTCCTAAGCTCCTTATTAAATATGGGGTATAAAGTAATGTTGACAACATTTCAAATATCATCAACGCCCCGGACATTATTACGCCAATCTTTCTCTTCATTCTGCTCCACTTACTTAAGTTTAATTAAATCAAGTATATCTTTAGTAAATTCAATATCTAATTCCTTTATTTTTTCTCTGCTGTCATAATTATCATTAAGGTCAATGCTCTTAATAGTATTCGCAATCGCCTTTGGTGAGTTTTCTTCATAGAAGAAAAGCAGGCCACCGACCTTAGACATTCTTAATGAGGTAATTCCAATTGAAACTACTCTTAAGCCATTTGATAAATATGAAAGCACCTTTGAAGGAAATGAAATTTCATTAAATCCTGCATTGGTCAACTGAGGACTCAAGCCAATATGACAGCTTTGAAGAAACTCTATATATTTCTCCCCTGTTCTTGTGCCCTCGAAAATCACCTGACAATTGCTTTTTGAATTAACCTCATTTATTGCTCTTTCAAGCTCATTTTTATGACTGTCTCTGCCATAGCCTAAAATGTGAATTACATAGCTTTCGTCAAGAAATTCAGCAGCTCTAACTGCATCAAGACAACCCTTTTGTGGCTCTAAAATGCCGGCATAGACAATGTGAATTTTATTATCATTAAATTTTGTGTATCTTTCTTTTTCAACACCATATGTACCATTTATTGTGACATATGGCTTATCCTCTGTGTTTATTTTCTCGTTAAGAAGCTCTGTGGAGAAAATATATTTGTCGGCAAGCCGGAAATATTTGAGCTCTCTTTTTTTTACCTCTGCCCTATTCCAAACATCGCCATAAATCTCTTCAACCTCAATGATGAGCTTGAAATCTTTGATTTTCTTTGCTAATGAAACAAGACGCACCACAGACATGGTGTGATAAACCACTAATGTGTCGTTCTTCTTGATTTTAAGAAGCTTCGCAAAGGCTTTAAGCTTTATTTGCCAACGGTCAAGAATTCGAACAAATCTATTTTTTCTGCCCAAACTAAATGGAAGCTCTAAAGTAATATTATCAGAAATTTTAATTTTTTTTGCTTTTACGGGCTTTGAGTTCAAGGTGCCACTGATTGATATTATTTCGCAATCAATGTTGTTCCTGTCTATGCAATTAAAAATATAATTAAGCTTTGTGACAACAGACATTGTTAAATCTCTATTTTCAGCCTCGTTTTTTTCAATATCATAAAACGCTAAATATTTCATTTTGACCTCCCATATCAATAATACTGCCAAAAGAATTTAAATGGGATAAGGTCGCTTGAAGACAATCTGTAAATAAACAATACTATGCAAAGCAAACATATAATGACACTTACAACAGCTCTTGTCTTCTTACTGAAATTAGCGATGATTTTCGGCAGTAGAATCATTTGGCCAAACATAAAATAGAAGCTCACTCTATCTGCTATAGCGAATTCACGATATCTCAAAACGAAGGCCATAAGACCTATATATGTCATAAAGAAGGCTAAAATGTAATCTCTGTTATTTTTGTTTTTCTTTGCAAAGAACAATGACAAGCCTAACAATAAAACATAAATTGCTAAGGCTATATAGCCACCGCCTGAGGCAACCTCTGTGTATTCCTCATTAAGCATATTATTAGCAAAGCTTGCAATTCCGTCTGATGCTGCAATATATGCTCCACTGCCTGCTGCTACTAAAACGAAGGAATACCAGTTAAAGCCTATAAAGTTAATTAAGAATGCCACCAAAAACAGTATTGCAGAACGATGGAACAGTGTTGCAAAAAGCACTAACAGAATAAATCTAACAGGCTTTTTACGCTTGACATATTCATAGGCGAACAAGCAAATGCTCATAGCTATTGCCTGTCTTAAACCTTGAACCATAAAGGTATAAAGACCGAGACAGATAAACATTACAAAGCTTATACAAGGGTCATCTGAGTTTTTATAAATGAATATGCAAACCGAGACTGCAAATAACACACCGGTAACAACAAACAAGTATTGTGGGCTCTTAAAGATGTGGGAAAGTACCCAAACCGAGAACAAATAGCCTTGTTCCATTTCACTGTTATGTAAATAATCCGGCAGGGCTGTTCTTGGTAAATCCTGTAAATATAGCCAGTTAATGAAATAACGCTGTGAGTCACCTGCTCCGACATATTGACTTCGGAAGGCAATCATAATAAAAAGGAACACGCCGCAACAGAGCAAAAATGTTCTTTTTGCTCTATCGTTTTTGTTTATTGATGATTTGTAAGCTGAGTTGACAACGGGGGTTATTATAACCGGAAACATTGCCAATATGAGATACATTATCATACTTGCATTCCTTTTAAGTTATTTTTTAATTATCAAAGTTTTGAATTTTTTGAGAATTCCAAATATAAGATTTTTTTCATATTTATTCATAAAGAATAACAGCATTAACACTGCGAAAACCGCAATAACAATCAAGCCGTTTATTCCGAATCTTATTACGCCCGGTGCAATGGGATTATATTTTTCAGCAAGATATCCCGCTGCTATTGACAGTATAAGATACGGTGATATTTTAAAGAATGTTTCTTTGCAAAAAGTTTTCATATCAATGTGGAGCACTTTTTTGTAGATTATTGCCATAAGAACAGTTCGTACCATATATGCGATAAAGATTGAAATGGACGCTCCCAACGCTCCAAAATATTTTGATAACACAAAGGAGCAGAAAATGTTCAACACACCCATAATTACAAAAACATAAGCCTGTAATTTCACTTTATTCTCAACAATAAGCGTTGTATTTGCAATTTGCATAGGCAAGTAGAAAAAACTTGGGATTATCAAAAATACCGCACAAAGATAACTCTCTGCAAAATCGAGCTTATTCCAAACATAAATTATAAACGATTTCCCAACACTTATGAAGCCAACTATTATCAGTCCAACAATCATGCACTGAATTCTTCCTATTTTTGTCATTAACGGCAACAAATCAGTATCTTTTTTGCCGTCATGAATCATTTTTGAAATTCTTGCCATAAACATTCCGTTTATAGCCGTAGCAACCATATAAACATATCCTTCGATTGTTGATGCCAGACCGAATATTGCAACTCCCACAGAACCGGTTATTGACACGACCGCAATAATTGAGGGCGTAATGTTAAAAATCAAACGTTGTGCCAAACTGCCGACGGTTGTCCACATTGAGAAACCGAAAATTTCTTTTAATATTGATTTGTTAAAGAATTTGAAATTCACCCGAGTTGGTGTTTGCTTTCTGATTATAATTAACTTTAACAAAATAGTAATTAGACCTGCAATGGCGTTTACAAGAACTAAGGCATAAATACCATATCCCAATAGTAGCAAAACGACAACTGCGACTATTGTAGATGCTTTATTAAATAGATCGCAGAACTTTAACTGTATAAATTTTTCATAAGCATTAAGTATACCATTAAGGTTTGTAAAAGGAAAAGAAATAATGCTGAAAAGTCCAACAATTATATATAGAACTTTGAATATTTCAATTTCTTCAAGTGTTAATTGAGAATATAATGTATCAATAAAGAAATATACAATAACGAGAACCGTTAATATTAAAGCATCGATTAACAGATACAACTTATAAACGATTCCAAGAAAATTGTTTATGCTTTCCTGTTCCCCAGCGGCATTATACTTTGCCACGAATCGGGTTACAGCTGCACTCATACCGAAATCCATAACAAAAATTGTAATGAGTGATGTAGCAAGCGTATAAAGGCCATAATTGATCTGACCTATTTGTGATATCATCCACGGGGTATATATAAGACCTGCAACAATATTAAAAGCTATCGTGAAATAAGACAGCATAGCACCTAATTTAATTTGTTTTGAACTGTTCAAATATTACACCTTTTTTTCTTTAATTAAAATTCAGACATCATATTTTCGTATGCATGTGGATATTTTTTAGATAGTTCCGCAAATGTCTTTTCATAACGACCTTGGTAAATTGCTTCGTGACCCAATTGCACGGTTTGTTTATCTTCATATTGAATAAAGGTTCTATGATTTTTGTGTGAACGAATAATTTTTGTATCATTAGCCACCGCCATAAACATTAACCAAATATCACCTGTTTTAAGTGCAATTTCATTAATTATTGCGGTATTTGTTGCGTCTTTATACAAAGCATTATAAGGCAATAAGCAAGCTCCGCCCGGTGATGCTAAAATTCTAAATGACGGGTCATTAACGCCTATTGCACTTGTAGATGACCATCGACCAGGGTTCATAACTTTATTATCTGTAAATGTCATAACTTGACCTCGCTCGCAAACAATACAGTCAGGATATTTTTCCCATTTATCATACAAACGCTCAACTGTGTACTTTTGAAAAAGAATATCATCGTCAAACATCACTATCAATTCATTTTCTTTTTGCTCAGGTAATAATTTATAATATCGCTTGTGTCCAAACATATTTTCGCAGTATCTTACTTCAAGCCCAATACTTTGAAAATCTTTAATACTTTGTGGCAATTCAACACCTTGGAACTCTTCTTCTGCTAGCCACAAAATCACTCTGTCGGGTTTCATGCTTTGATTAAAAAGTGTTCTCAATGTATATTGAACAGTGTCTATTCTGTCGGGAAAAGATGTCAAAGTAAACACTAATTCTGTCTCTCTTGGCTCTTTGTTCAAGCTCAAATCTTTTATATTTATCTTTTCAACATCTTTTCGTGCCTTTTTACAGAGCATACGATAAAGAATTCCACCTAAAACAGGAATTCTAACACCTTCTATGAGCATTACTCGCTCCCAAAAATCCATTTTCATAAATGTTATTCCTCTCAAAGCTTATTATTTATGTTACAGTTCATAATATTTACTTATAAAGTTTCTTTTCTATTGTTTTGCTAATATGTGAAATTCTACCATTCTTTAACAAATAAAAGGCAAACTCCACCTTTTTTAAGAATTTATTCAAATTGGTTGGATTATTCTCTTTTTCTCTCATTTTATCATACTTATCATCAAGCAAAACATATTTAGGATGCTTTAAGGGAAATTCTATTTCCTGTGCATCATTCAAATAAATCATACGGTCTTTTTTAGGTATCAAATCTAAATCTGATACACTTGCATGAGTGGCATTTTCGCTTATGCCAAGATTTTTTACTAAGTTTCTCTTTGGTATGATTACAAATTGTGACTGCAAATGAGCATTCATACCAACAATTGATTCCCAATGAGCTTTTCCTGTTTTTTTGTGTCGAGTAGCATAATTTACCCACATATTGCTCTTTTTACCATATTGCTCTTCTAAGTTATACATAGCACTTTCTTTTTCTAAAAATGTATATTCGGAATCCCAATTCTCAGCAACACGACGCCAACTTGCCCATGCACCTGTACCTGTATGAGCAAACAAATAATCATCTTCACACCACTCTGCGTTAGCAAATGTGTTATATCCGCAAATATGGCTTATTCTTGTATCATTTTCATATTTGTCCAACAATTCTTTGCAATATCTAAAATAAGATTGAGACGGCATTTGGTCATCTTCTAAAACTATGCACTTATCTACTATTGAAAACGCCCATCTGTCTGCATAAAAAGTTGAAGGGTCACATCCAAAGTTTTTCTCGTTATACACTTTATGTACTTCACAATCCCAATCAATATCTTCAACAATTTTACGGCATTTCTCTATATTTTCGATATCATCCGGTCTGTTCTCTCTTGGGCCGTCTTGCCACAAAAGCAATTTACTGGGTCTTGCTTCTTTAATTGATGCAAACACTTTTTCAAGAGTATCGGGTCTTGCAAAAAAAATAAGTAAAACCGGAACATCAATTTTCCATTCTTTTTTCATCGTCTAACATCTCCTTTATTACTATAGAAAACTTCTATTGCCAAGGGTGCGATAAACCACATGGCAAAGGCAACGGGAAGGGAACTGTGAATAGGATTTGTAAGTCCCATACACACCCAACAGAAAAATGCATAAAATATTCTTTTTGCATTTTCACCTAACAATCCTTTTGCTTTGTTATATGCCGAAATAACAAGATACAAGAATGGAATAGAGCCTAAAAGCCCTGTTTCAGCCAACTCAACCAAAAATGTTGCGTGACCATTGAAATCCAAATATCTGTTACCCCAAATAGGACTTTTAAGGAAAGCTATAATGCTTTTTTCGTATAAAGTCAATCTTCCGTTCAAGTTGTATCCGCTTGTATCACCTGAACTAAAAAATACATATAATTCATATAATCTCAACGATATTTGAGTTGACTCTACAGTTTCTGAAAAGAATAATAACAAATAAGGCAAAAAGAACATGGTCAAAATTGTTATAAAAACAAAAATTATCTTAAAAATTTGATTTTTAATAGAGCAATAAAGTTGAATTATTATTCCTATTACGGTAATAAGCAAAGCCAAAGTATATTGCGCTTTTAATAAGAAATTCATCAAAATTAAAATTGCAGCTATTGCTAAAATCTTTAAGATAATATTAAGTTTTCTAAACACCGTAGTTATAGCAACAATTATAATCGGAATTGCATATACAAAATAATAGTTAGCAACATTTTCTTTTGCAAGTTCTTCAAATTCTGCCCAACTTCTCATTGCATTGGGGTTAATCGTTACTTCTTGCATAGTTTGAAAAATAACATAAGCTATTATTGCAGAAACGAAAAGAAGAATAAACTTTTGTTGTCTGTGACTTGCTGTATTTTTTATACGCCAAAAAAGGAATAGCGGGATAAACATAAAAATATATTGGTAGAACAATGAGAAAAACTGTTTAATCTTTACACCGCCGGTAATTGTTTGTGTATCTGTCAATAATGTTTTTATCAACGCCAACAACGCAATAACAGCAACAAAAGCCATTATTACTTTTGCACCTTCAAAATTTTTAAAAAAGATGTATGCTATATACACTGCAACAAACATCAAAATCAGCATAAAGTTTATTGAGTTATTAGCAGACGGTAAAATACAATAAAGCGAAAACAACATTATTATACCGATTTCAATATATGATGTAATTGTTGTTTGATTTCTTTTTAACATCTTATGAATACCTCATTCACGATATAAATCAATATATTTTTCGTAGTTTTTATCACGGTCAAAATTTTCTTCAACCCATTTGCGACAAGCATCAGACAAATTCTCTTTGCCTATTCCTTTAACCTTAAGAATGGTTTCTAAGAACTTTACTTCATCACCATTTTCAACCGAAAAGCCGCATTTACCGTCAACTGTTTCTTTTGCCCCTGTATTTTCATAAGTGATAGTAGGTGTTCCGCAAGATTGTGTTTCAACATTTATAAGTGACATTGACTCTTCTCTTGTGCAGTTTGCAAACACATCGCAAGCGGAATAAACCTTGCGGAGCTCATCACGGCTGCTTATATAATCAAGGGGAATCACATTTGACGGTAATTGCGATTTTTGTGACTCGTTACAACCAATCATTACAATAACCGAATCTTCCGGAAGATTTTTTGTTACATAATCAAAAGTCTTTTTATTTATAGGTTTAAGCCACTTGTTTGCAGCAGCGAGAATAACAAATCTATTCTCTAAATTATGTTTTTTACGAAAATCCGACGGTGTATTGACAAAGAATTTTGTATCCACACCATTATAAATTGTACATTTTTTTCTGTTACTGAGAAATGTTCGCTGTGATTCTTCCACAATCCAATCTGACACACCCACCACAGTTAAATCTTTTATTTTGCCAAAGTATTTTTTTCTGTCGCTAAGAATCTTGGCAGAATTATCTTTGAAATATGCCGGTGTATCTCCATTTTTTTTGGGACAGTTACCGCATTTTTCCAACCACTTTGAACAATTGTCGGCTGTATAATGAAAACAACCGCCGGTATAAAACCAACAATCATGCAAGGTGATAATTGTTTTTATATTTTTCCTATCTAAATAGTCCAACAACATATTCAGATGAATATAATTACTATGTAAATTATGAAGATGAACTATGTCGGGCTTAATTTTGTCGATGTGTTTTATCAGTTTTTTTGTGTCGAATTGTGAAAAATAGCCTTGTTTTCCGTTGATTCTGCAAAGTACTGCGTGAAGTTTTTTGCTGATAAGCGAACCGATTTTATAACCGTTTGTAATTTTTTCGGCACTAATAGGTGAAGTGGAATATGAAACATAGGAGTCAATGCCTTTTGACAGTGCCAAATTGTGCAAATCTTCAACTATTACACCTGTACTGCCTACGCCGTAAACTGCGTTGATATGCATTACTTTCTTATTATCTTTTTTCTTTCTGATAATCTCATTATATAATTCAATATACTGTTCGTAATTTTCATCACGGTCGAACTTTGCTCTTGCCCATTTTGAGCAGTCGGCGGAAAAGGCGGACTTGCCCTTTTCTTTGATTTTCATAATTGTTTCAAAGAACAGTTTGTAATCCCCCGTAGGAACTGAAAATCCGCATTTATTGTCAACCGTTTCTTTTACCCCTGTATTGTCATAAGTCACTGACGGAGTTCCGCAGGACTGAGGTTCGATATTTATCAGCGACAATGTGTCTTCTCTGGTGCAGTTTGCAAAAACATCACATGCAGAATATATTTTTCTGAGTTCATCACGGTCACTGACATAATCTATTGCCACAACATTCCGGGGAAGCCTGTCTTTGTCGTCTTTTACACACCCGATTATCACCAGTGCACAATCTTCGGGAAGATTTTTTGAAAAATATTCAAGAGTTTCGCTGTTTTCGGGTTTAAGCCATTTATTTGCAGCGCCCAATATTACAAATTTATTCTGTAAATTATATCTTTCACGGAAATCTGACGGAGTATATGAAAACCACTCTGTGTCAATTCCGTTATATATTGTAACTATGTTTTTATCCTTTAAGAAAGATTGTCTTGCTTCATCGGCAATCCAGTTTGAAACGCCCACAAGAGTGAGATTTTTTATATCGCCCACATATTTTTTTCTGTCGGCCAGAATATCGGCAGAACCGTCTTTAATGAAAGCGGGAATTTCAAGATAACGCTTCGGACAGTTACCGCAATTTTTCATCCAACCTTTACAGTCGGCATTTTCATAATAGAAACATCCCCCTGTATAGAACCAACAGTCGTGAAGCGTAATCACGGTTGCGATATTTTTTTCTGCAATATAATGAAGCAACATATTGACATTAATATAGTTACTGTGAAGATTGTGCAGATGAATAATATCCGGATTAATTTTTTCAATGTGATTTATCAGTTTTTTCGTATCATATCGCGAGAAATAACCTTGCTTTCCGCTAACCCTGCAAAGCACTGCGTGAAGTTTTTTACTTAAAACATTTCCGATTTTATAGCCGTTGACAATTTCATCATGATTTTTCGGTGAGGTTGAATATGCAACATAAGAGTCTATTCCCTTTGACAAAGACAGATTATGCAAATCTTCAACTATTACACCGGTACTGCCCACGCCGTATACTGCGTTTATCTGCAATATTTTCATATTCAAACCTCCTTTTCAAAAATCACATCATCTTTTTTAGAAACTTAACTTTATTACTTAACAGTACAAATATCACCGAAAATGCGATTGTCATACCAATAACAGCCACAAGTCCTATATAACTGTTTGCATAGATTTTCTCAAATATGCTCGGAAAAAATTCTGGAAGCATTGATAAGAAGAGTCTTTGTGTTACAAAAATTAAAAGACTTAGTTTTCTGCACCAGAGCCACGCTTTATTTTCTTTCAGGTCAATATGCATAACTGCCATTATAAAGAAATAAGTAAACGGTACGATGAAAATTCCGATGTCCATTCCCGTAACATTAAACTTTAATTTAAGAACAAACGCCTCTGCAATCAGCAAAACAAGTGAAATGCCTGCGGGAATTGCATATTTAAAGAAGCCTTTGATTGATGGGATTATTTCATCTTTTAATGCAATTATATATCCCATAAAGATAAATGGTACTGCATTGAAAATACCGTTTCGTGTTGTCTTAAATGCTATGAGATAAATGTCATAGAAACCCCCAATTGGTGTGTTTTCCACAACAAAATAATATGTATATCCCAACATACCAAATATGTATAACAATGTAGAAATCACTATAATTTGCCTTTTAGAAAATTTTGTTACAAGAAAATATGTAACTGCAATTCCTATTGCCAACGCAGGTAAAAACCATATTGTTGAATAGGTTTGTATTACAACTGCCATGTGAAGATATCGCAGAAGTTTCATAAAACTAAAACCTTTTGTAACCCAACCATATACCACATGAATAAAATATACCGCTGACCAAAGTCCGTACATTATCCATATTCTTTTTTCATATTGAATGAAATATTTTTTCTTTTCTTCTTTTGCCTGTAATGCATTCAGTTTTTTGAAAAACAAAAATCCGCTGCAACAGAAAAAGAAGGGCACTGCTATAACATAAAGAGAAAAGGCATAATCAATAATTGTGGGAAAATTACCCCATTCCGATGCAAAATGAGCCGATATTATCAGTATTGCGCAAAAAAACTTTGCAACATCCAACGACCAGTAATTTTTTCTTGTCAGTTTTTGTGTGTTCATATTTTTTCTCCGGCTGCTCTTTTCATAGTATTAAGCATTATTTCATTCATTTTTTCTTTATTATGATTTTCTTTGCCACACTCAAAAGCTTTTCTGCTGTATTCGGAAATAATTTCGGGATTTTCGACAAGCATTTTAAGTTTTTCGCCGATTTCTTCATAACTTGTTGCGGTAATTGCAGAGTCATAACGGTTAAAGTAATCAATGGGAGCAATTTCTTTGTCGCCTATGGCAAAAATACATTTTCCGTTTTTAAGGTAATCTGTAATTTTTGTTGAGAATGAAAGTCTTGCGGTATATTTGAATTTGTTTTCAAGGCTTTCAACAAACACCAGAATATCCGCTTCTTTCTGGACTTTCTGAACTTCGTCAAGCTTCAAAGCACCTTTGACAGAGCAACCGTTGCGGTTAAGTTCTTTTTCTTGCTGCGGAGTCAGGGTATCGGTTGTATATATATCAAGTTCGATTTTTGTTTTGTCTTTGTTTATATCTCCCATAGCCTCTGCAATTTTTGCAAGGGATATACCTCTGCCTATAATGAGTTTTCCCGTATATACCATTTTGATTGGATTATTCAAGGGCTTTTCTTCAAAAGTCACTTGGGAATAGTCAATACCCTTTGTCATAATAACGCTGTTTGTACCGAATAGATTATCATATTCTTCTTTCTGTTTCGGTGAAATAACCATTATTTTTGACGCACTCTTAAAAAGCTTCTTTTCTTGTGTTCTGAGCCAAAATCTTGAAAAAAATGAGATTGGCGTTTTTGCGATTGATTTATATGAATAATTGTCATCGGACACATAAAGAACGACAGGCTTTTTAGTATATCTTCTTATATAATTTTGCAACCTGTTCATATATACTGTTGAATAAACTGGGAAGAAAAGCACGTCTGCATCAAAATCGTCAAGGAATTTATCAAGTTCTTTTGTTCTCCATTTACCTAAAAGCCATACAAATTCTCTTGCAAGAGTCATAAGTTCACTGTGTTTCTTACCGTAAATTTGATTTTCTTGTACAGATTCTGTTGCGGTTTCAAGAGTATTTTGAACTTCATCGCCTGTTTTTATATTTCGTTTAATAACGCTTTTCATAACCTTTGGCTCTGAAATTCTGAAAAATTTATCACAAATATGAGTGTTTGGCAATTTTGCTCTTGTGTAAATGTGAGCTAATGAACTTTTATCCCACCCATCAAAGAAATTGATGAGTGTATTTATTCCCGTGTTATCAATCCATGGGTTAATACCCACAACAAGCACCTTTGGATATTCCAAGTGGCTCACCTTACCTTTTCAAGAATTTTAAGTAATGTACAAGTTATGCTAAGACCGAATATTTTTGCAAATTTACTGATAATCTTTGTTCTCGGATTAAGGTCATAATTCAAAATCCACTTAAACGAAAAAATCTCATTCTTGCAATCTTTTAGTTCTTTTGAATGTCTTGAATATGAAATAATCAAATTACAATATAGTTTTGCAAGTGATGAAAGCATTACTTCCTTTTCACTTTCATTCTCAATACTCTTAAATTCATCGCTCCATTTGTTTATTGTATATATGTAGTCAGTAATGCTTTTCTTTTTGAAAGATGATGTTACTGAATTTTCACGCTGACGGTAATAAACATAAGGTTTATCAATCACTTCAAATTTTTCTGCTTTTGACACAACATTATAGTACCAATCCATATCTTCACAAGAAAGATTTGTATCAAACTCAATATTATTATCTTTTAGAATACTCATACGGGTACATTTGGACCAGCAAGAACAAAAGAATGCGTCACGGCGAACCAATTCACGAAGAAAATCTGTTTTATTACCGCTATCAAGGTCATCAAGACTTATTCCGCAATCATCTGTTTTTCCGTCTTCATAATATTTACAATAACGAAAAACAATTATATCCGGATTATCTGTTGATATGTTTTTTATATCTTCAAAAAAATGATTATCACAATATAAATCGTCACTGTCAATGAAAATAGCATATTGACCGTTAGCGGCTTTTATGCCTGTATTTCTTGCAGTAGATTGTCCGCCATTTTCTTTATGAATAACCTTAACTCTGCTGTCTTTTTGTGCATATTCGTCGCAGATTTCTCCGCTTGAATCTTTACTGCCGTCATCAACAAGAATAAGTTCAAAATCCGTAAAGGTTTGTGACAATATACTGTCAACACATTCACAAAGATACTTTTCAACATTATATACGGGTACAACTACGCTGAAAAACATTTATTTCACTCCATTTATCACATTTGAAACCGCTTCGTTATTAAGAGAAGCAATTATGTTTTTGTACATATAGTCTTTAAGCCTTTCATTGACTTCTTTTGATATTGCGGATACGCCCGGAAGAACAACAACATTTTTAAGTCTGCGGAATTTATTTGTCAGCGGATTCGGTATTTTTTCAAACATATCAAGCACCGCACCGCCGATTTTCTTCGATTTAAGTGCGTTATAAAAATCGGTTTCGTTGAAAACCGCTTTTCTGCCCACATTTATAATGACCGCCGACTTTTTCATACTGTCAAACAACTCTTTATTTATTGAGCTTCTTGTTTCGTCATTATCGGGTAATGTTGAAACTATGTAGTCATAATCTTTGAGTGCCTTTTTAAGGTCTTCACGATTACGAAGCATTTTTGAATACTGCGGTTTTTCAGAGCAATAGGGGTCATATCCGTCGATAATCATATCAAAGCCGCCCAGTCTGTCGGCAACCGCAGTACCGATATTACCCGCACCCATAATAAGAACTTTTTTTCCGCTGAGTTCGGTTATCAAATTATAATGACGGTAAATCTTAAATCTTCTGTTATTGGGATTTCTGCGAAGCTTCTTCGCTGTTTGAAGAATTCCGAAAACCACTGTTTCGGCAATAGGTGCGGAATAAACCTTACCTGCGTTTGCAACCGCAATATTTTTTTCTGCGTACTTTTCACAAGGCACACCGTCAAAACCCGCACTTGTGAGTTGAAAAAGTTTAAGCGACGGTAAATTCATATCCGCACACTTAATAGCCATTGCACGAGAACCTGCAATTGCCGCAACTTTTTCGTTATTGTTATACTTTTCGAGTTCCTTATATGATACGGTTTTTACAAGAGTATCTTCGGGAAAATCATAATTTGTCAAAATTTTATCGGACAAAACAATTCTTTTAGATTCGTTTTCGTTCATTAAAAGGCTCACATACTCTTTCTTTTGATTTTCAAGCATTATGGGGCGGTCATAAAGAGTTTTTGTGCGGTTATATGCACACTCTCCTAATTCTTTTGCTTTTTCGGGGTTTTCAAAAAGCATTTGCATTGCATTTTGGAGTTCATTTGTGTTTTTTGGCTCAACAAGAATACAAGACTCGTTATCTGTCATCACTTCTGATGCACCGGGAATTTTTGTTGTGATAACCGGCACCGCCAGAGCACCTGCTTCTTGAATTACCATTCCGAAGCCCTCACGGTATGTTGGGTGAACAAGCACATTCATAGCGGAATAATACTTTTTCATATCCGCATTAGCCACCATGCCTGTCAAAACAACATTTGATGAATTGTTCGCCCATTTTATAAGTTCGTCGGAAATTCCGCAATTATCTTCCATAGGGCCTACAATAAGTAATTTTGCATTTTTATTTTCTTCCGCAATATTCTTAAATGCAGTTAAAAGTTCTCCGCAGCCTTTGTCGGCGGACACCCGACCTGCAAATCCGAAAACAAAATCATTTTCATTTATATTGTATTTTTCTGCTATTTCTTTTTTCCACTCTAACTTTTTATCAACGGAATATGCACTCATATCAACGCCGATTGTTCCGCCGTTGCCTATAACTTTTGCCTTATACGACGGATACAGCCCTTCATTCACTGCAAACTGCATATTCATAGGACTTACCGAACGGATATGTGTTGAAAGACGGCAAACAATTTTTTCGATTAACTTAAAAATCTGCCTTGACTTTCCCGAAAGTCCTATATATCTAATGCCCCACTGTGCATAAAGTCTTATTGGCACTCTTGCCAAAAAAGACGCTATACTTGCATAACAGGCGGCATTGGGAGTTGAATACTGCACAAAATCAAATTTTTCTTTTTTGAATACTTTATAAAATTTCAGCACGGATGCGAAACCCGACAAATCAATGCCCCTTGACATTCTGACAGGGATATAATGAATATATTCAGGCAATGCGGCAGCAAACTCTTCATCGTTATCACAGATGAGAGTTACATCATAACCGCACTCGTTATGCATATATTTTGCCGTTTCAACAACAAAACTTTTAAGAGTTATTGAAACAGTTGTTATAAAGCATATCTTTTTCATTTTTATACTCCGCTTATTTTATCTTCTTTGCCGGGACACCGACATAAGTTCCCTTTTCTGATATATCTTTTACAACTACGGTACCTGCGCCTATCATAATATCACTGCCGATTGACAGATTGTTACTGACGGATGAGCCGATACCTATCCAGGTTCTGTCCCCTACGGTTACTGTTCCCGCAATATGCGCTCCGCACGCAATATGAACAAAATCACCGATTGCACAGTCATGGTCAACAGAAGCACAGGTATTTACAATAACGCCCTTACCTATTACCGCACTGTTATTTACTGCTGCATTTGGCATTACGCATGTGCCTTCGCCTATTGTTGCCGACGGAGAAATCACCGCTGACGGATGAATTGCCGTGTACCACTTTGCATTGGGCAGACTGTTAAAAATCTTTTTTCTGACATCGCAATTTCCCACTGCAACAAACAGATAAGTTTCACCGTCGCAGTATTTTATTGCATCGCTGCTTTTGCCGATAACATTAACCTTATTGTTTGGCGTGTCGTTGTCGTCAAGGAAGCCTAAAACGGTGTCACCGCAGGATTCTGCAATATCAGCCACAACTCTGCCGTGACCGCCTGCACCGATTATCACCACTTTTTTATTCATAGGTTATACCTCCGTCGTTTCGGGGTTGCCCGTAAATGCTTCCATAGTTGCACTTGTTTCACTGCTGATTCCTTCACGCTTAACAACTGCCATAACAGTTTTGAAAAATATTTTCACATCAAGCACAAAGGAAATACTATCAACATATTCCACATCAAGTTTGAATTTTTCCTGCCATGAAACTGTATTTCTGCCGTTGACCTGTGCCCAACCCGAAAGTCCCGGTCTCACAAGATGACGGCGGCGTTGCTCTTCTGAATAAAGGGGTAAATATTTCACAAGCAACGGCCTTGGACCGATAAAACTCATATCCCCTTTTAATATGTTTATAAATTCAGGCAACTCGTCAAGACTTGTACTGCGTAAAAACTTGCCGAATTTCGTAAGACGGATTTCGTCGGGCAGAAGTTCCCCGTTTTCGTCACGCTCGTCCGTCATTGTTCTGAATTTGTACAAAGTGAATATTTTTTCTTCACCTGTTTTTTTATCTATTTTGCCCGGTCTTTCTTGCTTAAAGAGTATAGGACTGCCCAATTTTGTTTTCACCAAAATACATAAAATAAGTAATATGGGTGAAAGCACAATTGTTCCGCAAAATGAAGCAATAAAATCCAGTGCTCTTTTTATGTATTTATACATTTCATTCTTCCTTAATAGGTTTAATTAAAGCAACCTTTAATTATATCAATTACTCTCTGTTGTTGACTTTCTGTCATCTTAATGTCCGACGGAAGACAAAGTCCCCTTGCGAAAATATCTTCACCCACATTATCGCCCACAGATACAAAATCGTTATTAGCATATATGGGTTGCATGTGCATAGGTTTCCAGATAGGTCTGCCTTCAATATTCTTTTCTGCAAGTTTTTCAAGAATTTCTGTGGGACAGGTTTTTCCGCTTTCTTTCACATAATCAGCTTTTGTTGCGCCCCTTGTCTGCTCACACATTGCAGATTTATCAATTATCATACACGAAAGCCAATAGTTCGGTTCCATAGTATTTTCATCATAAGGATTCATAGAAACCGGCAAATCCTTAAACGCTTCTTTATAGCGGTCATAGATAACCTTTTTCTGAGCGATATGCTCGTCAAGATAATTCATTTGTCCCCTGACAACACCTGCGATAACATTACTCATACGGTAGTTATAACCGTACTCTTCGTGCTGATACCAAGGAGCATTCTCTCGACTTTGAGTTGACCACTTACGAACCTTGTTGGCGGCATTTTCGTCATTTGTTAAGAACATTCCGCCGGAACTGCCCGTAATAATCTTATTTCCGTTAAAACTGATTGCGTTATATGAACCGAAAGTGCCTGTTTGAACACCCTTATATGTGGCACCGAAACTCTCTGCGGCATCTTCAATGAGAATGGCATTATGCTTGTCACAAATTTCACGGATTTCCGAAAGTTTGCCGGGTGTACCGTAAAGATTTGCCACAACCACAGCTTTAACTTCCGGATAAAGCTCAAATGCTTTTTCAAGGGATATGGGGTCCATATTCCAACTGTCATATTCCGTATCAATGAATACGGGAACTCCGCCTTCATAAACCACAGGGTTTACTGTTGCTGCAAAAGTCATATCACTGCAAAAAACCTTGTCACCCGATTTAACTCCTGCAAGCTTAACGCACATATGTAACGCTGCTGTTCCGCAAGAGAGAGCCACCGCATATTTACAACCGATTTTTTTTGCTACGCTTTCTTCAACTGCGGTAATATTTGCACCTAAGGTTGACATCCAGTTAGTTTCATAAGCCTCTGTAATGTATTTGAGTTCGTCACCGTGCATTGTGGGCGTTGCAAGCCAGATTTTTTCATTCTCCACAGTTTTTTCTTTTTTCTTCTCTCTTATTTGCTTAACAATATCTTTTACTTTTGATTCAACTATTTTATGGTTTTCCGCATATTGCTTTTCATTATATTTCGAAACTTCTGTCTCTTTTGCCCGAATATCTTTGACTCCTTTTATAAAGATATCTTCAACATCTTTCGGATTCTCAACTCGGTTTGCGTCACAAAATCCGCGAGAAAGAATTGCCATTTGCGAACCCAACGCATAATGCTCGGTAATAATATATTCTGCGGGCAACACTCCGTAACCTACACGGGCAATTCCGCCAAAGCCGAATTTTATTCCTTTTTTGCGCAGCTTTTCCGCAAGACTGTGAACCTTACCGTCAATCAAAAGCTCAAACATAAAATCCTGGCCGTATGCCAAATGCAAATCATTAAGACCGATATGTATCTCATCTATGCCCTTTACTTCAAGAATATCGTCAATATTCTCATAGGCTTCTTTTGTTTCAACAAGGGCGATGGTCGTCGCTCTCCCGTCAACATATTCTATAAACTTTTCAACTTCTTCACGGGTTTTAAAATAAGGCAGCATAATAACATCTGCGCCTGCTTCGATTGTTTTATCAATTTCGTCTTTTGAATTTTCGTGAATATGATTTATTCTGACTTGAAGCAATGCGTCTGTTACAACAGGGCGAATACGCTTAATATCTTCAATAGTGTGGCTGGACTGAACAGTGTCCATTCCGCCTTGACGAAGGTCTTTGTCAAGACTTTCCATATCCACCCAAATTCTGTCAACTCCTGCCTTTTGAGCAATCTGAGCAATTTCCGGATTATTTGTTATATACATCAATGTTAAGGGCATTTTTTTCACCTGCGTTTTTTCTGTCAGAGCGCAATAGCGCATAATAATACATTCTGTAACATTATACTATTTCACCGTATAATTGTCAATAAAGACAGCAGTATTTTCCGCCTTTTGTCGTTGTGAATGACGGCATAAAACCTACACGGAAATTTTTTGCCGATTTTTTTCTTGTATGTAATGATTTTCATTGACTTTTTGTGATGATTTATTATATAATAGTTTGTAATTTATTGATGTGCGGCGCTTGTGCTTTTCTCTGTGCCGCATATTGAATTTTACTTTTTTATTCTTATATTTTGGAGAGATAAATTATGGAAAGAAAAGTAGGTACTGTTTCAAGAGGTATTCGTTGTCCCATTATCAGACAAGGCGACAACCTTGTTGACATTGCAGTAACAAGTGTGCTTGAAGCAGCAGAAAGCGAAGGATTCAAGATGCGTGACAGAGACGTTGTTTCTCTCACGGAATCAATCGTAGCTCGTGCGCAAGGCAACTATGCATCGGTTGATGATATTGCTGCTGATGTTAAGGCAAAGCTCGGCGGCGAAACAATCGGTGTTATTTTCCCGATTCTTTCAAGAAACCGTTTTGCTATCTGCCTTCGCGGTATTGCAAAGGGCGCTAAAAAGGTTGTGCTTATGCTCAGCTATCCCAGCGACGAAGTCGGTAACTCTCTCGTTTCGTTGGACAAGCTTGACGAAGCCGGCGTAAACCCATATTCAGATGTTCTTTCACTTGAAAAATACAGAGAGCTTTTCGGTGAAAACAAGCATGAATTTACAGGTGTTGACTATGTGGCATACTACTCGGATATCATCAAAGAATCAGGCGCTGAAGTTGAAATAGTTTTCGCTAATCAGGCTAAGACAATTCTTGACTATACAGACTGTGTGCTCACTTGCGACATTCACACAAGAGCAAGAACAAAGAGAATTCTCAAAGCGGCAGGCGCTAAGGCAGTTTGCGGACTTGACGATATTCTCACTTCTTCCGTAAACGGCAGCGGTTATAACGAAAAATACGGACTTCTCGGTTCAAACAAATCCACCGAAGATACCGTTAAACTTTTCCCGAGAGACTGTCAGGGTCTTGTTGAAGATATTCAGGCAGAATTCTTGAAGAAAACAGGCAAACACATTGAAGTTATGGTATACGGCGACGGTGCATTCAAAGACCCACAGGGTAAAATTTGGGAACTTGCCGACCCGGTTGTATCCCCTGCTCACACCCAAGGCCTTATCGGTACTCCAAACGAATTGAAACTCAAATATCTTGCTGATAATGACTTCAAAGGACTTTCGGGCGCTGAGCTTAAAGAAGCAATTTCAAACAGCATTAAAGCTAAAAACGGCAACCTTGTTGGCAATATGGCATCTCAGGGTACTACTCCCCGTCAACTCACCGACCTTATCGGTTCACTTTGTGACCTTACATCGGGTTCGGGTGATAAGGGTACTCCCATCATTCTTGTTCAAGGCTATTTTGATAACTACACAGACTAACTAAAAAACGGCGAAGAGGTATCACCTTTTCGCCAATTGTTATATAAAAATTACGGAGGTATATAATATGGATTCTAATGTCAGACCGGAATCAATGGAAAGAATTACTACCAAAGCATTAGCAGACGCTTTTATTGAGGAACAGATCAAAGCAGTTCGTGAACAAGTGGGCGATAAAAAAGTTCTTCTTGCTCTCTCGGGCGGTGTTGACTCATCGGTTGTTGCCGCACTTCTTATAAAGGCTATCGGCAAACAGCTCGTGTGCGTTCATGTAAATCACGGACTTATGAGAAAAAATGAGAGCCAACAGGTTATTGATGTTTTCGGTAAAGAACTTGATGCTAACCTTATTTATGTTGACGCTACCGACCGTTTTCTTGACCTTCTTGCAGGTGTCAGCGAACCTGAAAGAAAGAGAAAGATTATCGGTGCGGAATTTATAAATGTTTTTGCCGATGAAGCGAGAAAACTTGAAGGTATCGAATTCCTTGCACAGGGCACGATTTATCCCGACATTCTTGAAAGCTTCAAACAGGCAGAAGGCAAAAAAGCGGTTAAATCTCACCACAATGTAGGCGGACTTCCCGAAGACCTTAACTTCTCACTTGTTGAGCCTATCAAGCTCCTTTTCAAAGATGAAGTCAGAGTTGTGGGTGAAGCACTCGGTCTTCCGCACGGTATGGTTTACCGTCAGCCGTTCCCCGGCCCCGGTCTCGGTGTTCGTTGCCTCGGTGCAATCACAAGAGACAGACTTCACGCACTTCGTGAAGCAGATGCAATTCTCCGTGAAGAATTTGATAAAAACGGCCTTGCCGAAAAAGTATGGCAGTATTTCGTTGTTATCCCCGACATTAAGAGCGTCGGTGTAAAAGACGGCGGCCGTTACGAAGGCTGGCCCGCAATCATCCGTGCAATTAACACAAAGGATGCTATGAGCGCTACAATCGAAGAAATCCCCTATGCAGTGCTTCATAAAGTTACAGACAGAATCACTCATGAAGTTGATGGTATCAACCGTGTACTCTACGACCTCACTCCAAAACCAATCGGCACAATTGAGTGGGAATAATACAAATGCCCCAAGGCACTCTCATTCATCCTTACATGGGGCAAAATCGTTTATCCTTTCCGCTGATTTTCCGCTGACTTTCAGTTGTGAAAGAAAAGTATAAATTTTTTCAAAATTTATGACCTTGCATTTTCTATGCAAGGTCTTCTTTTTTTGCCTTAAAAGACACCTTGCAGAATATTTAACGGACGGCAAAACAAGCCTTTTCTTTTTCCTTTCTTTTATTCTTCTGTTAATCTTCCCTTATCCCCTTTCAAACGGCTCTACTGCGTGGTTTGTGGCTATTTTCTTTCTTGTAAAATTCAAGAAAAAACTTTAATTCTTTCAAGAAAAAATGAAAGAAAAAGTTAAAAAAATGAGAGGAAAACAAAAGAAAAATAACAGAAAAAATCTGTTGTTTTTTAAGGGATTAATAACAGAAAAATAAAAGAAGAAAATTCTGAAAAATTTAAAGAAAATTAAGAGAAAAAAGTAATCTGGATAGCAGAAAAAGTAACAGAAAATATGACCTTGCACACGCTAAAAATTTTTGCCCTGCAGACGATAAATCGTTTTTGCTACGACAACAAATGCCCCAAGGCACTCTCATTCATCCTTACATGGGGCAAAATTGTTTATCCTCTAAACCGCTGACTAACCGCTGAATTAGAGGTAAAAGAAAAAACAAATCCTCGAAAAAATTATGACCTTGCATTTCACATGCAAGGTCTTCTTTTTTTATCCAAAAACGAACCGCTGAATTACAAGATAAAAAAAGATAAATTCCCAACAGAATTTATATAATTTTTTCTCGTCGCTACGCCTCTTCTACTGCGTTTAGTTCCTTTCTTTTATTCTTCTGTTAATCTTCCCTTATCACCTTTCAAACGGCTCTACTGCGTGGATTGTGGGCATTTTCTTTCTTGTAAATTTCAAGAAAAATTCAAGAAGAAACTTTAATTCTTTCAAGAAAAAATAAGAGAAAATGTTTAATAAATTAATGAAAAGATAAAAGAAAAATAACAGAAAAATTGACTTGTTTTTAAGGGATAAATAACAGAAAAATAAAAGAAAAAAATTAAAGAAATTTAAGAGAAAAAGTAACTTTATTTGTGGGAAATTTGAAAGAAAAAGTAACAGAGAATATGACCTTGCACACGCTAAAAATTTTTGCCCTGCAGACGATAAATCGTTTTTGCTATGACATTGTAAATCCCGAAAAATATATTTTTCGGGAAAAATCCGGAAAATACTCTTGATTTTCTTAACACAAAAGGCTTATTACGTCTATTTAAAGGTGAATTTTTCCGAAAAAATTCCCGAAAAATTAAAAAAATCCCGAAAATTTTCCGAAAAAATTGATTTTTCGGAAAATCCAAATATTTTTCGGAACTGAAAGGAGTACTTTATGAGACCAGCAAAGATTAAAGACAGATGCACAAAGAGAAAACTTAAAAAGTGCGAGGAGATTGCTCGTACTTATGACAAAATCCAGACTAAATATGCTGACATACTTGATAGAGATGAGAATATCAAATCTATTAGGGTTAATGTTGTATTAGAAGGTTTGGATGAGGGTGAATTTACATCGGATTTTGTCTGTACTAAAACTGATGGTGACTTAATGGTTAGAGAGTGTGTATTCCGTAAGAAACTTTCTCTCCCTCGCACTTGTAAATTGCTTGATGCCAGTATGCAGTATTGGGCTAAACGAGGAGTTACCGATTGGGGTATCGTTATTGAAGAAATGGAGGAAGAAACAATTGAAGAAGAATGACTTAATAAAAACTGATAGCAGTATTTTCAGAATCCTTAGTGTTTGTGATAGTGTTCTTGCAATTGATTGTAAAAAGAAAACTATGCCACAATTTTTCTCTTATGATTTCTTTAGTGACGGTGAAATTATCAATTGCCTTTCTCCAGACTATCTCAAATTTGAAGACTTGTCCCCCGCTGACCGTAAGATAGCACAACAGCGATACACAATGATTGCAAGTGCTGTTTCAGTTTTAGAAGATGTAAAGCAAAGAAATCTGATGCTTGAAAATTCTTCAAAGCAGTTTGGGATTAGTAAACAAACTCTCCGTTCGTATTTATGTACCTATCTTGTTTATCAGGACATTGCAGCACTTGCACCGAAACATTCGAAGGGAAAAGAATTAACTCAAGACCAAAAGAATATGAGATGGGCATTAAACAAGTTCTTTTATACAAGAAATCAAAACTCTTTACCTACTGCATATACAATGATGCTCAAAGCAAAGTATTGCGATGATTATGGTGTGCTGTTGCCTGAATACCCATCGTTTAACCAATTCAGATATTTCTATCGTAAACATAGAAAGATGGAAAATTTCTTTATTAGCAGAGATGGTATTAAGGACTATCAAATGAATAACAGACCTTTGCTGGGTGATGGCGTTCAGGAGTTTGCCCCGTTAGTTGGCACAGCAATGCTCGATGGAACAATTTGTGATATTTATCTCGTTAATGATAAAGGGCAACTTATCGGCAGACCTGTGCTTGTTGTTGCTTGTGATGCCAACACTTCTATGTGTTTAGGATATTCTCTATCTTGGCAAGGTGGTACATATTCTTTGCAGAATTTAATGCTTAATATTTCAGAAGATAAGGTTGCTCTTTGTGAAAGAATGGGAATTCATATTACTGCTGACCAATGGGATGTGAATCAACCCCCGGCATTATGGTCACAGATGGTGGCTCAGAATACAAGGGCAAAACCTTTGAACAAATCGCAGAATTAGGTGTTAGTTTAATACATTTACCACCCTATCGGCCTGAACTTAAAGGTCAGGTTGAAAAGTTATTTGATTTAATTCAAAAATCATACAAGGACATGTTAAAGGGTAAAGGTGTAATTATGCCTGACTTTCAAGAGCGTGGCTCCCATGATTACCGAAAAGATGCGGTTTTAACCTTAGAAGAATTTGAAAGAATCGTTGTGAGGTGTATTATTCATTACAACTGTGAAAGAGTTATTAAAACTTATCCTTACACATCTGAAATGCTTGAAAGCAATGTTAAGCCATATGCTAATGAGATTTGGAATTGGAAAGTTGAAAACGATATTGGAACAAATCTAATTTCAGTTTCAAGTAAAGATTTAGTCCTTACTCTCCTGCCCCGCACCAACGGCAAGTTTACAAAGTATGGGTTAAAGGTAAATCGGCTTCGATATCATGCAGAAGGCTACAAAGAAAGATATTTACAAGGTGGAGATGTTATTGTGGCATACAACCCAGACAATTGTAATAAAGTTTGGCTTAAAGAAAAAGATGGCTCTTTTGTTGAATTCTCATTGATTGAAAGCCGTTTTGAAGATATGTCACTTGATAGTGTTCAAGATATTCAACAAAAGCAAAAAGAACTAATGAAAGACACAATAAGAGATAATTATCAATCAAAAATTGAATTGATGTCTTTTATTGAATCGGTTGCGTCAAAACCTAAATCTACTAATGTACAAATTAAAGATACAAGGGCCGCGAGAAAATCTGCTACCCTAAAGCAGCACAAAGATATTGGAGATGTAATTGATGAATGATATTTTGAAGATAATGCCTGAAATGATAACAGGAAGTGAGTTGGATAACAAACTCTGCATATTGCCTGAATATGATGAAAGTATAAGAAATAAAAGTGTTCCTGAAAGGTTAATTGCCTTGCAGGATATTTATAGGGTATTTATCCCTAATAAAATGAGTAAAGAGATTTATAGCAAATTGTATTTGTCCTTACTTCGCTCTTTACAAAAGAAACAATCAATCATTGCAACAAGACAAGCAAATGAAAATAACAAAATGATTAGACAACAATCATATGAAAGCATTATTGGTGGGAGCGATTCGTTTACAATAATCGGTCCCAGTGGTATTGGAAAAAGTTCTGCTATCAGCAGAGCAATCAACATCTTAACCGAAGTACCAATATTAAATCTTGGTAATACCAATGTTATTGCCTGTCTGCAAGTTCAAGCCCCTGCTGATTCTTCAGTTAAAGGATTGCTTTTAGAAATACTGAGAAAAGCAGACGAAATGTTACACACAAAATATCACTCCAATGCTATGAAATCACACGCCACAACTGATATGCTTATCGGTGCAGTTAGTCAAGTAGCATTAAATCACATTGGATTACTTGTTGTAGATGAAATCCAAAATGTAGTTAACAATAAAAACGGCAAAACAGTTATCGGAACTCTTACGCAGTTAATTAATAATAGTGGTGTTTCTATTTGTATGGTAGGCACGCCTGAAAGTACTTTGTTTTTTGAAAGAGAAGCAATGTTGGCTCGTAGGTCGTTAGGGCTCAGTTATACAATGATGGAATACAATTATGAATTTCGTGAGTTCTGCAAAACTCTACTTCAATATTGCTATGTTAAGAATGCACCAACAGTGGATGAATCAATGCTTATGTGGTTATTCAACCATTCAAACGGCAATGTAAGTGTAGTTGTCAGTTTAATCCACGATGCTCAAGAAATTGCAATTATGGAAGGTTTAGAAGTTCTTGATATTTCTACTCTTAGTATTGCCTTTGAAAAACGAATGACAATGCTGCACGATTTTATTACTCCACCTGTAACAAAAGCAAATCCACCTAAAAAGAAAAAGGAAATACTTCCTAAGATTAAAGAAGACAATATTGAAATTGTGAGTATTTATCAGATTGCAATGGAAACAAAAGAGTTGAACAAAAATATTGTTTCAGCACTTAAAGAGAATGGTATTAATATATTGGAGGTGGCTATATGATTGCTTTCTTCCCTGAGATTTATCCCGATGAATTGCTATACTCTCAAATCGCAAGATACCATAACAGGAGTGGTTATGCTCGTTATGTTTATACTGTTTCTGATATATACCAAAACGGGAAATTGGTACATCCTAATGTGGATTTTGTGAATAAATATACACCTGATGCGATGAATTGGATTACTAAAAATGACACTTGGGAAAATATTGTATTTGAACATACAATGTATCCTGCATATATTAGATTTTTACCAAAGCAACGAAGAATTGATGCTGTGAATGGTATTCTATCCTGCGAAGGTAATTGGAAAAATTTAATGTGTATTCCCCTTCTTAATGAACTGCGATACATCAAATATTGCCCTGAGTGTGTAAAGGAAGACCGTGAAAAATATGGAGAGACATATTGGCACAGGTTACATCAGATTCCAAGAATTCGTATTTGTCCTGAGCATAGATGTTTTTTAGAAAACAGTGAAATTCCGGTATCTTCAAAATCGTCACCAGGATTATATGATGCTGAAAACAACATCCCTAACGAACTTAAAACAAGAATTTGTAAAAATGGAACTGAAATTGCTTTCACCCAGTATGTCATTGATGTTATGCAAGAACCCATTGATTTAAACATTTCTTTACCAATCGGTACTTTTCTTCATTCTAATCTTAAGAGCGAATATATATGCAAATCCGGGCTTGTAAGGAACATCTCAAAATTGTATGAAGATTATCTTGAGTTTTATAACGATATGCCCACAATGGAACTAAGTTATATGCAAAAAATCTTTAACAATTATCGGTATGACACATACTTTATTCTACAGATTTCATTTTTATTGAGGATTTCTATATATGAGATTACCCACCTGCCCCACGAAACTTATATACAAGAAAACAAAATCTTATATATGAGTTTGGCAAAGAAACATAATCTTGATTACAACATTGTTGCTGACATTTGTGATACTGTTTTGAAAACAACATATGTTTCGCGTAAAACAGGCCCTAAACAACTTTTATATGAAGAATTAGACAACCAATATCTCCCACAGGTAAAACGAATTGTAAGGCGAATTCTTAACAATAAAGGTCGCCCCGAAAAAGTATCCTTTGCGAAAGTGCAGAAAGCGTTAAATCTTCCGCAAAAGCAAATACATAAGTTGCCGAAATGTAAAACATATATACAAAGAAACATTGAAAGTCAGCCTGAATACTGGGCCCGCGAAATTGAATGGGCTGTCAATGAATTGATAAAAGAAAACAAACCGCTGAATACATCAAGGATTATGAAACTGACAAATATGAGATTAAGGGATATTGAAATTTCAGTTTCATATATACAAAATCAAGAAATACAAGAACTGGTTCGTGAGTTGCTTTCTTATCGTGATATTTAGGCAAAAGAAAACAGGTGCTACAAATCGTAACACCTGTTCTCCCCTGAAAGATAAAAAACAAAAAGGATAAGGAAGTGAAAATGAAATAACTAATCAGGCTATTTCATACAAAAGACCTAACACTTAGAATTTTTTAGACGCTTTCAAAACTCCTATCATGTTCAGTCAATAATATTATGAATTTTGAAAAATAGTTGCAAACGAAAAAAACTAAAACAAATGCCAATTACAAATTGTTATAAATACTTTCCACAAACATTTAAATCAATATTCAAAGCACAATTTCTGCATATACTGTTTTTGCTACAGTTTGAACATATAGCATCTTGCTTCAATCTAAATTTTTCAAAATTTGTTGAATTCCACGCTTCATTAATTGAAAACCTT
The DNA here is from genome assembly GCA_945787805.1 of uncultured Clostridia bacterium. Taxonomy (GTDB): domain Bacteria; phylum Bacillota; class Clostridia; order Oscillospirales; family Acutalibacteraceae; genus Fimenecus. The sequence goes on along the minus strand of CALZID010000007.1, from coordinate 17,399 downwards.
GATAAATCTACAGAATAATCATCGCAATCATGGCCAAAAGAACAAGGATATGCCATTAGATTACAATCTATGTACATAGAAAATCTTGCAGCCTCACAAAATTCCAGGGACTCCTTGGCTACTGTAGGACAAAAATTTAATACTGCAGGGGTTTGGCATGAATCAAACCCGATTTTAAAATCAGTTTTATTATTAGTAACTAATTCTAAAAACCTTAAATATCTTGGGTCGTTTGCAGTTAGCATTTTATCTTTAGATGCAAGACCAACGGGTTTGTATAGAAGAAAAATTATTGCATTTATACCACTTGGAAATAAGTTTTTTTCAAGTCTATAAATTACTTCATCTATATTTTGTTTAGAGACAACATAATGAATATTTGTAATACAGTTACTGTCAACAAATTTTTGAATTGTTGATAGTGTATTCAAATTAGTTTCACAGCCATTCTTATTTAATGTGGAATAAAAAGATACCGCAACTGCTCCACAATATGTCTTAATCAATTTAATTTCGTGCTCAGAAATGTTATAACCACTTGTAGTCAAATTAGGGACAATATTATTATCTCGTGTAATCTTTAATATCTGTTCAAAATTTTCATGCTTATTAGGGTCTCCTGCCCCTCCTAAAGCCACTTGAAAACTTTTATTTCTACACTGAGAAATTATTCCTTCATATTTTTCAACAGGCATATTGTTTCTTTGACGTGATGTCGCATTTTGATAACAATCTATACCTGCTTTTGTACAAATACCAGATAAACCAGCATGACAAGTTCCCATAATACCAATATCTATTAATTCAGGAAAAGAACGCATATTGGGTTCTTCTGCGGTTTCCACACCATTTTTAATGATATTTGTACGCATTAAGGTTCCGTTTTCTTGATTAAAAAACTCTATAAAATTATACTTTGGGTCTTTATAATACAGCATAATTTCACCAACCGCAGTTTAAACCGTTCATATAGAAATCTTTATCATCAATTTCAAATCGGTCTGTTGTCATAAAAGAAGTTAAACAGCTGTCATCACTGTTAATATGGCCAAGATATGTATAGAATCCTTTTTGAGTTAATTCTTTATATTTCTTTGCAGTTTCTTCACCAAAAATTTTTAAGACAGTATCATAGTCTATCTTCTCAACATCAAACCATCGAGCGCCACTTTCCGTGCCACTAAGTAAATCGGTTGATAAATCTGAACCTAAAGATAGGATTTTTGATGATTTACTGAATCCAAGTTTTTTATAAAGATAATCGTGCGTTAACTCTTTTTTTGAAATTATAATATAATTCGTTGAGGAACTATTTGTTACAAAACCATCTCTAATCTTCAATACAACTTCCTCCTAAGAATTTTATAATTGTTTCTCTGAATTTTTCATCATACATCATATTCTCTAAGCCACCATCTTCCGTTAAACGTAAATTCTTATAGAACAGTAAATATTTGTTTATGCGGTTAATTTCATCAATAAAAAAATTATACTTTCTAAGCAAAAAGTCATCGTAAGAATCAAATTCATGTTTGTAATATTTCAAATATTCAATAAAAAGAGAAGATGCACCCATGCAATAGTAGTCATAAATTCGCTCTATGACGCTTCCGGCATAACTATTTCTTTTTACGCCAAAATAGTGCATTATCAAAAATCTATTTATATAATATTTCTTGATAAAGAACCCGGATTTATCATTAATCACCATACAAATCGGCAACCTCCGTTTCCAACGATTTTAAGAATTCCTTTAAATACTCAATCATTAAAGGTTTAGCTAAAAGTCTTTCTTTTATTTTTTCTAAATCATCAATCAATTCTAAAGCCTTCACTCTTTCTTTTAATGAATCAAAAACCTTTGTATCCAAAGCAAACTCTTTAAATTCATAAAGCAAATTTTCATCGGATTCTATTGTTGCAATTAACAATAAAAACTGTTTTAACTCAAATGAAAAATCTCCTTTTGCTTGTTTAAGTTCATCTAAAAAATCACATAACCCCTCAATTTGCCTTGGCTCATTTGACGACATATAAGAATAGAATTTTATCTTATCATTAAAGAAAGCATTGATAATTTTGCAAATTTCTTCATACGAATGATTATTTAAAAGAATTTCCAAAGCAAGAGAAATATCCGGCGTGTTATCTGTGTATTCGTTTTGAAGTAAAATGTAAAAGATTCGCCAAAAGTCATATGGAATTTTAATTATGTGTTTTGAAATATAATCCAATTCAAAATCTTTCAAATCAGAAAAATCGGTAAATATCAATGACATACCAATATTATCAAATAACCGCTTTTCTTCTCTGTAGTCTCTGATACTGTATAAGTTCATAGCATCTGAATAACCATATTTATCAAGTATTGATCTACATAAACTTTCATTTGACTTCTTTTTTAAGTAATAATAGGAATATTTCAAAACACCTTCAAGAGGTGATTGCTTTTGTTCAAGCAGTTTTTCCAAGAAAGTAAAAACTGTTGTGTAAGATTCCTCATGATTATCTTCAGATTTTATCAGCAAATATCGTGACAAACAAAAATCGCGTAGTTCATCAAATACAAAATAGATTACTTCGTATGACCTTTCGGTAATATCAGTTCCCTCTACAAGTTTTCTGCTAATAATTAAGTTGTTGTCCAAACAGTTTTGAAACATTTCTAAATCTTTTGATGATAAACCTAAATCTGCAATTTTTACACTATCAAAATTCAAGGAATCCACCATAATCTTTGAAATTGTATTCATTATTTCATATAAATCTAAACCTATAGTTTTAGATGAAACCATATCAATGTACCTTTTGTATATCTCTGCATTTCGTAATTCTAAATTACACCTTTCTTGATTAGAATTAACCTCAAAGAATATTCTCATTAGTAAAAGTGAATTTACCAATTTATCCTTTACATACATTGGTAAATGAGTATGCATATTGTAATATTCGGAATAAACTGAAAACATTTTTTCTTTCGCTCTTTCATCATAATGAATTTCATCAAGTTTTAATTTATGTGGTTGAGATTGACAATTATTAAAATATCGACTATATCTTGAATCGAAGTATTCACTGCGACAAGACAGAATAATTTTTATTCGCTTAAACTTTGAAAAATCATCTAAAAGAGAACCTAACGATTCAACAAATACTTCTCTGTCATTTTCGTTTATAGCATCAATAATAATAAAAAAGTTTTTTCTTCGTAAAAGCAAAAGCCAATCATAGATTCTTAAAAACAAGGCACTATGATTATGTATTTTTTTTATAAAAGGAAGTTTATTTACAATAAAATCCGAACAATTAATGTTAATATCTCTTGCATTTATTAATAGACATGGCATCTTTATTTTTATTATTATTTCTGATAATCTACAAAGCAAATTTGTTTTTCCGTTTCCTGCACTGCCTATAACAATTAGATTTTTTGCTTTTACTAAATCAATAAGAAGTTCACATTTTTTTAATGCATCGGTTCTATAGTATATTAATTGTCGCATATGAAAGAACGCCTCTTCGTTTCCTTCCGTGGCTTTTGTTTTATAGGTTCTAATATTTTCAAACTCGTTATGAGCCATTGAAATTGTACTTTTAATCGTTTCAACTTTTTGAAATAAAAACAACTTATTTTTTATGTTGGACTTTAAAATTTGAAGTATAGTTTTACCATCACAACCCTTAAAAACGGTATTGTAACATCTAACAATTCTTTTCTTCCATTTTTTCCATAAATAAAATAACGCAAGTATTCCATTGCTTCGCTTAATTCAATATAAATCTGCGGTATGTATTTACCGTCAGCAATAAAAAACTCAACCTGATTTTTAGTGATTTTATTTATCTTTTTTTGGAACGTTAATAATAACCATACAAAAAGCCCAACGAATGTAACAAACGATACTACTCCGCAAATTGTGTCAAAATCACCGATAACGTCAAGAAAATCGATAAATAATGATGTAGTGTTTTGTGTTGTTTCCATGCTCAAAAGAACACATCTCCTCTTTATTCAAATATGATAATTTTAACAATGTATGTTTGTGACGTCAACGAATGATAGTTTTTCCTATTCTATTTTTACGGACAAATTTTAATATTCAAAATCTATTGTTTTTCACACTTTATTTAAAATACTCTTGCATAAACCATCAAACCGCCTTTGAAAAGCAATATTATATTATATCCTTAACTTTATCCACAACCGTTATGACCAAAGCAACAAAGGCAACTAAAGCAGAAAAAACTGAAATAATGTAATTACGGTCTTTTTCTTCCCCAATCTCGTTTGCCACACATCTAAATATAAACGCAACAATCATAACAACAACTTCAAAGCATGCACAACATCCAATTATAATAATATTACCTGGTGCTGCATTCCACGACCAAGTGAAATCTTGATAAACAATTACAGATGCAACTATTCCTATAACAAGAATTATTAAACTAAATACGGCTAGTAAATTAAAAAATAGGGACATTATCCATCCAAAGAAAATAGATGTCATTGTACCATTTGAATCAACTTTATTTCTAATAATAAGCCACAATATTTTTAAGTTTTCTCGTAAAGAAAGTTTTCTATTGTCATTTTCTTCTTGTTGATTCTCAATTTCTTTTTGCTGTTTTGCCTCTTGCTGTGCCTTTACTATTGCTTTCGCAAGTTTATCATAATCTATTTCCGTAGTTGAACGGAACACATTATGATAGTGTTTTGTTATATTTTTTGGTTGTTTATTAAACATCTCGCACCTTCTTTAACTTTTCTGATTCTTTCATTTTCACAAACTCTTTAATTGTTGTGCGATATTCTTTAATGTTTTCTTTGTACATAGGAAAAATAAACTCTCGTTCTTTATCAGTAAACCGTTCACTTTGATTATTTGCACTACGAAATTTATTCACATCAAAAGCAAGATGCTCGCCAGTATCGACTTCTAATATGATATATTCTTCATCATCTGATAATTTATACATTAACCCCTCAAAAGTATAGTCATCTGTCCAATGAGTAATCATTCTGTGATAATTAACTTTTGGCATAACTATACGAGGCTCTATTGAATTATCATTGAACACATAATGTGAATGCATTACACGATATAATTTGCCTTGATATTTCCAGGAATCAACAAATTCTTTATTTACTTCTGATGGGCACTCTTTTACAAAAAACTCGGTTTGTTTTAATAATGTTCCAAGAAAGCCATCAAAAAACTTTAATTTCTCAATATCGTATCCATAATTGGGGTTTAATGGAATTTCAGTCCATTCTTTGAGATATTGAAGAATTATATATTTCCAATCGTCATCTGCAAAGGTCATATTACGAAAATCAAATATCATTTTAACATTTTCTCCAACTCATCAAAACTTATTGATATCTGTTTTTGATTTTAATTTGACTATTCTCATTGCTAATCCCCTAACCTTAATAATTACAATATATCTAATCACATTGTAATACAATTTCCTTAATTTTTCAATCAAAACACAGCCCATTTTATTGGACTGAGTTTTGATATAATCATCGTAATAATATTAGAAAAATAAAGATAAGCAAAACATTATGCTTATCTTTATTTTGATATTAAAATCTAATAGGTATATTTGATTTGCAAATTCTTACGCTTTCAATGTGTTCCATTTCTAGTAATTCACGAATGCTCTTTTTTGCAATATCAAATTCCATCATAGGTGCTATAGTTACTCTGTAAATTGATTCTGAAGGAATTACAACCGACAAGTAAGGTACAATCAGTCCACGTTTAACAGAAAACTCTTCCCTAATCTCTTGATTATTTTTTCCATAATATCTTTGTGCGTCTTCACCATGAGGAACACTATCTTCTGCAATCGCTAAAACTACCCTAAATTCTTCTTCCGACTTGAACTTAGGATGTTTAAAAAAGGGTCCACAAGAAACAATATAATTCCTTAATCTAATCTGCTCATAAGCCACTGCCTTTTTAACATCAGAGTCTCCTCTTGATAAACTCAAATTAATATATTGCTCAGTTGTTTCTGCAAAACGTCTTATTTCATCAAAATGCTCTCTTTCTGAGTACAATACTTTACCATAATAAACTCTAAATGAATCTAAATGCTTTTCATCTGGCACATCAAAAGTTTTTATTAACTCTTCCACTCTAAAGCCAATATTATATCCTTGATATTCGCCGTTATTTACATAGTAATTCCACATATTAAGGGAGTCCGCTTCTGCACAAGTACAAAATACAAAAACTCTTTGTTCTCTGTATCCCGTGCTAGGACTTTCATTATAATTAATATTCGTTACTTCTAAATTGCGTATTTTTTCAAAATCATTTTCTTTCAAAAGATTATTAACAACTTCATTAAAATGTGGATATTCATTTCTATATTTCTCTAAAAAGTCAAGCAAAACCTTAACAAAATATATACCCTCAGATTTATCATTGAGGTATCTTATATCTGTAAATCTTATTTTTTGATTTTGAACAATTGATAAAAAAGCGTTTGGAGAAGTATAGTGATAAACTATCTTCTCTTTCCCTTTTTCAATTTGTTGACCTGAACTAAAACTTTTAATTAAAAATGAATTAAAAGCGAATTGATTATCATGAACCGAACTAGAGTTAGTCAAATACATTTATTACACTTCTTTCACAAAATTCCCCTTTTTATAATCAATCGTATTTTAATTACATTTTGTGACAAGTTATGACAAAAAAATATCACAATAAATAATTCATTAATGCCAAAAGCACTATTAACCTTGAAATTAAAACTTTACAGTTTTTTCTTTTTTTATATATGAGAATTTCTTACCACCTAAATCTTTCATATTAATTGTGTAAAAAACAGTAATAAACAAAAAACAAAAATATTTTTAAAAAATTATAAAAAACTTAGTTTTTTTATATATGGGAAATTTTTCTCGACATTATCTTACATATTTTTTTACGAGAGCAAGACACCCGAAAAACGGCTCGCAATATAATTAATAATTTTAGCGGTGGCGAGGAAGTATCATATGAATAAATATGAGATTTGTATTGAACCAAAAGAATATCACACTCCAAAGTTTTGTCCATATATTGATGATGAGTGCGAACAACTAATTGATTGTATTCTTGATAAAAATGATGTGTATTTTTCAGATATTGCTCATGAAATTGCAGATAATGCAATACATATCTACTACCCTGATTTATTAAAAGTGCTTGAAAGCGGTGCCTTAAGTGAGTACATTGGAAGAGCAATCAATGAGTTTGATTTGAGACCTGAAGATGATGATGGATTTAACTTCATCATGAAAACAATCCAGTGGGGTGAATGTTTATATTACGATGAACAACTCCAAGAAAACTTCAAAACAATTATTCAAAATACAATAATTACTTATCTTGACAAAATCGTTGTTTATTCTGAAAAAGATTATGACTCGGTTGAACTTGAAGATTTTTGTGAGTCTTACATCAAGAACATTAATTTTGATGAAAATGACAAACTTGATTTAGTTATTGATAACTTTAAATCTGCATTAACATCAAAATTTGACGTTGAAATTAAACAAATTCACTAATTTAAAAAGGACAGAGATTTTTTCTCTGTCCTTGTTTTTGATTTTGATTAATGGCTACACTAAATTATTCTGATTTTAGTACTTCATATTCAAAAAATAATGCTTTTAAGAATTCGTTATTTGATGGTTTTCCGTTTGAATAACAAATTCTTTTAAAGGTATCTAAACCACACATTTTACAATTATCATATCCTGATTCTATTGCGTATCTCATTGCTCTTTCTGTGCGAGATACTGTTGAATTATGCATTTCTGCTACTTTTGTATATAAGTCAATCACAGAAATGTCTGGATTTTCAGACAAAACCTGTATTGCGTTTATAATCATCTGATATCCACGTAAATGTTTCGGAATACAGAACTCGTTCAAAAGTTCCACTATTTCTTTGTATTGTTTAGGATTATTCATTCTTTCACCTCTTTTCTTTTGTTTTATACATAAAGTATGACAGATGGTGACATTTTTATTTAACAATCCTTTTAAAACAACTTACAAAAAACATCCCAAGAAAGCATAAGCGATAATGCTGTGGGATGTTTTATTGGAATTATTAAAATTTTATAACAACTGTTGTTCCTCTGCCTACTTCACTATCAAGTGAAACCTTGGCTTTATGATATTGAACAGCATGTTTTACAATGGAAAGTCCGAGACCTGTTCCGCCTGTCTCTTTTGAATGACTTTTATCAACTCTGTAAAAGCGTTCAAAAATACGATTATGATGTTCAGGTGCAATACCTATACCTGTATCTATGACAGAAATTTCGGGACTTCCTGATTTATTAGAAATTTTTATTGTAACCTTTCCACCGTCAACGTTATAACGGATTGCATTATCGCATAGGTTATAAATTATTTCATAAATATACTGCTTTACACCAAAAATTGTACAAGATTCACCTTCAACATTCAAAGCAACATTTTTCTTTGATGCCGCTGAGTCAAGTACTTCTACAACCTCATTGACAACAGTCATTAGGTCTACTGTTTCAGTAGCAGATTTGTGGTTTTCATCAAGTTGAGAAAGACGAATGATATCATTTATAAGCGTAACAAGTCTTATTGCTTCTTTTCGTATATTGCCTATAAACTTGTTTTTATCTTCTTCTTTTACAAGACCTGTTTCAAGAAGTTCGGCACTTCCTATAATAGATTGGAGTGGGGTTTTCAATTCATGTGTAACATTAGCAGTAAATTCCTGACGGTTACGTTCTGCAAAGGCATGGTCAGTTACATCAAAAACAAGTATAATTACACCTAACACCTTACCTGATGATTCAATAGCGTTAACTGTAAACTGATACACGGAACCATTTCTTTCTTCGGTATATTCAGAGTGCTTGCCTTCAAGAGCATCACATATCGCCTTGCTTGTTTTACTTGTGCGGTCATATAAAAGGAAATCATCGCCCTTAACATCTTTGTTGACACCGAAAATTTTCTTTGCCGCTTGGTTCATACTCAACACCATAGCATGTTCATCAAGAAGAACAAGGCCTTCATTTATAGAACCGACAATCTGGTCAAACTCTTCTGACTTGCGACGAATTGATTTTGTCTGCTTTTTAATTTGTTTGTGTTGTTTATGTAATTTTGTAAGTATTGGAGCAAGTTCTTCATATGCTACATTATCAACAGGATGTTCAAGGTCAAGATTTGTAATCGGCTTAGTAACTTGTTTAGCCATTGTAAGAGAAAGGAAAAAAGCAACGATAACTGCAATAAATATAATAACAAAAATTGCAGGAAGCATTCCAATAACAAGAGCACCTACTGTTATTTGATTTGCAGAAGCACGAAGCACATTACCATTTTCAAGTAGAACGGCTTCATAAAATGTCTTTTCTGTTAGCGTTGAAGAATTTCTGACACTACTACCTTCACCGCTTTCAAATGCTTCAATAATTTCTTCTCTGTCGGCATGATTTTCCATTTCATCAGCATTAACTTGAGTATCGTAAATAACAGTTCCGTCTGCATCAACAACAGTGAAACGAAAAACACTTGAATTGAAATTTTCTAAATATTCAATACCAATATTATTTACTGTATCAGTCACAATACGAAGTTCTTCTTTCAATTGAACTTGCTGTGAGTTATTGAAATGGTCATACAAGAAACTTGTTGCAATACCGATACTTGCAAGTAAAACAACTAACGCTACTGTGAAAATGGAATGAAATATCTTTTTTCTCATGCTTCATTCTCCAATCTATAACCAACACCTATCACAGTTTTAATCTGACCTCCTGCATCACCGAGTTTCTGGCGAAGGGTTTTAATGTGCATATCAACAGTACGGGTTTCACCTATGTAATCTATTCCCCATATTTCGCTCATAAGTTTATCTCTTGAAAATACCATACCAGGATTTTTCATAAAAAGTTTCAACATTTCAAACTCTTTGTTTGTCAACTCTATTTTTTTATCGTCAACAATGACTTTATATTCTTTTTCTTTGAGAATAATTGAACCGACAATTACATTATCAGACTGTTGTTTTATTGTTCGACGAAGAACTGCATTCACGCGAGCAACCATTTCCATAACACCGAAAGGTTTTACTAAATAATCATCAGCACCCGAATTCAAGCCACCGATTTTATCCATTTCAGTGCCCTTTGCTGTAGCCATAATGACAGGAATATCTTTATACTTTGATTTAGAACGAAGTTGTTTAAGCACTTCTATACCATCGAGTTCAGGCATCATAATATCAAGAATAATAAGTTCAGGAGTTTCAGTTTCAAGTGCTTCAAGCATAGAAACGCCGTCAGCAAAACCACGTGCTTTAAAGCCAGTCTGTTCTAATGTATAAACCTCTATTTCACGGATGGTATTGTCATCATCAACACACCAAATCATATTTTATGCTCCTTTATGAACGCCAGTAACAGAGAATTCAACCCACTCTGCAATATTAGTTGCATGGTCACCAATTCGTTCAAAATATTTTGCTATCATGAGAAGGTCAACAGCATATTCACCATCAGCCTTTTTTTCAGAAATCATTTTTATGAGGATATCTTTCATTCTGCCAAATGCATCGTCAACAACATCATCATGCTCAAGAACGGCCTTAGCAAGTTCTATGTCTTGTTTTACATAAGCATCAATGCTATCAGTTACCATTTTGCAAGTTGCTTCAGCCATAAGTTTGAAATCATCAAATTCAGCACCTGTTTTACCATTAAGAAAAGGTATAATCTCTGCAATATCTTCTGCTTGGTCTCCAATTCTTTCCATATCCGTTATCATTTTAAGAGCAGCCGAAATAACTCTTAGGTCACGTGCCACAGGCTGTTGCTGAAGCAAAAGTTTCAAACAAATAGATTCAATTTCTCTTTCCATTCGGTCGATTTCATGACCTTGTGATTTTGCCTTTTTGGCACTTTCAATATCACTATTTAACAACGAATCTGCAACAAGGGCAATAAGTTCTTCACACTGTGCTCCCATTTCAATCATTTTTTTGTTAAGCAAAACAAGTTGCTCGTCAAATCTACTTCTCATATTATCCAAACCTTCCTGTAATATAATCTTCTGTTCGTTTGTCTTTTGGTTGCGAGAACAATTTTTCAGTTTCATCAACTTCAATCAATTCACCAAGAAGGAAGAATGCTGTATTGTCAGAAATACGCACTGCCTGTTGCATATTATGAGTTACTATGATTATAGTATATTTTTCCTTTAATTGCAATGCAAGTTCTTCAATTCTGGATGTTGAAATAGGGTCAAGTGCTGATGTTGGTTCATCCATAAGCAAAACCTTGGGCTCTACTGCAAGAGCACGAGCAATACAAAGACGCTGTTGCTGCCCACCTGAAAGACCGAGAGCATTTTTCTTGAGTCTGTCTTTTACTTCATCCCATATTGCTGCATCCTTAAGTGCCTTTTCTACGATTTCATCAAGTTTTACCTTGTTTGTAATTCCGTGAGTGCGAGGACCATAAGCAATATTATCATAAATACTCATTGGAAATGGATTTGGCTTTTGAAAAACCATACCCACATCACGGCGAAGTTCGTTTACATCTACATCTTTATCGAAAATATTTCTACCGTTATATGAAACTTCACCCCCGATTTTAACCGTAGGAATAAGGTCGTTCATACGATTAAGAGTTTTAAGAAAGGTTGATTTACCGCATCCTGAAGGGCCGATTAAAGCAGTTATGCTTTTTTCTGGGATTTCTATATTTATATTTTTTAAAGCCTGATTTTCGCCATACCATAAGCATAAATCTTTGGCTGTCATTATTGAACTCATACGCTTCTCCTTTTAGAAAAATATTTTCCTACCATCGTGGCAGATAGATTTATAAGTAATGTCAAAATCATAAGAATTGCTGCAATAGCAAAGGCAACACCGAATTCGCCTTCTTCTTTTGAATATACATAAAGTGCAACTGTAAGGGTGGCACCTGGACTTGTAAGACCTTCAACAATTCCGTTAAGTGCGTGAGCAAAGCCTGCAGTAAAGAGCAATGCCGCTGATTCGCCAAGTATCCTGCCAACCGATAAAATACATCCTGTTATCACACCGTCAACACATCCCGGAAGAACTACGGTGCGAATCACACGCCATTTGCCCGCACCAAGACCGAAAGCACCTTCACGATAACTTTGAGGAACAGTTTTAAGACTTTCTTGAGTTGTTCTCATTACTGTAGGGAGGTTCATTATTACAAGTGTTAATGAGCCTGCTATAAGACTTGTTCCGAAGTTGTTTGAAAACAACAGCATACCTACAAGACCATATATAATTGAAGGAATGCCTGAAAGTGTTTCAGAAGCATATTCAATCATACCAACCAGTTTTTTATTCTTGGCATACTCTGTAAGATAGATTGCTGCACCTACACCAAGTGGTAATACAATCACTAAAGTAGAAAGTACAATATAAACCGTGTTAAGTATATCGGGCAAAATACCTATTCTTTCTGTGATATAACTTGGCTTTGTTGAAAGAAGTTCCCAAGAAATATTAGGAATTCCTTTAATTAAAACATAACCCATTAAAAAGAGTACAAGTGCTACTGTGAGAAAGGTTGAAACCATCATCAAGCCACGCATTAAAATGATGTATAATTTTCTTTTGTTATTCATTTTATTTCTCCTTATCTCGTTTCAAGAAAAAGTTAAGCGTAGCGTTAATCATCATAATAAAAAGGAAGAGAACAAGTGCTATTGAAAACAATGCATTTCTTTGTAAACTTCCAGGACTTGAATATGCCATTTCGCTTGCAACGGCTGTTGTAAGAAAACGTACACTCTGAAAAAGAGATGGCATATTTGCTACATTACCTGCTACCATCATAACCGCCATGGCTTCACCGATTGCACGACCTACGCCTAAAACTACTGCCGCTGCTATGCCACTTTTTGCCGCAGGTACTGAAACCTTAAAATATGTTTCAATGTTAGTAGCACCTAAAGCGAGAGATGCATCCTCATACTCTTTAGGAACCGCATCTAATGCTGTAATAGAAACCTTTATAATATTTGGTAATATCATTACTGCAAGCACAATGATTGCTGCAAGCAAACTTGCACCGTCAGGCACATTGAAAATTTCTCTGATTACCGGAACCAACACAAGCATACCTACAAGACCATAAACAACTGAAGGAATACCAGCAAGAAGGTTTACGGCAGACTCTATTATAGAACGCACCCTTTTGTTTGCAATTTTTGAAAGATACACTGCGGTAAAAAAGCCGATAGGAACACCAATAAGTATTGCTCCTGCTGTACCATATACACTTGTAAGAATAAATGGAAGTATTCCGTATTTAGGTTCTTCTGCTGTTGATGCCCATTCTTTTCCGAACAAGAAATCAATCAAACCTATTTCTTTTATCGCCGGCAAACCTGATACTATGAGATATACTGTAATGAGTAAAACACAACCGACAGTTATAAGTCCCAATACAAGAAAAATGCCGTGAATTATATTTTCAAATAAACGTTTTTTATTCATATAAAACCTCAACGAAAAGATGCGGCGGCACATTAGCACCGTCGCTCTAATTTCTTAGTTTGCAGGAACAACACCTGCTGCTACAATAATTTCATTTGCTGCTTCGCTTGTAATGTAGTCAAAGAATTTCTGTGCACTTTCTGAAAGAGCAACATCTTTTTTAGTTACAAGAACAAAAGGACGCTGAACAACATAACTGCCGTTTTTAATTGTTTCTTCGCTTGGTTTTACACCATCAACTGTAAGTACTTTAACAGTATCTTTTACAGATGCAAGAGAAGCATAACCAATTGCATTAGGATTACTTGCAACAGTAGTAATTACGTCACCTGTTGATGTAAGTTCCTGACGGTAAGCACACTTATCTTCTGTATCAGTAATTGATTCAAAGCCATCTCTTGTACCGCTGCCTGCTTCACGTCCAATAAGAACAATTTCAGCATCATTGCCGCCAATTTCTTTCCAGTTTTTAATTTCGCCTGTATAAATTTTTGCAATTGTTTCTACATCAAGGTCGTTTACAGGGTTTGCAGGGTTAACGATGATTGCGATTCCGTCATAAGCGAGAATGGTTTCTTCAAGACCATTTGCTTTTTCTACATCTTTAAGATTACGGCTTGCAAGACCGATGTCACATCTGCCTTCCTGAACAGCCTGAATGCCTGCACCTGAACCTGTTGCATTATAAGTTACTGTAATACCTGTGTCCTCTTGAAACATTTCACCTAAAGCACCGATAACCTTATTCATTGATGTTGAGCCATCAGTTGCAACTGTTTCTTTATTGTTGCCACCACATGCAGTAAAAACACCTACAATTAAAAGTACTAATGTGAGTATACTAATTATCTTTTTCATCTTATTTTACCTCTTTGATTTTTTGATTTTGTAGTCACATCCTGATTACACTTGCCATTTTAATTCTATAATGTAAACTCTGTAATCATATTGTTGTAAAATCCATGTAAAAAATAATGAAATCTCCTTTTAATAAATAGCAACAAAAACACCGCCTAAGTTATTAAAAACTTGGGCGGTTACTTTTAATCGAAGATTTGAAATGGGTCACTTAATTCTTTGTGCTCATACCCGTTATATTCCTTAATGAGTTTTTCTTTAAGAACCTGCATCTCCTTTATGAGTTCTTCGTGGCAATGATTATCCTTTAATTCTTTACGTACTGCAGCATTTTTTGTGCTCATTTCTTTAGCAAGTTGTTTGAGTTCATTTTGCTTTTTAATTACCAATTTAATTTGTTTGTCATAGTTCTCTCGTTCTTTTAATGAAATAATTAACTTTGCAATTAAAAGTATTATTATTTCCAATAAACTGTTGCTTCTAAATAACAACTGATTAATATAATTCAGTTCTAATCTTCGTTGTTCCTCAGGAGATTTTATACTTGAACGCATCACATTCATAAGCGTTTTTTCATGTTTGTACCAGTCCCAGAATTGACTGCTTGTAGATTTATACTGATTCCACAAATTAGACATTTCTTTGCTTTTGAAGTAATCTAAATTATAATTGTTTTTTGATATTGATTCATAGAATTTATTATTAAATGTTTGATACTCATCATAAGAATTATTTATCTCTTTTTTAAGTTTCGATAATGAGTTGGCATATTCCTTATATTCCTGCACGCTCATATGCTTGCGTTTACTTCCAGATGGTTCTGCTCTTTTCCAGCCATAAGAAACATTCATCTCATATTCAATATAATTCTTGATTTCATCAATCCAATCAATGACACCTTTTTTATCAACTTCCTTTTTATATACAACATCACCCTGAGCATTTGTAACAATATTACCTTCCTTGTCTCGTTTTGGAATACGATTTCCATTATCGTCCAAAGCATAGGTATATGTTGTTGGGTAACCAAGATTTTCAAAACAACGACTTAAAGAATTTTGAACCTTACAACCTCTGGTTGATGATGCAACCGAAATGATGCTTAGGTGTATATGTGGCGAATTTTCGTCCTCATTGGTTACATTATTTAAAATAATAACGCCATTATCAAAGGGTAGTTTCCAATCAGGGTCATTTAATTCTTTTTCAGTGATAACTGCAGTATTAGGCAAATTACAAATATAGTCAACAGTCTTACGCATTAAAGCACAACCCTTGGCATAATCGTCTAGGTTAGAGTTATAGCCAGTATCATCACTATTACCCACTTGGAATATGATTTCATATGCTTCATGTGGTATTTTTGATTTAGTGTTCACATTCTTATTTTTAGATTCTTCTAATTGTTTTTGTCTTATGTAATCTAAGTAAGTGCCATTAAAACGTCTTGCCGGTCTTTGTTTTTGTTGATACTCTTGCCACGACGGTTCGAATATTTTTAAAAATATCTCCTCGATGCAGGCACAATAAACACCTTCACAGTTTTTCGAACCAGCCGTTACTTTGTTATAGTTGTTTTTGGTTCGGCTGGTATCTATGTTTGATGATAAGTTTTTACCAGTTCTGTTATTATGGTTAATATAATACTTATGTGAGAAGTGACCACTTATAGATTTAATATTCATACGAATCAAATCCTTTCATAAACAATAAATTAAATACACCCTGCGGAGCATTCACATTTATTATGATAGATAAAACTGGCTTGCACGCGTAAGTGTGCAAACAGTTATTAAGTTAATTGAACGCCAAAGCGTTCAAAAAATAAAGCAGTTGTAACAACCGCTGATAAAGAACCAATATTCCAGAGCAGTGGACACGTTTTTAGAGATGGGCAGACTTGTCCCTATATATAAAATAAGGACAAGTCATCTTCCGTCACAGAATTGTATCTTTGTCGAAGCGGTGCGGACTCACATTTAATGTTACGTATTTTACCATCATCCTTGCCCCTGATGGATACAATTTCTTGTATTTACGTAGTCCCTGATACCTAATCCAAATCAGTATCTCAGGCAAGTTCTAACCCCCGGCTATTATTCTTAATCCTTCTGATAAATCAGTTAGGACAAACGTCATCAAAGCCTCTTAACGTCTTTCGAAAAATCTTCTCCGCACTCTTTAAGAAGAATTCCGCATCTCTTTTCCTGAATCGGCGAGATGAAACCCACAGTTTATACACATGTTCCTGTGTAACATAATGAAATGTTATATTGGAATACACCCCATTATGCCCTCTCAATTTAACTACTTGAGCAAGTGTTTATGTTATTAGTCCATAAACTGACTGTTAACATCAACTGCCTGTTAACTGGCGTAAAAATAGTATGAAAGATTTAAATCGAAAACGCACGAATATATAAAAATATGAAGTGGTTAAAATTAACCACTCCCCTTTTACTCTTCAACATATGTAGCAAAAACTTGCCAATATTGTGATGTTGTCTTTTTAGGTCTGTCAGTTCTCATATCATAAAAATAATAATGTGGTAGATACTGAAACTTATATACCTTCTGAAAATGTTGTGTTTCTTTTCGCAAGTCCCCTTCATATTTTTTCAATTCAGGATGTTTCAATAAAAACTTATTAATATTATGCTCCACATCAAGCAATCCATCACGACGGCGTTTCGCACTTCCCATTTTCTTGTATATGATATTTTGTTTTTCTTTTGGCATTCAAATCAATCCTTTCAAAATTTGTATATACAAAATATGAAAGAAATTTTCAAAATAAATTTTCATATATACAAAAACACCGCGGTAAGTATGAGAACCCGCGGCGTTTTCGTCTTTCTTTCGAAAGGAGGCTATATGGATTGCCTTTGATGTTATTCACGCAAGGAAAAAATCTGAAAACCCTGCAGACAAAGACAATCCAACATGCAAAACTCCAATCATTGATTGGTATTATTAATATGAGT
>CALZID010000006.1 GCA_945787805.1 uncultured Clostridia bacterium | reverse complement strand
CGATAACAAGGCAAAAGCCTTGTTATCGCTCAGTTTGTCCATTCTACGCATTTTTCCTAACCCCAAAAAGGGGCTGTAAAAACTTTCGTTTTTACAGCCCCTTAAACTTTTTCTAATTATTCAGCAATCATAAGTGATTTTACGATTGCGGTCATTTCTTCTTCGCCATAGATTACGGGTACGGGATAAAGCGGATTACCTTCTTTGAGCGCACGCTCAACGATAATCGGAATATCCTTTTCCTGAATCTGTGCGAAGCCCTTCGGAATATTCATTCTTTCGTTCATAGCATAGATTTCTGCGATAAATGCCTTTGCTTTTGCTTCTTCGCTGTCACCTGCAATGCCAACGATATCGGCAAGACGGGCAAGGGGTTCATAAACCGCACTGCCGTATGATTCAAGCATTACGGGAAGAATTATTGCATTTGCAAGTCCGTGGGGAATACCGTATTGACCGCCAAGATTGTGCGCTACGGCGTGAACATAGCCTACATAAGCACGGGTAAATGCCATACCTGCATAGTAAGAAGCTAAAAGCATATTGTTTCTTGCTTCAATATTTTTACCGTCATTATAAGCGGTTTCAAGATTTTCAAAAATCATCTTTGTAGCCTTTTCGGCATAAGCAATAGTTGATTTAACATTTGATTTGCCTATGTAAGCTTCAACGGCGTGTGTGAGTGCGTCCATACCTGTTGTTGATGTGATATGCGGCGGAAGACCAACTGTAAGCTCAGGGTCAAATACTGCATATCTCGGACGAAGGAATGGGTCGTTACAAGCATTTTTTTCGTGTGTCTTTGAGTTGGAAACAACTGCTGCAAGTGTACACTCCGAACCTGTACCCGCAGTTGTGGGAACTGCAAAGAACGGTGGAAGCGGACGAAGAATTTTCATAAGTCCGCGCATTTTTTCAACAGGCTGATTGGGTTTTACAACTCTTGCGGCTGCAATCTTTGCACAGTCCATTGGTGAGCCGCCGCCGAATGCGATAATGCCCTGACAACCGTTTTGATTATACATATCTTTTGCTTCTTCAATGTTTTCGATTGTGGGGTTGGGCTGAGTGCCGTCATATACAACATATCCGACTCCCGCTTTGTCCATTTCTTCATAAAGAGAGTTTAAAAGACCAAGTGAAGTAAGTCCCTTATCGGTAACAATGAGAACCTTTGAAAGTCCCTTTTCTTTGATAAGGCTCGGAAGCTTTCTGATACTGCCCGGGCCTGTGAGCATAAACGGCTCACCCCATGGCATAAAACATTCGGCAATGAACATCACTTTTTGAAAAACTCTGCAATATGCTTTGTAAAAGTTTGTCATAAAAATCGTCCCTTTCAATAATAAATTTTATTTTTTACTGTTGAAAATCTCAACAGCTGATTTACTGTCTTTTTCAATTTGCTCTTTCAGTTCTTCTTTAGAGTCGAATTTCTTTTCCCCACGAACGAATGAGAGCAACTCAACTTTAATTCTTTGGTTATAAAGGTCACCGTCAAAACCTAAAATGCAAGTTTCGGAGAGCACCTGGTCGCCGCCGATTGTGGGGTGGCAACCAAAGTTTGTCACCGACGGATATACTTTTCCGTCAACGGTTGACTGGGAAGCATAAACACCGTATTTAAGATTTATAAATCCAACGGGAAAATGCTGATTTATTGTTGGAAATCCAAAGTATTTCTTGCCGATTTTATTGCCCTCAACAACGAGAAAATCATAAGAGAATTTTCTGCCGAGCATTTCGTTGGCAGATTCAACATCTCCGTTTTCGAGAGCGTTTCTAATGCGTGTTGAACTAATCAATTTGTCACCGTATGAAACATTTTCTGCTTTTTTATATATTATATCATACTTTTCGCAAAGCTCTTCTAAAATTTCACTGTTACCCTGTCCGTTTTTGCCGAAATGAAAATTATCACCGCTGACAACCGCACTGACATTAAGCTTGTCGCAAAGAATGTTTTTGACAAATTCTTCGGGTGAAAGATTTTTTATTTCGTCAAAACTGATGGGAATGGGCAAAAGTCCCATTTTCTTGATAAAATTTTCCTTGTCTTCTTGCGTTATAAGCATGGGGGGTGCAAAGCCCTTAACCGCAACCAACGGGTGGCAGTCAAAAAGAAGCACCGACGGAACAAGCCCGTTAAAAGCAAATTTCTTTGTTGTATTTAATACATTTATATGACCTCTGTGCAATCCGTCAAAGGTACCCAGAGCTAATGCAATTTTATTCATCAGAAACAAGCACTCTCCTGACTTTAAGGTCTCCCTTTTCTATTGATATTTCACCCAATCCTAAAAATTGTCTTTCAGGGGAATAAACACGGTAAATGCCGACGGGGTAATTCCCGTGTAATCTTTCATAAGACAGCGCACCGCCGTTGTGAAAACGGTTTGCCTGCGGTTTGGTGACGGTAATCTCCCCATAGCTCATAAGCGCAGACTCAAGGGAAATAAACACACTTTCCGCATTGTTCTCATTAACAAGAGCTTCTAATTTTTCAAGTGTAACCGAGTTTTCAATTGAAAATCCGTTTGCACCTGTGCGTCTGAGCTCGGTCATAACTGCTCCACAGCCTAACTCTTTGCCTATATCGTCGCAAAGAGAACGGATATATGTACCCGCAGAGCAGGTGACATTCATAGTGAAATCAGTACCGTCAAAATCATAAATCTCTAATTTTTCGACGGTGATTTTTCGGCTTTCTCGCTCAATCTCAATGCCTTTTCGAGCCAAATCATAAAGACGCTCACCGTCTTTTTTGAGTGCCGAATACATTGGGGGAGTCTGCAAAATTTCACCCTTAAACTTTTCTGCCGCAGATAACAACTGCTCTTTTGTAACATTAACGGGGGACTGTGTCAAAACTTCTCCCGTAATATCAAGGGTGTCTGTAGTAACCCCTAATTTTACTCTTGCAATGTAGCTTTTCTTGTGCTCGGGCAAAAGCTCGATAAAACGGGTTGAGTGACCGAGCATAATTACCAGCACGCCCGTTGCCATCGGGTCAAGAGTGCCTGTATGTCCCGCCTTTTTAACTCCGAGCAGGCGGGAAGCACGCTTCACTGCCATAAACGATGACATACCCTTTGGCTTGTCAAGACAAATTATACCCGTCATTCAAGTTCTTCCTTTATAGCTTTAAGTAATGACGACTTAATCTCGTCAATTGAACAGTTAAAATCACAGCCTGCCGCAGCGTGATGTCCGCCGCCGCCGAAATGGGCGCAGATTTTTGCCGCGTCGTATGGCTCAACGGTTCTAAGTGAAACCTTATAGCTTCCGTCAAGCCGTTCACGAATTGTAACCGCAATTTTCACACCCTCAATTTTACGGGGAAGCCCCGCAATACCGTCACATTCGCTTTCGTCGGAGCCGCTTTTTTTGAACATATCCTGAGTGATTGTCATAATAGCACATTCACCGTCAAAATGAGTTTCGATTGACGATACTGCTAACTGTTCCAGTTTTAAATATGACAAGGTTTTTGTTTCAAACATAAGACGGTTGATAAAAGTATAATCAGCGCCTTTGTCCATAACATCTGCCGCAATTCTGTGCACTGTGGGAGTTGTGTTTGAAAACATAAAGCAACCCGTGTCGGTAGCAAGACCCGTATAAACACAGTTTGCGATTTCGGGAGTGATTTCAACGCCTAATTCACAGATTATTTCATAGATTATAACTGCCGCCGCCGCTCTGTCTTCTAAAAGAAGATGTTGAGCATATTCCCGATTGGACAAATGGTGGTCAATACACAAAAACACCTTGTCACCGTATAACTCGTCAAAAGCTTCACCGAGAAGCTTACGGTCGGCAACATCAACTGCAATGATTTTGTCATATTCTATATCGTCGTTGTGAATACCGTTCCAAAGATAAGAATATTTTGGGGGAATAGTGTCAATGCAGCGTACCGTTGATTTTTTATTAAGCCTTGACAGTGCACGGTGCAGCGCAAAAGCACTGCCCAGAGTGTCACCGTCGGGATTTCGGTGAGTGAGAATAAGATAATTATCAAATTCCTTTAAAAGAGCCGCGCACTCTTTTACATCAATTTTTACCATTTTACACCCTCATAGAGTTAAAACTCATTATAAATCCTTTTCGATTTTCTTAAATATTTCCATACCGTGCTCAATTGAATCATCAGCGATGAATTTGAGCTCGGGAGTTTTGCGAAGATGAAGCTTATTGCCGACTTCACGCCTGATAAGCCCGGTTGCGCTTGTTAACCCCTTAACCGCTTCTTTTGCATCGGCAATGCCGCTCATCGAGCTGACATAAACCTTTGCATAAGACAAGTCGGAGGAAACCTCAACACGAACAACAGTGAGAATTTTATCTTTCACTCTCGGGTCTTTGAGCTCACGGATAACAGCTACAATTTCACGCTTTATATCTTCTGCAACTCTGTCAGTTCTGTATCCTGCCATCAGTCTCTATATTCCTCCATAATGAACGCTTCAAAAATGTCGCCTTCTTTAACATCGTTAAACTTGTTAAGACCGATACCGCATTCATAACCCGAAGCCACTTCTTTAACATCATCCTTAAATCGTTTAAGTGATGAAATAGAGTCTTCGGCAATAACAATACCGTCACGGACAACACGAATTTGTGCGTTTCTTGTAACTTTACCGTTTTGAACATAGCTGCCTGCAACCATACCGGCTGAAGAAAGCTTGAATACACTACGAACCTCAACACGGCCGAGCATCACTTCACGGAATTTAGGCGCAAGCATACCCTTCATAGCGTCTTCGATTTCTTCGATACAGTCATAGATGATACGATACATTCTCATATCAACACCGTCACGCTCTGCAATTTCAGCGGCAACCGGGTCGGGACGGACATTGAAGCCTACTATAATAGCATTTGAAGCGTTGGCAAGCATAATATCGGATTCGCTTACTGCACCCACACCGCCGTGAATAACCTTAACCGCAACTTCTTCGTTAGAGAGCTTTTCAAGATTTTGCTTAACTGCTTCAACCGAGCCCTGAACATCCGCCTTAACAATAATGTTGAGAGTTTTGATTTTACCGGCGTTGATTGATGAGAACAGGTTGTCAAGAGTAACCTTTTGATATTGATTGAACTGTTCTTCTTTCTTTTCTTGCTTTCTCTTTTCAACAAGCTCACGGGCAAGCTTTTCGTCAGAAACCGCATTGAACACATCGCCTGACTGCGGAACTTCATCAAGTCCCATAATTTCAACGGGAACCGAAGGGCCTGCTTCATTGAGCTTTTTGTGTTTATCGTCAACCATAACACGAACACGGCCGACCGCTGTTCCGGCAACAACAATGTCACCTGAATGAAGCGTGCCGTTTTGAACGAGAAGTGTGGCAACAGGGCCTTTACCTTTGTCAAGACGAGCTTCAATAACGATACCCTTTGCCGCTCTGTTAGGATTAGCTTTAAGCTCTCTCATTTCTGCGGTGAGAAGAACATTTTCAAGAAGCTTGTCAATATTCATATGTGTCTTTGCAGAAACGGGAACACAGATAATATCACCGCCCCATTCTTCGGGAACAAGTCCGTGCTCGGTAAGTTGTTGCATAATTTTGTCAACAGTTACACCGGGTTTATCCATTTTGTTGATAGCAACAATAATGTCAACTTCGGCTGCTTTTGCGTGGTTAATCGCCTCAATTGTCTGTGGCATAATGCCGTCATCGGCGGCAACAACAAGAATTGCAACGTCTGTAGCCTGAGCGCCGCGGGCACGCATAGAAGTAAATGCGGCGTGACCGGGAGTGTCAAGGAATGTGATGTACTGACCGTTAAGGTTTACTCTGTAAGCACCGATGTGCTGAGTAATACCGCCGGCTTCCGTTGCGGTAACATTTGAGTTTTTAATAGCGTCAAGAAGTGAAGTTTTACCGTGGTCAACATGGCCCATAACAACAACAACGGGGTCACGGGTAACAAGGTTTTCTTCATCGTCTTCCGAGTCGTCAATAATTCTTTCTTCAATTGTAACAACAACTTCACGGTTGACCTTAGCACCCAGTTCTGTTGCTACGATTTCGGCAGTATCGAAGTCAATAACTTCATTGACTGTTGCCATCATACCGAGAGCAAAAAGCTTTTTGATGACTTCTGCCGCTGTCATTTTAAGACGGGAGGCAAGCTCGCCTACCGTGATTTCGTCGCCGACTGTGATAACCGGCGGTTTTTTAGCTCTTTCAGCGGCAATTCTTTGAAGTCTTTCTGCCTCTGTTTCTTTCTTGCCGCTTCTCATACCTTGCTTGCGGTATTGCTGGCTTTTCTGTTTCAGCTTCTGCTTTTTAACCATATTATCTGTATTATGAGTGTTTGCAGGAGCAATGTTTTCATATTTCTCGTTATATTTTTCAGCGTCGAAAGAATTAGCTCTTGTGTCGATTGTACGCTTTTCACCCTTTGTACGGGCCTGCATCGGCTTATTTTGGTCTTTTTCTTTCTTTTTAGGCGGCTCTGCAACAGGCTTTGCAGGAGCAACAGCATCTTTTTTCGGCTTTGCCGGAGTTTTGTCTGTTTTTGCAGGGGCTTCTTTCTTTTCGGCCTTTGGCTTTTCTTTCGGAACCGCATTGAAATATGCGTCAAAGCTTTCAACCGAATTTTCCTTTGTGATTATATCAAAAAGAAAGTCCAACTCTTTTTCTTCAAGAGCAGTTTGCGACTTCTTTTCACCTTCAAAGTGCTTTGAAAGGTTTTCTATAACATACTTGCTTTGAATATCAAAATCTTTTGCAAGCTCATGTACTTTATATTTTTTCGTCATACTCATGACCTCCCGTTATAATAGTATAAAGCCTTTTGGCGAGATTTTCGTCATTCACGGTGAAAACCCCGGCTTTTTTACCGGTTGCAAGACCTAAATCCTGCATTGTAAAATCAGCCGCTAAAAACTTGGTTTTTCTGCGGTCAAATCTGCATTCATTTTCAATTTCCTTTTTGAGTCTGTCAGATGAGTCGGCACAGACAACGGCAAGAAATGCTTTTCTCTGCTTGATTGATGTCACCGCTGCGTCGTGGCCCGGCGACATTTTGCCCGCCCGTCTGCAAAGACCGAGAATACCTTTTAAATCATTTTTCATTATTTTCAATCTCCGCAGTCATCTGCTCATAAACTTCATTGGGAATTGTCATCTCAAAGGCTTTGTCAATCCTGTGCGATTTTTTAGCTTTTTGAAGACATTCGGCACTTTTGCAAATATATGCGCCTCTGCCCGAAGCTTTGCCGGTAAGGTCAAGTGAAACTTCGCCGTCAGGACTTTTCACTATTCTGACAAGTTCTTTTTTAGGTTTTTGTTCACCGCAGCCGTTGCATTTGCGCATTGGAATTTTCTTTTGCTTCATTGCCTGTAATCTCCTTTGTTCTTTAATTAGCCTTCATAAAAACCGCTTTCGGGTTTAATGTCAATGTTCCAGCCTGTAAGCTTAGCGGCAAGACGGGCGTTTTGACCTTTATTGCCGATAGCAAGTGAGAGCTGGTGGTCGGGTACTGTAACCTGACAGGTCTTTTTCTCTTCGTCAGTGATTTCAACGCTGAGAACATTTGCGGGTGCCAATGCAGCACCGATAAATTCTGCCGGGTCGTCACTGTATTTAACAATATCAATCTTTTCTCCGCCGAGAACTTCAACAATATTGTTTACACGGGCGCCTCGCTGACCGATACAAGCGCCGATTGGGTCAACATTTTCATCGGAGCTGCTGACCGCCATCTTTGTTCTTGCCCCTGCTTCGCGGGAGACGGAGTGAATAGTAACAAGTCCGTCATAAATTTCAGGAACTTCCTGCTCGAAAAGTCTCTTTACAAGACCTGAGTGAGTTCTTGAAATCATAACTCTCGGACCCCGGTCAGTGTCTTTAACTTCAACAACATAAACCTTTGTAAGCCCACCCTCTGTAAAGACTTCACCGGGAACCTGCTCGCTCTTCGGAAGAACTGCCGAACCCTTGCCGATTTCAAGAGTAACATTTCCGTTAATCGGGTCAATTCTTGAAACTTTTGCCGTAACAATGTCACGGCTCTTTGACTGAAATTCTCTGATTACCTGTCCGCGTTCTGCCTCTTTGATGCCTTGACGGATAACATGCTTTGCGGTTTGAGCGGCAATTCTGCCGAATTCCATTGTGCTCTTTTCAATTTCAAGCACTTCGCCGGCCTTTGCATCTTCACGGTACTGTTTTGCGTCTTCAACGAGAATTTCGGTATCGGAATCGTTAATTTCGTCAACAATATTAAGGGTAACAACCACTTTAATTGTTTGCTTTTCAGCGTCAATTAAACAAGAAACAACATCTTTTCCGCCGTAATCTCTTCTGAGCGCTACAACAATTGCGTTTGCAATTCTGTCATAGAGATATTCAACATCAATGTTTTTTTCACTTGCCATCAATTCGACAGCTTCAAAAAATTCTTTAAATTCGTTTTTCTTTGACTTTGCTTTAGCCATTTTTCCAAAAACCTCCTAAAATGCTTGAATTAGTCAATATCGCCGATTCCTTCAAAATCGTCCGCTTTAATCCAAGATGCCTCTTTATATTTAATATTAAGCTCTGTTTCTTCGTCCAGAGCAATAGTTACGCCTTCTTTGTCAAAGGCTGTGAGAATTCCTTTGTATTCTCTCTTGCCTTCAAACGCTTTGATGAGTCTTACCATAACCTTTTCACCCATATATGCTTCAAAGTGAAAATCACGGCAGAGCTCACGCTCAATGCCGGGGGACTGAACCTGCAAATTATATGCTTGCTCAATTGGGTCGGCGTCGTCAAGGGGACCATCTATAGCATGGTGCATATCAACGCAGTCGTCAATTGTGACGCCGTCTTCTTTGTCAATGGTAATGCGAAGATACCAGCGGCTGCCCTCTTTAACGAATTTAACATCCCAAAGAATGAGACCTAATTCGTCGGCGATGGGTTTTGCGATATCCCACACTATTGCGGCGGTGTTTTTCTTCATAAAAACCTCCTGATTTATATATTTGAAAAAGCTCCGTATAAATTCAAGAGAGCGGGTCGCCCCACTCTCTGTCAATACCGATATTCTTACCATAGCAAATATAACACACATTTTTAAAAAAATCAATAGTTTTTTTGCTTTTTATATATAATGTAATATACAAATATAAAAACTGCATATTATAAATCGTCCGCATCCTGCTCGGGCACATCAAAATTTTGAGGATTACCCGTATAACTACCATTGACATCGGTGGGAGCCGGGTCGTCTTCACCGCTCCATATTTCCGATATTTCAGCAGTTAATTCTTCAATTCTTTTTCGTGCTTCAACACTTTTCTGTTTGCCGTTTTTCTTAAAAAACATACTTTCACCTCCACAATGTTAGTTTTCTTAAATGCAATATATATTTTCAAAGAAAAAAATTGAAGTTTAACAAAATTTAGATAAAATGATTTATAAATTGTTGACTTTTTGAAACCGTTATTGTATAATTACAAGGAATAAAGGTGTATTGCCTGAAATTTGGTTTATTTGAAAGGAAAAAATTGTTATGAAAAAGATTATTTCGTTTGTATTGGCGTTTGCTCTTGTTCTTTCAATGGGTGTTTGTGCATTCGCAGCTGAAAGACCGGCAGATGAAGATATTACAGTTGAAACACTCGGCGCTTACTATGTTGATGCTCTTAACGAAGAGGGCGCTGACATTCCGGCTCTCGCACAAGAGTTTGTTGACGATATGGCTTTGTTTAGCGACCCTGCTGATATAGTTAAACTTACAATGATTATCAGTCAAGGCGTTTCAGCAGATGTTCTTAATGCTTTTATTGCAGAAATAGAAAAAATTGCAGGTGTAACTATTCCGTTGCCCGGTGAACCCTCAACAAGCGAAGAAGACTCATCACTTGAAGAAGATACATCTGATGGAGAAGAAGGCGGCTCAGGTAGCTTCCTTGATACTATTCTCGGAGTTCTCGGCGGTCTTGGCGACATTCTCTTTGGTGACGGTTCAGACACGCAAGACCCATCGGACGATCCCTTCCCAACAGAACCGACAACAGATTCAAACCCCGATGGTTCACAGGTTCCGAACGGCGGCGACACAACAATTGTTTCAGTTGCAGCAGTAGCACTTGTGGCAGGCGCAGCACTTGTTCTCACAAGAAAGAAGAGCGACGACGCTGAATAATTTTTACATAACATAATAATAAATTTCATTGACGGAAGTTTTTAAAGCTTCCGTCATTTTTTATTTCATATAGTATTGACAACTTAAAAAAATGTTGCTACAATAATAAACACAGGGGAACAAATGTTCGGTAAGGACGCACGAAAAATCGTGGCGTTCTTTATTTTTTCAAAAAAAGGGAGGAATATGCATTGTATTTTGAAAACCGAATAACTGAATTGGCTGTTGACGAATATGCTTTTTTAACTGAAAATTTTGAATTTGCAAACAAAACCGATATTCAAAATGGGGTGGGATATATTCTTTTCAACAGAAAAAGGAATGTAATCAATACAGTTAGAAAGGTAATTGAAAACGAGCTTACCGACATTGAAAGAAATATTATTTTTGATTATTTCGGTAAAAATTTGTCAGCGGACGAATTGGTTAAAAAGTATAAGGTTTCGAGAGCAACGGTTTATCGACATATAAATAACGGTAAAAAGAAGATTGAGAAATTCATTAAATATGTTCTTATTTACGAAACAAATGTGCAAGAATATTCCGTTGCGGATTTTTTAGAATTTATCAAGGGAGAAAACATTGAAAGTTGAGAAAATGTCACTTGCCGGGCTTGGGCAAGAATATGAAAAGCATGTTGAATTACAACAATATTTCATAGATAAATGCAAAAGTGAAATTAAGAGAGCTGAAAAAGTCGGGGATAACAGAGCAGTATGCGAATTGAAATCAAATTTACAAAAATTTTATGAAATTAAAAGGGAACTTTGTGAAGCGGCAAGCACATTAAAGAATTATTATAAAGGAGATGACAAAGTTGACAGCTTATAAAGGAATAGATGTATCAAAGTGGCAGGGTGAAATAAACTGGATGAAGGTTAAAAACAGCGGAATTCAGTTTGCGATGCTTCGTTCAAGCTTCGGTTGGGGTTCATCATATAAGGATAAGTTCTTTGAATATAATTATAAGCACGCCAAAGAAGTCGGCGTGGCAGTGGGGGCTTATCATTATTCTTATGCTGCAACACCCGAAGAAGCGATTAAAGAAGCAGACTTTTGTTATTCTGTAATTAAGGGCAAAAAATTTGAGTATCCCATAGCCTATGATATGGAAGAAAACAAAGTAGCGGCACTGGGCAAAGAAAAGGTATCTGCAATTGCAAAAGCATTCTGCGAAAGAATGGAAAGCTACGGCTATTATGTGTGTATTTATGCTAATCTCTATTGGCTCAACAATTTCTTTACAGATGAGATTTTCAATAAATATGATATCTGGCTTGCTCAATGGACAGAGAAACCTACATTTAAAAGGCCTTACGGAATTTGGCAAAAATCATCAAAGGGGCGAGTTGACGGAATTGACACCAATGTTGATTTGAACGAGTCATATAAAAATTATCCGTCAATTATGAAATATAACGGACTTAACGGATACGGCAAAGAAGCTTCTGTGGAGCCTGCAAAACGAGGATTTAATGCGGGGCAAAAGGTAGTGCTTAAAAACGCAAGGCTTTACAGTTCCGCTTATACCGACAGGGTATCTAACTATATCAGCGGAACATATTATATCTATGACGGCATATATTTTGAAGGCAGATACAGAGTTACAAATTCATCTGCAAATGTTGAGAGAAAGCCGATTTCAAAATATGTTACGGGATTTGTTGACCGTTGTGATATGAGGTAATGTGATGTCGGATTATGAAGTAATAAACCACAGACTTGATACAGCGGAAGACGACATCAAGACTCTCTACAAAAAAGTAAACGATGTGACTCTCTCTCAGGTTTCAAGCGACACAAAGCTTGACAGTGTGCTGATTACCTTGGGAGAGATGAAAGAAAGCATTGAAACGCTTAAAAAACGCCCCGGTTGGCTGTGGGACAGAATTGTTGTGGCTTTAGTGGGCGCAGTTTGCGGTGTTCTTGTGAATACATTTTTATCATAAAATATACAGAGGTGACAAAATGCTTGAATATATTTCAGAAAACGCACTTTTAATAATTCCGGTGCTGAATATAATCGGGATGATTATAAAAAACACAGAGAAAATTCCTGATAAATACATACCGTTAATACTGTTGTTTTTCGGCATTTTAGGTGCAGTTGCAATAATGGGGATATCCCCCGAAAGCATAGTACAGGGCGTGCTCATTACAGGCACGGCGGTTTACGGGAATCAGGTATTTAAGCAATTACGAAAAGAATAAAAATTAAGTGTAACTTCAAAAACGGCTGTAAAACTTTCGCTTTACAGCCGTTTTTTACATATCGGTCTCTATGAATTTAACAACACTGTCGTCATTGTTGTTGCCGATGATAATATCTGCAATTTCTTTTACTTGGGGTACCGCATTTTCAACCGCCACCGCAGTATCGGCACTCTTAAACATAATAATATCATTAAGGTTGTCGCCGAATGCAACAACATGCCGTGCACCGATTATTTTCGCAGCTTCATAAGCTCCGTTTGCCTTTGAGGCGGTGTGAGAATAAATCTCAATTAACCAGTCATCGGAATAAGAATCTTTATAATAAGCGAAGCTGATTTCGGGAATATCCTTTAATTTCTCAACCACGGGGTCAAGAAATTTCGGTAATGCGTAATAATTGATATAAACAGGGTGTTGCTCTTGCGGGATAACAGACATATCATCTGTTTGAGTGAATCTTCCGTCAAGCATATTAACTCGCATATCATAGAATTCTTTCATTCCGTCATTGTCAAACACAGTGTATTTGATTGACAGCTTACAGTCATCGCTATATAAAAACATAAAGGGATGCAAGTTTTGTGAATAAAAAATATCAAGAACTTTGCTTATTGCAGAATAGGGAATTTCGTGATATTTAACAGCCCTTTTAGCTTCGGTATCATAGACAAAAACGCCGTTCATAAGCACTATGGGAGCGGCAAAATGAACACCTTCAAGCAGTGGAGATGCACTAACCATGCTTCGTGCAGTAGCAACGGAAAAGGAGATACCTTTTTCATAAAACTCATTGAGTTTTTCTTTTGTATATGAACTTAAAGTACCGTCACTTTGAAGTAAAGTGCCGTCCATATCGCTTATATATAGTTTTTTCATATAACACCTCTGCTAACTTGTTGTCACAGATATTTTAAGGGTTGAGCAAAGGTTTGTCAATAATGTCATATCAGGCGGTTTCGGCGGCAGAATTTTTGTTTATTATCAGTAATAGAAATACTTATAAAATACGGGATATTCATTGAGAAGCTGTTGAAGTGTTTTTCGGGTGTTTGAACCGGGGTCGTTGATAGTGAAGTCGGACGCAGAAAGTGTATTGCCGCCCTTATAACCCGTAATAACAACCCAGTGCTGAGTGCCCGAAGATTTCTTTGCGCCAAAAAGCACGGGCTTACCGCTTTTAAGCTGAGTGTAAATCCCGTTCAAATAGTTAGAACTGCTTGTAACTGCCTTAAAGTGACTTGGCCAATAAACATTTCCGCTTGAAGAATATGTGAGCCTTTTTGACATAGCGTCGGGGTAAATCGTTGTGCCCGTACGGTATGATTCCATCATAGAGATTGCAGTGGTAGCACAACCGATTTGAGCGATGGTTTTGCCTGAATTTGCAATTTTCACATTTGCCCAGCGGGAGTCGGTTTGCTTAAAATCAGGCACATTCAAAGAAACGGAAGAAAGGGAAGAAACCGAAAGATAAGCAGAGCTTACATATCCTATTCTCGAACCGTTAAAAAGAATTTTACTCCATCCGTTTGAATCCGAGAGAACGATGACAACTTCACCGTTATAAAGACTCGAAATTTTTGAATAAGACACACCCGCACCGCTTCTGACATTCAAACTGCCCGACGAGAGTTTTACTGTAGCGGGTGTGCCCGAAACGGTTTTAATATAGCTTTCGTGACAATAACCGTAGGTATTATCCGCATATTCAACTCTCCACCAGTTACCGCTTTTTGAAATGAGTGTAACAAAACTGCCTTTTGATAGACTTGACACAACCGCCGAAGAGGTTGACGCAGAACTTCTGACATTCAGCCGACCGCTTGTGACGGATACAGTGCCGGCTTTACTGTTAAGAGTTGCGGCACTTGATTTAATAGGG
Organism: uncultured Clostridia bacterium; assembly: GCA_945787805.1. GTDB lineage: Bacteria > Bacillota > Clostridia > Oscillospirales > Acutalibacteraceae > Fimenecus. Next base: position 101,255 of record CALZID010000006.1, on the reverse strand, counting down.
ATAAAAACAACCCCAAAACATAGAATTATTGCTAAAAATAAATGTGTAAATTTTTTCATATTTTCACCTCGTTTTTTTTGCATATATGCAAACTCATTTTAACAAAATGCAGTTTTATTGTTAATACTCCAAATATTGTAAAGGGAACATTTTCATTTTTTATTGATTTTCTCACCCAAAAATGTTTTAATATGTTTATATTGATTCAGGAGATGAAAGATATGGATTTTAAAAGCAGTTCCACTATGTATATCATAGCGGCTTGTATTATCTTGTTCATTTTAGCTCAGGCGATATTCTTCCTTGTTAAAGCATGGAAACAGGGAAAAGCGCTGGGCATGAGCAAAGAAAAACTCAGAAATGTTGTCACATCAAGCACAATGTTTACTTTACCGTCCGCATTGTCGGTTTTGGCAACAGTAATCGCATTAGCCCCTGCATTGGGACTTGTGCTCCCTTGGGTCAGACTTTCGGTTATCGGTAACCTTATGTATGAGTCAACTGCGGCGGAAGCGGCTATGGAGGCTTTCGGTCATGAAGGCGGAATGGCGGTTTCGGTCAGCGACCCGGTTGTGTTTGCGGGTATTGCGTGGATTATGACCTTGGGTATTTGTCTGTCATTGGTTTTACTGCCCTTTGTTGCAAAACCCCTTAATAAGAAAATGCGTAATCTTAATAAACAAGAAAAAACCGCAAAAGAAGAAAATACAGAAGAAAAGCCTAAGAAAAACGGTATGGCAGGTTTTATGGACCTTGTATCTCCCGCTATTTTCATAGGCATCATCGGTGCTTTCGTTGCCCGTGCAATTGCCGGTGCGGGAAAGCCAGAAACAACAGGCGACGGTGCGGGTGTGCTTTCACTTGTGACACTCGTTACAGCGGTGGCTGTTTCTCTCGCTTTGGAATTTGCCGCTAAAAAGCTAAAGCTTTCAAAATTTGAACCGTTTGTTATGCCAATCGGTATGATAATTGCAATGATTGTGGCGGTTGCGGCATTTAATATTCTGCCGCCCGAAATAGCAACGCTTGAATGGAGGGGTTAATTATGAAAAAGAATAAAACAGAAAAATCATATTTTGACCTAGTTCATACCTGGGGCAGAATTTCAAGCATTTCAGCACTTTGCGCCCTTTTCTCATTCCCGCTTGCAATTTGTATTTATCTTAATGTTTGGCCCCCTATCAGCGGTGTAATAAAAGGACTTTTAAGCTTTGCAATAGTGTTCTGGGCAAGCTCGGTAATTGAAGTATTTCTTTATACACCGATGCTTGGCGCAGGCGGTACATATCTTTCATTCGTAACAGGTAATATTCCTAATCTTAAGCTTCCTTGTGCACTCAACGCTATGGAAGGCGCAGAGGTTGACCCGAATTCCGAAGAAGGCGAAGTTGTATCAACAATATCAATTGCCACATCTTCAATTGTCACAACAATAGTTCTCGCAATAGGCGTTCTGGCTTTTGCGCCGTTCCTTGATGAGTTTACAAGCAGTCCGCTTTTAAAACCCGCTTTTGAACAGGTTCAGCCTGCACTCTTCGGCGCTTTGGCGGCAGGCTATTTCTCAAAGCATTGGAAAATTTCAATTTTCCCCATTTTAATAATGGTTGTTATTTTGCTTGTATCTCCCGGTCTTGGTGCAAGCACGCTCTTATTTCCCGGAATTGTGGCATCTGTGGGCGGTGCGTTTGTAATGTGGAAGCTTAAATGGGTAAAATAGTAATTATATCAACAGAAGTTTGTCGGTACTATGGCAGACTTCTGTTTTTTTTGTGTTTTTGCACAATTTTTTGAGGGTATTTTTTATATAAAAAACATACTAAAACATTGATTTTACAGGGATAAAGTGATAAAATGAATTGATTATAATAAAATGGATTGGAGTGAGTAATTTTGGCATTGGTTCCAATGAAAACTCTCCTTGAAAAGGCGGAAAAAAACAATATTGCAGTGGGTGCGTTCAGCGTCGGTAATATGGAAATGGTTATGGGCGCCGTTGCGGCGGCAGAAGAGCTTAATATGCCCATAATTTTGCAGATTGCCGAGTGCAGACTTAAAAATTCACCCCTTGAACTGATGGGACCTATGATGCTTTCGGCGGCAAAAAATTCAAAGGTGGAGATTGCGGTGCACCTTGACCACGGTCTTAAATTTGAAACCGTTCAAAAAGCACTTGAATTAGGTTTTACTTCCGTTATGTTTGACGGCTCGGTTTTACCCCTTGAAGAGAATATTCAGACGGTTAAAAGGGTTGTTGAAGAAGCAAAAAAATACGGCGCTACCGTTGAAGCGGAATTGGGCGTTGTCGGCGGTAACGAAGGGGATGGCAAAGCACATGAAATCATGTGCACAAACCCCGATGACGCAAAACTTTTCTGTGACGAAACAGGGGTTGACGCATTGGCGGTTGCAATCGGTAATGCTCACGGTAATTACCCGGTGCTTCCGAATCTTCGTTTTGATGTGCTTGACGATATAAACAAAATGGTTGATACACCCCTTGTGCTCCACGGCGGAACGGGGATAACCGACGAGATGTTCCAACAGGCAATAATGCTGGGTGTCCGCAAAATAAATATCGCCACGGCAAGCTTTGATAATCTTGCCAAATTCGCTCTTGATTATTGTAAACCCCTTGAAAAGGCAAACTATTTTGAGCTTAGCCGAGTTGAATCAATGGGCGTTTATGAAAATGTTAAAAGACATATAAAAGTATTCAGTTTTATGGAGAGATAATTATGAAATATATTGAGTTTGACAACAGTAAAGAATTTGATTTAATCCTTTTAGGCAGAGTCGCAGTTGACTTAAACCCCGTTGACTATTACTGTCCCCTTAATGAAAGCACAACATTTAAGAGATATTTAGGCGGTTCACCTGCAAACATTGCAGTCGGTCTTGCCCGTCTCGGTAAAAAGTGTGGATTTTTCGCCCGAGTTTCAGACGACCAGTTAGGCACATTTGTAACGGATTATTTTGATAATGAAGGAATTGACACTTCTCACATTAAGCGTTGTGAAAACGGTGAAAAAATCGGTCTTACATTTACCGAAATCAAATCAGAAACAGAAAGCTCAATCGTAATGTACCGCAACGAAGCGGCAGACTTAAAGCTTGATGTTGCAGATATTGACGAAGAATATATCAAAAAAGGCAAAGCAATTCTCATTTCGGGTACTGCCCTTGCTGAAAGTCCCTCAAGAGAAGCGGCACTTAAAGCAGTTGCTCTTGCTAAGAAAAACTGCGTACCGATTATTTTCGATATTGACTACCGTGCATATAACTGGAAAAACAATGACGAAATCGCAATTTATTATTCTGCGGTTGCAAGAGAGGCTGATATTATTCTCGGCTCCCGTGAAGAATATGACCTTACCGAAAAATTCATAAAGCCCGGTATGACCGATAAAGAAACGGCAGCATATTGGCATTCACAAAATGCAAAAATCGTAATTATCAAGCACGGTAAAGAAGGTTCAACCGCATATACAAATGACGGTGAAAGCTTCTCAATTAAACCGTTCCCGGTAAAACTTCTCAAATCATTCGGCGGCGGCGACGGATATGCAAGTGCATTCCTTTACGGTGTGTTCGAGGGCTGGGAAATTATTGACGCTCTTGAATTCGGTTCGGCATCTGCCGCAATGCTTGTAGCAAGTCACGCTTGCTCACAGGATATGCCGTCGGTTGACGCAGTAAAAGAATTCATCAGAAAAGAAAAAGAAGAATACGGCGAAATGATTGCCAGAGCATAAAATCACTCTCTCCCTATGTGCGTGAAAGTAGGGCGGGGGCTTGCTCCCGCCGCAAAAGATTTAATATCAGGTGATAAACATGTACGAAAAACCAAACTATAATTCAAACAATGAAAATATCCTTTGCGAAATGAACGGCAAAAATGCCGATATGCTTATGGATATTAAAACAAAAATCTTAAAAGCAGGAGAAAGTGTTAAAATTTGTGACAGTAAAAACGAAACTGCAATTCTCTTGCTTTCAGGTGATGTTGACTATATTTTTGACGGTAAAAAAGAAAATGCAAAAAGAGAAAATCAGTTTTTGGACCGTCCTTACTGTGTGCACTTTTCAAGAAATATCGAAGTGACACTCACTGCAAATACAGACAGTAAAATTCTAATTCAGCAGACTGATAATGATAACGATTTCGGCTGCAAATGGTATTCTCCCGAAAATGTGATTTTGCAGGAATTCGGCAAGGATCAATGGAACGGAACAGCCCACAGACAAGTTCTCACACTTTTTGATTATGAAAATGCACCCTATTCAAATATGGTTTTAGGCGAAGTTATTCACAAGCCGGGCTGCTGGTCAAGTTACCCGCCCCATTATCACCCGCAACCCGAAGTTTATTATTATGAATTTGATAAACCTCAGGGCTTCGGCGTAGGCTTTAACGGTGACGACTGCTACAAGGTCGAAAACGAAGTAGTGCTCTGTATAACTCCTATGAAAACTCATCAGCAGGTTGCCGCACCCGGATATTCAATGTGCTATGTCTGGATGATAAGACATCTTGACGGCGACCCATGGAGAAAAACAAGAATTGATGACCCCGACCATAAATGGTTGTTGGATTTATAATAAGGAGATGGAACAATGGCAAAGATGACAATGGCTCAGGCACTGGTCAAATTTCTTGATAATCAGTATGTTTCGTTTGACGGTGCAGAAACAAAATTTGTTGACGGAATTTTCACGGTTTTCGGTCACGGCATAGTTTTAGGTCTCGGTGAGGCACTTGATTCCGACAAAGGCGGACTTAAAGTGTATCAGGGCAAAAACGAGCAAGGTATGGCTCATGTAGCTACTGCTTTTGCAAAGATGAACAACAGACGAAAGATTATTGCCTGTTCGTCTTCAATAGGCCCGGGTGCCGCAAATATGATTACTGCGGCGGCAACCGCAACGGTTAATAATGTGCCCCTGCTTTTATTCCCTGCCGACACATTCTCAACCCGTCAGCCCGACCCGGTTTTACAACAGTTTGAGCAAGAAAATTCACTTGCAACAACAACTAATGACGCTTATAAAGCGGTCACAAGATATTGGGACAGAATTCAGCGCCCCGAACAGTTGATGTCTGCAATGATAAACGCAATGAGAGTGCTTACCGATACTGCGAATACAGGTGCGGTTGCTATCTGTCTTTGTCAGGATGTGGAGGGTGAAAGTTACGATTACCCCGATTCATTCTTCCAAAAGAGAGTACATAAAATTGTTCGTATGCCTGTGGCAAACGAAGAACTTGAAGATATTGTAAATGTAGTAAAGAACGCTAAAAAACCCCTTGTAATTTGCGGCGGCGGTGTTCGTTATTCAGAAGCAGGAGAGACACTTGAAAAATTCTGTGCGGAATTTAATATTCCTTTTGCAGAAACACAGTCAGGTAAAACCGCTTGTCTTTCATCCGACAAATATAATGTTGGCGGACTGGGCGTTACGGGAAACTTGTCAGGTAATGTTATCGCAAAAGACGCAGATGTTGTTATCGGTATCGGTACTCGTTTCTCTGACTTTACAACCGCATCAAAGTCACTTTTCAAAGACGATGTTAAAATGGTTACAATCAATACCTCTCGCTTTGACGCATATAAACTTGATGCAACAAAAATGGTTGCCGACGCAAAACTCGGTATTATCGCTCTGGGCAATGAACTGAGAAAACTTAACTATAAATCGGCATATACAACCGAAATCCAAAATGCAAAAGCCGATTGGGACAAGGAAATGGAATTCCTTGCAAATTATAAATACGACGAAAACTTCAAACCTCTTATTGAAGCCCGGGACGAAAAGACAATACCCGAATTTGTTGAAAAAATCGGCGGTGTAATTACACAAACGGCGGCACTTGCCATGATTAGAAGACTAATCCCCGCAGATGCACTTTGCACAGGTGCAGCAGGTTCGCTTCCCGGTTGTTTACAGAGAATGTGGACTTCTGACAGCAGATATTCATACAATATGGAATACGGTTATTCTTGTATGGGTTATGAAATCGCAGGTGCATTGGGCAGCAAAATGGCACACCCCGAATGTGAATCCTATGCGATGTGCGGTGACGGAAGTTATTTAATGCTTCACAGTGAGCTTGTCACAAGTATTCAGGAAAAGGAAAAAATCAATGTTCTTCTTTTTGACAACAGCGGTTTCGGTTGTATCAACAATCTTGAAATGTCAAACGGTATCGGTAACTTGGCAACAGAGTTCCGTTACAGAGATGAAAACGGCGATTTACTCGGCGATTTGTTCTATATTGACTTTGCAAAGAATGCAGAAAGCTACGGCTGTAAAACATATACCGCCAAAACTATGGAAGAACTTGAATTTGCTCTTATTGATTCACAGAAGCAGACAGTTTCGACACTTATCGACATTAAAGTGCTTCCAAAGTCAATGACCGACGGCTACGGCGCATGGTGGCATGTGGGCGTTCCGTCCGTTTCAAAGAATGAAAATGTAAACAATGCTTACGCAAGTAAGGAAGAAAATAAAAACAAAGCAAGGAGATATTGATATGCTCGACAAAAACAAAGTTAAACTCGGCATTGCACCTATCGCATGGACAAATGACGATATGCCGGACCTTGGTGCTGAAAACACATTTGAACAGTGCATTTCCGAAATGGCACTTGCAGGCTTCACAGGCTGTGAAGTGGGCAACAAGTACCCCAGAGATACAAAGGTGCTCAAAAAAGCGCTTGAACTTCGCGGAATGCAGATTTGCAACGCATGGTTCTCATCATTCCTTACAACAAAACCTTATGAAGAAGTTGAAAAAGACTTTATCGAGCATATTACATTTCTTAAAGAAATGGGCGCAAAAGTTGTGGGTATTTCAGAGCAGGGACACTCAATTCAGGGTACAGACAAGTCAATTTTTGATGACAAATATGTTATGAATGACGAAGAGTGGGATATGCTTTGCACAGGTATCAACAAATTGGGCAAAGTTGCAAAAGATATGGGAATCAAACTTTGCTTCCATCATCACATGGGTACGGTTGTTCAGACTGCCGCCGAAATTGACAGAATGATGGAAAACACAGACCCCGAACTTTTCGGACTCCTTTTTGATACAGGTCACCTTGCATACTGCGGTGAAGACTATATGGCAGTTCTCAAAAAATACGCAAAGAGAATTCGCCACGTGCACTTAAAAGACATTCGTCCCGAAGTTGTTGCAAAGGTTAAGGCAGAAAAAATGAGTTTCCTTCAAGGCGTTCGCGCAGGTGCTTTCACAGTTCCCGGTGACGGCGTAATTGACTTCAAACCCGTATTCGATGTTCTTGAAGAAACAGGCTATGAAGGATATGTTCTCGTTGAAGCAGAGCAGGACCCGGCAGTTGCAAATCCTTTTGAATATGCACTTAAAGCCCGTAAATATATCAACGAAGTTTCAGGACTTTGATTTATAATCATAAATAATCCTAAAAGGAGAAAATAAATATGGCAGTTGAAAAATTACAGTATTTTGTGAACGGTCAGTTCAAAGACTCAAAAACAGATGTCTGGTATGACCTTCACAATCCCAGCACAGGTGAAGTTGTAGGTCAAGCACCTTGCTGTACAAACGAAGAAGTTCTCGAAGCAATCGAGGCTGCAAAAAAAGCATATCCGGGTTGGCGAGCAACTCCCGCAATCAAGAGAGCACAGATTCTTTACAAAATCCGTGAGCTCATTATCCGTGATATGGAAGAGCTCACAATGTGCGTTGCCTGTGAAAACGGTAAAGTATGGGGCGAAGCAGAAGGCGATGTTCTCAAAGCAAAAGAGGGCACAGAGCTTGCAACTCAGGTTCCGTCACTTATGATGGGCGAGAGCCTTATGGACGCTTCAAACGGCTACGATACAGTTAAATACCGTGAGCCTCTCGGCGTGTTTGCCGGTATAGTTCCGGTTAACTTCCCCGCAATGATACCTTTCGGTTGGATGGCTCCGACCTGTATCGCAACAGGTAATACAATGGTGCTTAAAGCGGCTTCACTTACACCGAAAACCGCTATGAAATTTGCTGCTATCTATAAAGAAGCAGGTGTGCCCGACGGTGTTATCAATGTTGTTACATGTTCAAGAAACGAAGTTAATACAATTCTTGACCATCCCGATGTTAAGGGTATCACATTCGTTGGTTCAACTCCCGTCGGACTTAAAATCTATTCAAGGGCAGCCGCAGCAGGTAAGCGTTGTCAGGCTCTCTGTCAGGCAAAGAATCACGCTCTTGTTATGTCTGACTGTGCACTTGAAAGAACAGTTGCCGGTGTTATTAACTCCGCTTACGGTTGTGCAGGTCAGCGTTGTATGGCTCTCACATGCTGTGTTGTTGAAGAAGCAATCGCAGACAAATTCGTAGCAGAACTTGTAAAACAGGCTAAGAATATTAAAGTGGGTCCGTCTTGGGACAAAACTTCAAAACTCGGACCGATTACATACAAAAAGCATTACGAAGAAGTTCTTGCTGATATTCAAAAGGGTATCGACGAAGGCGCAGAGCTTGTTCTTGACGGTCGTAATGTTAAGGTTGAAGGCTACGAAAACGGCTACTTCGTAGGGCCTACAATTTTTGACAAGGTTACAGCGGATATGACAATCGGTGACGAAGAAGTATTCGGCCCTGTTCTTTGCATCAAGCGTTGCAAAGATTTCAACGAAGGTCTTAAAATTATGAATGACAATCCATATGCAAACGGCTCGGTTATCTATACACAGAGCGGTTATTTTGCCCGTGAATTTGCCCGTCATACTGACGGCGGACAGGTAGGTATCAATGTCGGTATTCCTGTTCCTGTGGGCTTCTTCCCGTTCTCAGGTCATAAGCAGTCATTCTTTGGCGATTTGCACTGCTTAGGCAAAGACGCATACCGTTTCTACACAGAGTCAAAGGCAGTTACAACTCACTGGTTTGACGAAAAAGAAGCGGCTTCGACTAATGTTTCAACCTGGGACGGCACTATCTGATTTTTCATCTTTTTCCGTTCGGCATCGTTACGCTCACTCGCAATATCGCATATTGCTTCGTTCGCAAGCCTTGCCGAACGAAAAAATCTGTAAAAATCACAAGATGTTTCTCATTATGTATGTCTTGTCTGATGAAAAATTATCACACAAATATTTAATGATTTGAAAAAGAAAAATGTCGCTTCCGCCACATTGCCTTGCAAACAAAATTTTTCAAATTGTTATTTTGGGATAAATAAAGTAGGGCGGGGGCTTGCTCCCGCCGAAACAGACGAAATATTACTATGCCAAATATAGAATTACCAAAACGCAAACATCCTCGATTAAAACAATATGATTACAGTTCAAACGGCTATTATTTTATAACGGTTTGTTGTAAAAACAAGCAATGCTATTTGAGTAAAATTGAACATTTCTCTAATATTACAGGGAACTGTTTTGCTCCTGCCGAAAGGCTGTATGCAGATACAATACTTACGCTTTCATCCTTTGGGCAAATTGCAGAAAGACAGTTGATTGAATTAGAGAATCGGTACGATTATATAAAAATTGATAAATATGTGATTATGCCCAATCATATTCACGCAATTATTATTCTTGATGGTGAAACGGCGGGAGCAAGCCCCCGCCCTACATTGTCTGATATAATTTGTGCGTATAAATCTTTAACTACGCGAAACTGTAATAAACTTTCAAATTGCACAGGCAGACAGATATTCCAAACTTCATTTTATGACCATATTATTACAAATGAAGTTGAATATCAAAATGTTTGGCAATATATTGACGAAAATCCCCGAAAATGGGGAAATGATGAATATTATATTTAAGGAGAAATTATTATGCTTAAAATCGGCATTATCGGTGCAGGCCGTATCGGTAAAGTGCACCTTGAATCAATTTCATACAATGTAAAGGGCGCAGAAGTTGTTGCAATCGCTGACCCCTTTATGAACGACGAAACAAAGGCTTTCTGCGAAGGCTTCGGCGTTGAAAAAATCTATACAGATTACAAGAAAATCATTGAAGACAAAGATATTGACGCAGTTCTTGTTTGCTCATCAACCGATACTCATGCTCCCATTTCTATTGAAGCTATCAACGCAGGCAAGCATGTTTTCTGTGAAAAACCCCTTGCAAACACAGTTGATAAAATCCTTGAAATTGCTGATGCATTAAAAGCACACCCCGACTGCAAATTCCAAGTCGGCTTCAACCGCCGTTTTGACCATAACTTTGCCGCAGTCCGCAAGGCTTATGACGAAGGCAAAATCGGTGAAGCACAAATTCTTAAAATCACATCCCGTGACCCACAGGCACCGCCTGTCGGATACTGTGCCGCAAGTATCTTTCTTGATATGACTATTCACGATTTCGATATGGCTTGCTTCCTTACAAACAGCGATGTTGAAGAGCTCTATGTTTATGCCGACGCACTTATCAATCCGGGCATTCGTGAATACGGCGATTTTGATACGGCAATCATCTCAATGAAAATGGCAAACGGCGCACTTGCGGTTATCGACAACTCCCGTCAGGCTATGTACGGCTATGACCAAAGAGCAGAGCTATTTGGCTCAAAGGGTATGGTTGCAACTGCTAACGATACACTTTCAACTGCGGTTATTGCAGATGCAAACGGTGTAACAGGCGAAAAACCGCTCTATTTCTTCCTTGAAAGATATATGGGCTCATTCGCAGAAGAAGTCAGACAATTTGTTGACTGCTGTGTAAACAACAAAGAAACTCCTGTTGGTATCCACGCAGGCTTACAGTCGGTTAAAATCGCACTTGCAGCCGAAAAATCTGCAAACGAAGGCAGACCTGTTAAGCTTTCAGAAATCAACTGATTTTTAAATTACAAAATAGGGCGGGGGCTTGCTCCCGCCTAATTGTTAAAAGGAAATGAATTATGTCCGTAGAAAAATGTAAAGAATATTTCAAGCAGTTCGGTATGGAGAAAAAGGTTCTTGAATTTTCCGTTTCAAGCGCAACCGTTGAACTTGCGGCACAGGCGCTGGGCGTTGAGAGTGCGCGAATTGCAAAAACTCTGTCATTTATGGTGGGGGAGCAACCCATTCTCATACTTATGGCGGGGGATGTTAAAGTGGATAACCCCAAATATAAGGCACAGTTTCATACAAAAGCCAAAATGATGTCCCCTGAACAGTTAGAAGAATATGTGGGGCATCAAATAGGCGGTGTTTGTCCTTTCGGCATAAAGGACGGCGTTGATGTATATCTTGACGAGTCTTTAAAGCGGTTTGAAAGCGTTTTCCCCGCTTGCGGAAGCAGAAACAGCGCCATTGAACTTACAATCCCCGAGCTTGAAAAGTATTCAAATTTCAATGAATGGATAGACATATCAAAACCAATGGAATAGTCGAAAAAACAAAAAGTCCTCTCTTGCAAAAGGGAGGACCTTTTATATGCTGAAAGAAGAAAATTAGTAAAATCAGTTATTATTCTCTAAAATATTTTGTATCTCACTTAAAGAATGAGAACATTTGGTATTATGCAGCTGAACTCCGGCTTTTCTGCAACAGTTCAAGCAAACAACTCTCTTGTCACGAGTTATAATAGAATTCATACCGACTTTTTTGTTGCATAAGGGACAAATATTATTCTTTTGTGCAATAGCCCTTGCAAACAAACCGATACAGGTAGAAGAAGTTACAACGCCGACAATAATCACAAGATATAAAAACAAATCCATTTCAACTTTCCTTTCAAGTCTTATTAAACATAGTAAGGATTTGGTTTTGTTAAAATGACAATTAAATCAATAATAACACCTATGCCGAACAAACCGCAAGTGAAGAGATATAAAATACCCATACCTGCTTTTCCTTCATAGAATTTGTGAGCACCAAGCCAACCCAAGAAAAGGCAAAGGCAAAAAGCAACCCATTTGTTCTTAGCTTTTCCGCCAACTACTGCATTGACATTAGTGTTAGTGTTAGTGTTCATATTTGAGTTGTTAATAACAACCTGTGGTTGTGCGGCAGATTGCTCTAATACTTCAACCTGTTTGCCACAGTGAGTACAAACAACTACATCTTTTTCGATTTTTTCACCGCAGTGCTTACAAAATTTCATTTCTGTTTGAATTGTTTTGTTTTCTGTTTCCATATTCGCATCCTCCTTAGCTTTCGCTCGCAACAATTATACTGCAAAATGCAGTAAATGTCAATACTGCATTTTGTTGTAACATATACTATTATCGGTGATGATAATGTATAAACGAATCAGAGATTTGCGAGAAGACAATGATTTAACTCAAAAACAGATGGCTGAAATTCTTCATTGCTCACAACAGGTTTACAGCAACTATGAATTAGGGCAAAGAGACATTCCCACAGCAATTTTGATAGCAATTGCAAAGTACCATAAAACTACCGTAGATTACATTTTAGGTTTAACTGACAAAAAATGACCTCCCAAGTAAAAACTTGAGAGGTTTTGCTTTTTAAGCAATTTACTTATTTAATCGAAATTGCAGCTTTATATGCGGCTTTTGTAGCGTCCGCAATTCTGCCGATTTTTTCGCAGTCCCCGATTACAAGGGGGTTAAATCCGTTTGATTTCAATTCACCCACAAGTGAATTATCGGGTCTTGAGCCGAGAGCGAGCACAACATAGTCCGCATCAACCTTTGTTGTCTGCTTATTTTTTACATTTTCGGTTACAATATATCCCTTGCCTATTTCACAGAGCTTTTCGTTTGTCAAAAACTTTGTGTCCGCTTTTTTAAGATGGGGCAAAACATCGTCTTTATGCTGATGCCAAGTGCCCGGAGCCAACTCGTTTGCCATTTCAACCACTGTGACCTTGCAGCCTTTTTCGGTTAAGGTGTGTGCGGTTTCAAGACCTGTCATACCGGAGCCTATAAGGGCAACTTTTTCATTCTCAAGTGAAGCTCTGCCGCTTAAAATATCTTCAAAGGTGAGCACTCGGCTTTCATCGTATTCGCCTTTGAATTTCGGCTTAATTGGGTTACTGCCCGCAGCGACAACTACTGCGCATGGGTTCAATTCTTTGATATTCTGAACAGTAGCGGGTGTATTGAGAAGAATGTTGACTCCCAGCTCTTTACAGGTGTTGACCAAATCGTCGACAAGCCACATTGTTTTAGCCTTTTTAGGCGGTGCGGCGGCAAGAATAATCTGTCCGCCGGCTTTGCTTTCTTTTTCAAAAAGAGTAACATTAAATCCGCGTCTTGCAAGAATTTCAGATGCCATAAGTCCACCGGGGCCGGCGCCGATAACCGCAACATTTCTACCGTTACCGTCTTTTGCGAGTTCTTCTTTTTCATGGCCGACAAACGGGTTTACGGAGCATTCTCCGTGAGAGCCTATGTAGGCGTTATTCTGCATTGATTCAATGCAGTTAAGACAACAAATACAACGCTTGATTGTACCGCCGTTAAGCGCTTTATTTGCCCAATGGGGGTCGGCAATCTGCGGTCTGCCAAGTGAAACGAAGTCCTGAATACCGTCTTTTAACTGTTGTTCCGCCTGCTCGGGAGAACGAATAAGGTTGGCGGCAAGCACGGGAATTGAAACTGCGTCTTTGACGGCTTTTGCCATATATTTGCGCCAACCCGGTTCAAAGGATACGGGTTCAAGCCAATAGTTAAAGGTATCATAACCGGCAGAAGAAACATCAATAGCGTCCGCACCGTTTTCTTCAAGGGCTTTGGCAATTTTAACACCGTCTTCAAGGGTATAACCCTTGCCTTTTTGACCTATCATTTCATAGCACTCGTCAGCGGAAAGACGGACAATAACGGGAAAATCCTTTCCGCACCGTTCTTTAATGCCCCGAAGAATATTGAGAATAAATCTCATTCTGTTTTCAAAGCTTCCGCCGTATTCGTCGGTTCTTTGATTGGTATAGGGACTTAAAAACTGCTGTAAAAGATATCCGTGAGCTGCGTGTAACTCAACACCGTCACAACCGGCTTTTTTTACTCTTTCCGCACCGTCAATAAACTGCTTTTCAAGCTCTTTTATCTCTTTGTATCTGAGTGCACGAACTCTGCCTTCCGCAAAATATGCGGGGGGACATTTTGACGGAGCAACACTTGACGGGACAATATCATTCTCTAAAAGTTTGGGCCCAACCGCAGGGGTAAGTTTATATAAGATTTTGCCGTAAGCGCCTTTTGTAAGCTTTTCAAGCTGAATACTGAGCGGAACGGTACCCACAAGCAAACCCACATTCTGTCTGCCGGGGTGATGAAGCTGAACAAAGAATTTTGCGCCGTGTTTTTGCACTCGCTGTGCTAACTCACGAAGGGGCTCAATGTGATAATCATGGCTGACCGCAAGCTGAGCAAATGCGGCAGAGCCTGTTTGGTCGTTTATTCTTGTAATTTCGGTCATAACAAGACCACAGCCGCCCTTTGCTCTTTCTTCATAATAATCCATCATCTTTTTTGTGGGAGTACCGTCAAACTGACCGAAGCCCATCAACATCGGGGGCATTACAATTCTGTTTTTTATTTCACAAGTGCCTATTTTCATAGGGCTTGACATAATTTCAAAACTCATTTTATTTCACCTGATTTCTAACCTTTTCTTTAAACTCATTGAAATTCCTTTAGCAATTCATACCAATTATACCACAGTCAACGACAAAATCAAGAATTGTGAAGGTCTTTTGTATATCTTTAATAACTATTTGAACATTTATTTTTCACATTTGCCAATAGAAACGGTGAAAGAAAAGTAGTATAATAAAATAATAGTATAAGGGGGAGTGTAGCTTGTACGGACTTATAGAGCATACAGATGAAATAAACCGACTGTTAGCACGGTACGGCGTAAAATTCGGTATTTACAAAAACAATGTGTTTAATGAACGGCTTTTTCCCTTTGACACAGTGCCGAGAATTATTTCAAAAGATGAATTTGAATATCTTGAGCGCGGACTGAAACAAAGAGTTAAGGCTCTCAATATCTTCCTAAAAGATATCTATACCAAAAAGCAGATAATAAAGGATAAAATTATTCCCGAAGAGTTTATTTACGGTGCGGCAGGGTATATGATGGAATGTGAAGGCGCAGTGCCGCCCAAAGATGTGTTTGCTCACATTTCAGGTATTGACCTTGTGCAGGGGAATGATATGCGTTGGTATGTGCTTGAAGATAATCTTCGTGTGCCGTCGGGCGCATCATATCCCATGATTGCGAGAGAGCTGTGCCGCAGGGCAAGTCCCGACACATTCCGTGCAAATACAGTTGTTGATAACAGAAATTACGGCGATTTGCTCCGTAATGCACTTGATTATGTAAACACAGGCGGAATAAATGTTGTGCTGACTCCCGGCAGATTTAATTCCGCATTCTTTGAACATTCATATCTGGCAGAAAAAACCGGCTCTGTTTTTGCAATGCCGCAAGATTTGTTTGTTGAAGGCAATGTGCTTTATTATAACGAATATTCGGGCAAACGAAAGAGAGTGGGCGCGGTTTATCGCAGAATAAACGATGACTTTATGGACCCCATGACCTTCCGTGCAGATTCACTATTAGGCGTGCCGCATATAATGGACGCTTACAGAGCGGGTAATGTGGCTTTGGTCAATGCCCCCGGAAACAGTGTTGCAGATGACAAGGGAATTTACTACTATGTGCCCGCAATGATAAAATACTATTTAGGCGAAGAGCCCATACTTTCAAATGCGCCCACATATCTTCCTTTTTATGCCGACGATATGAAATATGTCCTTGATAATATTCAAAAACTTGTTGTCAAAGATGTTGCGGAATCAGGCGGATACGGTGTAGTTTTCGGCAGCGAATTATCTCTCGAAAGGGTTTACGAGTTAAAGAAGATGATTCAAAAAGAGCCCCGCAGATTTATCGCTCAGGAAGTTATTCAATTCAATGACTTGAAAGTGGTTGAAAACGGTGCCTGGACAGAGCGAAAAGCGGATTTGCGTGCCTTTGTGTTGATGGGTGAAGAGCCCGTTGTGTGGAAATCGGGACTTACCAGATTTTCAAAAGACGCAAATTCGTTCGTTGTCAATTCTTCGCAGGGAGGAGGCTTTAAAGATACATGGGTGTTATCTCGATAAAATCAAGTGACAATTTATTTTGGTTAGGCCGTTATGTTGAGCGAGTTTTCACAACTCTTAAAGCCTTTACCGAATGTTATGATATTATGATTGATATCAATGACGAAGAATATATAAATTTCTGTCGCAGATTGGGAATCGCAAATAACTATTCTTGCCGTCAGGAATTTATCAGTTCGTTTTTGTTTGACTCAAACGACCCCGCTTCAATCTATTCGAGCCTTCTTCATGCCTATGACAATGCGGTAGAAATGAGAAATGTTATTTCGTCCGATACTTTGGCATATCTTCAATTAGCGGTAGATGTAATGGAAAAAAGCAGCAGCAGTAATGCTCCGCTTCTTAAAGTGCAAGAAGTGACGGACTGGATTTTTGCATTTTGGGGCTCGGCGGATGACAACATTGAAGCGGAGGTTTCAAGAAATATCTTGAAATTCGGCAGAAGTATCGAGCGCCTTGATTTATATACAAGACTTGATTATCCCTTGCCGATGCTGAGAAAAGAATTTTCAATAATGCTGAACCGTCTTTATAAGGTGGGAATTGACTGTAATGTTCAAGCCATTGAGCACCTGACAAGAATGATATTGGAAGAAGACGATTACAAGCCTTACAGAATATCAATTCAGAATGAGCTGGCACAACTTTTTGTAACAGGGGTGATGTGAAATGGCAGTTTTAGATTTTTCTTACAATATGTCAATTAAATTTTCAATGCCCGTAATCAAGCATTGCTACACGCTTCGCATAATCCCCATTGAATGTGAAAATCAGCATATTGAAGATATAAAAGTGACGGTTTTTCCCGAAAATGAGCTGACATATTCGGCGGACGGCTTCGGAAATATTCTTGTAACCGACAGAATTGTTACAATGCACAATGAATTCACGGTTGATGTTACGGGAACAGTTACAACGGGTGAGCATATCAGCGCCGAAGCCGACTTAAATCCCGTTTATAAATATCCCACTCATTTTACAAAATGCGGAGCAGAGCTTGACAGAATGTTTGACAGAATAAGAATCGGCATTTCCGATAATGCGGTTGACACGGCGCTCAAATTTACTCGGGCAATCCGTGCAAACATTGTGTATAAAACAGGCTCGACAAGTGTGGTGACCACTGCCGAAGAAGCACTTTTAAACGGTGCGGGTGTGTGTCAGGATTACTCACATATTTTGTTAGCACTTTTAAGAAAAGCAGAAATTCCCTGTCGCTATGTTGTGGGTATGATGGTGGGCGAAGGTGAAACTCACGCATGGGTTGAGGTGTATCATCAAGGCAATTGGTACGGTGTTGACCCGACAAACAACAGACTTGCCGACGAAAATTATATCATCATAAGTCGGGGCAGAGATTTTGCCGACTGCGGTATAAACCGCGGACTTCTAACCGGCGGCGGAACGCAAACACAAACAGTGAGTCTTAAAGTAACAAAAAGGTAGATTTATTATGGATATCGGATTATCATCGGCTTGTTTTTACCCGTTAGAAACAGAAAAATCCGTTTTGCGTGCTTGCGAAACAGGGGCAAAAACAATCGAAGTTTTTATGAATGCGGATTCAGAGTTTAACCCTGAATTTGTGAAAAATATGGCAAATATATGTAAATCATACGATGTTAAGGTTGCGTCGGTTCACACAATGGCATCCTTTACGGAGTCATTTCATCTTTTCAGTTCATATAAAAGAAGATTTTATGAAGCCAAGGACCGAGCATTTAAGCGTCATTTTGATGTGATGCACATTTTAGGTGCAGAAATTCTTGTTATGCACGGAAGCAAAAAGCCGGGCAGTATAACCGACGAAGAATATTTTGAGCGCTTCGGTGAGTTGACGCTTATGGGCAAGACGGAAAATCTTATGGTCTGCCAGGAAAATGTGGTGAATTACCGCAGTGAAAGTCCCGATTTTCTTCTTAGAATGGGTGAATATATCGGTGACGATTTCAATATGGTTTTTGACATAAAGCAGTCCGTGAGAACGGGCATAAACCCATTTGAATTTGCCGAAAAACTGCATAAGTATATCCGCCACATCCACATAAGCGACCACAACAGAGAAAGAGATTGCATTGTACCCTGCAAAAACGGTAATTTTGATTTCAAGAAGTTTTTCGATTTAATGAAAAAATATGACTATCAAGGCAATTACATTATTGAGCTTTATGAAAACGGTTATGAAAACGACAGCGAACTGGCCTTTGCTCTGTCAGAACTTAAAAAGTTGTTATAAACCCTTTACATTGTATATTTAGTTGTGATACAATACTATATATGGAATGTAAATTTAGGAAGTGTTTTTTATGAAATGTCCATTTTGCGGATTTGAAGAAAGCAAAGTTATCGACTCACGCCCAACCGACGAAGGCGAGAGAATTCGCCGTCGCCGTGAATGTATCAAATGCACAAAAAGATTCACAACTTATGAGATTATTGAAAGTGTGCCCATAGTCATTGTCAAGAAAGACAAAACCCGTGAAGTGTTCGACAGACAAAAGCTTATTAAAGGTATGCTCACGGCCTGTGAAAAGCGTCCCGTTTCAATGGATACCATTGAAAGAGCCGTCAGCGAAATCGAAACGACCTTGCAGAATTCTCTTGACCGTGAAGTAACAAGTGTTCATGTGGGTGAGCTTGTTATGGATAAGCTCAAAGGCATAGACCAAGTGGCTTATGTTCGTTTCGCATCGGTTTATAAACAGTTTAAAGATGTCAATGCATTTATGGAAGAGCTTTCAAGCTTTCTTGACAAAAAATAATATATCAGAACGGAGTGTTATTATGAAAAAAACAGTTTTTAAGGTGTTCAGTGTCATAATGGCACTTTGCCTTTTTTTAGGTGTAATGCCCGTTACGACATTTGCCGAAAGCGAAGAATTATATTATTCAGAACCGGTTGAAATGATTAAGTTTTCTCCCGAAACCAAATTAGATTTTGAACCGAGCACAAATATAAACAACTTTTACGGCAACAGTGCAGATGTTGACACTACTAAATATTTCTACAATCAACTGACCGCAAATCAAAAAGCTATATATGAACAGATATGGGCGGCAGGACCTGTTGAAACAATAAATATTGATTTGAGTAATATAAGCATTACAGGCACGGGTGCTTCATCTTCTGAGTCTAAAAACAATGCGCTTGACAATGTCATGCAAGATGTTATGATGGCAATTTCTGCACTCAATGAAGATAAGCCGATGTTTTGTTGGTCATCAGGATTTGGGCTTTCTTATAGCGGTTCAAATAAAATCATCGGAGATTCTTATGTTTTCACACTCACCCTGTTAAGCTTGAATATGACTCTTAACCCTACTCATTTTTCCGATTTCAGTGATGTTCAGCAGAAGTTAGAGGCTATTGACGCAAAGGTTTCAACAATTCGTGTTAACGGCTTCAGCCGCCACGAAAAATTAAAATCAATACATGACTATTTGGCAGATAACCTTGTTTATGATTATTCCATTTCCGAACCGAATATTTATGACATATACGGAGCTCTTGTAAACGGCGTGTGTGTTTGTGAAGGCTATGCCGAAGCATTCAAACTTCTTTGCGACAGAGAAGGTATTCCTTGTATCACGGTTATCGGCACCGGTAACGGTGGGGCTCACAAGTGGAATATGGTGTTGATGGAAGACGGCAAGTGGTACACTCTTGACGCCACTTGGGACGACCAAGAAAGCAATATGTTTTACGATTATTTTCTAATTGGCAGCAAAACCAAAACACCGAACTTTTCATCGAGTTGTGAAGACTCCGCAATTCATATTCCGACAGGAAAATTGTTTGAGGCAACAACATCGGCACTGACTTATCCCACATTGGCAAATGGCGTTTACGGTATAGGAATGGTGAGAAAGAATGCACCCGATGTCCATTTTGACATAACCCGTGGAGTTATAATGGTGGGTAAAGATGTTGAGAGTTATACGGACTTTATTCAAAATTATTCAGGTTTCAGTTATTTAAATTCCAGTGACGGCACAACAACATCAACTTTGACAGTATCCGACGGTATGACAAGCAAAACATATCTTGTTGCAATGCGCGGAGATGTTGATGCTTCAAATTCGGTTGACGGCACAGATTATGCGGCTATTACACAAATTTGTTCAACAACTAACAAAGTCGATAATAACACCGCAAAATTCTATGCAGGCGATATGAACCAAGACGGTGCAATCGACGGCTTTGATGCAATAGCGCACCAACTTTATACCGACGGAACACTGATATTCGACTAAATAAATAAAGCGAAGGGGCTGTAAAAAAACGAAAGTTTTTTTACAGCCCATTTTTAATATTTATGAAATTTTCTTAAAGCTGTTGCAATGGGTAAAATCAGAATTCCCAATACCACATTGCCGACACAATGAACAGCGTCCCAAGGAAGTCCCGCCGCAATCCAGGCAATCGTTGTTTTGAAATCATAACCGAATAATAATGCTTGTGCAGGGGCATAAAGTGTGCCGTATAAAAGTCCGTGAAGTCCCGAAACTGCCATATATACGGGTACTGC
Organism: uncultured Clostridia bacterium; assembly: GCA_945787805.1. Taxonomy (GTDB): domain Bacteria; phylum Bacillota; class Clostridia; order Oscillospirales; family Acutalibacteraceae; genus Fimenecus. The sequence goes on along the minus strand of CALZID010000006.1, from coordinate 80,666 downwards.
AATTTTCGGTTTCATATCTTTTGGCAAAAGCATTACAGCGCCCCAAAGAATTGTCCAGATATAAAGATACGGAATCCACCAAATGCCAAAGCCGTAAACTAAACCCGATAACAAAACAAAGATGTAAATAGGCTTTAAAGCGTCTTTTCTGTATACTACCGTGTAGCTGACAATCAAAGTGCCCAGCAAATGAAAATTCGGCAAGGCTTCCATAAGCAGCTTTGACAACAGCATTATGACGCCCAGCATTGTGAAAACAATAATATCTACGAGCTTTTTATATTTTTTGCCTCTCATTCTGCCTTTGTTGCCGCAAATGAATATGTTGCTCCATCTGTAATATCGGTTGAGTCAACTCCGCTCATTGCGTATTCACCGTTTATATAAAACGCCCAGTATACGCCGTCTGCATTGTAGTCATATTTCACTCCGTCAACAGTGTCAACCATCAAACCGTAGTCACCTGTTGTGCCTGAAATAAGACCTTCGTTGACTAATGCTTCACCAACGGTTTTAGCCTCTGTTTTGATGTCAAAGGATTTTTCGCTTCCGTCAAGGTCAACTACCTTGAAAGTAAAGGATTTTTCTGCCTTTGCATCGTCTTTTACATTACTGTCATTTCCGCAGGCTGAAAATGAAAGTGCCATAGCCACAATAAGCACCAGCGAGAGAACGGACAGTACTACTTTGTTGTTCATTACATTTTTCATACTTGTAATCTCCTTAATATTTGATTTTCTTGATACCGGGCTTGTTGATATATCGGTTTACGCGACAACAACAACTCAAAACCGGGTATTCCGACTTGGCAGTTTAACGCCTGTTTCGTCTTCTCAAGTAATACTTAATGACTTTACTCTCGTGGCAAGAGTATGAAACCGGCTTTCTGCTTACGGCGACGGACTCGTTCGGGATTTTCACCTGATTCCCCGACATTTCTAACCCATATCCCTAATATGATAAACCTAAAATTAAAATAAATCAACAGAAACTTGATTTTTTGAGAGAATGGGAATAAAATGAATGTATAATTATTATAGGTGTGATTGTGTGAGTAAAAAGAAAACAATATGTATTGTAATTATATTGATTCTCTGCTTGTCGGTTTTGGCGGCGGGAATCTTTTCGGGGGTGTATTTGTTGACTTTAAATAAATATAAGAATGCAGAATATAATCTGCCAAAGGGCTTTACAATAACAGCACATACGGGTTGTATCGGAACAGACGAAAATTCCCTTGACTCAATTAAAAAAGGCGAAGAAAACGGAGCCGATATTATTGAATTTGACTTGTATTTTGATAAGGACGGAACCCCCGTGCTCTCTCATGACGAGCCGACGGGTAACGAAGTGACTCTTGAAGAAGCATTTAAGCTTTTGGCAACATATAAAGATACAAAAGCAAATGTGGATGTTAAAACCGTTGACGCTTTAGAAAAAGTGTATCCGTCAGCGGTGAAATACAATGTGCAGGACAGGATTTTTTATACGGGTATAAACGACGGCTTTGTTGAAGCGGTCAAAGAAAAAAGCCCTGAAGTGAAATATTATCTTAATGTCAATGTTGACAATAAAAAGAATAAAGACGAAGAATATCTGCTCTCTCTTGTAGAAAAAGTCAAGAGTGCGGGAGCAATCGGCATAAATTTCAACTATAAGAGCGCTTCAAAGGAATTAGTTGATATTTTCCACGAAAACGGTCTGCTTGTATCAATCTGGACAGTGGATGATAAATATAATATGTATAAAATCCTATCATTCGGTCCTGACAACATTACAACAAAGTGTCCCGATAAGCTTGCAAAAATCATCGAATAATTTTTCCATCAAATTTCGTCAAAATTATTGACATTTCAGTTTTTTTTATTTATATTTATCTCATACCAAATAGGGTGAGGCGGTTTTAATGTTTTGACCGCCAAATCCCAACTATATCTATCGGTTGGAAAGGGGCTGCATAATTGAAAAATAATCCAATTATAATCGACCTAAAAAACATCAGCGTAAGCTTTGACAATCAAAAAATTCTCAACAATATCAATCTCTACATCCGTGACGGTGAGTTTATCACCTTGCTCGGCCCTTCGGGTTGCGGCAAAACAACAACTCTGCGTATTATCGCAGGTTTTTTACAGCAGGATAGTGGGGATGTTATTTTTGAAGGTAAAAATATCAATGGTGTTCCCGCTTATAAGAGGCAGGTCAACACCATTTTTCAGCGTTATGCGCTTTTTCCGCATTTGAATGTTTATGAAAATATTGCGTTCGGTCTTCGCCTTAAAAAATGGAAAGAAGACGACATCAAAGCAAAGGTCAGTGAAATGCTGACTCTCGTCAACCTTAAAGGTTTCGGCAGCAGAAGAATCGACTCTCTTTCGGGCGGCCAGCAGCAGCGTGTTGCAATTGCCCGTGCTCTGGCAGTTAATCCGAGAGTTGTGCTTCTCGATGAGCCCCTTGGCGCTCTTGACCTGAAGCTCCGCAAGGATATGCAGGTTGAACTTAAAAACATTCAGCAGAAATTGGGCATAACCTTTATTTATGTTACTCACGACCAAGAAGAAGCGCTTTCAATGTCCGATACGGTTGTTGTTATGGACGGCGGCGAAATTCAGCAAATCGGCACACCTCTTGATATTTACAACGAGCCGAAAAATGCCTTTGTTGCCGACTTTATCGGCGAGAGTAATATTCTTGACGGAATCATGCGTCAAGACTTCACAGTTGAATTTAACGGAATAAAATTTCAATGCGTTGACAAGGGCTTTAAAGAAAATGAACCCGTCGATGTTGTTATCCGTCCCGAAGATATTGATGTTGTTCCGCCTGAAAAAGGAATGCTTCAAGGCACTGTAACATCAGTCACCTTCAAGGGTGTTCATTATGAAATTATTGTGGATATTGATAATTTCAAATGGATGATTCAGACAACCGAAAAAAGTGAAGTCGGCGATGTAATCGGCATTTCAATTGACCCTGACGAAATGCATATTATGAAAAAATCACAATATTCGGGTCTTTACGGTGACTACAGCTCATTCAGTGACGAGTTTGATGAGCTTTCAGAAGCATAAAAGGGGGCGGCACTATGAAAAAATCTTCTTTTATGCAAAAAATACTTAACGCACCTTATATGCTTTGGTCGGTACTTTTCATAGTAGCACCTCTCATAATGGTTATATATTATGCTTTCACTGACGCAACGGGCGCTTTCACATTAGACAACATTTCACAAATAGGCGACTATACAAGCACATTTATTCTGTCAATCAGTTATGGCGCAGTGGCAACGGTAATATGCCTTATTATCGCTTATCCCTTTGCTTACTTTCTGGCACAGACAAAAGCCTCGTTTCAAAGAGTTGCAACAATGCTTGTAATGCTGCCTATGTGGATGAGCTTTCTTATTCGCACTTATTCATGGATTACAATTTTGGGTGAATCGGGTGTAATCAACAGTTTTCTCGGAATATTCGGTATTGAACCGCTTAAAATGCTAAATACGGCCGGTGCGGTTATTTTGGGTATGGTTTATAACTTCTTGCCCTATATGATTTTACCGCTCTATACAGTCCTTTCAAAAATGGATAATTCGCTTGTTGAAGCGGCGCAGGATTTAGGCTGTAACAAATTCTATTGTCTTCGCAAGATTATATTTCCGCTTTCGGTACCCGGAATTGCAAGTGGCGTCACAATGGTTTTTGTACCGAGTGTCAGCACATTCTATATTACTCAAAAATTGGGCGGCGGACAAATAACACTTATCGGTGATGTTATCGAAGGGCAGTTCCAGACTGCATATAACTACAATTTAGGTGCGGCACTGTCTTTGGTGCTTATGGTTATGATTTTAATCTGTCTCGGAGTGCTCAATTACTTTACTGACAGTGATGATGACGGAGGTGTGCTTATATGACAAAGACTTCTCCATTATCAAAATTCTATTTGGCACTTGTTTTCGTGTTCCTTTATGCCCCCATGATTGTAACAATGGTGTTTTCGTTTAACGGAACAGAAAGCACATATATCTTTGATGGATTTTCTCTTCAATGGTATGAAAAGCTCTTCCGCGACAAAGCCACAATGGACGCCCTTAAAAACACGATTATACTTGCCGTAGTTTCTGCGACAATAGCAACAGTATTGGGTACAATGGCAGCCGTGGGAATAAATTTAATGAGAAATAAATATGTTAAGTCATCGGTAATGACCGTTACCAATATCCCCATGATGAACCCCGAAATCGTTACGGGTATCTCAATGATGCTTCTGTTCGTTTTCGCAGGGGTGATGTTTAATAAGAAGGATGTTTTAGGCTTCTGGACCATCTTAATTGCCCATGTCACATTCCAGTTGCCCTATGTAATTCTTTCGGTTTTGCCGAAGCTTAGGCAGACCGACAACAGAATTTTTGAAGCGGCGCAGGATTTAGGCTGTCACCCGGTCAAAGCGTTTTTCAAAGTGGTTTTCCCTGCAATTTTACCGGGAATAATTGCGGGAGCAATTATGGCGTTTACTTTGTCCCTTGACGATTTCATTATCAGCTACTTTACAAACGGCCCTGATTTTCAAACCTTGCCCATTCATATTTTCTCAATGACGAAAAAGAGAGTAAAACCCGATATGTACGCTCTTTCAACTCTTATATTTGCGGCAATGTTTGTTCTCTTAATACTTATGAATATGGCGCAGTCACGCTCTGATAAAAAACAGAGAAGAAAGCAAAAGGAGGGGAACGAATGAAAAAGTTTTTCTCTTTAATTACAGCACTCGTTATTGTGCTTTCTGTAGGTTTACTTCCCGTTTATGCGGAAGAAGACGGAATCTTTTCGCAGGAAACTATTGAATACTATGAAAATCTCGGTCTTCAGGGTACAGTGCTCAATGTGTATAACTGGGGCGAATATATTGACGATGAAGAAGTTGATGTAATTTCACAGTTTGAGCGACTTACGGGCTGCGATGTGAATTACACTACATTTGAGTCAAACGAGAATATGTATTCAAAGCTTTCGGGCGGAGGCGTCAGCTACGATATAATCATTCCCTCCGACTATATGGTTGAAAGACTTATGGCAGAAGGAATGCTATTGCCCCTTGATTATAATAATATTCCCAACTACAATAAGTATTTTGACGGTGAAAAATACGGGCATTTGGTTGAAAACGGAATAAGTGATTATGCTGTAATTTATAATGTGGGAACAACGATTCTCATCTATAATAAAAACTATGTTAAAGAAGAGCCCACAAGCTGGAGTGTGCTCTGGGACGAACAGTACAAAGGCAAGGTCCTTATGTTTAATAACCCACGGGATACTTTTGCCATTGCACAGTTTATTTTAGGGCAAAGCATTAACACAACTGACCCGGCAGATTGGGATGCAGCGGCAGAATTGCTTTTTGAGCAACGCCAAAAGGTTAAGCCCGAATATGTTATGGACGAGGTTTTCGTCAAGATGGAAAGCGGCGAATATGCGCTTGCCACTTACTATGCGGGGGACTATGAACTGATGGTTGAAAACAACCCCGATTTAGGTTTTGCTTTACCAAAAGAAGGCGTGAACACTTTCTATGACGCAATGTGTATTCCGTCTGCATCACAGAATAAAAAAGGTGCAGAAGCATTCATAAATTTTATGATGGAGCCGGAAATTGCTCTTGCCAATGCAGAATATATTTATTATGCAACACCCAATAAGGCAGTTTTAGAAAATGATGAATATTCTTTGGCTGACAGTGAAGCGGTTTACCCCGAAAATCTCACAAATGCACAAGAATTTCACAATCTCCCGATAGATACCTTGCAATATATGAATACTCTTTGGATGAAGGTCAAGGGCGAGAATGATACGCAAGGATTATATTTCGGATTTTTCTCTGTGATTATTTTAGTTGTAATTATCATAATTATAAATATAATCAAAAAGACAAAAATGAAAAAATACTACAATGTATAAAAAAGAGGCTGTAAAAAAACGAAAGTTTTTTTACAGCCTCTTTTGTGGGGTTAGGAAAAAATGCGTAGAATGGACAAACTGAGCGATAACAAGGCTTTTGCCTTGTTATCGGTTACCCGACGGCGTACAAAGGTACGCCGAGCGGCGAAGTTTGTTCATAGCATAAAACATTATTTTTTATCTGTTTTTTGATTTTTATTATGTTTATTTGATTTAATGCTGTTTTGGGGTATTAAAAAACCTTTATATATGGAGTTTTATGCGGTCTACACTTTTTTTACAACCCCTTATTTTATCTGCCAGTCTATTTCTTTTTGCCCCTTTGATTTTAAAAATTCATTTGTCTTTTTAAAGTGTCCGTTGCCGAAAAAACCGTTATATGCTGAAAGGGGACTGGGGTGTGCGGACTTCAACACTAAATGACAGGGGTTAGTAATCAGCTTTTGCTTTGCTCCGGCATTTGCGCCCCAAAGGAGAAATACCATGGGCTCGGGACGGGCGTTGAGTAAAGAAATAATATTATCCGTAAAAATTTCCCAGCCCATTCCCTTGTGAGAATTGGGCTGACTTTCTCGAACGGTGAGCACAGTGTTAAGCATCAACACCCCTTGCTCTGCCCAATATGTAAGCTCTCCGTGGTTTGGAATAGGATAGCCGTATTCCGCATAAATTTCTTTATACATATTTTGAAGCGACGGCGGCGCTTTAACTCCCTTTTTTACCGAAAAGCATAGTCCGTGAGCTTGGTTGGGTTGGTGATACGGGTCCTGCCCCAGCATAACAACCTTTACATCTTTATAGTCGGTAATTTTCAGTGCGTTGAATATGTCGTTCATATTCGGATATACGGTTTGTGTTTTATATTCCTGCACTAAAAATTTTCTTAAATTGAGATAATAGGGCTTCCTAAATTCATCCTTTAAAAGAATATCCCAACTGTTGTTAAACTGTACCATTTTTTAATCTCTCAATCATCATAAATGCAGATTTATAAATATCTCCGCACCCCATTGTGAGCACAAGGTCGCCGCTCTTTGCATTTTTTACAACATAGTCGGCAACTTCTTCCTGCGTGTTAAACCAAACGGAATTCGGAATTTTTTCTGCTAATTGCGAAGTGTAAATATTATATGTGTTGACTTCACGGGAACCCATAATTTCAGTCATAACACATCTGTCGGGGATTTTAAGCACATCAACGAACTCGTCAAAATGCATTGCGGTTCTTGAATATGTGAAGGGTTGAAAAACCGCCCAAACCGTGTTATATCCCATTTTCATTGCCGCATCAATTGTGACTTTGAGCTCGGCGGGGTGGTGAGCATAGTCGTCAATAAAATCAATTCCGTTGTATGTTCCCAAATTTTCAAAACGACGGCCCGCACCCTTGAATTCCTGTAATCCCTTGATGCAGTTTTTGAAATCCGCACCCGAATAGACAGAAGCCGCAATTGCCGCAAGTGCATTGAGCACATTGTGAATTCCGGGGATTGAAAGCTCAACTCTGCCCAACTTTTCGCCCTTATACATTACATCAAATCTTGTAAATGCGCCTTTATATTCTTCTATGTTTTCTGCATAGTAATCGTTTTTATCGCTGAAACCGAATGAAATCATTTCTTTGCCCTTAATGTCCTTTACGGCTTTAAGGGTATTTTCATCGTCACCGTTATAGATGATTGCTTTTGTGGCGGAAGAAGCAAATTTATGAAAGCTTAAAATCAGATTGTCCATTGTCTTGAAATATTCAAGATGGTCTTCGTCAATGTTGAGAATAACTGCCACATCGGGACGCATTCTTAAAAATGTATCTTGATATTCACAGGACTCCATAACAATTGTTTCGGTTTTACCGACTCTGCCGTAACTGTTTGTAAGGGGTAGTTTGCCGCCGATAACCGCCGACGGGTCAAGACCTGCTTCTATCATAGTTTGCACAGTTAAAGATGTAACAGTTGTCTTTCCGTGAGTGCCGCAAACACCGACACAATTCTCAAACCTACGGGAAACCTCACCTAACAAATCGGCTCTCTGAAATGTGGGAATACCGCTTTCAAGCGCCGCTTTAAGCTCGGGGTTATCCTTTGAAATAGCGGCAGAGTAAACTATCATTTCCGCACCCTTAATATTCTCGGCTCTCTGCCCCATCATAACCTTAATTCCCATTTTTCGAATACGGTCAACAATTGAGCTTTCGTTATTGTCAGAGCCTTGTAAAGTGTAGCCTTTACTGTGCAGAATTTCGGCAAGGGGACACATACCGCTGCCGCCGATACCGATAAAATGTATGGTTTTTACAGTTTCTAAAACTTTTGAGATTTCATTCATATTCATCACCACTCATTATTATATTACAACTTTGCAAAAATTTAAACACCTAAATCACCATTTTTCCAAAAAAACATACCATAGTAGTAGGCAAGGGGGATTTTTATGAGAAATATTGTAATCGTCGGCGGAGATAAACGACAAAAATACCTTAAAGAATATCTGGCGCAGAAAGGCTTTGATGTTTCGTCCTACGGACTTTTCGACTGGGACGATGATACGGATAAGCTTAAAAGCGAATTGCGAGAAAACACTTTGGTGGTACTCCCGCTTCCCGCTACAAGAAACGACAAGACAATAATTATGCCGTTTTCAAAAAGAGAAATGACAATCGACCGACTCGTTTCATTTTTAGGGAAAGAAAATATTGTTTTCGGCGGAATAATCAAGGGCGAATTGCTTTCCCGTCTTCGTGAAACAGATATCCCCTTTGCGGATTACTACGATAGTTCTTTCATTGAGAAAAATGCAGTTTTAACTGCTTTCGGCACACTTAAAATTTTGCTTGAGCACATTGATTTTGCACTGCCCTTAGGCAAATATGCCATAACGGGATACGGCAGAGTTTCAAGAGAAACGGTTTCACTTTTAAAAGCTCTTTCTTGTGATGTGACGGTTTTTGCAAGAAACAGCTCTCAAAGAGAAGACGCAAAAATTAAAGGGTGCAAAGCCTTTGATATAGCGGAGCTTTCGTCAAGGGCGAAGAATTTTGATGTAATAATCAACACAGTACCCGCCCACATCATTTCAGAAGATACAATTAAAAACATAAATAAAAATACAAAGATAATTGAGCTTGCCTCTGCACCCTATGGTCTTGATTTTGATTTAGCCCGAAAATATGGGGTAGATGTCATAAAAGCATTTGGTCTGCCGGGGAAATATACACCCAAAACCGCAGGGGAGATAATCGGCAAAAGGATAGAAGAATTTTTACAAAGGGAGGAATGAAAATGCAAAAAGAAACTGTGGGATTTGCAATGTGCGGTTCCTTTTGCACCTTTAAAAAAGTAATCCCACAAATGAGAAAATTGGTTCAGGACGGATACAGAGTAATCCCTATTATGTCCAATACCGCATATACTACCGACACCCGTTTCGGTGCGTCCTGTGATTTTAATAAAGAGATTGAAGAAATATGCAATGAAAAAATAATATACACTATCAGCGGTGCAGAGCCAATCGGCCCTAAAAAATTACTCGACGCTCTGGTAATTGCGCCTTGCACGGGCAACACTCTCGGCAAACTTGCAAACGGAATAAGCGACACAAGTGTAACTCTTGCCACAAAAGCGCACTTGAGAAACAAACGCCCCGTCATAATTGCGGTTTCAACCAACGACGCCCTTGGCACATCCGCAAGGAATATCGGAACCTTAATGAATAGCAAACATATTTATTTTGTACCAATGAAGCAAGACGATTATATAAATAAACCGAATTCAATCGTTGCAGATTTTGATTATATTCCCGATACGGTAAAATCGGTTTTGGCTAATAATATTCAACCGCAACCCATACTGCTGTAACAACAACGGGAATTGTTCTATAAATAACACAAAAAACTCCCTTTGACAATAGCCAAGGGGAGTTGTTTGTATATTCACTTATTTCTGCTCAAAAAATACTTTGAATGCTTTATATGCCATATAAACATCAAGTTTTGAAACAACTTCAAAGGGTGCGTGCATTGAAAGCACGGGAACACCAAGGTCGATTGTGTCAATGTCAAGATTTGCCACATACATAGCGACTGTTCCGCCGCCGCCTGCGTCAACCTTGCCTAATTCACCGATTTGCCATACAACATCGTTAGCGTTAAGCAATCTGCGGATTTTACCCATATATTCGGCAGATGCATCACTTGTTCCGCTTTTTCCGCGGGCGCCCGTATATTTTGTAATAACAACGCCGTTGTTTACAAATGAACAGTTCTTTTTCTCGCTGACTTCGGGGAATGTTGGGTCAAAAGCCGCATTAACATCGGCAGAAAGACATTCTGAGGCAGAAAGCACTCTCCAAGGCTCAACATCGCTCATACGGGCAAGGTCGGAGATGAAATATTTCATATATGATGAGTTAAGACCCGTGTTACCGTCGGAGCCGATTTCTTCTTTATCGGTGAGAACCGTCAGGCAAGTGTATTCGGGGTTTTCAATATCAAAAATCGCCTGTGCGGCAGGGTATGCGCAAACCTTGTCGTCGTGACCGTAAGCGCCGATTAAGCTTCTGTCAAAGCCGATATCACGAGCCTTGAATGCAGGGACGAGCTCAAGCTCTGCACTTAAAAAATCACTTTCGGTAATTCCGTATTTTTCGTTGAGAATTTTGATGATGTTAAGCTTAACTTTGTCGGAGCCTTCGTCCTTTGAGAACGGACGGGAGCCGATGAGAATATTGAGCTGCTCACCCTTAATTCCGTCACTCATTGTCTGTTTCATCTGCTCCTGCGCAAGGTGCGGAAGAAGGTCTGTAACGCAAAATTGCGGGTCGTTTTCATCTTCGCCGATGTTTACTTTTACGCTTTCGCCGTTTGCCTTAACGACAACCCCGTGAAGTGCTAAGGGGATTGCGGTCCATTGATATTTTTTGATACCGCCGTAGTAGTGAGTCTTGAAATATGCAATATTTGAATCTTCATAAAGCGGATTCGGTTTCAAATCAAGGCGAGGCGAGTCAATATGTGCCGCAGAGATTTTAACACCTTCGCAAATGCACTTTTTACCGAAAACACAAAGAATAATTGCTTTGCCCCGGTTATTATAATAAACCTTGTCGCCGGCACTGTATTTCTTCTTGTTGTCAAATTCAGTGTAGCCTTTCGCCTTTGCTTCTGCTACAAAGAAATCAACCGATTCACGCTCAATTTTTGATTCATCCAGATACTTTTTATATCCTTCGCAAAAATCGTCGGCAGCCTTTACAACTGTTTCGTCAACAGTTTCCATAGCGTGCTTCGGCTCATAAAAAAGTTCTTTCTTCATTTCGTTAATATCCATTATATTTTCTCCTTTCGGTTACATTTGAATTTGCGCCGCAATGGGGCGAATTTCAACATTTATATCATATGGTGGATAATTCCACAATATAAAATCTGCTTTGCTTGTGAAAAAGCTCTCGTCTTTTTGAGCATTTATTCTTTCAAGCGCTTTTTCTTCGGTGATATTATCACGCTTCATAATTCTTTCAAGCCTTATTTCTTTCGGAGCAACAACCGCAACGGTAAAGTCACAAAGTGCGTCTTCTCCGCTTTCAAAAAGCGCAATTGCATCAATGATTATTCCACTGTATCCCACTTCTTGCATATCTTTAATAATAGACTTGATTTCTTCTGTCACCGCAGGGTGAGTTATAGCATTTAAGTCGTTCGTGCTTTCTCGGTCGGCAAATGCACGGGCGGCAAGTACGGGACGGTTAGTTGTTCCGTCGGCATTTATTACATCGTCACCGAAGCGTGCCTTCAATTTATTTTTGACATTTTCGTTGTTATTTATAACATCACGGGCAACCTTGTCGGCGTCAATGTGATAACAACCGTATGCCATCAGTTTTTGCGCAACAGTGCTTTTCCCCGCACCTGTAAGTCCCGTAAGACCGATTATTTTCATAAATCTTCTTCCTTGTGTATATATTCCGTTAACGCATTATATTCAATGTAGTTCCAATGATATTCAAAATCGGATTGATTGCGAATAATGTGGTCGTAGTATCCCCGTTGCCACAGTTTATAATGACAATCGTGATTTGTAAATCTTTTCAATGCTGAAATGATATTGGATATTGTAGGGGCTGACGACCTCGGCAGCCCGTAATTGTCTATCAAAATCAACAAGTGAATATGATTTGGCATTATTATGTAGTTTTCAACAGTAACCGTGTCGTATGCTTTTTCTATTGATAAAATGTATTTTTCAACAATCTTTCCATACGGTTTAAGGATAATCTTTTTCGGGGCGCCGAGGTCGTCGCCCCCTACAATTTTTGAAAGCAAGTTTTTACGCTTATCTGTGCAAATTGTTATGAAATAACATCCGTTACTGCTGTAATCATAACCTTGTAATCTGATACTTTTTCTTTTTGGGAATTTTTCGCTCATAGTATTTTTATCTTAAATCCGCTTGCCCGGATTAAACGGTTATAAACCGCCAATCCCATTCCCTTTGTGTCGGGGCAACGGGCATAAACCTTGTGAGCACCCGATTCATCCAACTCACGAAGCGCATCAAAAAGCCTTGCACTTTGGCTGTAACCGTCGCTTTCTTCTCCGTATGTAACGCAAGGGCAAGAAAGCAATCCGTCTTCTCCGTCAAAGCAAAGCGCAGTCACATCTTTTTCACTGTCGCAAAGCTTTTTAAATGCTTTAAAATCACTTTTGATTATTGTTATGTCAGCCCTTGGGGCATAATGCTTATATTTCATACCCGGTGAAGAAGCAACAGCACCCTCTTCTAATTTGTTGAGCACCGCATCGTCAACAACGATTTCACCGATTAACTCGGTCATTTCTTCGAGAGTTACACCGCCGGGACGCAGCAGTCTCGGTGGGCTTTCGGCAAATGAAATTACCGTTGATTCAACACCGATTTCACAGTTTCCGCCATCAATAATAAGGGGAATTCTGCCGTTCATATCGTCAAAAACATATTTGGCATTTGTGGGGCTTGGGCTTCCAGAAAGATTTGCCGACGGCGCCGCAAGGGGTAATCCGCAACTTTCAATTATTGCACGGGCATAGTCGCTTTTCGGCATTCTCACGGCAACAGTATCTAAATTGCCCGAAACCGCATTTGAAATTCTGTCGCTCTTTTTCATTATCATAGTTAAAGGACCGGGCCAGAATTTCTCTGCCATAATTTTGACTTTTTCGGGGATTTCTCTGACCAACGGCGCTAAGTCTTCAAGCTTTGCAATATGCACAATTAAAGGATTATCACTCGGCCGTCCCTTTGCAATAAAGATTTTCTTTACTGCTTCTTCGTCAAAGGCATTTGCCGCAAGACCGTAAACGGTTTCGGTGGGAATACCCACAACTTCACCGCTTTTAAGCAATTCGGCGGACTCTTTCAATGCTCTTTCATATTCGGTTGTAATGTTAATTACTACTGTTTCCATAATCCTATTCTTCTGCTTTTAATTTTTCCGCTGTATCAGCGGTAATGAGTGCATCAATTATCTCATCAAGGTCACCGTTCATAATCTGCTCTATTTTATAAAGTGTAAGACCGATTCTGTGGTCGCTGACTCTGCCTTGCGGGAAATTATATGTTCTTATTCTCTCGCTTCGGTCGCCTGTACCCACCTGACTTTTTCTCTGACCTGCAATTTCCGCATCGTGCTTTGCCTGTTCAATTTCAAGAAGACGGGAACGGAGAACTTTAAGCGCCTTATCCTTGTTTTTGTGCTGGCTTCTCTCGTCCTGACACTCAACCACCATACCTGTAGGCAAGTGAGTCACCCGAATGGCGGACGAAGTTTTATTAACCTTTTGACCGCCCGCACCGCTTGAACGGAACACATCAATCTGTAAATCTGCGGGGTTTAATTCAAAATCAACATCTTCTGCTTCGGGAAGAACCGCAACAGTAACCGTTGAAGTTTGAATTCTGCCCTGACTTTCCGTTTCGGGAACACGCTGAACTCTGTGAACACCGCTTTCAAATTTGAAACGGGAATATGCGCCGTCGCCGTCAACCGAGAAAATCACTTCTTTATATCCGCCTAATTCCGTGGGATTTTCAGAGAGAATTTCCATTTTCCAGCCACGAGTTTCCGCATACATTGTGTACATTCTGAAAAGCGAGTTTGCAAAGAGCGCCGCTTCTTCTCCACCGGCACCGCCCCGAATTTCAATAATAACACTTCGGTCATCATTCGGGTCACGGGGCAAAAGAAGAACTTTTAATTCTTCCCAGGTGGAATCAAGCATCTCTTTTGCATTTTCAAATTCTTCCTGCACCATTTCTTTGAAGTCTTTGTCCATTCCGCCTTCGTCTAAAAGCATTTTTGATTCTTCAAAGGTGTCTTTATACTTTTTATATTCACGGAATTTCTCAACTACGGGAGTGAGCTGCTTTAACTCTTTCATAAGTTTAGTGTAGAGCTGTTGGTCGCTGACAGTCATAGGGTCGCACAACTGCTCATTTACACTTTCAAATCTTTCTTCAATACCTAAAAGCTTATCAAACATTGACTATTTCTCCGTCTCTCATAACTTTTTTTATATTCTTTTCAATTTTAACTCTCGGCACCATAACTTCTCTTTCGCATTTCATACAGCGAACACGAAAATCCATACCTGCCCGAAGCACTAAAAACCGTTTTTCACCGCAGGGATGCGCTTTTTTCATTTCAAGAATATCGTTCACTTTAATATCCATATAAATTACCTCAAAATATATTACATTATATAATATCACAAATATTGTGAAAATAAAATACCTAATTTTTATTCTTAATTATAGTTTTATCTCATATTTATATACTAATTTAAAAATAAAGGTGAGATATATGAAAAAATACTATCCCGAAGGGTTCTTAATCGAGAAAAAGCAAAACAAAAAGTATATGGAGACTGCTTCTGATTTGCGGGAATGTTTCTTTGAAGACAGAATTTTAGAAGCAAAAGCACTTCTTTGCGACAGAGAGCATAATCTTCATGTGGATTTAGGCGCAGTCAAAGGCATTATTCCGAGAGAAGAATGTGCCATGGGCATTTCTGACGGAAGTGTGCGTGATATTGCAATTATTTCAAGAGTGAATAAACCCGTAAGCTTTAAAATTATAGATTTTATTGATGACGAAGCAGATGGCAGGACGGCAATTTTAAGCCGCCGTGCGGTACAGGAAGAATGCATTGAAGAATACATAAAAAAACTCGTGCCCGGGGACATTATCAACGCAAAAGTCACTCATAACGAAACTTTCGGCTCTTTTTGTGACATCGGCTGCGGTGTTTCAGCGCTTTTACCCATTGACAGTATTTCCGTGTCCCGAATTCCCCACCCAAACTCAAGACTTTCCGTAAACAGTACAATAAAAGCAGTTGTAAAAAGCATTGACGAAATGAACAGAGTAACACTATCAATGAAAGAACTTTTAGGTACTTGGGAAGAAAATGCAAATAATTTTAAGACGGGGCAAACAGTTGGGGGAATAGTCCGCTCAATTGAAAAATACGGTGTGTTTATTGAATTAGCGCCCAATCTTGCGGGACTTGCCGAATATTCAAGCGATGTCAGAGAAGGGGATTTGGCAAGCGTTTATATAAAAAGCATCAATCCCGAGAAAATGAAAATCAAACTTTCAATTGTAGACAGTTTTCCGGGTAACAATCAATTAGACCCTATAAAATACTATTATGAAGGCACACATATAAGCAACTGGCAATATTCACCAAAAGAATCAGAAAAAATTATACAGAGTTTCTTTTAAAAAGCATAAAATATGTTGCAAAATGTAAAAGTATGTGTTAAAATATATCCAGTTATATTATAACGGAGGGATATTATGAAAAAAAGAAACATAATTATCAGCGTTTGCCTGGTTGCGGTTATGCTTGTAACAATGCTTGTTCCTGCATTCGCAGCATTTGGTAACGATGGTTGTAAATGTGGCAAAACACCTGTTATTCAGGTTCGCGGAATCGGTGAACCGCTTTATGTAAACGGTGAAGAAGTTTTCTCTGAAAAAAATATTGTTGCAGGTATTTTGCCGGTGCTTCCGCAGCTTGCGCAGTTCCTTGCAGACACAAATAATATTGACTTGTTTGTGAAGGCCTCAAAACAAGCAATTACAACAATCTTTGGGCCTGTTATGTATGATAACAACGGTAACAGAACAAATGAAGTTACTGTGAAGCGTAATAACAACCCGATTGAAGATTGGATGGATTTTGGTTATAATCCTGGTTCAGAAGAGACTCTTGCATATATGCTTAAAGAAGAGCTTGGTGCAGACCACTCATACTTATTTACATACGACTGGACAGCTAATCCCTTTGATGTGGCTGACCAACTTGCCGACTTTATTGAAAGTGTTAAAGAACAGTCAGGTCACAGTAAAGTTTCAATCTGTGCAGAAAGCATGGGCGGTGCAATTGTAAATACCTATTTGAACAGATATCCTTTGGCAGCATATAGCATTGAAAATCTTGTTATGTCTAACGCTGCTTACAACGGTCTTGAAATGATGGGCCAGCTTTTCACAGGTAATGTTGATCTTGACGGCGAAAAGCTCGGCGAGCTTATCAAGCAACAAATTCTCGGCAACGCTGAGTATGCAGCACTTGTACCATCTATTGGGCTTTTTGTTGGCTTGGCAGAAGCAGTTGAAGACCTTTTGGCTAATGATACAAATAAGACTAAAATTTATAACGAAGTCCTTATCCCCGTATTCGGTTACATTCCTTCTTTCTGGAGTTTTGTTCCGGCAGATAAATATGACGCTGCCGAGAACTATATGCTAGAAAATGCAGGTTCAAACCTTAAAGGTATAGTTTCTAAGCTCCAAGCAGTTATGGCAGGAACAGGTTCAAAAATAACCCTTATCCAAACGGGTTTGGGCGGTTCTGTAAATTATTACAGCGTTGCAAACTACAATAGAAATATCGCTCCTGTTACACCGACAGCAAATTGGAACAGTGACGGCACTATTGAGACATACAATGCAAGCGGTTTCGCAAAGGTTGCAAACATTGGTGAAACATTGGGCGACGGTTATACACAAAAGAATAACATTGACGGAATCAATATGATTTCACCCGATAATGTTATTGATGCTTCAACCTGTCAGGCACCGAAACAAACTTGGTTTATCAAGAATTTGGGCCACATTTCTTATGATAAGAATGACGGCACAGGTAAATTCTATGTATGGCTTCTTACAGGTACCGATAGATATACAATTGAGTCAAACCCTGAATATCCACAGTTTTTGTATTATAATACAGCTCTTTCAAAGCTTATGACATGGGAAGACAAAGCAGAGATGGAAGAAAATATCGGCGGCGGAACTCAACTTCCGGATATTACAATTCCTGAGATGCCCGATTTAGATATTCCTGAAATTACAATTCCGGGAATTACAATTCCCGAAATTCCGGGGGTTGATGTAGATGGCCTTATTGGCGCAATTACAGGCGGTCTTGACGACCTTCTCGGCGGTAATGGCGGCAGCGGAGTCGACATTGGCGGTGTTGTTGATATAGTTACAGGTATCGGCGGTACGCTTGGCGGTCTTATCAGCGGAATTATCGGCGGCGGAAGTGAAACACCTGAAGAGCCTACAACAGAGGCTCCCACAGAACCTACAACAGAAGCTCCTACAGAAGCTCCAACTGAGGCTCCAACTGAAGCTCCGACACAAGCTCCGACAACGCAAAACAGACCGGCAAACAACAATAATAACCAGCAGGCAAATGTTACGCCGGTAGAAGTTGAAGGCGGAAACACAGGCTTATGGATGGCAGTGGTTGTTGCAACATTGGCAGTTCTTGGAATTTTGGTTGTTGCTCTTTAATTTAATATAACAATTTATGGGCTGTAAAAAACGAAAGTTTTTTACAGCCCATTTTGTGTATTGTTTTATAATGAGTTTTGTTATTTTGACAGTCAACACTTCATTGTCTGTTTATTTTTCAAAAAGCGGTGTGCTGAAATATCTTTCTGCCGTATCGGGAAGAACAGTTACAACTGTTTTTCCTTTGCCGAGCTTTTTGGCGAGTTTAAGCGCTGCGGCAACATTAGTACCGCTTGAAATACCGCACATAATACCCTCCTTATTGGCAAGGTCACGGGCCGTCTGAATTGCTTCTTCGTCGGTGACGATATATATGTCACTGTAAATTTCTTGATTAAGATTATCGGGGATAAGCCCGTCTCCGATACCCATTTGCAAGTGAGTACCGATTGTTCCGCCTGCAAGAATTGCCGCATTTTGCGGTTCAACTGCCCAAATTTCAATATCGGGATATTGCTTTTTCAGCACTTCACCGATACCGCTGAGAGTTCCCCCGGTGCCTATTCCCGAACAAAAGCCGTGAATTTCACCTGCCACCTGCTCTAAGATTTCAAGTCCTGTATGGTGCTTATGCACTTCGGGGTTTTTAGGATTTGAAAACTGCTGCGGAATATAGACATTTGGATTTTCTTTCTGCATATTCACAGCAGTCTGCAAACATTCATCAATGCACTTTCCAATGTCACCGTCATCGTGAATGAGAATAACTTCGGCACCGTAATGTTTAACGAGCTTTCTTCTCTCTTCGCTGACAGAATCGGGCATAACAATAACAGTTTTATAGCCCCTGACTGCGCCCACAAGAGCAAGACCGATACCTTGATTACCGCTGGTCGGCTCAACGATTATAGTATTCTCGTTTATTATACCTTCTTTTTCGGCGGCTTTCAACATATTGTAAGCAGTTCTGGTCTTTATTGAACCGCCCACGTTAAGACCTTCATATTTTACAAGCACTTCGGCCGAATCTTCATCAACCATACGGTTAAGTCTGATGATTGGCGTGTGGCCGATTGCTTCGAGAATATTGTTATAAACCATATAATTCACCTTTCAAAATTTATCACAACTCATATATACTATCACAGATGAAAAAATTATTCAATAATTTTCTTAAACCCTTTTGTATATCTTGATTTTTAGTTTAAATAATAGTATAATCATTCGGTAGATTGACTTCTTAAAGGAGAATTAAAATGTATATTTGCGATTTGTTCAACAATAAAGAAGAATATGTGGGTAAGGTTGTAAAGCTCAACGGTTGGGTAAGAAACCACAGAAAACAGAAAAATATGGGCTTTATCGACTTTTATGACGGAACAATTTTTAATGTATTACAGGTAGTTTATGACAGCGCATCACCTGAATTTCAAGGCCTTGTAAATACCGTTAAAGTCGGATGCTGTATCGAAGTTGAGGGTAAGGTTGTTGTAAACGAAAACAACGGCTCAATCGAAATTTCACCGATAAATGTTGAAATTAAAGGCGAATGTGATGAAGATTATCCGATTCAGCCAAAAAGACATACTCTTGAATTTTTAAGAGAAAACGCATATCTTCGTCCGAGAACAAGACTTTTTCAGGCGGTGTTCAAAGTTAGAAGTGTGGCTTCAATGGCTATTCACGAATATTTCCAGAATAACGGATATGTTTATGTGCATACACCCCTTTTAACATCAAACGACGCCGAGGGTGCGGGTAACACATTTACGGTTACAACCTATGACCCGCTTGATAATGACAAGAAAGACTATGCCGACGATTTCTTCGGCAAACATTCTTCACTTGCGGTTACAGGTCAGTTAGAAGGCGAAACCTTTGCCCTTGCATTCAGCAAGATTTATACTTTCGGTCCCACATTCAGAGCAGAGAATTCCAACACAAGAACTCATGCGGCAGAATTTTGGATGATTGAGCCTGAAATCGCTTTTGCAGACTTGTTCGACCTTATGAATATTGAAGAAGATTTCTTGAAGTCAATTCTCAAAACGATTATGGAGCGTTGTCCTGCCGAGCTTGAATTTCTCGAAAAATTCAACGGAATAAATCTTCGTGAGAGAATGACAAAGCTCATTGATTCAGAGATTGTCAGATTGCCGTTTAAAGACGCAATTACAATTTTGAAAGAGGCAGATGCCGAAGAAAACTTCAAATTCAAGCCCGAATATGACGAAGACCTTGCCCGTGAACACGAAAAATATCTCACCGAAAAGAAATTCAATGCGCCTGTTTTTGTTTATGACTGGCCAAAGGAATTTAAAGCGTTCTATATGTATCAAAATGATGACGGGAACACAGTTGCGGCAGTTGACTTGCTTGTTCCCGATGCAGGCGAATTGATGGGCGGCAGTCAAAGAGAAACAAGATATGACCGCCTTATCACCCGTATGAACGAGCTTGGCATTGCTCCCGAATCACTTGACTGGTATTGCAATCTTCGTAAATACGGCGGCTGCACACATTCAGGCTTCGGTATGGGCTTTGAAAGACTTCTCATTTATGTAACGGGTATGGAAAACATTCGAGATGTTATTCCTTATTGCAGAACACCGAAGAACTGTGATTTTTAATTTAAAGCAAAAAAATAAAACCGAGAGTTTCGATTCTCGGTTTTATTTTTTGTTTTTTTAAAGTAATCTGATATTATTTTCTTTACAAAGACGAACTGTTTCTTCATCCCAAAGCGAGCATTGAACTTCGCCGATATGAGCGCAGCCCAAAAGGAACATACAAAGTCTTGACTGACCGATTCCACCGCCGATGGTAAGGGGTAATTCATTGTTGAGAAGCATTTTGTGGAACGGTAATTCCCGTCTGTCGTCACAACCCGCAAGCGTCAATTGACGGTCAAGGGATTCGGCGTTTACACGAATACCCATTGAAGAAATCTCAATGGGAGCATTTCTCACATCGTCCCAGAAAATGATGTCGCCGTTAAGTGCCCAGTCGTCATAGTCGGGCGAGCGTTTACCGTGGGGCTGACCTGATTTTAAATCTCCGCCGATTTGCATAATGAAGATTGTTTTATATTCTCTTGCGTATTCACATTCACGCTCTTCGGGAGTTAAATCGGGGTATAAATCTTCAAGCTCCTGTGAAGTGATAAATTTAACTTCTCTTTGGATTTTTGTATCAAGCTGCGGGAACTTCTCTTGAAGCAATTCATTGACATCGCAAATGGCATTGACAATTTTTTGCACCGTATCGCAAAGATAATCTGTATTTCGGTCACCGTCATCAATAATCTTTTCCCAGTCCCATTGGTCAACATAGATTGAATGAATATTGTCAAGCTCTTCATCGCGTCTGATAGCATTCATATCGGTAAGAAGACCTTCATGCATCCAAAAATCATATCTTTTCAGCGCCAAACGCTTCCATTTTGCAAGAGAGTGTACTATTTCACCGTTACTGTCAATAGCAGGAATATCAAATGTTACGGGACGCTCTACACCGTTGAGATTATCATTGATACCCGAACTGCAATTGACAAAAAGGGGAGCGGAAACTCTTTTAAGGGAAAGTGCTTTGCAGAAATTCTGCTGAAAGAGTTGCTTGGTAATGTCAATTGCCCTTTGGGTGTCATATCGGTTCAGCTTTGGGCTATATCCTTTTGGAATATAAGTTTTGTTCATCTGAAATCACGCCTTTTAAAATACTAAAATCAATTTTAATGAAAAGAGCTTGTTTTGTCAAGATATAAGAGAAACTATCAAGAAAACAAGGATAACGCAAACGCCGAGACAGGTCATAAACAAGGCGAATGAGAAATTTGCCGAAATGCTTTGTGTGGTTCTTGAAACAGTTTCTGAAACACGCACAAAGAGATTTGCGTTTGTGTGTTCTTTGTCGTGCTTGAAACGGTCTAATATGTCGCCGAGTGCATAAGAGAATTTGCGCTTGTGTTCGGGGTGCTCCTTGACAGTGCTTAATACTGTCTTTCGGGAAAGGAACACAAGAAAATCAGTTGAATCCGCAAAAACTCTGCAAATTACACCCACAACAACTGCGAGCCCTTTGATAACGGGCACATACACTTGTCTTTCAAGGGAAACCTTGTCTTCAACGGGATTAACATAAGCGCCGTTTTTAATAAGAACCTTGCGAATGAATAAAGCATAAACAAGAATACCGATTGAAAGTGAAATCAGCACACCTTTTAAGTTTGTAAATGAGAAATAGTGTATCTCGTGGTGAAAATGCTGTCCGTCAACAAGGGTTAGCATGGGGTATGTAATCTTTTCAACCAATGATGTGCATACACCGATAATCGGAAGCGCAATTGCAGAAATAATGAGAGAAACGGCTGAAAGGGGAGAAAGTTTTTTACCCTTTGGAGTTCCTTCTGTGGGTTTTTCAATAAATATTGCAACAAAGAGTTTCAGCATATATGCCGCTGTCAAACCGCCTGAGAAAAGGAACAACCATTCAACAACATTGATTATAAATAAATGGGAATGTTGAGCATATTCAACAATTGCTTCGTGTACAAGAGTTTTTGAAAGATAACCGCAAAAGCCCGGAATACCCGCAAGCGAACAAGCACCGATTAAGAAAGGAATCATAATAATCGGTTTGTTTCGGCCGTAGCCCTTCAACTTGTTAAGGTCAAGAGTGTGGGCGCCCAGATAAATAGCACCGGCTGCAAGGAAGAGCACGAGCTTTACTATGGAGTGGTTAATCATATAAAGAAATGTTCCGTTTGCCGCCAAAGAATTTTCTTCACCTAAAAGTGTAATCATTGATACACCCACAAGAATAAATCCTATTTGTGAAAGTGAAGAACAAGCAAGCGTGCGCTTTAAATTGTTTGAGAATACCGCAATAACTGCGCCGAGTACCATTGTGACAGTGGCAAGGGCAAGCACGGTATAGCCCCAGATTTTATCAGCGCGAAGAATTTGTCCCGTAACTACCAAAATACCGAATACGCCTGTTTTTGTGAGTACACCCGAAAGAAGCGCACTTGCGGGTGCGGGAGCTACAGGGTGAGCCTTGGGGAGCCAGATATGTAACGGGAACATACCGGCCTTTGCACCGAAACCGAACAATAAGCAAAATGCCGAAGCATAGAGCATTTTGGATTTGCCCGCCATTGAAACAGCGGAATAAAGGTCGGAAATCATCAATGTGCCTGTGATGTTATAAAGCAAGAAAAGTCCCATTAAAGCGACCATACCGCCAAGCACAGCGATGGCAAGATAGGTTTTGCCTGCCTCCATTGCTTCTTTGGTTTCTTCTTGAACAACCCACATATATGATGCGAATGACATAATTTCAAAGAATATGAAGGTTGTCAATAAATCAGCCGAGAGAAAAACTCCCAAGGTTGCTCCCATAGTTAAAAGGAAGAAGAAATAATATCTTGATAGCTTATGATGTCCTTTAAAATATTGCGGAGAAAGCAAAGCCGCCGCAAACCACATAAACGCCGCAATAACCGCATAAGCAGTGTTAAATCCGCCAATGTGAAAATACAATGATGAGATGCTGACAATTCTGTCGGGCGCTTGAGAAAGAGCAGCTGCACATCCAAGACTTGTGAAAGTGCCGAGAATAACTATGAAGTTTCTGAGCTTCTCATTTTTAAGCAAAGCGGAGGCTATTGCCATAATAAAGGGAAGAAATACACAACCCAAGGTTAAATAAGTCATATTCCCAAAACCCCCTTTATAGTTTCAATAACAGGAGTAGCCATAATGCCCATTACAATGCAAAGCACCGCACAAATTCCCATCGGAATTTGCATAAGAGCATTTGCTTCTTTGACATTTTCAATATTATTAACTGAATCTTTGCGGCTGAAAAATGCCTTTATTACAGGTGAAATCATATAAACCGCAGTTAAAAATGCAGATATGAGAAGTATCACAACACCCGCAACGGCAAGCGGATTATCTGCTTCTATTGAAGCTATGGCGATATACCATTTACTGATAAATCCGCAGAATGGGGGAATACCCGTAAGAGAAAGTGCGGATATGCCGAAGAAAATGAATGTAAGAGGCATTTTTTTGCCGATACCTTCTAACTCTTCAATATATTCACGCTCTGTTTTGTGAAGCACGGCGCCCGCCGCAAAGAAAGCGCCGATTTTAATAACAGAGTGGAAAAGAAGATGGCAGAATGCCGCAACAAGTCCCGCTTTTGTCATGATAGTTGCCGCAAAAACAATATATGAAAGGTTTGATACGGTTGAATATGCAAGTCTGCGTTTGAAATGTCTTTGTCTTAACGCAGTCATTGAACCGTAAAGAATTGTGAACATAGCAATAAACATTACTAAATTCTGTGCCCAAGTGCCTTTTATGAAAGTTGTTCCGTATGAATAGTAAATCAGACGGATAATTGCGAAAGCGCCTGCTTTAACAACTGCCACGGCATGAAGAAGTGCCGTAACGGGTGTGGGTGCCACCGAAGCGGTTGGCAACCAACTGTGAAGCGGAAAAACAGCCGCTTTAACACCGAATCCCATAAATGCAAATACAAAGAGAATGAGTGCAATAGTCGGGTCTTGGGGATTAGTAATATGTCCGCCAAAAATAAAGTCGTTAGCGTCGTTTACAATAAGAAATGCAACACCGGCGAAAGCAAAGGCGGCGCCGCCGATTGAATATGCCATATATTTTCTTGCCGCCCTGTTATGCTTCTCGGTCATTCCGTGCATAACAAGTGGAATTGTGAAAAGAGTGAGCAGCTCATAGAAAAGATACATTGTAAGAATATTGCTTGAATATGCAATACCCATTACTGCGCCGAAAGACATTGTGAAGAATGAATAAAACATCTTCAAGCGCTTTTCGTGTGACATATATTCAAAAGCATAAAGCGCTGTCAAGGGCCAAAGAGTTGCCGAAAGACAGGAGAAAATCTTGCCTGCACCGTCAAGTCGCAGCACAAAGTTCAGATTATCCGTAAAGTTTAACAGTACCAGCGACTCCTGCGGAGTGTTAAGGGCTAATATCCATACAAAAACCGATGAGCAGACAATAGTTGCCATTACAAAGATATTTCGTATGAGTTTTTTGTTTTCGGGAATTACAAAGGATAAAGCGCCCAATATTATAGGAAGAAAAATCGGGACAACAAAAAATAAACTATTCATCTCAATACCCCCCTACAATAAAACCGACATAAGAAACTGATTTGTTATAACCGAGAAAAAGCCGCCGACTACAGAAATAACAGTCAAAATGATAATCGGAATAACCATAAGCAACGGCTCTTTTTTCTTATCGACTTCCTTTTCTTCTTTACCGAAGAAAGCCTTGATAGAAATTCCTAAAAGATATGCGGCGGTAAGTATTGCGGAAATTAGCAATATTATCGGTGCAATCCAAGAAATAGCGCCGATTTCTGTGGCTTCAAGCGAAGCGGTTGCAAGATACCATTTACTGTAAAAACCACCCATTGGCGGAATACCGATAAGTGAAAGCGAAAGAATTGTAAAGCAAGTGAAGGTAATCGGCATTTTTTTGCCTAAACCGTCAAGGTCTTTAATCTCTGTTTTGCCATACAAAAAGATAACCGCACCTGCGCAAAGGAAAAGTCCGACCTTAACAACAGCGTGGAAAACAATCTGCCATAAAGCGCCTTTAAATCCGTCGGCACTGAAAAGAAAGAGTCCTACAAGAGCATAAGAAATCTGGCTGACGGTTGAAAATGCAAGTCGCTTTTTAAAGCCTTTTTCAAGATAAGCCATCATTGAACCCATAAGCACGGTTAATAATGCGAATATGAGAGCAACATTTTGCACCCAAGTGCCCACCAATGCTTCGGCACCCACAACATAGAAAACCGTTCTGATAATTGCCAGAACACCTGCTTTGGCAATAAGACCCGAAAGCAGCGCACTTGCGGGGGCGGGAGCCACCGGGTGAGCCGTCGGCAACCATCCGTGCATGGGGAAAAGACCTGCTTTTGCTCCAAAGCCCAAAAGCATTGTGAATACGCCTGTGAGCACAAGCGGAGTAATATTAACGCCGTTGTTTGAAACGAAAGATAAAGTATCCGAATTTGTTGCAAGAACAAATATTCCGAAAAGTGCTAAAAATGCGCCGGCAACAGAATAATAAAGATATTTCTTTGCCGCATTTATCGACTCTTTTGAAAGCGAGTGCAATACCAACGGCATTGAGAAAAGAGTTACCATTTCATAGAAAACATACATTGAAATAAGATTTTGCGAAAGGGCAGCTCCAAGCATAGCGCCTTCCGATAAGAACATAAAAAGGAAAAATCTCATTTCATTTTCTTCGTGCTTCATATAAACACAGGCGTAGAGTGTTACAAGTGCCCAACCGATAACGGTGAGTGCAATAAAGAATTTTGCAAGAGAATCAGCGGTAAAGCCGATTGAAAGTTCCGGGGCAAATGTGAATGTGCCCGTAGAAAGCTTGCCGCCGAAAATAATCATCAAACCGAGAAATGTCGAAATTGCCTGAATTAAAACTACAAGACTTAACTTGATTTTTCTGTTTTGTATTTTATTAAATAAAGGTAAAATCAAACCGCCGATTACGGGGAATAAAACTGAAATTATTAAAAGCATTTTGTGATCCCCCTTATCGAATGTTTATGAACAGTTCAAGGCCTTTTTCAAACAGTGAAACAATGGGCTGTGAACGAAGGCCTGCTAAAATGTTCAATGCTGACATTAAAAGCACAATAACCCCGAATGTGGGAACATTTTTAAACCGAATTGTTTTACGGGCAGATTCCACCTTGGCGGGACTGTAAATATTTATGAGTGTTCTCAAAAAGTAAAGAACATTCAGAATTGTACTGATTGCAAGTGCGATTAACATAAGGTATGTTTTTATTCCGTGACCGAAAGCAGAAATCGAGAAAAGAAGCTTGGGAATAAACCCTGCAAAAATCGGAATACCCACCATTGAAAGTGCGCCGGCGGAATAAGAAACAGCCGCAACTATATTGTTGTGCGCCGATGAACGCAATGTGGCAAAATCTTGCTTGCCGTCAACCGTGTCAGAGAGTCCCGACACCGAAAGGAAAAGCATGGGCTTTGTGAGAGAGTGGGCAACAATCTGGAACAGCGCCGCAACTATTGCCGCCTTTGTGCCGAGACCTAATCCCATATAAATATAACCGATTTGTGCGGCGGAAGAATATGCAATCATAAAATTGATATTATTTGTCTTGATTGCAGAAACAGAGCCCACAATCATACCGCAGATACCGAATAAGAAGAGAAGGTAATGAATCTTTGAGTCAAGGAAAACTTCATATCCGATAACACGGAAAATAATTTTAAGCAAAAGAAAGATATATCCTTTTGAAACTACACCCGATAAAATACCCGATGCCGACGGAGTGGCGGTGCCATAGGTGTCGGGCATCCAGAAGTGGAATGGGAACATACCGCTTTTAATTGCAAGACCTGACACAATAAGACCCAACGCAATAGTAAGCGGGAATGTGTATTCGCCCGTTGACCAAAGTGTTCCGATGGCTTCATAAAGCTGCGGGAAAAGAAGATGCCCCGTAATTGAATAGAGCAGGATAATTCCCACAAGCACCAAGCTTGAACCGATAAGACTGAAAATCATATATCGGGTTGCGGCGACTAACGCTCTTGTTCTTTTTGAAAGCATTAAAAGTGAGCAAGAAGCAATTGTGCACACTTCGATAAAAACATATCCCGTGAAAATATCGTTTGTGTAGCAAAGTGCCGCAAGGGAAGCATGAGTTAAGTTCACCATAATGGCAAAATACTTTTGCTTTTCTTCTTCAACATCACGCATAATACGGTGCGAGCCACCCATAAGAGAAAGAAGCATAACCACTTCAAAAAGAAGCAGGAAAGACGGTTCTAAAAGTCCTGCCGAAATCTCGTTGCCGATGGGAGCGTCATAATGCCCCATTCTGTAAACAAAATAACCGCTTTCAGATGATAGGTTATAAAATATAACCGATGCGGACATAATTCCCGATGCAATCAAGAGAAAATATGAAACAAAACGCGCCTTTTTATCTTTGAATGCAAAGCAGATAACCGCACAGAAAAGCGACAATACAATAGTCGCAAAAGGAAGATTCATAATAAAGTCCATTATTTCTGTTCATCCTCCTTGCGGCACATTTCATAAATCTTATCAAGATTTAATGTGCGGTATTTTTTATAAAGACGAACTGTAAGGGCTAACATAAGTGCCGAAAAGCTGACAGACACAACAATTCCCGTGAGAACAAGACCTTGGGGAATAGGGTTTATGTAGTCAAGAGCATTTACTTCACCCGTTGCAGGCACAATGGGAGTGAGTTTCCCTTCAATATATCCCATTGACGCAAGAAAAAGATAGACGCCCGTGTCAACAATATTAAGACCGAGAATCTTTTTCATAATGTTGCGAGAGAAAACAAGCATAGTAAAACCGATGGCAAACAAAACCATTGAAGTTACCGCTTCATAGTTTATGAGAAGATTCAATCAAGACGCCCCCTTTTGAAAACCATATAGAAGCTGTACATAGTACAGCAAACAACCAATCCGACTGCAATGTTAAGCGGTAAAATCAAACCGCCCGAAACAATATCACCGGGTGTACCGGGAGTGATTATTGAGTGGATACCGTTAAATTCATTACCTGTGAAGAATGAATAGCTTTTTGCAAGACAATAAAAACTCAAAGAGCAAATTGTGATAACACGAATGATTTTAGGTGTAATAATTTTTGCCGCGTTGTCTTCACCGTAAGCCATGGCGAAGAGAATAAATCCGGCACCGAGCACCGAACCGCCCGAAAATCCGCCGCCGGGAGAAATATGCCCGTTGAAAAGAACATAAACACCGAAAACGATGATAATGGGAGTAATAATTTTAACGATTGTACAAACAATCGGGTCGTTTGAAAATGTGAATGATTCTTTTTCTTTTACCTTTTGCTTCTTACTCTGTTCAAGTAAAAGAAGAACGGCACAGGTAGCGGTGAAAAGAACAAAGGATTCACCCAAAGTATCAAATGCACGGTAGTCTAAAATCATACCCGCAACGGTGTTGACGGCACCCGTCTGGTCCCTGCCTTCGCCTACATAATGCTCATAAACTTCATTGGCAGTAGGGGTGCTATCGTCTGCGAAAAGCGGCATAAAGTTTACTGTAAGTATGAGAATTAACGCAAGAATGACGCAGAAAATTACCGAGAAGAATTTATATCCCTTTGATGTGAGCTCTTTTTCGGCTTTTTCAACATCCTTAACAAGACGGATTTCTTTTTCTTCTGTCTCTGCCGTTTCTTTTTTATGAATGTCGCTATCCATTCTTTCGTCAAAGCTTAAATTACCTTCATACCATTCTTTTAAAAGAGATGAAAACTTTTTATTCTTCATTCACATTCACCCCTTCGTCGATTTTTCCTTCTTCGTCATCCGCATAATCTTTGTCAATAAGATGAAGCTTGCGAAGAGTGATAAAAAACAAAACGCCGTTTACGCCTGCACCCACGGCGGCTTCTGTAATAGCCAGGTCGGGTGAGCGTAAAAGTAACCATACAACTGACATAACAATACTGTATGATGTGAAAATAATAAGCGCAGTCATAACTCTTTTTGAAAGTGCAGTCGCAATTGCACAAACAACAAGTGAAATGAGAAGCAAAAGTCGGAATACGGTAATAATATCTTCCATTATTCATTTTCCTCCCTTTTTATTTCTTCTTCGTGAAGAGCTTCGTCATCTATACGAATTTCACAATGCTCACAGATATTCTTATCCGTAAGAAGCTTTGCTTTAACAAAAATGTGTGAAACTAACGGGCTTGTACACCACTGAATAATAACAATAAATAAGAATTTAAGTGACATAAGGTCAATGCCCGATGCAATAATAAGCCCCGTGATAAATAGCATAAGTATAAGTGTGTCGCACATAGCGGCAGAGTGCATACGGTTAAGAGAATAGTTGAAACGGAATGTTCCGAATATGGATATGAAAAGCACAATTATTCCTGCGGTGAAAAACAGTGCCACAAGTGAGAAACGAATCCATTCAAGCATTATTTTTCACCCCCGTTGTCATTGTCGTCTTTTTTGAAAAGGTTGATATAAGTTTTACTCAAAAGAATTACCGAAACGCAACTGAGAAGCGCATAGATAAGGGCAACATCGGTCAGATATCCCTCTTTTAAGAAAACGGAAAGAATACAAATAACAATCAAAACTATTGTTGTGAGCATATTGACGCCCACAAATCTGCCGATAACGGTCTTTGCGGTAATTGAACGGATAAGCGTTGCAAAAACCGCCGCACCGAGACAAATGCAAACGGCAAGATACAAATATGAATAAGCCTGTTCAAGCATTTTATTTCTCCAACCTTTCTAAAATCTTTACAAATGAGCTGTTTTCAATTCCTTCTGCGAAAGAAGAGTCAATACAGTGTATTGTGAAATAATCATCTTCCAATTCAGCGGTGATAGTACCGGGGGTGAGAGTGATGGAGTTTGCCAAAAGCACTCTCGCAAAATTTGTTTTTAGGGGCATCTTAACCTTAATCATAACGGGGTGAATTTCCGCTTTTTTGCTGACAACGATTTTCATCATTTGAAAATTAGCAATAATGATTTCTTTTATCAGAATGAAAAAGTAGGCTAAAAGAACGGGGGCTTTTTTGAATAAACGCAGTTCGGATTTTAAGGTGTAGCCCAAAGCTTTGTGAGCGAAGAAGTAGGCGAAAGCACAGACAAATACGCCCACAATGCACACTTCAACCATTCCGGCGTCTGCCGAAAACCGACCGTTCAGCATAATCCATAATAAAAACAAGAGAATTATCATAATTTTAAGTCTCCTTTAAGATGCTATATAAATAGGTATAAAAAATCCACTAATAAAGATACTCTTTTCTGCGAATAAAGTCAATCATTTTTACAATGTTTTTTTTGCAAAAAATAATTAAACAAAAACTGCCAGGTTTGACAAAAATATAACAATAATATTCTGTTGACAGAAATCAACAAAAAATATATAATATGAACGGTAAAAAAGTATTGTGCGGAAATGTGCTTTTTGGTGTTGTGTTTACCGAAAAACACTTTCGCTTTTGATACGACAGAAAGAAAGGTAGGACTAAAAATGGCTTTTTCTCTTAAAGGTATTCATGTGCCTCACAGAAAAAATACTGCCGATATGCAAGCAGTCAGAATGCCGGCTCCTAAAACAGTGACGCTTCTTACAACAATGCATATAGGAAAGCCTGCAAAACCGGTGGTAAAGGTCGGCGACACAGTATCGGTGGGAACATTGATTGCCGAGCAAGACGGATTTATTTCTTCTTCCGTTTATTCAAGTGTATCGGGTACTGTTAAAAGTATCGCAGATACAGTGATTTCAAACGGTAAAACCGCTTCAGCAATCACAATTGAGTCGGACGGTGAAATGACTCCCGATGAGTCAGTGGCGGCACCGCAGATTAACAGTAAAGAAGATTTTATCGAAGCTGTTAAAAAGAGCGGTATTGTAGGTCTCGGCGGCGCGGGATTTCCGACTTATGTGAAATTCGCAACAGACAAAAAAATTGATACTCTTGTAATCAACGGTGCAGAATGTGAGCCTTATATTACAAGCGACTCAATCACGATGACAGAAAATGCTGACGATATTTTGTTAGCTATCGAAACTGCCGATAAATATTTCGGCTTTGAAAAAATAGTTATCGGTATTGAAAAGAACAAACCCTCCGCTAT
This sequence comes from uncultured Clostridia bacterium, assembly GCA_945787805.1. Lineage (GTDB taxonomy): Bacteria > Bacillota > Clostridia > Oscillospirales > Acutalibacteraceae > Fimenecus. Next base: position 49,162 of record CALZID010000006.1, on the reverse strand, counting down.
TGCAAAAATGAAAGAACTCTCGGCAAAGAATAATAAAATTCAGGTTAAAGTTCTTCCGTCGGTTTATCCGCAGGGCGGTGAAAAGGTTCTCGTTTATCATACCGTTGGCAGAACCGTTAAAGTCGGCGAGCTTCCCGCAGATGTAGGCTGCATTGTGTGCAACTCATCAACAATGGCAAATATCGGCAAATACTTAAAAACAGGTATGCCGCTTGTAGAAAAAGTAATCACAGTTGACGGCGGCGCAGTTAAAGAACCTAAAAATGTAATTGTTGCAATCGGTACTCCTATCGGTGAAGTGTTCGATTTCTGCGGCGGATTTAACTCAGACCCCGAAAAAGTAATCTATGGCGGACCTATGATGGGCGTTGCAGTACCCGACCTTACAGTGCCGGTGCTCAAACAGACCAACGCTTTGGTAGCCTTCAATAAAAAAGAAACAAAAACCGCAAAAACAACTGCTTGTATCAAATGTGGCAAGTGCACAAACAGCTGCCCCTTCGGTATCAATCCGGCAGCTATTGCAAAGGCATATAAGAATAAAGATGCCGAAGCACTCGAAAAGCTGGGCGCAGATATCTGTATGCTCTGCGGTTGTTGCGCTTTTGTTTGCCCGGCAAAGCGTCCTTTGGTTGAAACAAACAGTTTGGCAAAGAATATGCTTGCGGCAGAGCGTGCAAAGAAAAAGGAGGGTAATGCATAATGGAAAACAAACTTCATATTTCATTGTCCCCGCACATACATAGCAATAACTCAACGATGAGAACAATGCTCGATGTCATTATTGCTCTTGTACCCGCAACAGTTGCGGCGGTTATTCTTTTCGGTATTCCCGCATTGCTCGTAATCGCAGTATGCGTAGTGTCGGCGGTAGCGGGCGAAGCGCTTTTCAACTTGACAATCAAGAAAGAACAGACAATAGGGGATTTAAGCGCAACTGTAACAGGCTTGATTTTAGCACTTAATCTTCCCGCAAACATTCCGTTGTGGCAAGCGGCAGTAGGCTCTCTTTTTGCAATCATCATTGTAAAGGGAATCTTCGGCGGTCTCGGTAAAAACATTGTGAACCCGGCAATTGCGGCTCGTGTGTTTATGCTTATCGCATTCGGCTCAATGACTGCGGCGGTTTTCCCAAAAGGCTTGGATACAACATCCGGCGCAACACCTCTTGCTGAACTTGCACAAGACAAGACACTCAATCTTATGGATTTATTCCTTGGCAAATGCGGCGGTGCTCTCGGTGAAACCTGCGCATTGGCACTTCTTATCGGCGGTGTTTATCTTATAGTCCGCAAAGTAATCACATGGCATATTCCCGTTGCTTTTATCGGCACAACATTCCTTTTCACATTGGCTCTTGAAGGCGGCAACCTTGAAACAGCACTTGCATGGGTGCTTTCGGGCGGTCTTATGATTGGCGCTTTCTTTATGGCAACAGATTATGTAACATCTCCGTCCACCGTAAAGGGCAAACTCATTTTCGGTGTCGGCGCAGGTGTAATCACAGTGCTTATTCGTTTCTTCGGCGGTTATCCGGAAGGTGTTTCATTTGCAATTCTCCTTATGAACATCGTGAATCCTTATATTGATTCATTAACACCAAGAAAACTGTTTGGAGGTAAGAAATAATGAAAAACTACATAAAAAGTATTATCTCTTTGACAGTAATTATCGCATTGGTTACAGTTGCTTTGGCGGCAACAAATTATGTAACCGCTCCGATTATCGAAAAAAATGCGGGTGCGGCGGCTAACGAAGCATTGCTTGTTGTAATGCCCGACGGCGGCGACTTCACCCCGGTTGATATGACACAATACACACTCCCCGAATCAGTTCTTGAAGCTTATACCGCTTCAAACGGCGGCTGTGTAGTAAAGCTCTCGGCAACAGGCTACGGCCCCGATATGATTATTATGTGCGGCGTTGACGCTGACGGCAATGTAACGGGTGCTGTTTGTCTTTCAAGTAACGAAACTCTCGGTGCTGAAAAGACTTATGGCGACACATTAAAGGGTGCTAAAATTGACACAGTCGAAGATATCGCAACTGTTTCAGGTGCAACAATGACAACCGGCGCATATAAAGGAGCAGTTAAAGATGCACTCAACACCGCAATTATTCTCGGCGGCGGCAGTGTTGATATTCGCACTCCGGAACAGATTCTTGCAGATAATCTTGCGGTAGCATTGCCGGCAGGCGACGGAAAATTCACATCAATGTTTATCTGTGAAGTGCTTGAGAATGTTTCGGCAGTTTATTCGGCAGATAATGAAAAAGGTCTTGTGTTCGTAACAAAATCGGGCGAAGAAGACCTATTTGTAGGCGTTGACGAAAACGGAGCGGTTGTTTCAAATGTTCCTGACGATGTTAAGACAAACATCGAAAATGCCGCAAAGATTATGATGGCTTCAAAGCTTACCGAGGTTGATATTTCAGGTTATGACAATATGCCCGCAAATGTCGATAAAGTATCTAAGACAGAGAGCGGCAATTATGTCATCGAGGTTCATGCTTCAGGCTGGGGCATGGGTATCGGCGATGAGGCACAGTATGACCCGAACTTGTCAAATGAACCTATCTACATCAAGGTCGCAATGACAAAAGACGGAAAGATTATCAGTTGTATTACCGTTAAACAGGCAGAAACGGAAGGTCTCGGTTCGGTTTGCGCAAATCCCGATTTCTATACACAGTACAACGGTAAAGACGAAACAAACTATAAAGATATTGCTATCAGCGGCGCTACATTCACAACCAAGGGCTACAGAACCGGTGTGGGTAAAGCATTTGAAGCAGTTAAGATTTTGGAAGGAGTGGCTTGAAGTTGAGTAAACAAAACAATATGTCAATTCTCTTAAAAGGTCTTCTCCGTGAAAACCCGGTTTTCGTGCTTATTCTCGGCACTTGTCCAACCCTTGCAACAACCTCCACAGTAGACGGTGCATTGGGTATGGGACTTGCAACAATGGCGGTATTAATCTGCTCAAACATTGTTATTTCATTGTTGCGTAAATTCATTCCCGACACAGTCAGAATTCCTTGCTATATCGTTGTTATTGCGGGATTCGTAACAATCGTTCAAATGCTTATTCAGGCATTCATTCCCGATTTATACAAAACATTGGGTGTTTACTTGGCACTTATTACAGTTAACTGCATTATTTTAGGCCGTGCAGAAATGTTCGCGGGTAAAAACTCGGTGGGCAAATCGGCACTTGACGGTATCGGAATGGGTATCGGCTTCACAATTGCACTTCTTTCAATGTCAATTATCCGTGAAGTTATCGGTACGGGCTCATTTGCGGGCAACGAGATTTCGTTCCTTGTTGAAAACGGTTTAACAATCGGTTTTCTTGCAAAAGCACCGGGCGGACTTTTGGTTTATGGTCTTCTCATTGCAGTTGTAAATAAGATTACAAAGGGTAAGCTCATAAAGAAGAAAGAATTCTCATGTGCAGGTTGCCCGTCAGCGGAAGCATGTAACGGCAGCTGCGCAGAAGCAGTAAAGGAGGGCGAATAAGATGGATGTTAAAGCATTGATTATAATTTTGATGTCATCAGTCCTTGTTGACAACTATGTTCTTAACCGTTTCCTTGGTATTTGCCCGTTCCTCGGCGTATCGAAAAAGGTTAATCAGTCGGTTGGTATGGGTGCGGCGGTTATCTTTGTTATGCTTGTTGCAACAGCGGTAACATGGCCAATCCAGACATTTATCCTTAATCCGCTTAATATGGGATATATGCAGACCATTGCATTCATTCTCATTATTGCTACACTTGTTCAGTTCATTGAAATTTTCTTGAAGAAGGTTATTCCTGCTCTTCATAAGAGTCTCGGTGTTTATCTTCCGCTTATTACAACAAACTGTGCGGTTTTAGGTGTAACAATCAACAATATTACAGACGGATACAATTTCTTAGAATCAATGATAAGCTCATTGGGTGTCGGACTCGGTTTCTTGCTTGCAATGGTACTCTTCTCGGGAATGCGCTCACGCATTGAAGAGAGTGAAGTGCCCGAAAGCTTTAAGGGACTTCCCGTAACACTTGTAGCAGCATCATTTATTTCAATGGCATTCTTCGGCTTTGCCGGAATTGTTGAAAATATTCTTGCATAAGGAGGGGAAAATATGATTACAAGTATTTTAATACCACTTCTTGTGTTGTCGGCAATCGGTATTCTTGCGGGTATTTTGCTTGCATTGGCATCACATTTCTTCAAGGTTGAAGAAAATGAAACTGTGAAAGCTGTTCGTGAATGTCTTCCGGGTGCAAACTGCGGCGCTTGCGGATTTGCGGGCTGTGATTCTTATGCCGAAGCAGTAGCAGAGGGCAAGGCAGAAGCAAATTTGTGCATTCCGGGCGGACCCGATGTAGCAGGTCAACTCTCAAACATTTTGGGCGTTGAAGTAAGTGTCAGTGAACCGAAGGTTGCTTATGTAAACTGTAGCGGTGACTGCTCTGCGGTTGCTCAAAAGACGATTTATGAAGGACTTCAAAGCTGTAAAGCGGCCGCAATGGTTTACGGCGGACCGTTCTCCTGCAAATTCGGTTGTATCGGTCTCGGCGACTGTGTGGCAGAATGTCCCGTCGGCGCAATTTCCGTTAAAGACACTCTTGCACATATTGACCCGAGAGTTTGTATCGCTTGCGGCAAATGCGTAAAAACATGTCCTAAGGGAGTTATCTCTTTGGTTGACGAAGATGTTGTTGTTGCAGTTGCTTGCAGTAACAAAGAAAAGGGTGCGGTTGCCCGTAAAAACTGTATGAACGCTTGCATCGGCTGTAAAAAATGTGAAAAGACATGTCAGCACGACGCAATCAAGGTCATTGATAACCTTGCGGTTATTGACTATGCAAAGTGTGAAGACTGCGGCGAATGTGCAAAGGTTTGCCCGACAGGTCGTTTGAAAGTCGTTGATATGAAAAACGGAGTAATCGGTTGATTTTATGAAGAATAACAATTCTCAAAAAAATCGAAAAATAAGAAATGACATAATCCTTGCTGTCGCTATAATTTTTATAGCGGCAGCGGGGCTTTTGCTTTTCGTCTTGAACAGAGAAGAAGGCTCAATGGTTTCGGTAAAAATTGACGGTAAACAAACAGCGTCATATCCCCTTGCCGAAAACACAGAAGTCCCCATAATAACCGGTGAGAATAACGAGCATATCAATATACTCACCATAAAAGACGGAAAAGCGTCAATCAGTGAAGCCGACTGTCCCGATAAAATTTGTGTTGAAACAAGACCGGTGTCATTTGTCGGCGAAACTGTTGTTTGTCTTCCACACAAGCTTGTTATTGAAATTACAAATGAAAACGCCGACGGCGGACTTGATGCGGCTGTTTAGGAGTAATTTATGAAAAATAAGATAAGAAGATACTCGGTGTTGGGCTTGCTGACTGCGGTGGCGCTTGTACTGTCTTATGTTGAAGCCATATTGCCGCCGATTTGGTCGGCAGTGCCCGGCATAAAAATAGGACTTCCCAATATAATAATAATTTTTGTACTCTATAAAACGGGGCTTAAAGACGCAATAACGGTTTCTGCAATCAGGCTTTTTTTGGTGGCTCTTTTATTCGGCAATGCTATGACCTTAGCTTACAGTGCCGCAGGTGCAATACTCAGTTTGAGTTTAATGACGCTTTGCAAAAAGTTGAATTTGTTCTCAACGGTGGGCGTCAGCATTGTTGGCGGCGTTGCTCACAATTTAGGTCAAATTTTAGTGGCAATGGCTATTTTTGAAACAAGTCAAATAGGTTATTATATGTTAGTGCTGGCAGTTACCGGTACTGTTGCAGGCATTTTTGTAGGCATTGCGGCATCAATAATTATAAAGCGTTTTGAAAAAATAAAAATATAACAAAATTGTAATAGTTTCTGTTAAATTTTTCATTGTGAAAATATTGACAGAACTATTTTTTTGTGGGATAATCATCTTGTAAAACTGTGGAAGTATGTCCGCAGAAAAATAAAAATTTTCAAAGGAGAAAATCACTATGAAAAAGATTCTTAGTGTAGCACTTGCAGTAGTAATGCTCTTTGCAGTTGTTGCTCTTGCAGGTTGCACAAAAGACACACCTAACGGCGATACTCCCGCTGCAGCTCTTAAATTCGGTCTTGGCGTAGTTGCAAACTACGGCAAAACAACAAATGCAGACGGCGAAACAAACGGCGCAGGTGAAGTAAACACAACAGCAGTTGCAGTTCTTCTTGACGGTGATAAGATTGTTGCTATCGACCTTGATACAGCTCAGATTAAACCGTCATGGACTTCAGAAGGCAAAGTTGTTGCAGTTGAAGACCTTCGTACAAAGTACGACAAAGGCACAGACTACAACATGGCTAAGTTCGGCAAGAAGCACGACGGCAGCGAAGGCCAGCCTCTTGAATGGAATGCTCAGGCTGACGAATTCATGAAGGCAGCAACAGGCAAAACACTTGCAGAAGTTAAAGCTCTTATGGCTGACGACGGTTATGCACAGGGCGACCTTGCAACAGCAGGTTGCACAATCCATGTTACAGATTTCGTAGCTGCTCTTGAAAAGGCAGTTGCTAACGCTGTTGATTCAACAGCAACAGCAGATTGCAAGCTCAATGTTGCTCTTGTAGCAGCTAACTCACATTCAAGCAAAGACGCTACTGCTGATGCAGACGGCGTTGCTCAGATTGACACAACAGTAGTTGCAGCAGTTGTTGACGCTGCAGGTAAAGTTGTAGTTGCTAAGACAGACTGCACACAGGGTAAAGTTTCATTTGACGCTAAGGGTGCAGCAACACTTGCTGAAGATGCTAAAATCGTTACAAAACTCGAACAGGGTGACGATTACAACATGGCTAAATTCGGTAAGAAGCACGACGGCAGCGAAGGCCAGCCTCTCGAATGGTATGCTCAGGCTGCAGAGTTTGACAAGGCTCTTGTTGGCAAGACAGCTGCTGAATTTGCAGCATTTGCCGGTGAAGATTCTTATGCTACAGGCGACCTTGCAACAGCAGGATGCACAATGTCAGTGGGCGATATGATTAAAGCTGCAACAGCAGCCGCAACAGTTGCTTAATTGATATACATATTTCGGGGGTGTTGTTCGCAACATCCCCGTTTTTTTAAGGAGCTCAGAATGAAAAAAGCAGTATCGGTTTTTTTGACAGTAATTTTAGCTTTGTCGCAGTTGTTCGCATTAACAGGCTGCGAAAAAAATCCCGAAGAAAAAACAAAATTTAATAATTACTATTTTGACTATTTTGATACTGCTACAACCGTGTCAGGTTATGCTTCTTCACAAGAAGAATTTGATGCGGTCTGCGAAGATGTTAAAGCATTGCTCTCAGAGTATCACCGTTTGTTTGATATATATAACAGATATAAAGATGTAAATAATCTTGCAATAATAAATGACCTTGATAACGGTAAACACACCAAGGTTACAGTTGACAAAAAAATAATTGATATGCTTACCTTTGCCAAGGAAATGTATGAAAAAACAAACGGAAATGTAAATGTTGCCATGGGCAGTGTGCTCAGCATCTGGCATAATTATCGCAACGACGGGCTTGACAACCCGGCAGAAGCAGAGCTTCCGCCGATGGAGTTGCTTAAAGAAGCCGCAAAGCATACAGATATTAACGATTTAATTATTGACAGTGAAAACAATACCGTGTTTCTTGCCGACCCTAAAATGACTCTCGATGTGGGCGCAGTCGCAAAGGGCTATGCGGTTGAACAGGTTGCAAAAGCCCTTGAAGAAAAGGGCGTTACAGGTTATCTTCTCAATGTCGGGGGAAATGTTAAGACGATAGGACTTGCAAACGGTGAAAAATGGAAAGCGGGCATTGAAAATCCTGACAGAGATGATAAAGACAAACCGTTTATTGAATATGTCAAAGTGGCAGGGGAGTCAATTGTTACAAGCGGCTCATACCAAAGGTTTTATATTGTGAACGGTGAGAATTATCATCATATTATTGACCCCGTTACCTTAATGCCCGGTACAAAATACCGTTCGGTGTCGGTAATCACAAATGATTCGGGTATGGGTGATGCTTTGTCCACCGCATTGTTCCTTATGAGCTATGAAGATGGCCAAAAGCTTGTCGAGTCAACAGAAAATGTTGAAGCAATGTGGGTTATGAATGACGGCGAGCAGCTTTATTCCGCCGGATTTGAGGCATATACTTTTGAATATGTACCGCAAAAATAGACATTTGCTATTGAAAAACGAAGAATTTTCTCTATAATATTATTAGAAGTTTAGGGGGTATTTTAATGAATATCTATGAAGCAATAAAATCTCTTATTGAATATGGCGTAAGAGAAAATTTAATCGAAAAAGAAGACAAAATCTGGGCTGTAAACCGTGTGCTTGAAATTCTTAATATGGATTCCATGGATTCCATTGCAAAGGCAGACGAAAATGCAGACCTTGAAAGTATTCTCAAAGTAATTCTCGACTTCGCAGTTGAAAAAGGACTTTGCGAAGATTCCGTGGTTTATAAGGATTTGTTTGATACAAAAATTATGGGTGTGCTTACCCCAAGACCGTCGGAAGTAATTAAAACATTTAAAGAAAAATATGCGGTTTCACCGAAAGAAGCAACCGATTATTACTATAACCTTGCAAAAAAATCCGACTATATCCGTGAATACAGAATTAAAAACGATGTTAAATGGATTACAAAGACAGAGTTCGGTGATATTGATATTACAATCAACCTGGCAAAACCCGAAAAAGACCCAAAGGCGATTGCGGCGGCTACAAAAATGGAGAACAGTTCATATCCCACCTGTATGCTCTGCAAAGAGAATGAGGGTTATGCAGGCCGTGTGAATCACCCCGCAAGACAAAACCATAGGGTTATCCCCATTTGTCTTGACGGTGTTGACGCCTATTTGCAATATTCACCCTATGTTTATTATAACGAGCATTGTATTGTGTTTGATGACGCACATACCCCAATGAAAATTTCTGAAAAGAAATTCAGAAGACTTTTTGATTTTGTTAAGAAATTCCCACATTATTTTCTCGGCTCCAACTCTGACTTGCCGATTGCCGGCGGCTCAATTCTCACCCACGAGCATTTTCAGGGCGGCAGTTATACCTTTGCTATGGAAAAAGCGCCTATTGAAGACGAAATCACTTTCCCGGGATATGAAGACATAAAAGCAGGTATAGTTAAGTGGCCGATGAGCGTTATCCGTTTGCGTGGCGACGATACCGACAGAATTTGTGAGTTAGCCGGCAAAATTCTTGCAACATGGCGTAATTATACGGACGAAGAAGCATTTATTTTCGCTTTGACAGACGGTGAAATTCACAACACAATTACACCTATTGCCCGTTTTACCGACGGTCAATATGAGCTTGATTTGGTGCTTCGCAACAACATCACAACAGAAGAATACCCCGACGGATTTTACCATCCGCACCCTGAATATCATAACATCAAAAAAGAAAATATAGGTCTTATTGAAGTTATGGGACTTGCAGTGCTTCCCTCCCGTCTTAAAACCGAAATGGCGATTTTAAAAGATGCCATTCTCGAAAATAAAGATATTAAAGCGGACGAGAGAATTGCAAAACACGCTGAATGGGCAGAAAAGATTAAAGCAAAATACAGTGATATAAATGCGGATAATTGCGATGAAATTCTCCGTGACGAAATAGGAATTGTATTTACGGCAATTCTCGGGCAGTGCGGTGTTTTCGACAGAACGGAACAGGGCAGGGCACAGTTCAAAAAGTTTATAGCAAGCGTGAAATAAAAAAGTGAGCACCTATATTGCGTAGGTGCTCATTCTTTATAATTTGAATTTCTCTGCAAAGTTAGGGAACATCGGCTTAATCTCAAAAAACTTATCAATGATTTTTCCAAATCCGCCGATTAAACTTCCGTTGACGATTGCCAATATTATTGTGCCGATACCTATTCCCACAATGCCTTTAAAGAAAACAAGCGTCATAATAACCGAAAGCAATAGGCAGGACATATCAAATGCGGTTTTGAATTTTGTTTGATTTATTTTAAAATGCTCGGTAATCCCTTTGACAAAAAAGTCATAAACCTGCGGATAAAGATAAACTCTGAAAAACAGTGCAATTGAAAATGCGGTAATAAGGGCGCTCAATACAAAAAATGTAATGCGAACGGGCATACTCATACTGCCGGGCGGGGTGATTTCGGGGTTGAAAATAGGAATCACCTTTCGCCAAAAATCAAGCACCGCACCGTAGACAATACAGTTTAAAAACGATGAGAAATAAACAAGCTTAACCTTTTTCATCAATATGCAAAAAACAATAAACAGTATTGACTGAATAACATATTCGCTTTGCCCGAATGTTAAAAAATCTATTTTTTGACTTAATATGTAGGCGGGGGCAACAATCATTGAAAGCCCTAAATCCGCCGCAGAAACCATTGCAACCGAAAATGATAAAATCAATATTGCAAAAATATAAACAAGCTCGCTGTGAAGCGTGATTTTTTTCATTTTATTCATCTCTTTCAAATAAAAAACCTGCTGAAAATCAGCAGATTTTATTATATGTTCTATTGAATGTTTTGTCAATGCCATTCTCTGCCCATAGCTTTGGCAATAGAAATATTTTATCTGTTAAGCAGCCATACCGTTAAATTGAGATAAGCTGCAAATGTTACCCAAATTAAATACGGAATTTGAAGAAGGGCTGCCAATCGGTCGGTTTTACTGAAAATATAAATCATACCGATTATCAGTGCCCAAAGAATTAAAAGCCAAAAGAAAGCAAACCCATAGGCCTCTAAATTAAAGAAAATCAAACTCCAAAAGAAATTAAAAAAGAGTTGAACACCAAAAATTATAAGTCCGTGATTTCTCTCTTTTGTGGGTGGCGAAAGCCAAATTCTTGCGGCGCCGATGCCCATAAGGACATATAGAACAGTCCACACAATAGGAAACACAAAGTCGGGCGGTGTTAGTGCCGGCTTTACCGCCTGATTATAGGTTTCCATACCCATTGATGTGAACAGTCCCGCAACAATTCCCACAAGCACCGTAAATGCGACGAACAATTCATAGGTTCTCCAAATTTTTTTATCCATATTATCACCCCATAATTCTTATGTGATAAAAATAATTTATATTCGCCATTGATTTTATATGCATAATTGTGTTAAAATGGGAAAAATAAACGGTAAAGGAAGAAAACAATGGATATTACAAACGATATTAAATATATAGGCGTCAATGACCGTGAAATTGACTTGTTTGAAGGTCAATATGTTGTACCCAACGGAATGGCATATAATTCTTATGCGATTATTGACGAAAAAATTGCCATTATGGATTCTGTTGATGCAAAATTCACGGAAGAATGGCTGGGCAATATTAAGGGTGCTTTAGGCGACAGAACACCCGATTACTTGATTGTTCAACATATGGAGCCTGACCACTCGGCAAACATCCGTAATTTTGTCAACGAATATCCGAATGCAAAAATTGTTGCTTCGGCGACGGCTTTTAAAATGATGAAACAGTTCTTTGGCACAGATTTTGCCGACAGACAAATCACGGTGGGCGAGAATGATACTCTTTCTCTCGGCAAACACAATCTCACTTTTGTTACTGCACCGATGGTTCATTGGCCCGAAGTAATCGTAACGTATGACAGCACCGATAAGGTTCTTTTCTCTGCTGACGCTTTCGGAAAATTCGGTGCTCTTGATACAGAAGAAGACTGGGCTTGCGAAGCGAGAAGATATTATGTAGGCATTGTGGGCAAATACGGCGCACAGACACAGGCGCTTCTTAAAAAAGCTTCAAATCTTGACATAGAAATCATTTGTCCCTTGCACGGACCCGTGCTCACCGAAAATTTGGAATACTATATAAATCTCTATGATATTTGGTCAAGCTACGGTGTTGAAAGTGACGGCGTGTTAATAGCCTATACATCTGTTTACGGCAACACAAGAAAAGCGGTAGAAAAGTTGGCAGAAATGCTTAAAGCAAACGGCTGTAAAAAAGTCGTAGTAAATGACCTTGCCCGTTGTGATATGGCAGAAGCGGTTGAAGACGCTTTCAGATACGGAAAAATCATTTTGGCAACAACAACTTATAATGCAGACATTTTCCCGTTTATGCGTGAATTTATAAATCATCTTGTTGAGCGCGGCTATAAAAACCGTACAATCGGATTTATCGAAAACGGCTCGTGGGCACCTGTTGCAACAAAGGTAATGACTAAAATGTTAGAAAACTGCAAAAATATAACATACACTGAGTCAAAAGTTAAAATAATGTCTGCGTTAGATGAAAACAGCGAAAAGCAGTTAAAGGAATTGGCAGACGAAATTTTATAATTTAAGGGGGTGAAACCGATGAAATATGTTTGCGATATCTGCGGTTGGGTATATGATGAAGAACTGGGTTCGCCTGAAAACGGAATTCAGCCCGGCACAAAATTTTCAGACTTACCCGAAGATTTTGTATGTCCGCTCTGTGGAGTAGATAAAGACAATTTCTCAGAAGAGTAAAAAGAAATGGGGTTGTAAAAAAAGTGTAGACCGCATAAAACACCATATATAAAGGTTTTTTAATACCCAAAACATCATTAAATCAAAAAACAGATAAAAAATAATGTTTTATGCTATGAACAAACTTCGCCTCTCGGCGTACCTTTGTACGCCGTCGGGCAAACGATAACAAGGCAAAAGCCTTGTTATCGCTCAGTTTGTCCATTCTACGCATTTTTTCCTAACCCCACAAAAGGGGCTGTAAAAAAACTTTCGTTTTTTTACAGCCCCTTTATCTATTATATATGGTCTACTATATATGGTCTTTGTATCTTTCAGCGGTAATTATACCGTCTTCAACATTCAGCTTGCAAATTCGGGCATTCCGTGCGTCAAAAGCACTTGCACCGAGTCCGTCGTCATAATCACGGGCGTGATAAACTGCATACCACTGACCGTTTTCTTTAATCATTGAATGGTGACCTGTGCCCTCTTCAAATTCATTGGCTTTAAGTACGGGGTGATATGTGTTATCGTCGGGATATTTTTGAAATTTTATCTTTGTAAGGTCGGTTTCATCGGTTTTTGCTCTTGCATAGCCGATATAATATGTAGGCTGTTCAAAGCAGTTGCCCGAATACATAAGATAGTGCCAGTCGCCCTCTTTGAAATAAAAAGCACCTTCAATTGTGTGCCAATGCTGACCTTTTTTGTAACGGTCACGGCAATATATGTCTTCATCAAGTGTGGGCTCAACAACTAAAACGGGATTTCCCGCAGGGGTGAACGGGTCCAGCATTTTGTCAACATAAATGCAAGTGCCTATTCTCTCACCCTCAAATCTGTTTGCGGAATAGAAAAGAAAAAGTCCCGCTTCGTTTTTTACAATATGAGAGTCAATTGAGAACGGGTGCAAAATTTGTTTTGTATTTGTGAACGGACCGAGCGGATTATCGGCAACGGATACATGCATAGCCCCACGGTGTCCGCCCTTGTCGGGTGTGTCATTATAAATCTCAATGGAGTTATACATATAGAATTTTCCGTCTAACTCAATAACACTGGGTGCCCAGAATGAATCGTGCTCGGGTACGGTCATAACAGCACCGTAATATTCCCAACCGTCAAAGAGATTATCCGAATGATAAGCATAAACTGCGTCGTGCCCTGTAACATAGATATAGTATCTTCCGTTGCTTTTTAAAATATAAGGGTCCGCCTGACCCACATAATGAGATTTATCAACTTTTAATAAGTGCATATTTTCCGCTCCCTCGAGTATTGCTTTTTATGATTCTACCATAAAGAGCAAAACAATTCAACAATATATAAAAAAATCGCCCCAGGGGACGAAAAAAGCATAAAAAGAAGTAGCCCCCAAGGTCGATGTTTCTTTACACATCTTTCACGGACCGGGGGGCTACTTCTGTTCACTCTTGATATCTAACATCATTTGAGCTTCCTCTCTTTCTATTCAATTTTGCCTTCATTTGTTTACCATTCTCTCTGACATTTCATTTTAACTATTCTCGAAAAGCGAGACTCTTTAATGCTTTAGAATTTTACGAAGGCCTTGAAAGTCATCTCATAATCATAAAACTTAGTTTGCAAGCATTTATCTATATAAAATTCGCTTTGGCTTAAACCTAAGCAATGCTTTTCGTCCGTGCTGCTTGCTGCACCTTTTATTTTTTAAACTAAGATTTACCATCTGAGATTCAGGTTCTTACCGAAACATTGCAACCACCTTTTTCTTTGGTTTTGAATCAGGTTTTTATCTGTACATCGGAACCACCTATTTCTTTAAATTAACCATTTAGTTTTTAGGTTTAGTTGTACATTGGAATCACCTTTTCCCTTTCTTTGATTATAATATAACACTAAAATACAGGGATTGCAATATGTAATTTTGTACAAAGTTTACACTTTTTTATTATGTATTTCGCAGATTTTGTATATTATGCTGATAAAAATTCGCGAAAACTATTGACTTTTGTCCTTGCTTTTGATATTATAAATATGTTGGGCGCTCACAAAGAGCGCTTTTTTTGTCGAAAATTGAAATCAGTAAAATTATCAGGGGTTGTAAAAACGAAAGCTTTTACAACCCCTTTGTCATTTTGAATTTATTTTCTTTTTCTTATTATATGTAATAAAATATGCAACAGTTTGTGCTGTAAATGTTATTACCCAAGATATTGCGTATGACAAATAAAGACATTCGGGCGTATGAAATTCCGGGATTTGAAATACGGTGTAAATCCAGCCGATACGCACACCGCAAATGCCGAGTACAGAAATCACCGTTGGAGTGACAGAAACTCCCATTCCCCGAAGACTACCGCCTGAAACATCCATCATACCTAAAAGGAAATAAGCCAAGCATAAATATTTCAGTCTTACAAGTCCAAAAGCCACTGCGTCTGCCGAGTCCGGAAGATATATTTTCAAAAGATACTCAGCTGCAAGATAAACACCTATGGAAATAATAACGCCGATTACAAAGACGCAGCCTAAACATAAAAGAAAAACTTTTTTCGCTCTTTTATATTGTTTTGCACCGATATTTTGCCCGGTGAAGTTAAGGGCAGTTTGATGGAATGCATTAAGACCGACAAACATAAATCCTTCAATATTAAGTGCGGCAGCATTACCTGACATAACAACTTCACCAAAAGAGTTTATTGAAGATTGAATAATTACATTTGAAATTGAAAACAGTGAACCTTGAACACCTGCGGGCAAACCGATTTTAACAATTTGCCAAAGTTCTTCTTTATAAAATCTTATTTTTGAAAGCTGTAATTTGCAAGCGTCAGTTCTTTTTATAAGGGCAAGAAGAACTAATATTGCAGCAACAGCCTGTGAAATTGTAGTAGCAAGAGCAACACCTGCAACATTAAGGTCAAAAACGGTGACAAATATAACATTGAGCGCAACATTTATAACACCTGTAATTGCCAAGAAAACCAGCGGGGATTTCGTGTCGCCGGCTGCCCTTAAAATAGCTGCGCAAAAATTGTATATCATTATAAATACAATTCCCGCAAAATATATCTTCATATAAATCGCAGACAGAGAAAGCACATTATCGGGAGTGCCCATCCATTTAAGAAAAGTTTCTGAAAAAGTTACACCAATAAATGTTAAAATCACACCGCCGACAAGTGCCGTAGGAATAGCGGTGTGAATGGCACGGTGTATTTTCTCTTGGTCATTTGCACCGATGGCTTGTGCAACTGCTACGCCCGAGCCTACTGATAAACCGATAAAAAGATTGACAATTAAATTTGTAATTGCAGATGTTGAACCGACTGCGGCAACGGATATACTGCCGCAGAATTGTCCCACAATAATTAAGTCGGCTGCATTAAAAAGCAGCTGTAGAAATCCCGTGAGCATAATGGGGATTGTGTATGAAATTATATTGCGGAATAATGGCCCCCGTGTCATGTCTACTGTTCTTCTCAATGCCAAAACTAACTTCTCCAAACTTTAATTATTATATACTTCAATCATTATACAATGTTTTTGGCTATTTTCAATAGTAAAAATTATGTCGGAATATGTTTATTTTACATATTAGCCATTGACATAATTTTTTTATGTGTTAAAATATAGTAGTTCACCAAAACTGAATTGGAGTGATTTCGTGAACAAAAGAGATGAAGATGTTATTTTGGCGCTCTCGTCGCATAAATATTCAAACCAAAGAGAATTGGCAAATATTTGCAATTGTTCCTTGGGGGCAATAAATAAATCAATTCAAAATCTTCTGGGTGAAGGTCTTGTTGATGAAAATATGCGGCTTACCGATAAATGTAAAAAGTTGTTATCTCAAAACTCGCCTAAACGGGCTATTCTTTTGGCGGCGGGACTGGGCATCAAGAAGTCGCTTTTTGATGCTGAAATTCCAAAAGCTCTTTTAGAAGTGAATGGAGAAGTGCTGATTGAAAGGCTGATTTGTCAACTGCATGCCGTCGGAGTTTACGAAATCCATATTGTTGTGGGCTTTGCCAAAGAAAAGTTTGAATATCTTATTGATAAATACGGCGTCCGATTGATAGTCAATGCCGATTATTTACATAAGAATAATCTTAATTCTATGGCTTTATCAGAAAAATATCTCGACAATTGCTATGTGGTACCTTGCGATTTGTGGTGCAAAAGAAATCCTTTTGAAAATAATGAGCTTTATTCTTGGTATATGGTATCAGATGCGAAAGACGAAGAAAGCTCGGTTCGTGTCAACAGAAAGCAAGAGCTTTGCGTTCTGCCTTTCGGCGTTAAGGGCGACAGGATGATTGGCATAAGTTATCTTTTAAAAAGTGATGCAGAAATCATTCGCAAAAGGCTTTTAGAAATGAACACCGACCGTCGTTACAAAGGTGCATTTTGGGAAGAAGCTCTTTATGAAAAAGATAAACTTTTGATAGGTCCTAAAATCATCTCGGATGAAGATGTTGTTGAAATTAACGGCATTGACGATTTGCAAGAACTGGACGCTCAAGTGCTTATACCCATAGATGAGATTTCAAGAGTTTTGGGTGCAAAAGAAGATGAAATTACAAATATTTCGGTATTAAAAAAGGGAATGACCAACCGCTCCTTTGCTTTTACATATAAGAACGAATCTTATATTTTGAGAATTCCCGTCGACGACCGCAAAGAATTTATAAATCATACTTATGAGGCAAAAAACTATAAAGCGGTACAGAACAAAGGCATTGCTGACGAAGTGGTTTATCTTAACGAGAATACGGGGCTTAAAATATCAAAATACATATCAAATACGCATTTTTGCAATCCCCACAATCAAAAAGATGTGGAAATTTGTATGAAAAAGCTTCGGCAATTTCATAATGCAAAATTTAAGGTTGACCACGAATTTGATTTGTTTGAAAAAATAGAATATTTTGAAAGTTTATGGAACGGCTCCGAGTCGGTTTATTCAGATTATAAAGAAACAAAACAGAATATTCTTTCTTTGAAAGCCTTTATAGATTCTCTGGAAAAAGAAAAAACCTTGGTTCACATTGACGCTGTCCACGATAATTTTATGATACCCGATAACAGTGATGATTGGGAAACAATCAGACTTATCGACTGGGAATATGCGGGAATGCAAGACCCACATTTAGATATTGCAATGTTTTGTCTTTATGCAATGTATGACAGAAAACAAGTTGACGGGGTAATTTCGGCTTATTTTACCGAAGGCTGCTCGAATGAGACAAGGTTGAAAATTTATGCCTATATTGCAATTGGCGGTCTTATATGGAGCAACTGGTGTGAATATAAAATTAAGCACGGTGTAGAATTCGGGGAATATTCCATTAGACAATACAGATTTGCAAAAGAATATTACAGAATTGTAAAGAACGAATTGAAAGGAAATGAAAATGTATAAAGTTGACAATGCTGTTATAATGGCGGCGGGTACAGCAAGCAGATTTGCCCCCTTATCCTATGAAAAGCATAAAGCACTTATTACCGTTAAAGGTGAAGTCTTAATTGAAAGGCAAATCCGTCAGTTACAAGAGGCAGGAGTGCCTGAAATCTATATTGTAACAGGTTATAAGAGTGAACAGTTTGATTATCTGAAAGAAAAATTCGGTGTGCATCTTGTTCATAACTCCGAATATCTTGTGAGAAATAACAATTCAAGCATCTATGCGGTTAAAGATATTCTCAAAAACACATATATCTGTTCGTCCGATAATTATTTTTCACAAAACCCCTTTGAAAGTGAAGTCAGCGATTGCTATTATGCGGCGGTTTATGCTGACGGCCCTACAAAAGAATGGTGTATGGATTATGACGAAGACGGCATTATAACGGATGTTCAAATAGGCGGTAAAAATGCCTGGTATATGTTAGGCCATACATTCTGGGACGAAACATTCAGCCAAAAATTCGTCGAGATTTTAGAAAAAATATATGACCTTCCCGAAACAAGAGATTTGTTGTGGGAGAGTATTTATATCAACAACATTGACGAACTGAAAATGAAAATAAGAAAATATTCCGACGATGTTGTTTTTGAGTTTGATACTCTCGATGAGTTAAGAGAGTTTGACACAACTTATGTGAATAATACTCATTCCGAAATTTTGAAATCCGTGGCAAAAGAGCTTAACTGCGAAGAAAAAGACTTGACCGAAGTTTTGTCATATAAAGATGCAGATAATTCTGCGGCAGGTTTTATGTTTACATACAATAATCAAAAATATAAATATTCTTATGAAGAAAAAATATTAAGGAGGATATAAAAGTGGCAAAAGAAATCGTTAAAGAAGACATAGCATTAGTTAAAGGCTTATTGCTTAAAGTTCTCGGTACAGATGAATATGCCGATTTATCAAGAATGGGAGGACTTACAAACCATACATATAAGGTTACCCTTAATAACGGGGAAGAGTATGTTGTTAGAATTCCCGGTGAAGGCACGGAAGAAATGATTGTCCGCAAAGATGAAATGACAAGCACAAAACTTGCCTGTGACTTAGGCGTTGACGCAGAAATGCTCTATTTCGGTGAAGACGGCTCAAAGGTTACAAAATACATTAAAAATGCTGTTACAATGTCAGCGGACTCGCTTGCAAATCCCGAAAGAATTAAGCAAATGGCAGAAATCTTTAAGACAATGCACACATCGGGTGCTGACACAAAAGTGCCTTTTGAAGTTTTTGAAATGGCAGCGGGATATGAAAAAATTATCAATGATAATAGTGTTCCCATGTATGACGATTATGCCGAAATCAAAGCAGAGGTTATGAAAATTAAGGCAGAAATCGACTCTGCAATTCCTTCAAAGAAAGTTCCTTGTCACAATGACCCCCTTTGTGAAAACTGGGTTGTAGGCGACGGCAGAATGTATCTTATCGACTGGGAATATGCAGGAATGAACGACGGTATGTGGGACTTGGCAGATGTATCAATCGAAGCAGGCTTTAATGCTGAATGCGACAAGATGCTGCTCACTGAATATCTCGGCAAAGAGCCTGAGGCTATTGACGAAAAGCATTTCCTTGCAAGCAAAATCTATGTTGACTATCTTTGGACTCTTTGGGCAAAAACAAGAGTTCCCTTTGACGGACAACCTATGGAAGACTGGGCAACAGAACGCTATACAAGACTTAAAGGCTTTTTAGAAGCTTATAAGAATATATAATAATCTTTAATATAATTTTTGGAGGAAAAAATTTATGGTAGCAGGCGTATTAGCAGGTTTAACATGGGCTCTCGAAACAATCATTCTCGGTAGTGCATTGGCAATGAGTCCTTTCTGTACAACAGAAGAAGCAATTTTCTTGGCACCGTTTGTAAGTACATTTTTACACGATACATTTTCGGCAATCTGGGCAACGGCATATAACGGAGTCAGAGGAAAGCTCCCGAATGTTTGGAAAGCCTTCAAAACAAAGAGCGGTAAATTCGTTGTACTTGCAGCGGTTATCGGCGGACCTATCGGTATGACGGGCTATGTTATGTCAGTCAACTATATGGGTCCGGCAATCGGTGCGGTTGCAAGTGCTATTTTCCCCGCAATCGGTGCGGTTCTTGCATTCATTTTCCTGAAAGAGAAGATGAAATGGTATCAGTGGATTTTCCTGGTAGCAACAATCGGAGGCGTGTTGGGACTCAGCTGGGACCCCACAATCGAAACAACAAACTTTGCTTTGGGTATTCTCGGCGCATTGATGTGCTCATTCGGCTGGGGTATTGAAGCAGTTATCCTTGCAAAATCTCTTACAGACCCTGAAGTCAAAGACGAATATGCACTTCAAATTCGTCAGACAACATCGGCAGTTACTTACGGTATAATTCTTTTACCGGCAATCTCACTTGTAAAGGGTTACGGAATCACAAGTGCATGGGGCTTCGTGGGAGATCTCTTTAAGAGCTTCTCTGCATCGGGAACGGAAAAATGGCTTGTTCCCATTGTAATAGCAGCTGCCTTCTGCGCAACCGTTTCTTATCTTTTCTACTACAAGGCAATCGCACAGATTGGCGCTTCAAAATCAATGGCACTTAATATTACATACAGTGCATGGGCTGTTGTATTCACATCAATTATCGCTTTGCAGCTTCCGTCACTTGCAGTTATTCTTTGCACAATTGTTGTTCTTGTATGCGGTATTTTCGCAGCCGCCGACTTCAAAGAGATTTTCAAAAAGAAGAGCGAAAACTGATTTGTATTTTACCGAAGGGTATGGCGAAAAGTCATACCCTTTTATATTGAAGCAAATTGTTGCTTTTTGTATTTTTATGTGATATTATATAGTGTATATGTTAATGTTCACTTTTGTAGAATAATTGTTCGGTTTTACTTAGTGTTTTGAAGGAGAAATTGACTATGTTATTGTATATAGACCCCGGTACGGGCAGTATGCTCTTCACCATTCTTATCGGTGTTTTGGGAGCGGCATTTTATTCTGTTAGAATGCTTTGGATTAAATTACGCTTTAAATTGGGCAGCGGTAAGGTCGAAGCGGATGTGAAGGGCATTCCCTTTGTGATTTTTGCCGACGATAAAAGATATTGGTCAATTTTTGAACCGATTTGCCGAGAACTTGATAAGCGTGGCAAAGATGTGGTATATATGACTGCGTCGGAAGACGACCCGGCACTTCAAAATGACTTTGAACATATTAAAGCTGAATTTGTAGGTAGTGAGAATAAGGCTTTTGCCCGTCTTAATTTCTTAAAGGCAACAATTGTGCTTTCAACAACTCCGGGACTTGATGTTTATCAGTGGAAGCGTTCAAAAGATGTTAAATATTATGTTCATATTCCCCATGCCGCAAGTGAAATAACGCTTTACAGAATGTTCGGTATCGACTATTATGACGCAATTTTACTTTCAGGTGAATATCAGGCACAAGACATCAGAAATCTCGAAAAAATCCGTGAATTACCCCCGAAAGAGCTGGTAAAAGTCGGTATTCCTTATATGGATAAGATGATTGCAAGACTTGAAAAAGAAGGTCCTGCACCCGAGCATGAGAGAACGGTGCTTTTAGCTCCGTCTTGGGGACAAAGTGCAATTTTCAGTGTGTATGGCGGTAAAATACTCGATGTGTTGCTTAAAACAGGATATCATGTTATTGTCCGTCCACACCCGCAGTCATTCAAATCCGAAAAAGAGATGATTGATAAGCTTATTGCTCAATATCCTGAGTCGGAGCAGCTCGAATGGAACAGAGATACTGATAATTTTGATGTGCTTCGCCGTTCGGATATTCTTATTTCAGACTTTTCAGGCGTTATTTTTGACTTCTCATTGGTTTATGATAAGCCGGTAATTTACACGAACCCTAATTTTGATGTCAGCCTTTATGATGCATGGTGGCTTGATACACCGCTCTGGACTGTTTCTGCACTTCCGAGACTCGGTCGTGAGCTTACAGAAGATAATATGGATAATTTGAAAGATTTAATTGACTCTTGTCTTACAGATGAAAGATATGTTACAGGCAGAAAAGAAGTAAAGGAAGAAACCTGGGAGCATATCGGCGAGGGTGCAGAGCGCACTGTTGATTATCTAATCAATAAATATGAAGAATTGACAGCTGAAAAAGAGGAAAAATAAAATGACATTCTTTTCAATTTTAGAAACATTGCTAATAGGTCCTTTGAAACTGGTTTTTGAAATCATTTTCGGTGTTGCAAACAGTTTTGTGGGACATCCGGGCTTATCAATCATATTTTTAAGCCTTGTAATGAATATTTTGGTGCTTCCGCTTTATCGCAGAGCAGATGCAATGCAAGAAGCGGCAAGAGATATTGACGCAAAGCTTCACGACGGTGTTGCACACATAAAAAAGACATTTTCGGGCGACGAAAGAATGATGATTCTTCAAACCTATTATCGCCAGAATAATTATAAACCGACTGACGCTCTTCGCGGTTCGGTTTCATTGCTTTTGGAAATTCCGTTCTTTATGGCGGCTTATCAGTTTTTGTCACACCTTGAAATTCTTGACGGTGTTTCACTGGGACCCATTAAAGATTTAAGTGAGCCCGACGGTCTTATAGTAATCGGTAATATTGCAATCAATTTCTTGCCGATTTTAATGACGCTTATCAACATTGTTTCAAGCTCAATTTATTTAAAAGGCTTTCCGAGAAAAACCAAAGTGCAGTTATATGCAATGGCAATATTCTTCTTGGTATTTCTTTATACATCTCCGTCAGGACTTGTATTTTATTGGACGCTTAACAATCTTTTCTCATTTTTCAAAAATATTTTCTATAAAATTAAAAATCCCCAAAAGGTACTCAGAATTCTTACAGCCGTAATTGGCGTTGCCATGATTGGCTACGGTGGATTTATATATGAAACCACTTCTGTAAAGAGAAGAATTTTCTTAATAGGTATCGGCGTAATACTTCTTGTTCCTATATTTATGCCGTTGTTTAAGAAGATAGTAAAACCCAGTAATGTTGCAGGCACACCCAATAAAAAAGTGTTTACCTTGGGTTGCCTTTTTATCACGGTGCTTACAGGCTTGCTTATACCGACAACCTTTATTGCGGCATCTCCGCAGGAATATGTTGATATATCATATTTCCATCATCCCTTATGGTATGTGGTTAGCAGCGCAGCTTTTGCGGCAGGATTTTTCTTAATTTGGTTCAGAGTTTTCTATTGGCTTGCAAGTGACGGCGGCAAGGTTATTTTTGAAAAAATCATCTGGATAATGAGCCTTGTAATGGTTGTAAACTATATGTTCTTTGGCTTGAACTTAGGCAATATGTCTTCAACGCTTAAATATGACAATGATATGTCATTTGCCCTAAAAGAACAAGTTTTAAATATTATAGTTATTGTAATATTGTCTTTAGTGGCATTGTTTGTAATTAAAAAATGGAAAAATGTTGTATCAGGTGTTTTAATCGCTGCAATAATCGCTCTTGGCGGTATGTCAGTCGTTAATATAAACACAATCAGAACATCTGTTAACAGCATTTCTTCTGAAGCACTTGAAACCGGTGACATAGCAAACTTTGATTTGAGCACCGAAGGTAAAAATGTAATTGTAATTATGCTTGACAGAGCAATGGGCTCCTATGTTCCGTATTTACTTAATGAACGCCCGGAATTACAAGAACAGTTTGACGGTTTTACATATTTTTCAAATGTAGTATCTTTTGGCTGGAAGACAAACTTTGGTGTACCGTCATTGCTTGGCGGATATGAATACACCCCCGTTGAATTGAATAAACGAGACAATGAGTTGCTTGTGGATAAGCATAACGAGGCTTTAAAGGTAATGCCTGTAATTTTCGATAATAATGACTTTGATGTTACAGTCTGCGACCCTGTTTATGCAAATTATCAATGGATTCCTGATTTGAGTGTATTCGATGAATATCCCGATATTGATGCATATATAACCGAAGGTGTTTTCGGTGAACCGGGTGTTAAAGAGAGTGTAGTGCAGAATAATCACAGAAATTTCTTCTGCTTCAGCATTATGAAAACAATGCCCGTGGTTATTCAACCGATAATCTATGAAAACGGTGGTTACAGACAACTTTCAGGAAATATTTCAACCATGAACTATGGAACACAAAAAGTTGAAAGTGTTGCAACTGCAACCGGCCTTAAAAACAATACGATGAAAGCATATAATGTATTGACCAATTTGCCGAATATTACTCGTATATCCAAGGAGAATAAAAATACATACTTATTCTTGGCAAACAATATAACTCATGAACCAATGTTGTTCCAAGCCCCTGATTTTGTTCCAGCCAAAACTGTTGACAATACTGAATATAATGCAACTGTTGCAGATAAATATATTGTAAACGGTAATCAACTTTACATGACCGATGGCAACCAAGTAGCCCATTATCACGTTAATATGGTTGCATTTATTCAGTTAGGCAAGTGGTTTGATTATCTTCGTGAGAATGATGTGTATGATAATACAAGAATCATATTAGTAGCGGACCATGGCGGAGCAACAAATCAACTTGAATCATTATTAATAACTAATGATACCGGCAATACAGAAGACCTTGCACGCTATTTCCCATTGTTAATGATAAAAGATTTTAACAGTAAAGGCTTTTCAACATATGACGGTTTTATGACAAATGCGGATGTCCCGGTATTAGCAATGAACGGACTGATTGATAATCCTGTAAATCCATTTACCGGAAAAGCCATTAACAGCGATGAAAAAACTGCTCATAAACAGTATTTAATCAGGTCGGACGAATGGAGTGTTCAAACTAATAACGGATACGCATTCTTGCCGTCTAAATGGATAGCCGTTCAAGATGATATTCGAGATAAAAACAATTGGGAATATTATTCAGAAACAACTGTGTTAAAAGAACACGCAGCACCGTAATTTCTTATAAAAGACAAGATAAACTCTCTAATCATTTTCGGGTTAGAGAGTTTTTGCCTTTTTATTATGAAATATTATTGCAATAAAAGTGTAATTGTATTAATATTGTTATAAGAGAAATTTTTATAAGGGGATATGTATTATGGAAAGAACTTATGTTCCGTTTTGGGAATGGAAAGAAAAATCAAAGCAGATTGAATATACCGAAAATACACCGTTGCTTAATGCTGACGGTACATTGAATGCAAAAGGCTGGGCAAGACATAATGTTTTTGAATATGACAGAAATCTTGTTAAAAAAGAAGCAATGAGCCGCAAAGAATGGGATTTCTATCAGATTTCAAACGGAAAATATATGGTTCAGTTGAGCTTTGCCAATATCACTGTGGGCGGCTATGTGGGATTAAAGCTTGTTGACCTTGTTAACGGAAAACAAATTATTGACTGTACAAAGTTTTTCCTGGGTGGAAACTCTCATGTTCCGCCGCCAAAAGGGGATATTCCCAACCGTTTCCGCGACAAAATCGGCGGCGCTGATTTTGATTTCAATACAATGGAAAATTCAAGAACATTGTGGTTTAGATGTCCTGCTAAAGCGGGTATAGTTGAATGTGATTTTCAAATGGATATTATGCCGGGACCTGAAAACATCACAACAGTTCTTCCTTTTGACGAAGACCCGCACAAATATTTTATGACCACCAAGCAGAATTGTATGCCTTGTGAGGGTACTCTTAAAATCGGCAGCGATGTTTATGAGTTTTCTAAAGAAGATACCTTCGGCTTTCTTGATTGGGGCAGAGTCAACACAATTCATAAAATGGTTTGGTATTGGGGCAACGGCTCAACATATTTAACTGACGAAAACGGTGAAAAGCATCTTTTCGGGTTTGAAATTACCTGGGCAATCGGTAACGAGAGCAATGCTACTGAAACCTGCATTTTCTATGACGGAAAAGCACATAAATTCGGTGCAATTGATGTTGAAACTTTCCCAAAGGATGACAAATATACAGAGCCTTGGAAATTTATTTCAGAAGACGGAAGATTTAATCTGACAATGACGCCCACATTCGACTATCATACCGATTTGAATGTAAAAGTTGCAAGAATGCACGCCCATCAGGTTCATGGACTTTGGAACGGTGATGTTACACTTGATGACGGCACCAAACTCGAAATAAAAGATATGTACGCCTTCTGCGAATATGTTGAAAACAAATGGTAATGTTAAAACATTTTTAAAATTTTTCAAGTCTTGTTTTTTGTGAAAAAAGGTGTATTAAATATATAAGTAGATGATTTTATGTGTAAATCAATACTTCTTGCTGGTTTGCACTTTTGGTTACATATAAGAAAAGATAGATAAACATAAAAATGCAGACACATTTGTGCATAGAGTGTGTCTGCTTTTTTATATTTGCGGCTTAAAATTTTAAATAAAGCAGTTATGATTATTGCGATAAAAGCTATTATATGCTACAATAATTTTAGTCTTTTATAAAGAGTTGATTTCATTATGATTAAGTTAAATGATTTTTCAATGAGCGAAGTCCAAGTTTTTGATACTTACTGTCAAAACGCATTTGCACTTGAAATAAAATATCTAAAATCCCTTGACGCCGATAAATTGCTTAAAGGTTTCTGCGATATTGCAGGGGTAGAAAGTGATGCAACAAAATACGGCGGATGGGAAACATCAGCAATTCAAGGTCATACCTTGGGGCATTATTTAACCGCAGTTTCACAGGCATATTTATCAACAGGCGATAAAGAATTTAAGGCAATTGCAGACCATATTACAGAAGTTTTGAACCGTTGTCAAAATAAAGAAACAGGTTACCTTGCGGCAATTCCCGAAAGTCATTATGAAATAATCGAAAACGGTGATACTGCCGATACTTGGGTGCCCTGGTACAGTATGCACAAAATCCTTGCAGGGCTCGTTTCGGCTTATGAATTAACCGAAAACCTGCAGGCGCTCACGGTTGCGTCAAGGCTTGGCGACTGGGTTTACAGCCGCACATCAAAATGGAACGACAAAATGCAAATTACCGTATTAAATGTTGAATACGGCGGAATGAACGACTGTTTATATGAGCTTTATAAGAACACAAAATCCCCAAAGCATTTGTCAGCGGCTCACAGCTTTGACGAAACGGCACTCTTCGATTATCTGTATAAAGGCGAAGATATTTTAAACGGAAAACACGCTAACACAACAATTCCGAAAATCATCGGCGCACTGAACAGATATACAGTAACAGGCGAAGAGTATTATCTGAAAGTGGCAGAGAATTTTTGGGATATAGTCATAGACAGTCACACTTATATCACAGGCGGAAACAGTGAGTGGGAGCATTTCGGCGAGCCTAAAATATTAGATGCAGAGCGTACTAATTGCAACTGCGAAACCTGTAATACATATAATATGCTTAAACTTACCCGTGAGCTCTATAAAATTACAAGGGACAAAAAATACGCCGATTATTATGAAAATACATTCATAAATGCAATTTTGTCATCGCAAAATTCTAAAACGGGAATGACTACATATTTTCAACCTATGGCAACGGGATTTTTCAAGGTTTACAGTTCACCGACGGATCATTTTTGGTGTTGTACGGGTTCGGGTATGGAAAATTTCTCAAAACTTAATGACAGTATTTATTATAAAGATGAAAACAGTATTTATATTACACAGTTCATTTCATCAAAAGTTAATTGGAAAGAAAAAGGGCTGACAATCACTCAAAATGCAGAATTGCCAAAAGTGAAATTCATAATTAACGGCTCTGCAAATGCGAATATCGTTCTTCGTGTGCCCGACTGGTGCAAAGCCGCACCGACACTAAAAATCAACGGTGAAGAAGTGAGCACAAATTCTGAAAACGGAGTAATTTCTTTGTCAAAGAAATGGGCGGACGGAGATACTGTTGAATATACAATCCCAATGCAGATAATATCACATTCGTTGCCCGACAACGAAAATGCCGTTGCATTCAAATACGGGCCGTATTTACTCAGCGGAAATTTGGGCAATAACAATATGAACACCGCAACAACCGGGGTTAATGTGACAATTCCCGTAGAAGACAATACGATTAACGACAAAATAACCGTCAAAGACATCAGTTTAAAAAACTGGCTTAATAATGTGAATGATAATTTTACAAGAGAAAAGGGGACTATGAATTTTAATATTCAAGGTACCGACCGTGAAATTACATTCTCGCCCCATTATATGCAACACCAAAACAGATACGGAATATATTTTATTGTAAAGGAAAAATAATATGAAATTTATATCATGGAATGTAAACGGCTTCAGAGCTTGCCTTAATAAAGGCTTTGAAGAGTTTTTTAAAAGTGAAGACGCAGATTTTTTCTGTATTCAAGAAACAAAAATGCAGCCGGGACAAGCGGAATTTAACACGCCCGAATATCATCAATATTGGTACAGTGCTGAGAAAAAAGGCTATTCGGGCACTGCGATTTTTACAAAGCACGAGCCAATAAGCGTGACTTACGGCTTGGGCATAGATGAGCACGACCACGAAGGCAGAGCAATTACCCTTGAATATGAAAAATTCTATCTTCTATGTGTTTATACACCCAATTCACAAAGGGAGCTAACAAGACTTGACTATCGAATGAATTGGGAAGATGCGCTTCGTGAATATATGCAGAAATTAGACAGCAAGAAGCCCGTGATTTATTGCGGAGATTTGAATGTGGCGCATCAGGAAATTGACCTTAAAAATCCAAAAACAAATCATCAAAGCGCCGGCTTTACCGACGAAGAAAGAAACAAATTTACAGAGCTTTTGAATGCGGGCTTTACTGATTCTTTCCGCTATCTTTACCCCGATAAAATCGAGTATTCCTGGTGGAGCTATATGTTTCATGCAAGAGAAAAGAATGTAGGGTGGCGTATCGACTATTTTGTGGTTTCAAATCGCCTTGCCGAAAGTTTAAAAGAAAGCCGAATTTATACCGAAATAATAGGTAGTGACCACTGTCCCGTCGGCATTGATATAAATATTTAATAAAAAATCAGGCGGATGCAAAAATTCTTACATCCGCCTGATTATATTTCTTCCGTGCATTATTTCCAATGATTGAGTTTCGGTACGACTGCTTCCATATGCGCCCGAA
This sequence comes from uncultured Clostridia bacterium, assembly GCA_945787805.1. Classification (GTDB taxonomy): domain Bacteria; phylum Bacillota; class Clostridia; order Oscillospirales; family Acutalibacteraceae; genus Fimenecus. The sequence goes on along the minus strand of CALZID010000006.1, from coordinate 20,139 downwards.
CCTGTTCTGCCGGCCAATTTTCATTTGCCATATGCTCCACGCAAAAATCAATCAGCTGCTCTTTACTGGAATATTTGAATTCGCCGTCAGTGTAACACCATTTGCAGTATTCCTCGTTGAAATTACCGTCAGTTTCTTTGCTGACTGTTGAATCATCAAGGGGCATACCGCAGCATTGACAAATCAGCTGCCTGGGAGAACCTAACAGGGTGTTGATAGAAACATCAAAAAACTTCGACAGTAATTTCAATGTTTCCGTGTTCGGAATGGTTTCACCGTTTTCCCAACGCGATACCGCTTGCCTTGTAACAAAGACTTTTTCTGCAAGCTCATCCTGTGACAGACCTTTTTGCGTTCTCAATTCAAGTAAAACAGTTTTTGTATCCATATCAATAATCACCTCAAACAATATTATATAACGAATATATTTATAAGCAAGCAACTCGCTGTTGCTGTAAATTCTTATTCATCAATACCGTAATGCGCAATTAACTTTTCTGCCTGTTCTTCGGTAATCTTAATAACTCCGCCGTGACGCTTTTTGCGTTTGCCCATATTAAATTCGTCTTCAGCTAACTGCACAAAATTGCCCGTTGACAGGTCTTCGCATAAAAATGGAGTATAGCCTTTATGAGTGTGATATTGGTCCGCAATCAGGCACCATTTCTGCATATCGTCAAGATAATATGTTTCGGGACCTTCAAGTCCGCAGAATTTATCAAACACTTCCGAATAAATTTTCTCCCAATTTTCACAAATGAGAGTTTCACTTCTCTCAATTGTGATTTTTTTGTTAGTTTCGTCCTTTGAAAAACGGTAATAAAAACCGTTGTCCCAAACGATATTGGTATCAATAATATCTGTTTTTGCATCAATATATTTGAATGTGGGAGTAAATTCTTTAAAATCTTTTGTGAATGAGCCATAAATTCTCTGTTTATGGTGTAACTCGCCTTTTTCTTTCACACAAGAAGCAAAGAAAACAAACCATGCGTCTTCTTCTTTGCAAAAAACTGCTTCGGGCGCCCAAACACAGCCCGCATTTTTAATTCCCACTTCACAAAGTCTTTCTTTTGACCAGTGAATTAAATCCTCCGACTCCCAAACTATGAGTGAGCGACTGCCCTTGTGTGAAAAATTATACCAGTTCCCGCTTGTTGTGAGCAGGTCGGTTGCAATAATAAAATACCTTTTAAGTTTTTCGTCATAGACAATGAATGGGTCACGCACACCCTTTGTGCCAAGATTTGATTTGAGAATGGGTTCGTCGTTACCTAAGTCCGTCCAATGAAGACCGTCACGGCTGACAGAAAACCAAACATATTCCTTATCGCCTTTATCTTCTGTGAAATGAACAAATAAATATGCCATAAAACAGACCACCTTTATGCTTTGCTTTAAGTCTATTGTATCAAATTGTTATATGGCTTTCAACAATAAAATACCCTGCAAAGAAAAATCTTTACAGGGTTTATCTTTATTAAACTGTCACCGACGGAAGATTGCCGAGATTATCATTTTCTTTTTCGTTGGGAATGGATTTAAGATACTCATTATTACCCCGATGAGCAACTCCCACGCCTGCAATTTCGCCTTGCTTTGCCATTTGCACCGCACGGGATTTTTCAACTACGGTTTTATCGGACAACTGATATCCCGTCACCCGTCCGTTTTCTTTCACAAGCCCCACAATGCGTCTGGCGTCTGCCTTTGCTTCGGGAATTTCGTCAAGTGTATTTTTAATAAGTTCATTTCCGTTAATTTTATTGTCGTTCATATAAAACTCTCCTTTTTAATAATTTTGTTCAATTAAAGAAAAAATATTCAAAATTTTACGGTCTTGAAGAGCTGAAAAACGGGTGGTATAATCAATATATAAATATACAAACAGGGTGTAAAAATGAACAGAGAAGAGCTTATAAAATATATTGCAGAGATTTACGGTACGGACGCCGAATACCCTTGGGACTCCGCACCGATGCATGCGGTTTTCCGTCACCAAAGCAACCGAAAATGGTTTGCACTTTTAATGCGTTTGCCAAAAAATAAGCTGGGACTTCACGACGACGCAATTATTGATGTTCTAAACCTTAAATGTGACCCGATTTTAATAGGCAATCTCAGAAACGAAAAAGGATTTTTCCCTGCATATCACATGAACAAAACCAATTGGATTACCGTAGCCCTTGACGGTTCAGTGGACGAAAATCAGATTAAATGGCTGCTGGATTTGAGCTTTGATTTGACCGATATACAGAAAAATACCCTTGACAACTAAAACAAAATATTATATACTATCAAAGCTGACAAAAAAGATATATTGCAACAGGAAGCGCAAGCGGCTCCGACATCAAATTTTCTTTTGAGCAAACAACATTAAAATTTAATATTTATCGGGGTGTAGCGCAGATGGGGACGTTTCCGAGCGCCGCCGGTGGCGGATGAAGCGAGGAAAAAGGAGTGGCGCAATAAGGAGTATCACGAAGCGCTCCAAGCGAGTGAGACGACTATATTGCAACAGGAAGCGCAAGCGACTCCGACATTCAAAGTTTCTTTTGAGCAAACAATATTAAAATTTAATATTTATCGGGGTGTAGCGCAGATGGTAGCGCGCTTGCTTTGGGAGCAAGATGCCGCAGGTTCGACTCCTGTCACTCCGACCATAACTAAAAAGAGCACTCGACGAGTGCTCTTTTTAGTTATGCATTATATGTTGTTTAAAAAAGTCGAATTTTATGACTCCTTTTGCGGCTTTATTGCGCAGATGTGCTTTCTATAACGATACGGCCGCTGCCGTTTACAGTCGAATAATCCAGCAGCATTCCGGGATATTTGGCAGCCAGAGGGGAGTTGGTGGCGTCCACTCTGCCGCCCTCAAAGGCGGAGATATAGTTGGCAAGAACCATATAGTCCTCCATAACATAGTCCAGCACATTGACAACACCGGAGAACATATTGAAGCCGCCTCCCAGATTTCGGAGAGTGTAGTTGTAGCCGGCAAGGTTGTATTTGGCGGTCAAATCCAGAGGTTCGTAAGCATTGGTTTCCTTGTTATAGACTTTCACGCTGTGGACACGGTAGCCGCCGGTGGGAGCGCCTATCCAAACGCCCATGTCGTCCTTTTGCGTGGATTCAGGCCAGTCGGCGTCGATTTTATAGGTAACACCGGAAACCTGCAGAAATTCACCGTTTTCGTTGCCGGTACCTGCACTTCGGGCACCCCATTCAAGGGCATCCAATAACTGTTGACCTGTGACGGTTTGCAGGCAAGCCACATTGCCGAAGGTGTGAATTTCTTTGGCAATTTTATAGGTCAGTTCGCCCGTAACAGCCTTGTTGCGTATGCCGCCGCCATTCATGATAGCAACATCAACATCAATATCCATGTTGTCGAACAGGTAGTACAGCGCATCGGCGCAAAAGTCGCCTGTGTTGGTCTCTTGAGAACGAACCAGACGGTTACCGTCGGCGTCATAGTTATCCAGCGTCAGAGCAGTTTCTCCAATTTTAGCACCTAATTGTGTATCTATATCGGTCATCCATGCGTCCTTAATAGCGGCAACACGGGAATTCACGGGCCAGGGGGCACCTGTATATAATGAAGATACTAATTCATACCCAATCACTTTTGTGACATCGTCACCGTTTTCGTCTTTCATAACTTCGCCGTTTTCGTCCTTTACCGCTTCGGTAATTTCGTTGTATCCGATTAGGTCGGTGGTAATCGCACCGGTCTCGCCGTCAATAACCATCATGCCTATGGCATCAAAGTATTCGCCGGTTTGCGTCAGCATAACAGACTCGCCGTTCTTGTCAGTTACTTCTTTACCCACAACAGTGGAGTGTGAGTGCCCGTCTATAAAAGCGTTCAAATCGGAAACACCGGCGATAACATCTTCGCTGGTACAGGATTCAGAAGATGCATCGTCACCCATGTGGCCCAGAGCAATTACCACATCCACACTTTCTTTTACACTGTCAATGGCGTTCTGCACATCAGAGATTAAAGCTTCACTGTCTTTACTGCCGGATATACCGTAGATGTAGTTACCGCTTTCATCCTGAAAATATGCAGGGGTGGACTTGATGAAGGATTCAGGGGTGGTTATGCCCACGAACGCAACTTTTAAGCCGCCGGCGGTTTCAACGGTATGCGTGGCTTCCAAAACATTTTCGCCTCTTACACCATCTTTTTCATGGTAGAAGTTGCAGGAAATATAGGGAAAATCGGCAGCTTTTACATTGGCAAGTGCCTTTTCCATGCCATAGTCGAATTCGTGGTTCCCTAAAGTGGCAATATCGTAGCCTGCGGTATTCATAAGTGTTATTATGGTATCACCCTTGTCCATAGAGCCATAGGCAGTGCCTTGAACATGGTCGCCGGCATCCGCCAGCAGAACATTGCCTTCACCGTAGGATTTTTCCAATTCATCACGGATGCCTGCAATGATATCATAGCTCAGCGGCTTGTCAATGTAGGTATGTATATCGTTTGTGTAGAGAATGACCACATCGTCCTTAGGCGATTTCGCACCGCAGCCGAACAGTCCAAGACACATAGTAATTATCAATAACAGTGAAATGATTTTACGCATAATTGATGTCCCCCTTTTTTTCTCTGAACAGCCTAATTATAGCATATATAAAACAAATCCGTCAATGAATTTATCCATACGCTTTTTAAAGCTCAACATTAAAATTATATATATCGGCGCCAAAACAAAATATGCAAAAAATCTTAAATTTTTTCTTGACAACCGTTTTTTGCGGTGCTATAATAACTTCAATTTAATAGCAAAGGCTATGACGAAGACGGTTTGGATGTATCGCTTCCAGAGAGTTGACGGTTGGTGTGAGTCAACAACAGAAATCCGAAAACCCATCACTTCCGAGCCGGAAATCCGAAACTTTATTAAGGAGTAGGCGTTTCCCGTGATTGCTGCGTAAAGGCATAAAGGTTGTTGGACCTTGAGAGGTAGCGAAAGCTGCAATTTGAGTGGTACCGCGGATGATTTTACATTCGTCTCAAAGCGTAAAAGCTTTGAGACGATTTTTTTATTTTTAGGAGGATTTGCTTATGTCAACAGTTGAATCAAAAAAATTGCACGAGATAGCAGGCAGAATTCGTGAAATGCGCGAAATCGCCGACTTTACTCAGACAGAAATGGCAGAAAAAACCGAAGTTACCGAGCAAGAATATATTCGTTATGAAAACGGCGAGTTGGACTTTCCTTTTTCATTTCTTCACAAATGCTCAAAGGTGTTCGGAATTGACATAACAGCATTGCTGGAAGGTCACAGTGCTCACTTGTCATCATATACAATTACTCGAAAGGGTAAAGGTCATGCAACAGCACAGGAGGACGGTATTGAAATCCAAAATCTCGCACCTCAATTCCGCAAAAAGATTGCAGAGCCGTATTGGGTTAAATATGAATATAACGAAGACCAGCAGAATAAACCCATTCATTTATCAAAACATTCAGGTCAGGAATTTGACCTTGTTATGAGCGGCAGACTTAAAATTCAAATCGGTGATAAGATTGAATATTTAAGCGAAGGCGACAGTATTTATTATAACAGCTCAACACCCCACGGTATGATTGCGGTTGACGGTCAGGATTGCTTGTTTGTAGCAGTTGTTTTACCCGGTGAAAACGAAAAAGAAACCGTAATTCGTGACACACTCGTTTCTGCCCGTTCAGGTAACCGCCATTTAGTATGTGAAGATTTCATCACTACTACCGAAGACGAAAACGGTCGTGTAACATCAATTGACTTTAATAACGAAAAGAACTTCAACTTTGCATTTGATGTTGTTGATGCTATTGCAAAAAAATCACCCGATAAACTTGCAATGCTCCATATTGATAAGAATAAGGTTGAAAGAAGATTTACATTTAACGATATGAAACGGGCATCTGCTCAATGTGCAAACTATTTTAAATCGTTGGGCATTAAAAAAGGCGATAGAGTTATGTTGGTGCTTAAACGCCACTATCAATTCTGGTTTGCAGTACTCGGTTTGCATAAATTGGGCGCAATTGTTATTCCCGCTACACATCAGTTGCAGGTGCACGATTTGGAATACCGCTTCAATGCGGCAGAAGTCAGTGCAATTGTTTGTACATCCGATGACGGCATTTCTGCTCATGTTGACGAAGCACAGAAGAATTGTCCGTCACTTAAAACAAAAATTCTTGTTGGCGAAAAGCGTGACGGCTGGAATGATTTTAACGAAGAATTCCCACTTTACAGCGCTCATTATTATCGCACAGACGAAACTCCTTGCGGCGACGATTTAATGCTTATGTTCTTTACATCGGGCACAACAGGATATCCAAAAATCGCAGCACACACATATACATATCCTTTGGGACATTATATCACTGCGAAATATTGGCACGGCGTAAGTGACAACGGTTTGCACTTCACAATTTCCGACACAGGCTGGGGTAAAGCACTCTGGGGCAAACTTTACGGTCAGTGGTTATGCGAAGGCGCAGTATTCACCTATGACTTTGACCGTTTTGATGCGGCAGATATTCTTCCCATGTTCGCAAAATATCAAATCACAACATTCTGCGCACCGCCGACAATGCTTCGTATGATGATTAAGCAGGATATTTCAAAATACGATTTATCATCAATCAAACATATGACAACAGCCGGTGAGGCTTTAAACCCTGAAGTTTACCGCCAGTTTGAAAACGCAACGGGCTTGCAGATTATGGAAGGCTTCGGTCAAACAGAACTTACTCTCACAATCGCAAATCTTCTCGGCGGCAAGCATAAGGTCGGTTCAATGGGTATTCCCGTTCCCCTTTATGATGTTTCACTTATGGATTCTGACGGAAATCCGGTTCCCGACGGTGAAGTCGGCGAAATTGTAGTTAAAATTTCCGAAAAAGTACCTTGCGGCTTGTTCGCAGGTTATTACAGAAACGAAGAAAAAACCAAGGAAGTTATGCACGACGGATATTACCACACAGGTGATACCGCTTGGCGTGATGAAGACGGATTCTATTGGTATGTGGGCCGTGTTGACGATGTTATCAAATCATCGGGCTACAGAATCGGACCGTTTGAAATCGAAAGCGTTATTATGGAGCTTCCCTATGTTCTTGAATGCGGCGTATGTGCCGCTCCCGACGAAGTTCGCGGTCAGGTGGTTAAAGCGGTAATCGTGCTCACAAAGGGAACAGAGCCTACAGAAGAACTCAAAAAAGAGATTCAAACATATGTTAAAGAGCATACCGCTCCTTATAAGTACCCGAGAATTGTTGAGTTCAGAACAGATCTTCCAAAGACAATCAGCGGAAAAATTCAAAGAAATAAATTATAATTTTATGTGTTGACAAAAGAATGGGCTTTGTGATAAAATACCATTTGATAAAAAATAAAGGCGCTGACGAAGAGTGCACAAAACAGACAGCTTCAGAGAAATGACGGTTGGTGCAAGTCATTCGAGTTCGATTTTGTGTTTGTAGCTTCCGAGCCGAGAGAAAGAAAGTCTTTTGGGATTAGTAGAATCTCTCCGTGATTGCTGCGTAAAGGCATAAAGGTTGATAGACCTTGAGTGGCAGTGAAAACTGCAATTTGAGTGGTACCGCGGGTGCAATGAAGAATTTTCGGCGCTCGTCTCAAAGTCATAAACTTTGGGACGAGTGTTTTTTTTGTCCCGGAAATGGAGAAGCTTATGGAACACATAAATGGTTTGGATTACAAAATTCAAGAAATGGCACGCCGAATTCGTGAACTTCGTGAAATCGAAAACTTCACTGTTGAAGAAATGGCGGCAAAAACAGGTGTAACCGCCGAAGAATACCGAAACTGTGAAAACGGTACCGGCGACTTAAACTTTGCCTTTATCTATCGTTGTGCAATCGCTTTCGGTGTCAATGTAACAGATATTATTGAGGGTTACAGTCCAAATCTTAAATCATTTACGGTTACCAGAAAAGAATCAGGTCAGGAAATTGCCGAAGCTCACGGGATGACATATTATAACTTGGCTTATGCTTTTCAAAATCGTATCGCAGAGCCATTATATGTTAAATGCAAATTTGAAGAAGGCGCAGAAAAGCGTGAAATCGAGCTTACAACCCACGCAGGTCAGGAATGTGACATCGTGGTAGAGGGTAATCTGCTTGTTCAAATCGGCGAGCACCAAGAAATTTTAGGCCCCGGTGACAGTGTGTATTACGACAGTGACACACCCCACGGTATGATTGCGGTAAACGGTAAAGACTGTATTTTCTATGCAATCGTTCTTAATCCGACGGGTGAGCCTATCCCTGAGCTTTCACCCACGCGTGCAGTTGCGTCAAAGAAAGCGAACCCCGATACACAAGACCGCGTTTACCGTAAATATGTTAATGTTACAAAGAACGAAGACGGAACACCTATAAAGATTGAATTCAAGAATATTGAAAACTTCAACTTTGCTTTTGATGTTGTCGATAAACTTGCAGAAGATAAACCAAATAAACTTGCAATGTTACATATCGGCGCCGATAAAACCGAAAGCCGATTTACATTTAAAGATATGAAGCGTCTTTCAAATCAGTGTGCAAACTATTTTAAAGCGCTGGGCATCAAAAAAGGCGACAGAGTTATGTTGGTGCTCAAACGCCATTATCAGTTCTGGTTTGCAGTTTTAGGCCTTAACAAGCTGGGTGCTATTGCAATTCCCGCAACAAATCAGCTGCAAGAGCATGACTTTGAATACCGTTTCCAATCGGCGGGGGTAAATACTATTATATGTACTGCCGACGGTGACACTGCTCATCAGGTTGAATTGGCGGCAGAAAAGTGCCCTGAGCTTATAAACAAATTGATTGTCAACGGTCATCGTGAGGGTTGGCGCAGCTTCGATGATGAGTACCCGCTTTATAGCACTCATTATAACCGTACAGACGACGCACCTTGCGGCAAGGACCCGTTACTTATGTTCTTTACATCGGGCACAACGGGATATCCCAAAATTGCAGTGCATAATCACTTATATCCTTTGGGGCATTTCCATACCGCAAAATATTGGCACAATGTTAATCCCGACGGTTTGCATTTTACCATTTCAGATACAGGTTGGGCAAAGTCAATGTGGGGCAAATTCTACGGACAATGGTTTGCAGAAGCAGCCACCTTTGTTTATGACTTTGACCGTTTTGATGCGGCGGATATTCTTCCCATGTTTGCAAAATATCATATTACTACTTTCTGTGCACCGCCGACAATGCTTCGTATGATGATTAAACAAGATATTTCACAATATGACTTGTCATCGGTTCAGCACATGACAACAGCGGGTGAAGCGCTTAACCCCGAGGTTTACCGTCAGTTTGAAAAAGCAACGGGCTTGCAAATTCTTGAAGGCTTCGGTCAGTCCGAAAGCACAATGATTATCGGCAATCTTATAGGCGCACCCCATAAAATCGGCTCAATGGGTAAACCCGCACCGATTTATGATGTTTCGCTTATGGATGCAGACGGAAATAAGGTTCCCGTCGGTGAAGTCGGTGAAATTGTTGTTAATCTTCAAAACGGCGCACCCTGCGGCTTGTTTACGGAATATTACAGAGATAAAGAAAAAACAGACGAAGTTATGCATGACGGATATTACCACACAGGCGATACCGCTTGGCAGGACGAAGACGGATTTTATTGGTATGTGGGCAGAGTTGACGATGTTATCAAGTCATCGGGCTACAGAATAGGACCTTTTGAAATCGAAAGCGTTATTATGGAGCTTCCCTATGTTCTTGAATGCGGCGTATGTGCAGCCCCCGACGAAGTTCGCGGTCAGATAGTTAAAGCGGTAATTGTGCTCACAAAGGGCACGGAGCCGACAGAAGAGCTTAAAAAGGAGATTCAGAAGTATGTTAAAGACCATACCGCTCCTTATAAGTACCCGAGAATTGTTGAATTCAGAACGGAGCTTCCTAAGACAACAAGCGGTAAAATCCAGCGTAACAAATTATGAGGCGCAATATGAAACTTGATAAAAGAATAACTCTTTTGTGCGGTCATTACGGCAGCGGAAAAACCAATGTTGCAGTGAATATGGCATTGATGCTGAAAAAACAGTATGAAAAGGTGACTGTTGCCGATTTGGACATTGTCAATCCCTATTTCAGAACGAAAGACAGCAGCCAAATATTTAACGATGCGGGTATAAAACTAATCTGTTCGGAATTTGCAAACAGTAATGTTGATATTCCCGCACTACCGCAAGAAATGTATTCAATTACCGATGATACTTCTCACAGAGTTTTAATTGATGTGGGCGGTGATGACCGGGGTGCATTGGCACTTGGCAGATTAGCCCCCGCAATAATAAAAGAAAATGACTATGAGATGCTCATGGTAATCAATAAATACAGACCTCTCACAAGAAATGTTGCAGATACACTTGAAGTTATGGGTGAAATCGAGTTTGCTTGCGGAATTAAATTCACGGGACTCGTCAACAACTCAAATTTAGGTGAAGAAACCACCGCAGACGATGTGCTGAATTCACTTGAATATGCAAACGGTGTATCAAAAGCCACGGGACTTGCTTTGATTGCAACAACCTTCAAAGAGAGTCTTAATAGTGAACTGTGTGAAAAAGTGCCAATGCCTTTGGCTTTGACATTACAAGATAAAATTCTTTAAAATGTGATAAAGAAGGAGCGATATATATGGCTAAATTGACCTTTAAAACAGATAACTGTAAGGGTTGCGGACTTTGTGTTGACGCTTGTCCGAAAAACATTTTGCAGTTGTCACCCGATAAGATTAACAAAAAGGGACATCACCCGGCAGAGCTTACAGACGAATCTGCTTGTATCGGTTGCGCATCTTGTGCAATTATGTGTCCCGACTGTGTAATTAAGGTAGAGAGGTGAGAAAATATGGCAGATAAAGTATTGATGAAAGGTAACGAAGCAATTGCAGAAGCCGCTATCATTGCAGGCTGTCGTCACTACTTCGGTTACCCAATCACACCACAAACAGAAATCGCCGCATATATGGCAAAGAAAATGCCTAAAATCGGCGGTGTATTTCTTCAAGCAGAAAGTGAAATCGCAGCAATCAATATGGTATACGGTGTTGCGGCGGCAGGCAAGCGTGTTATGACATCATCATCAAGCCCCGGAATTTCGCTTAAAAGTGAAGGTCTTTCATATTTGGCAGGCTCCGACCTTCCCGCACTCGTTGTCAATGTTCAGCGCGGCGGTCCCGGTCTCGGAGGTATTCAGCCAAGCCAGTCAGACTATTTCCAGGCAACCCGCGGCAGCGGTCACGGTGACTATCACATGATAGTTCTCGCACCGTCATCAGTTCAAGAAATGGCAGAACTTACGGTTAAAGGCTTTGAACTTGCCGATACATACAGAATGACTTCAATGATTCTTGCAGACGGTACAATGGGACAGATGATGGAGCCTGTTTCACTTGACCTTGAAGTTAAACCGGCACCCGAAAAGCCTTGGGCAACAGTCGGAACAAAGCTTCAGCGCAAACACAATATTGTAAACTCTCTTTCTCTTGTTCCCGAAGAGCTTGAAAAATTCAACTTTGAGCGTTATGAGAGATATAACTACATTAAAGAGAATGAAGCAATGTATGAAGAATACCTTATGGACGATGCAGAATATGCAATCGCCGCATTTGGTATAACCTCCCGTGTAGCAAAGAACGCTATCAACGAAGCAAGAAAACAAGGCATCAAGGTGGGTATGATTAGACCAATCACATTGTGGCCGTTCCCCGTTGCTCCGTTTAAGAAAGCGGCAGATAAAGTAAAGGCCATCATCTCAGTTGAACTTTCAATGGGACAGATGATTGATGATGTTAAATTAGCAACTGAATGTAAAGTACCCGTTACACTTTGCAACCGTGTAGGTGGTATGATTGTTTCACCCGAACAGGTATTGGAAGCAATTAAGGCAGTAGCAGAAAACGGAGGTGCAAAATAATGGTTGTATTCGATAAACCCCATGCATTAAATGATATGTCAATGCACTATTGCCCCGGCTGTACCCACGGTATTATTCACCGTTTGGTAGCAGAAGTTATGGACGAATTAGGCATTGAAGGCAGAACAATCGGTATTGCGCCCGTTGGTTGCTCTGTTATGGCTTATAACTATTTCAACTGCGATATGATTGAAGCAGCTCACGGCCGTGCACCGGCAGTGGCAACAGGCGTTAAGCGTGCAGACCCCGAAAACAATATCGTTTTCACATATCAGGGTGACGGCGACTTGGCATCAATCGGTATGGCAGAAACCGTTCACGCAGCCGCAAGAAATGAAAATATAACAGTTATTTTCGTAAACAACGCAATTTATGGTATGACGGGCGGTCAGATGGCTCCCACATCATTGCCCGGTCAGATTACACAAACTTCACCTTACGGCAGAGATGTAAATCACTGCGGTTATCCTATCAGAGTTTGTGAAATGCTTTCACAGCTTGAAGGCCCCGAATATCTTGAACGCGTTACGGTAAACAGCGTTAAGCAAGTTCGTAATGCTAAAAAAGCTATTAAAAAGGCATTCCAAAATCAGTTGGACGGCAAAGGCTTCTCATTGATTGAAGTTGTTTCTTCATGTCCGACAAACTGGGGCCTTACACCGCAGGCGGCGCTTAAATGGATTGACGAAAAAATGCTTCCTTATTATCCGCTGGGCGTTTATAAAGACAGAAGTGCAGGGGAGGAAAAATAATGAGTACAAAACAAATGTTACTTTCAGGTTTTGGCGGTCAGGGTATCCTTTTCGCAGGTAAATTCCTTGCATATAAAGGTCTTACAGACGGTAAACAGGTTAGTTGGTTGCCGTCATACGGCCCCGAAATGCGTGGCGGTACTGCAAGCTGCAGCGTTATTATCAGCGACGAAGCAGTCGGCTCACCAATCATTTCAAATCCCGATATTTTAGTTGCAATGAATCTTCCGTCATTGGATAAATTTGAAAAATCAGTAGTACCGGGCGGCGTTATTTTGGCAGACTCAACACTCATCGAAAGAAAGGTTGAGCGTGACGATGTTACTGTTTATTATATCCCCGCAACCCGTCTTGCAAGCGAAAACGGATTCCCCACACTTGCAAATATGATTTTAATGGGCAAATTGTTAGAAATTTTAGGCGAGTTCAACGCCGATGATATGAAAGTCGCACTTTCAAAGGTTATCTCTGCAAAGCGTGCGGATATGCTTGAAACTAACCTTAAAGCATTGGAGTTAGGTGCTAAGTTCTGAAAAACCGATTTTTTCTTGACAAACAAGAAAAGCTGTGATAAACTATCAAACAATATATTCGAAATGCGTTGAGGGAACTATTCTTTTTCCGTTTATTCATTTCAGAGAGCTGTCGGCAGGTGAAAGACAGTATGAAAAGAAAAAGAAGTCTCATTCCGTAGCAGAATTGCTGAAGGGTTTACTGTGTAGGTGATTCCGGCTTGCCCCGTTATCATGGCAAAGAGTTTGTTAGAACTTGTTGAGTTGACCGATTTATGCGAATAGTCGGTAAACAGGGTGGTACCGCGAAAAACTTTCGTCCCTGGAACAGTTTAGGCTGTTTCAGGGATTTTTTATTTTGATTTTTCTGTATGAAGAAAGGATGAATATCTATTATGAAAACTATCAGAATTGCTGATGCTACTCTCTGTCGTGAGCAAAATGCTTTTTCTTTCAAAGAAAAAATTGAAATTGCCCGTCAGTTAGAAAAGCTATGTGTTGATGTAATCGAAATTCCCGCAATCATTGATGCAAGAACAGACATTTTATTTGTTAAAACCGTCTCATCTTTCGTGAAAAAAGGTGTGCTGTCGGTTGCGGCGGGACTAACAGAAGAAAGCATTGAACAGGCAGCATCGGCGCTCACTAATGCGGCTCATCCTTGTATTCGTATCGAATTGCCTGTTTCTCCCGTGGGAATGGAATATACTTGCCACAAGAAACCCGATAAAATGGCGGAATGGGTCGGCAAAACAGTTAAAATGGCAAAAGAAAAATGTGAATGTGTAGAATTCTGTGCTCTTGACGCCACAAGAACAGAGCCTGAATTTCTTAAAAGTCTTATTGAAACCGCAGTAGAAAGCGGTGCAACAGCGGTTACTGTTTGTGACAGTGCGGCAGAATCAATGCCCGATGACTTTGCAAACTATATTGAAACGGTTGCAACTTGGGTTGATGTACCCGTTGGTGTTGGTTGTAATAACAAAAACGGACTTGCAACCGCTCAGGCAATTCTCTCAGTTCGCAAGGGTGCGGCAACGGTTAAAACATCCGTCGACGGCGAAAATGTACCGTTGGATGTTTTTGCAACAATGGTTAAAAACTGCGGCGAAAAGTACGGTATAAGAACAAATCTTTCCAACACAGAGCTGTTAAGAATTGTTAAGCAAATCCGTTGGATTAGCAACACAGCCGATACAGAGCGTGCGGCAGTTACGGTAACAAGCGCTCAGGCAGAGTCAATTTGTCTTGATGAAAAAGACAGTCAGGCAGATGTTATTGCTGCCGCATCCAATCTCGGCTATGACTTGTCAGACGATGACCAGAACAAGGTTTATGAAGAGTTTTTAAGAGTAGCGGCAAAGAAAAAAGTCGGACTCAAAGAGCTTGAAGCAATTGTTGCAAGTGCGGCGTTGCAGGTTCCCGCAACCTATAAATTGATAAGCTATGTTATCAACAACGGCAATATTATTTCCGCAAGTGCACAGCTTACACTTGAAAAAGACGATAAAAAGGTTCAAGAGGTTTGCATCGGCGCAGGTCCTATTGATGCGGCTTTCCTTGCAATTGATAAAATTGTCGGTCATCATTATGAGTTGGACGATTTCCAAATTCATTCGGTTACGGAAGGCAAAGAAGCAATGGGCTCAGCCCTTGTTAAGCTTCGTTCAGGCGGAAAGCTCTATTCAGGCAACGGTATTTCAACTGATATTATCGGCGCAAGTATCCGTGCATATCTTAATGCGGTTAACAAGATTGTCTATGAGGAGGCATAAAAAATGAATCTTTCGTTTTCGACAAAGGGCTGGCATGACATCACCTTTGAAGAGTTTTGTGAGATAGCTCAGTATCTTCATTTTGAAGGTATTGAGCTCCACAATATTTACAACAGTCTTTTCACAGCCAAAGACGGCGCATTCCATGATTACACAGCGGCGGCAACACTCCGCGGTTTATACAATAAAAACCTGAAAATTCCCTGTCTTGATACGGTCGGCGAATTAGCAGATAAAGACGGTGACATCGAAGAAGAATTGACAAAGTGCTTTGAAATTGCAGAGAATTTGCATATTCCGTATATCCGTCTTCGTGCAAAAGCGTCAAGTGACAGTGAAAAAGCATTAAAACACGCTGAAGAATTTTTGAGAAAGGTTGTTCCGCAGGCAGAAGAAAAGGGTGTAACACTCTTGCTTGAAACATCGGGACTTTTTGCAAATACTTCTGCGCTTCGTGATATGCTTGACGGCTTTGCCTGTGACAATTTGGCGGCGCTTTGGAATCTTTCGTCAGCATATTTTGAGTCGGGTGAGTCAGCGGAAGAGGTTATTAAAAACCTTGGCGCTTATGTTCGCCATGTGCAATTCTCCGATGCAAAAAAGACAGAAAACGGAATCGAATACTGTCTTGCAGGCGAAGGTGAGCTGCCTATTTCAGAAATGATGCTTGCATTACGCTCAGTTAACTATGACGGTTTCATTTCATTGGTTTGGGACCCGGCTTGGTGTGATGAGCTTGACGATATGGAGATTATCTTCTCTCAGTTTGTGAACTATATGCGCCAGTTTAAAGACACATCAAGAAATGAAAAAACACTCTATTACAACCGTGCTCATACGGGTAAATTTGTTTGGAAAAAAGACCTTTTGATAGATTGCACTTTTTCTGATGTTCTTGACAAAATGGTTGAAGAATTTCCCGACCAATATGCTTTTAAATATACAACACTTGACTATACCCGCACATACAGTGAATTTAGGGATGATGTTGACACTTTCGCCCGAGCACTTGTGGCAATGGGCGTTAAAGCGGGGCATCATGTTGCGGTTTGGGCATCAAATGTGCCGCAGTGGTATATTGCATTCTGGGCAACCGTTAAAATCGGCGCAGTTTTAGTTACGGTAAATACCGCTTATAAAATTGCCGAAGTTGAATATTTGCTTCGTCAGTCAGACACTCATACATTGGTTTTGACAGAAGGCGCAAAGGATACTCACTATGGTGAGATTATCGCAAAGCTCTGCCCTGAATTAGAATCAATGCAGTCGGGCGATACATTACATTCCCGTCGTTTGCCGTTCCTTAGAAATGTTATTACGGTCGGCTTCAAGCAAAAGGGCTGTATGACTTGGGACGACGCAATTTCCCGTGCGTCACAGGTGCCTGTTGAAACAGTTTACAGAATGGCGGCGGCTGTTGACAAGGACGATGTTTGCAATATGCAATACACATCGGGCACAACAGGATTCCCCAAGGGCGTTATGCTCACACATTACAATGTTGTAAATAACGGTAAATATATCGGCGACCATATGGATTTGTCAACTGCCGACAGAATGATGATTCAGGTGCCGATGTTCCATTGCTTCGGTATGGTGCTTTCAATGACAGCCGCAATGACTCACGGCGCTACAATGTATCCGTTGCCGTATTTCTCACCGAAGCCGGCGCTTGCTTGTGTTCATAATGAGCATATTACAACCTTTAACGGCGTTCCCACAATGTTTATCGCGATGATGCAGCACGAAGATTTTTCCAAAACGGATTTCTCATATATCAGAACAGGCATTATGGCGGGTGCAAATTGCCCTGCCGACCTTATGAAGCGTGCAACGGAAATAATGAATATGAAAGAAATCGTCTCGGTTTACGGCCAGACAGAAGCATCTCCCGGCTGCACAATGAGCAGCTACTATGACTCTTTACAAGTCCGCACAGAAACTGTCGGCAGTGCATTTGCCAATGTTGAATGTAAAATCGTTGACCCCGAAACAGGTAAAGACTGTCCCGACGGCGTCAACGGTGAGTTTGTAGCAAGGGGCTACAATATTATGAAGGGCTACTATAAAATGCCGAAGGCTACTGCCGAAGCAATTGACAAGGACGGTTGGCTTCATACGGGTGACCTTGCTTGCCGCACACCTGAGGGTAACTATAATATCACAGGCCGTCTTAAAGATATGATTATCCGCGGCGGTGAAAATATCTATCCGAAAGAAATCGAAGAGTTTATTTACACTCATCCGAAAGTCAGCGATGTTCAGGTTATCGGCGTGCCCGACGAACAATACGGCGAAGAAATTATGGCTTGTATCATCTTAAAAGACGGCGAAGAAATGACTGCCGACGAAATGAAAGCATATATCAATGCTAATATGGCAAGACATAAAGTTCCCCGCTATGTTGACTTTGTAAAAGCGTTCCCGATGAATGCGGCGGGTAAAATTCTCAAATATAAAATGAGAGAAGAAGCGTCAGAAAGACTTGGTATTAAAAAGTAAATTTACAGAACTGTGAAAAGAATTATCTTTTTGCAGTTCTTTTTTACTTATTCTTGACTTTTAACTTTCTACAAGTTATAATGATACTGTGATTTTACATGACTGACGGATTTCGTGGGTTACCACGGGGGAATGTAAAATATATAATAGCCGACCGTCTGGGCAATTCAATTTTTTAAAAAAGTTGAGTTGTCCTTTTTTATTTGCAAAAAGGATTACTCAATAGAAAAGGAGAGAAACAGATGGTAAAGCATTTTAAAGAATTCGGTTTTGCGGTGCTTGCGGGTATGGCAATCAGCATCGGCTGTGTTGTGTTTTTGTCAGTCGAAAATGCGGTTGCCGGCTCAATACTGTTTTCGGTTGGGCTTCTTACGGTGCTTGTGTTTAAGTTGAATCTTTTTACGGGCAAGGCGCCCTATATGTGCAAAAACAAACCGTCATATTGGCTTTTCGTGGCTATTGTGTGGCTCGGTAATTTTGCGGGAACGGGAATAACCTCGGTTCTTATAAAATTTACAAGGGTTTATGATAAAATCATTGACCGTTGCACTTCTTTGGCAGAAATAAAAGTAAACGACAGTTTATTAAGCCTGTTTATTTTAGGTATTTTCTGTGGTATAATGATGTATATTGCAGTTGATACATATATAAATCACAGCAAGGAAAACGGTTTTGCAAGTACGCTGGCGGTAGTGTTTTGTGTTAGTGTGTTCATACTTTCGGGCTTTGAACACAGTGTGGCGGATATGTTCTATTTTATGCTTTCACTGCCCGTATCAAAATGGATTATACCGCTTCTTGTAATTACATTCGGAAATATTGTAGGCGGAAATCTTTTCTGCTTGCTTACAAAAATAAAGAGAGATTAAAACGGAGGAAAATTTTATGCTTACAGACATTCAAATTGCTCAACAGGCAAATTGCTTACCCATTACAGAAATCGCAAAGAAACTCAATATTGATGCCGACGACCTTGAACTTTACGGAAAATACAAGGCAAAGCTTCCGCTTTCACTTAACAAAAAATATGCAGACAGAGAAAACGGAAAGCTCATACTTGTTACTGCCATTAACCCCACTCCTGCGGGTGAAGGCAAAACAACTGTTACAGTCGGTCTCGGTCAGGCTATGAACAAAATCGGCAAGAACGCCTGCATTGCACTTCGTGAGCCGTCAATGGGTCCCGTTTTCGGCGTTAAAGGCGGTGCCGCAGGCGGCGGATATTCACAGGTTATTCCTATGGAAGATATCAATCTTCACTTCACAGGCGATATGCACGCTATTACTGCCGCAAACAATCTTCTTTGTGCGATTATTGATAACCATTTGCAGCAGGGCAACGAGCTTCGCATCGACCAGAGAAGAATTCTCTTTAAGCGTTGTCTTGATATGAATGACAGAGCCCTCCGTAATGTAATCGTCGGTCTCGGCGGCAAAGTGAACGGCGTTCCCCGTGAAGACGGATTTATGATTACGGTTGCAAGTGAGATTATGGCTATTCTCTGCCTTGCAACAGATATTACCGACCTTAAAACAAGACTGGGCAACATTTTAGTGGCTTATTCTCTTGACAATCAACCTATTTTTGCAAAAGACCTTAACGCAGTCGGCGCAATGGCAGCACTTTTAAAAGACGCAATTAAGCCAAACCTTGTGCAAACACTTGAGAATACACCTGCAATTATGCACGGCGGACCTTTTGCAAATATCGCTCACGGCTGTAACTCTGTTACCGCCACAAAGTTGGCACTTAAACTTGCCGATTATTGCATTACAGAGGCAGGCTTCGGTGCTGACCTTGGCGCAGAAAAATTCCTTGACATCAAATGCCGTTATGCCGGTCTTAAACCCGAATGTGTTGTAATCGTCGCAACAATCCGTGCGCTTAAATATAACGGCGGAGTTGCCCGTGCAGACTTGCAGGATGAAAATGTAGAAGCACTTAAAAAGGGTATTGTAAACCTTAAAACTCATATTGAAAATATGAGAAAATACAATGTGCCGGTAGTAGTTGCAATCAATAAATTCCATACGGATACAGATGCAGAAATAGCATATATCAAAGAATTCTGCGAAGAAATGCAAGTGCCTGTTTCTCTCGCCGAAGTATTCGCAAAAGGCGGCGAAGGCGGTATGGACCTTGCAGAAAAGGTTTGTGCGGTTATTGACGAAGGCAAAGCAGATTTTGCACCAATCTATGACGAAAAGCTTCCAATCAAAGAAAAGCTTAATAAAATTGCAACCGAAATCTACCGTGCGGACGGTGTAATCTTTACTGCCGCCGCAGAAAAGGCGATTAAAGATATCGAGGCACTCGGTCAGGATAAACTTCCCGTGTGTGTTGCAAAAACTCAATATTCATTGTCAGATGACCCAACAAAGCTGGGCAAACCCGAAAACTTTATGATGACTGTCCGTGAAGTTAAACTCAGCGCAGGCGCAGGCTTCATAGTGTGTCTCACAGGCGACATTATGACAATGCCGGGACTTCCGAAAGCACCCGCAGCATATAAAATTGATGTTGACGCAGACGGAAAAATCGACGGACTTTTCTAAACAAAAATCATAAATCATTGTATGGGGTTGTAAAAAAAGTGTAGACCGCATAAAACCCTATAAGTAAAGGTTTTTT
>CALZID010000005.1 GCA_945787805.1 uncultured Clostridia bacterium | reverse complement strand
GAAATTCCCCCGGTACATTTTAAAGAGATTATTTTCTTTAATATTTTGAAACAGGAAATTATAAATAAAAAATCGTTTTTCGTGGCTACTCTGCACAGGCAGCAATCGCTGAAATGAAATAAGTTGAAGACCCAGTAATATCAAGGGTTTTGCGACTTCTCCTACATTGGTTGTAGCTGTATAACAGCTATTAAACTAGCAATCAGCTCCCCGTATTCGAAAGAATATGGGGAGCTTCGTTATTTTAGGATTTGATACCGTTATCGAAATTTTAAAATGTTATGACAACTTGATTAAAGGACTTTTTTATGGTATTATAATTATATGAAGTTTTGTATTAAGAGTGAAATGGAGTGCCAGTATGAAATACACGGATATGATTTTTAAGGTACCTGTAGAATCTAAAACATATAAAGAGGATTCTTTTTTTGTTATTAAACAAATGACTGCAATTTTAGATGAAAGAAAAAATGCAGGTGATAATAAGATTATTATCAATACCAATCTTAAGTTAGGCTTGCCTTTAGAAAACATTAATAAAATTGCGGGACCTATGATTGAAGCATGGGCAGGTGAAGTTTTTGCAGGTATTAGGGACGATTTAGATAATCAATACCACCTTATAAATGTTGAGGCACAAGAACGTCTTGGAATGGCTGATATTGTGTTACAATTCAAAAAAGGTGAAACAGTATTAACTGGTAGTGTGGATGTAAAGGCAACTGCAAATGATATTCCTAATAGTGGTAAAGGTCCTAATATAACATCTTTTTCTAGAATTCGCACAGCTTATGTCACAGACCCAGACTATATGTTTATAATTCTTTCTATCAAACACCGCGTGTATTCTGAAAGGAATAAGGAAACTGGGCTTGTTGATGGTATTATGGAAGTTGTTGATTATAATGCATATGACTTAAAGTTTATTAGTGATGCAGATATAAACTATAATCCAGCTCTTGGAACTGGACAGATTCAAATTAAAGACATTCATTATGTTACATATCAATACCGTACAACTTGGGAGATGTGTCAATTACTTGATAATAAATATCTTCACAGTTCTCGTAGAACGATAGATGACTTTTATAGAGAGGCGAGAAGAAACGGATGGATAAAGAATTAAAGATTATATGTGGCAACGCAATTGATGAAATGGTAAAAATGCCAGATAAAAGCGTTCGTTTGATAGTAACCGACCCACCATATAATCTCAATAAGGATTATGGAAACAATCAAGATAATTTAGAGTTTAAAGAATACCTTGATTTTTCCCGTCAATGGTTAAAAGAGGCTCACAGAATACTAACAGAAGATGGAACAATATATGTTTTTATGGGAATGAGGTATATTTCTTATGTATATTCTATTCTCGAACAGGAACTGAATATGACCTTTAATTCTTGGATTACATGGTTTTATACACAAGGGATTGGAAAAACTAAAGGTTTCTCACCTAGACATGATGATATTTTGATGTTTACAAAACATCCTAAAAATTTTGTTTTCAATCTTGATGATATACGGGTGCCTCAAAAGTTTTATCGCTCAGTCAATAATATGAGGGGTGCAAATCCTGGAAATGTTTGGGAGTTTTCCCATATGCACTATTGCAACAAAAACCGACAGAATCACCCAACTCAAAAACCAGAAGGTTTATATGAACGAATGATTCTATCATCGTCAAATGAAGGAGATACTGTTCTAGACCCATTTTCTGGTAGTGGGACACTATTGAGGGTTTGTCAACAAACAGGTAGAAAAGGTATCGGTATAGAGATTAACCCAGAATACATTTCAATGACAAAGGAAAGATTAGAAACACCATTTACTGGGTTTGACAGTATTGATGAACGAATGAAGCGTGTGCCTAATGACCTTAACGATGCTGAAATTCGGATTCAATATATTAAAAATCACATTCAATGGTTCCTTAAGAATCATCCCGATGCTATAAATGAATTTATAGATGAGGTTATAAGAGTTTATCATGATAAACTGACAGAATCGAATCAATTAGAGGAAGTTGAGCAACTTAGACCAACTAATGGTCAGTTGAGACTATGGTAACAATGTGTTTTTTCCTACATTTCTTCGTTGCACCACAGGCAGCGATTGCTGAAATGAAATAATTTTAATCAGTTCATTTTGCAGAACGTTAATAAATCATAACCCAAAAAATCCTTGCAGAGCAAAATCTGCAAGGATTTTTTAATATCGGAATTACATAATAATGCCATCCGTAACAGCGAATTTTCTGTGAAAATAAAGAAAAAATGTCAGGTAAAATAAACATCACATAAACTTTAACCGACCCCAAAAATACAGAGTCGGTTATTTTTTTGACATTTTTGCATTCCCGCCGCTACTTTATTATGAATTAGTGCGGTTGATTCTTTTAAGCAGAAGCCTGCATATAACAGCCGCAACAACGCTGTATAGAAGTAAAACACCCCATGTTATCAATAAGCGTTCTCCGGAGTTTGCGTATTCCGAATATACTGCTTCAAGATAAGTGCCAAATTGCAGTTGGAGATCGGGGTGGTCCATAAAGAACGGTTGCTTTGAATCGTTAAATACGGATGTAATTGCCAAGCCGGTGTATCCCCATTTGCTGGGAAGGAAATAAGATATTGTTTCGAGAACACCGTATAATCCGATAAGAACATCTGAAAAAACAATGTATATGATTAAAATAATCGCAATGAAAGCGCTTGAAATTTCAACTGATTTTGCGGAGGCTGAAATAATCAGCGCAGTTGTATCTGCTGCAAAAGCAAGCAGGAAAAGTGTGATGAAATATTCCAACCAGATACTGCCGAAGAGTGCACCGCTTGTCGGCAAATCTTTTTCGCTTCGAACAGACAGCATAAATACGACAGTTACAATGGCCATCTGTGCCGCACACAAAATGGCTTGGACAACCAATTTAGATGTAATGTACGAGCCTAAATTCAGGTTTGTCATATACTCTCTTTTTAAGATTGATTTTTCTTTGCATATTTCCTGAATGGAATTGCAGGTTCCCACGAACAAAGCGACGCATACCAACATGAGCAAACCGGTCTGGAGCGAATCAGCGGCCATAATTTGACCGTCTTTTTTGAAAGCGTATGTAGTGTCGATATCATCATCTGTTTCGGGGTTGTAGCCCTCCTGTGCGTATCGTGCTTTATCCTCTTCCGACATATTGAGAAGTTCGTAATCGTTCATAATACCTTTGAACGGTCTTAATTCGGATGAATATCTTTTTAATTTTACTGTGCCGATACCGTATGCGACGCCGTCATAGTCGGTGTTGCATATTGCCTTGTATGTGGTATTGACTTCGTTGTCATAGAAAATGCCTTTAAACTGGTTTTCTCTTTCTTTAAAATTACCAACAATGGTGCCGATATTTTTAAGTAAACCGCCGCTGATGTCTTTTATCTGACATACAGAATAGCAAGCGGAGATTCTCGATGCACCGAGGTTGCCGACCAATCCGCCGGTGTTTTCACCTTTTGTTGTTACTTCGGCTGTTGAATAGCATATATATATTTCGGCTCTGTCGGAATTTACTGTACCGACTAATCCTCCAACATTTCCGCTTTGTGAATACACACTGCCGTTTTTGATGCTCACATTTGTAATTATGGACCTGTTTGCTATGGTGCCTGCTGCAATTCCCACATTCTTTCCCGTGGATTTTACGGAAGCGTTTTTCAGTTCCAGGTTTTTAATGATACCGTTATGGTGGAGAATAATCTCTGTTTCTGTTTGCGATGTCGGATTTTTTATTTTAACGATAGAATCTGCGGAAGCATCGCTTGATACATAGCCGAAAAGACCCACATTATCTTTCTCGGAATCAATGGAAAGGTTGAAAATGGTATGGCCGTTACCGTCAAATGTTCCTGTGAACGGACAATCTTTCGTACCTATGGGAGTAAATTCATGGGAATTCAGGTCTATATCACACTGTAAAATATAGTTATATGTAAGATAATCCTTAAATTCGTTTTCTACTGATTTTGATAAAAACGCCAACTGATTTGCGTTAGTGATTATGAAGAAATATTCATCGTCGATTTTCATGGGCGTTGTGGGTGTATCTATACTGTGCCCGTCCCAATCGGATACAGCGGATTCAGTGGGCTTTATCAATTCATTGGGTTCGCCTTTGTCTCCCGCTGTTTCCAAAGTAACCTTTTCCCAGTTGAAAACAGGGTAACCGTTGTTTATTCTGTGGTCGGTTTCAGACTTTACCGCAAACATATTGTCTGTTGCCACCGCACATACTATAAAAATCGTTAATAATGGAATGACAAGATACAAAATCAACTGCTTTTTATTGTTAAGCATTATTTTCAATGAACGCTCAATCAAAACAAGAGATTGGTAAAAGTATGTTTTTATTTTTTTCATATTATCAACCTCCGTTATACATTTTTGAGAATTCTTCAACATATTTGTCGGAATCATCTGAGATTTTGCTGTATGCTTCGGATAGACTGTCAACTCGGAAGAATTTGCAAGCCTCATCGGGTGTGCCGTAGAAGCAGAGCCTGCCGCCCTGTGCAAGAAAGATAACCTTGTCAAACAGATTTATATTTTGCAGTGTATGCGTAACGACAATCACGGTTTTTTTGTCTTTGTGGGAAAGCATTTGAAGATGTTTTAAAAGGGTGCTCTCAGCTTCGGGATCCAAGCCCGATGTGGGCTCATCGAGAAAGATGATTTGCGGATTGGACAGAAGTTCAACGGCGATAGAGGCGCGCTTTTTCTGCCCTCCCGAAAGATTTTTAATAAGAGTGTATGTCTGCTCGGTGAGATCCAACTTTGTGATTACCTCTTCTACAAGTTTATCGAGATTTTGTTTTGCCTCTTTTCCGGAAAGCCTCAACTTGCCCGTGAAAGTAAGCATATCCTTTAAGTTTAAGCTATCGTGTACAATTGATTCCTGCGGTATGTAGCCGATGAGCAGTCTTAGTTTCTGATAGTTTTTGTATAAATCCATTCCGTTAAAGAGAACATAACCTTCTGTCGGCTCTTTGAAGCCGTTAATACAATTCATGAAGGTGGTTTTTCCTGCTCCGGACCCGCCCAGTACAGCAACAAAATCGCCGCTGTTGATTGTTAATGACAAATTGTCGAGTATTTTTTTCTTCTTGCGGGAGAATCCTCTGTCGCATGGGACAAATCGGGAAATATTGACGGCTTTAACCTCAATACCTTCATTCCCTGTGGAAAAATTATCGGTGGAATTTTTATCAATATTCTTATCCAATTGCTTCTCATCCCTTTCAATAAAATGTTTGAAAACCAATTTTAGTATATACTTTTTTTATGTTGATTTCAATATATTAAATAAAACTTGCGGGACGGAACGAATTACTTAAAAAGAGTCTGTAAAAAAGCGAAAGCTTTTTACAGACTCTTGACAAATCAATTATTGGGAGACCTGTTTTTCTATGAAAATAGATTCTTAAACCATGTTTTAACCTTGTTTTCCTCTTTAACCTCTGTCTGCAGAACCGACGTTTCTGCCTTTACGGCGGTTACGGCATCTGTTTTAACTATAAATACAACAGATGAATTCATCTCAGATGTGCGTTGCGTGAAAATATCATACTCACTTCCAAAATCAAGCCATTCTTTCATTCTGCCTGCAAGTGCTTCGGTTTGCTCCTCCGAAAGAGAGCCTAAATCGGAATATTTATCTGCGGTTTCTATAAGTGCTTCAATTTGTTCTACCTTATCTTCACTTGCAAAATCGCCGAGTGTTTTCAAAAGTTCTTTATTCTCATTTAGAACGGTTACAATTTCATTAAGCGTTTCAAGCGTTTCAGGCAAATTTTCAAGGGATTCTTGAATTTCGGGGTCCTCCATATCCTTTGAAAGACTTTGGAACACGGGCATTACATCATTCAAATCCTGTGCAAGTACCGACAAATCCGAAAGGCTCTCCGAAAGTTTTGGCAACAACTTCAAAAGCATTTGCATTTGCGGGTCGCTCAAAGTTGAGGAAACAGCTTCCAAATCGGTATTATTTAGGTCAGTAACAAGCTTATCAAGTTTTTTAATATTTTCATCTGTCATATATCCGCCAAGCACTTTGAGCATTTTCTCGTTTTCGCTGTAAAGTACTGTCGCTTTGTTTACCGCCCCCATAATGTCCTCAATTTTATTTCCGTCGCCGTAAAGCAAGTCAATCATTTTTTTTACATCAAGGGCATTCATTGCGGTCCGGATGTTTTCAAGGTCGATAAGCACATCTTTAACGCTGTCAATGCTATCGGTAAGACCGCCGTTGCCTAAAGAGCCAACCGATGAAAACGGCAGAACGGCAAACATCATATTGCCCAATTCAAAGCACTCGGTATATGCAGTAATTGTATAAGTATCGGTATGTAAAGACTTATCAATAATAGACATATTGAGTTTGGAAAGTCCAAGACTTTCGTCAATTCCCGGAACGCCTACAAAAAATACAATCTGCTTTGCTCCGTCGCTTGTTGCTGTACCGTAATCAATGGCAATATTTGAAAAGGTTTCTTCCGGAAGTATTGTTCCGCCTGCAACAAGCATAGGACATGTAATTTCATAAGTTTTACCGGAAACCGTAACCGTTTTCTTTAAAGAATTATTAAGGGTAATCTGTATAGCAACATTGCCTTTTTGACCTGCAATTTCCTCGGCTGTCATTTCCTGACCGTCCAAGAAATATTTAATATTTACTGTTACGGGAGGCTGCTGTTCTGTTGTTCCGCTGTAATACAAATCAGTGGTATCCATATCCCAACAAAGCATTCCGTCTTTTATGACAGGTTCGGTTAGACTTTTAACATTTTGAATGTTCGAAAGACTACTTACATCTTCAACACGCACCTGAGGAGTATCGGTATGAAGCCAATCGGTTGCATTCATTTTGTAAACAGTGCCGTCGGACTTTGCGTTTATATAAACGGTTTCTTCTTTTTTTACGTTTTGGGCGATAGTCGAGTACTCCTGTTGAACATATTCTTCATTACCCAATGCCTGATTTAGAATTTGATTATCTGTAACTGCCTTTTTGCCGCAACCTGTAAGAGATGCGCACAAGACTGCCCCCGCAAGCAGGGTACTGACTGTTTTTATATATACTTGCTTATGCATTTTAATGCACCTCACTTTTTCTTTTTCGTGATTTGTTTTTTATAAGGTTAACTGACTTCTTCTCTCGCCAATCGTATGTTGTTTTGTTTATTGCTTCCTCACAAAGATACAGAATCGGTGCAAGGAAGAACACAATTACAAGTGCGCTGATAATTGAACCTCTTGCAAGAAGAGCACAAATACCTTTTATCAGCGGAATATCGCATATCAGATATACACCGAAAGTGGCGGCAAAGAACACCGAAGCACTTTGAAGTATCGACCTTTCTGCGGCTCCCAGCGCATTAAGAATTGCGTCTTTCTTCGTTTTTCCGTTTTGCAGTTCCTCACGAAAGCGTGTTGTTAACAGAATCGCGTAATCCACCGTTGCACCGAGTTGTATGCAGTTTATGACAGTAGGTGAAACGAAAGACAATTCCGTGCCCATAAGTGTTGCAAAGGACAGATTTATCCAAATGGCAAGTTCAATGGAAAGGACAAGTAATATCGGCAGTGAAATTGACTTAAAGCAAATTGCAATCAAAATGAAGATTGCCGCAATGGAAAGAATACTTGTAACAACGAAATCACGGTCGGTTGTAGTAATTAAATCCTTCGTCAAGGCTCCTTCACCCGTAATCAGTGCATTTTCATCATATCTTTTTACTATTTGTTCCATCTGCGTGATTTGCTCGTTAAGTTCGTCTGTGGCGGCTCCGTATTCGGAATTTACCATTATCATCTGCAATCCGCCTTGCTTGCAGATTTTCAGTATTTCATCGGGAATTATATCGTCAGGTACAGCGGGACCTAAAATACTGTTATAGGCCAGTACCGACGATATTCCGTCAAGACTTTCAACCTCTTTTTCCATTTGCATAAGTTTTCCAGCAGGAATACTGTCATCAACAATCAAAAATTGTGTTGACGCCATGTTAAAATCACTTTTCAGTTTGTTGAGCCCCTGAATTGAAATAATATCATCGGGCAATGCTTTGTCCATATTGTAATACACATCGGCTTTGCTCTGTATGAAATATGACGGTATCAAAAGCAGTACGAACAGTATTGCAAGCGCTTTCTTATGCTTAAAAACAAAGTCATTGAGCTTTTTGAATGACGGAATGAAGTTTTTGTGACGGTATCTATTGATATACTCCTCAAAGAGAAGAATAAAGGCAGGGAGAACAAGTATAACCGTTAAAATACCAAGTACAACACCCTTTGCCATAACAAAGCCTATATCGAAGCCCAATGTGAGTTGCATAAAGCACAGTGCTACAAAACCGAAAACCGTTGTTAACGAGCTTCCCAAAAGTGCCGCAAATGATTTTGAAACTGCGCTTGCCATTGCGTCACGGCGGTCAGGGAAGTGTTCTTTTTCCTCAATATAACGCTCCATTAAGAATATGGAATAATCCATTGTTACGCCGAGCTGCAATATGGCTGCTATCGCCTGCGTTATAAAGGATATTTCTCCCAAAAATACATTGGTACCCATATTATATACAATGGCTATACCTAATACTGCCAGTATTACAAGAGGCAAAACCCAGGATTCCATTAAAAGCGACATAACCGCCAAAGCCAACATAATTGCAATCACAACATATATAGGTGCCTGCCTGTCGGCAATTTCTTTCGTGTCCTCGGTTATTGCAGATATTCCACTGATAAATGTCTTTTCGTTGGCAAGTTTTTTTATCTGCTTTATTGCGTTAAGAGTTTCGTCGGAAGAACCCCCATTTTCATATTGAACAAGCATCATGGTTTTGTTCCCGTCGGCACTGTAAAAAATTTCCCGAAGCGCATCGGGCAAAGCCTCAACAGGCGTTTGCGTACCCACGAGCTCATCCGTCCACATTACGGAACGCACTCCGTCAATTTTCCCAATTTCTTCCTTTAATGCCTCTGTATACTTTGCCGGCATATCCTCTGCAACTACAATTGACATTCCCGCATTTTGAAATGTTTTGTCAAGAACCTGTTCACCCTGTACGGATTCAAGATCGTCCGGCAAATACGAAAGAATATCATAATTAACCCTTGTGCATATAAATCCGATTATTGCGGGAATAAGCAGCAGAAGTGCTGTTGTAACCACAATTTTAGGATGATGTGCCTCCCACTTTGCAATTTTTTTAATCACATAAACCACCTGCCGAATCGGTTATTTTTCTTGATTGTTCCGCACCGAAAATACTCATTACCACTATGTCATACAAATGCGGCTTAACCTCATTCAAAGAATACGGTTTTCCTCTGATAATTGCATTACAGCAAGATGAGACAATAAGGTCTATACAAAGATACATTTTGACTTCGATTTCATGGGGCGCAAATCCAAGTTTTTCAAAATATTCAAGTATCTTTTCATATAATTCTTTAATCATACCCTCTCTGTTTTCAATAACCGCATTTACGCATACATGCACATTCTTATCTATCAGTAATGTCAGAGTTTTATTTTTTTGAAGGAAATCAACAAGCAAATCAATATATGTTTTTATGTGCTTATTAAATTCGCTTTCGCTGTTAATGTCGTTTATTTCAGCATCTGATAACATATATTCCGCCGCTTTTTTCAAGATCACTTTTGAAATCAAATCGAGTTTATCTTTAAAATACAAATAAAAAGTGCCTTTTGCCACACCTGCTCTTTTTACGATATCGTCGATTGAAACCGATGCAATTCCGTTGCTTTCAAACAAATCAAAGGCGGCGGAAATTAAGTTTTGATATTTTTCATTTTTTTTCTGTACAATTTTATCCATTTTCACACTTCATTTCATTCTTAAATTCTCAAAAATGACTAACAGTCAGTTCTAACACTTTGCAATTATAACACAAAATGACTGTTAGTCAATATTTCAATTAAAGTGTTTACAAATAATTCACATTTAAATATTGCTGATAAAAACTTGCCTAATTTGGACAACGGATTGTAATTATACTGATGGTTCAATCGTGTTCCACATATTGTTTGCGTACAAATTATGGGGAATTGCATTATATGTGTAAACGGCGACTTTGGCTGTTCATTTAGGCAGAATTTTAAAGGTGTAATTGTAAAAACAATCAAATAGTTTAATGCAGTTTTTCCAAAGTATTTTTGTGCGTTATCTTGATTGTGTAGATTTGTCAATGATGTGAGACTGGGGAAGTAAAAAAATAATTGAGAAGCTGTTGGCGATATGTTTTGTTGGAGCGAGGGGCGTAGCCCCGAGCGGAAACAAAACATATCGCGGCGCTGGCTCCCGTTATTGACGCTGACGATATGGATGTTGCCTATGCTATGTCTGCCACATTTATTTTTGATATGGTTATGATTTTACTCTTTCCCTTTATGGGAGAATGGCTCGGGCTTTCAGACGAAGCCTACGGTTTATGGGCGGGCACCGCTGTAAACGACACTTCAAGCGTTGTTGCGGCAGGATTTGCATATAGCGAAGCAGCCGGTGACTTTGCCACAATGGTAAAGCTCACCCGTACACTTTCAATTATACCCGTAGTTTTGATTTTTGCAGTTATCAACTCAAAATTAAAGCAAAAAGAATTGGGTGCAAATGCAGAAAAGAAAAAAGTAAAAATCACAAAGCTTTTCCCTTGGTTTATTCTCGGATTTTTAGGTTTGACGGTTATAAACAGCTTGGGCGTTGTGCCTGAAATTATTTCAAGCGGTGCAAAAGAGATAAGCAAGTTTATTATGGTTTCAGCCCTTGCGGCTATCGGTCTTAATACCGATTTTAAGAAAATGGCGAAATCGGGAGCAAGACCTATGCTGCACGGATTTATTATTTCAGCACTTGTGGTAATTGTTGCTATCGGTGTTGAATATGCAATGGGACTTGTATAATTCCAAAAAATATGGGGTTGTAAAAAAAGTGTAGACCGCATAAAACACCATATATAAAGGTTTTTTATACCCCAAAAACAGCATTTAATCAAATAAAAGTAATAAAAATCAAAAAACAGATAAAAAATAATGTTTTATGCTATGAACAAACTTCGCCGCTCGGCGTACCTTTGTACGCCGTCGGGTAACCGATAACAAGGCAAAAGCCTTGTTATCGCTCAGTTTGTCCATTCTACGCATTTTTTTCTAACCCCAAAACGGGGCTGTAAAAAAACTTTCGTTTTTTTACAGCCCCGTTTTTTTATTTTGTTGTAAGTCTGATGCTTGTTACCGAATATGCAGGAATTGTGTAGTTAAACTGTTTTGAAACCCCGTCGAGTGTAAACTCTTGCATTTTAAGATGTGTTGATTCATCTGCACCTAACACATTATCGTTTTCAAGGGAATCCCCTGCCACTTGATTTACAACCGCAGTTGAATTTATCTCTGCATTCTTGATATCCACCGCAACTGTTTTTGCATTTTCGGTTGTATTTACAAGTTTTACAATGATATCACCGTTATCGCATGCACTGACAACTGTATATGTTTCCGCTTGTGCGGGACAGCCGAAATCATAATCTATATAGAGCTCATCATCGATATAGCATTTGACTGCACTGCCATTTACTTCAACCTTGAGTTTATATGTTTTTCCTGTTTCAATTACACAGTCTTTAACAGTACCGTTAATCTGACCTGTTTTTGTATTATCTGTAATTCTTTGCAAACAAGAAACCGTATTATGCCAACCGCCGATATTCCAGAAGATGTTATTCTCTTTGCCTTGAACCGCAAACGGAATTAAGAAGCCTTCGTCGCCGTCAAGCTTGGTGGCTTCTACGGTATATGTATAATCAGTCCAGTCCTTTTCACCGAAATATGCCACGCTGCCTGTTTCGGTATATTCCATATCGGTTGTGGTGTTGGTGAGCGCTCCGCCTTTAATTCTCCACTTACCGTCAGTTGCGAAATCCCAATTTGATTTTGAGAAAAGGCTGCAGCTGTCTTCTGCCAAAACTTCACCGGTATTGTTATCTGTTACAACAATGTTATCAAATTTAGCGGATGTGTACCAAGTGCCGACGCCAACCGCACCTTTCAGGTCTTCTTGCTCTGTTTTTGCACCGTCAAGGGTGTGTTTTATTACATAGTCGCCCTGATTAAGCGAGAAAAGCTTTTGAACATAATAGCTTATTGAACCCATTGCCGTATTGTTGTCAAACCAAATAAGATTCGGTGCCCAGTGGCGTGCAACCGTGCTGCTGAAAAGCGGTGCATAAGCCGCCATCTCAACAATATCGCCGTTTCTCTCAAGTCCCGTCATATATGCGCCTTCTGCAAGTGCCGATTTGAGAGTGTTGCTCTTTGCCGCATATTCGCCAAGGAAAATTTTGATTGCACCGCCGTAAATGGTATCGGTCATTTCGCTGACATTTCTCTTATAGTTGCTTTCGTCATAATAATCGGCATGCTTTAAGAACCATTCGGGCTCGTTGTAATAATGCTGGTCAACCGCGCCCGCAAAGTCCTTTGCATCTGTTGAGCCCATTTTATCGAGCTGTTCTTTTGCATATTCATAAGACGGAATATGGTTCCAACCGTTTATTGCATCTGCCGCACCTGATGAATAGATAAGCTCAAGACCTTCATAAAGCTTGGGATTTTTTGCCTTTGCTTCATTAAAAGCATTAAGAAATGCGCTGTATCTTTCAAAATAATCCGTATTTTCATTTTCGTTGCCGATGCATATATATTTAAGTTCAAACGGCTCCGGATTACCCATAGAAGCACGGACTTTACCCCAGGTTGAATTTTTATCGCCACGGCAGAATTCAACTAAATCCAGCATATCTTGAATATATTGCTTGAACTCGGGCGTATCCATCGCAACCGGTCCTTTGCCGCGCATTTGACAGTAAAGTCCGCAGTTGAGAACCGGAACGCCGATTGCTCCGATGTCTTCGCAAAGTGTGAAATATTCATAGAAGCCGAGACCGTAGGAGAAAAAGCTCGGATACGGGTCTTCGGTTGTTGCTAAATCCGTCCAGATGCTGACACCCTGACTTCTTGTTGCAACATCACCGTATTTTCCGTTGAAAAGAAGCGGAAGTCCGTCTTTGCCGACACCGATTGAGTCTTTCCAGTCATAAGCGGTCATATCGTCATAGCCTTCAATAACACATCCGCCGGGGAAACGCAAGAATTTAGGCTGCATATCTTCGAGCAGCTGACCCAAATCTTTACGAAGTCCGTTCTCTCTGCCCTTAAATGTGTCTTCGGGGAAAAGTGAAATCATATCGAAATGCACTTCACCTTTGCCCATAAGAATTTGTAATGTTACACCCTTTTCGGCATCAACGGATGATGTAAGCTTTGCGGAATATTTATTCCAACCGTCAGTTACCTTTTCGATAACAGCGGTGCCTACGACTTTGCCGTCAACTGCAAGGTTTGCCTGAATATTACCCTCATAGCTTTCAGGTGCTTTTGCATAGAAAGAAAGGTTGTATTCAGCATCCTTTGCGATTGCCATTCCGTCAAGAAAGCCCTTATTCTCAATGCCTGCAAAATCATCTGCTTCATTTTTTATAATGAGATAACTCGGATTATTCTCATTAAGGCAATCCTTGGAAATCTGTGTAACCTTAATATCCGCATTATTGACAGAATTCCAGTTATAAAGGTTATCGCCCTGCGCCAACGCAGTGAACTCAAACGAACGGTTTGCTACCATTTCTGCATAGAGTCCGCCGTCAGCCGCAAAGTTGATATCTTCAAAGAAAATACCGAAAAGCAAATCGCTGATATCATAAATTTTATCCCCTGCATCAACATCCAATGTATAGTTTGCCGAAGCCTTATTGTATGCCGAAACAGAATTTGCTCCTTCGTTATTCACAACGACGGGAGTCGCTTCTTGCGGTTCGTCTTTCGGCTCTTCTTTTGGTGCACACCCCGTAAAAACAGAGAGAAGCACTAAAACAAGCGCTAATGTAATACCCGTTACCTTTAAGAATGTGTTTTTCATTTCCATTCCCCTTTTTATTTATTTACAGTAATTATATAAAATTTGGCAAATAGTGTCAACAAAATTTGATTGACATAAGCACCAAACCGAGTTATAATTTGAAAATGAGTTTCAAATTCAGTTTGAGGTGAGAATATGAGCTATGAAACAAAGCAAAGCCGTTTAGTTGACGATTTTCTAAAAAATAATACTGCAAAACATTTTTCAGCAGAGGATGTTTATTTTGCGCTTGTTTCAAGTGGAGAAAAAATCGGCAGAACTACTGTTTACCGTCAGTTGGACAAACTTGTAGAAACGGGTAAGGTCAGAAAATTTTTCACGGGCGAAAAAGATGCTTGCTGCTATCAATATAACAATTCTGACCGTTGTCATAATCATTATCACCTTAAATGTTCGGTTTGCGGAAAGCTGATTCATACTGAATGCGACTTTTTAGATAAGCTGTCTGCCCATATTTTCAATGACCATCAATTCACCGTAGACGGCTCAAAAACCGTGCTTTACGGCACTTGTAAAACTTGTATAAAGGAGAAAACATAATGACAATATTATTACACACCTACACTCACGAAGCTGTTTTCTCTTTACATGGAGTAATTGATGTTTTGCTCTGCTCATTGACCGACACTCTTAAAATGCTCCCCTTTTTATTTCTTGCATTTTTAATGATTGAATATTTAGAGCACAAAGCACAGGAGAAAATCAAGCATATTTTTAAAAGTGCGGGAATAACGGGTCCTTTAATCGGTACGGTTTTAGGCTGTATTCCGCAATGCGGCTTTTCAGTAATGAGCGCCAATCTTTACAGCAGCGGAATTATCGCTTTGGGCACTCTTATTGCGGTTTTTCTTGCCACTTCTGATGAAGCGATTATTTTATTGGCTGCCGCACCCAACGGCGCTTTTGAAGTGCTGCGGCTTTTAATTGCAAAGATAGTTATAGCTCTCGTCTTTGGCTATATTATTTATGCAGTTGAGAAAAAATGCAGTCACAAGCATGAGCATCATCACCATTCACACGATTTATGTGAGCACGACCGTTGCGGTTGCGAAGAAAGCGGCAGCGTTTTAAAGCCTGCTTTGATACACACCGTTAAAGTTTTTTTCTTTCTGTTTTTATTCACATTTATAATTGATTTTTCTTCTTCACTTTTGGGAATGGATAAAATCTCATCTGTTTTACTTTCAAATTCGGCTTTTCAGCCCCTGCTTTCCGCTTTAATAGGATTTATTCCCAACTGTGCTTCTTCTGTTTTGCTCACTCAGCTTTACATAAGCGGTACTTTAAGCTTCGGCTCGCTGATTGCGGGACTTTGCACAAATGCGGGTGCGGGAATGCTTATTCTGTTCCGCAATAAGAAAAAAATTAAAGATAACATAAAGATTTTGGGTATTCTTTATATTTGTTCGGTTATCCCCGGAATTATTTTGCATACGATTTTGTAAAATCTTGTTTACTTTCGAGTTTTAATGTGTTAAAATGTGAATGTAAAATTTTGCGGAGGTTTATACCTTATGAAAAAGACTTTTAAAAATGACAATACAGATTTTCTTGTTAAGTGCATTATGCAGCTTAAAAACGAAGAAGAGTGCTATAATTTCTTTGAAGACCTTTGCACATTAACCGAGTTTCATTCAATGGCTCAGCGTTGTGTTGTTGCAAAAATGCTTACCGAGAAAAAAGTTTATAACGATATCGTTGCCGAAACAGGTGCGTCAACCGCAACAATCAGTCGTGTAAACCGAAGTCTTCAATACGGTGCTGACGGCTATGATATTGTTTTTGAGAGGCTTGAAAAATGAGTTATGATGTTTTCGCTTCGGTCTATGACATTTTGACCGAAAATGTAAACTATCAACAATTTGCTGACAGAATTTGCTCTCTGTTATCTCAGAACGGGATAGACGGGGGGCTTTTGCTTGATTTAGGTTGCGGCACAGGTACACTTTCATTTTTGCTGGAAGAAAAAGGATATGAGATTATCGGCGTTGACCCAAGCGAAGATATGTTGAGTGTTGCAAATGAGAAAAAATATGAGACAGACTCCCCCGCCGTATTTCTTTGTCAAAGCGGTGAAAGCCTTGATTTGTTCGGCACGGTTGACGCCGCCGTTTGCAGTCTTGATACAATAAATCATATTGAAAGTACGGAAAAAGTCAAAGAAACATTTCGCCGAATTTCACTTTTTATGAACATGGGCGGTATTTTTGTTTTTGATATAAACACACCCTATAAGCACAAGAAAATTCTCGGAAACAATGTTTTCTTCTATGATTTAGACGAGGTATATTGCATCTGGCACAATGCCTTTGATGAAAACACTTTCAAGATTGATATTGACCTTGATTTTTTTATTAAAAATGAAGATAACGACGACTATAAAAGATTTAGTGAAAGCTTTTCTGAATATTCTTATGATATTTGCATAATAAATGAAATGCTGCAAGACAGCGGATTTGAGCTTATAGGCTGTTATGACGACTATACGGACAACGAAGTGACATATAACTCTCAGCGTGTTACATTTGTTGCAAAAAAGACTAAAACAATAGTTGAAGGTGAATATAAATGAACGAATTAGTCAGAATGATTTCAGAAGACGGAACGCTCTATGTGTTAGCGGTCAATTCAACTGAAATGGTACAGGAAATGCAGAACATTCACAACACATCAAAGGTTTGTTCGGCAGCGCTCGGAAGACTTATCACGGCATCGGGTATGATGGGTGTTCTTCTCAAGGGTGATAAAGATACTCTCACAATAAAAATGAGCGGTAACGGACCCGCTTCCCCCGTTGTTGCGGTTGCAAATTCAAAGGGACAGGTTAAGGGTTATATCGGCGACAGAAATGTACATTTGCCTTTAAACGCAAAGGGCAAGCTTGATGTTTCGGGCGCTATCGGTAAAGACGGATTTCTGACTGTGATTAAAGATATGGGACTCAAAGAACCCTATTGTGCGCAGATTCCCATAGTTTCGGGTGAAATCGCAGAAGATATTACCGCTTATTATTTCACAAGCGAGCAAACGCCGACGGTTTGTGCTCTCGGTGTGCTTGTTGACCCCGAAACCGAAAATGTGCTTTTAGCCGGCGGATTTTTAATTCAGTTATTGCCTACCGCAGATGAACATACAATTACGCTTGTTGAAAAAGGGCTCGAAAATATAAAGCCTGTTACAACAATGCTTGCAGAAGGACTTACTCCCGAAAAGATTTGCGAAGCGGTTTTGCCCGAATTCAATATGCAATTCCTTGACAGACAAGAAATCGAATATAAATGCGATTGCAGTGAAGAAAGAGTTACTGCGGCACTTATTAGCGCAGGGGCAGACGGACTTCGTGAGATGGCGGAAGACGAAAACACAGAAGTTGTTTGTCATTTCTGTAATAAAAAATATAACTTCTCAAGGGAAGATATTTTAAAGCTTTTGAATGAATCAATTAAATAATTTAATGTAGGGCGAGAACGGACAATGCCATGCGATTTTGTTGTTATTTTTGCGGGACGATGTGGGCATCGTCCCCTACACTTTTCCTCCCTCTGACGAGGGAGGTGGCACGGCTCTGCCGTGACGGAGGGAGAGAATGTAGGGGCTGACGACCACGGCAGCCCGAAATAAGTTCGCAAACAACGGGCGGGACGCCGAGTCGTCGTCCCCTACAATAATAACGCAAATATTCTTATTCATTAAAAATGGGTGATAGGATAAATCCTACCACCCGTTTTGTTTTATTTATCCAATACAAACGCCGTTGGAGTTGAATTTGTATGTTTTTCCGTTGATGACTTTTGTGCCTGTTACCATATATCCGTTTTCATCAAGGTAATACCAGTTGCCGTTCCATTGTAACCAAGAGTTTGTCATCATTCTGCCGTTGGCGTCAAGATAGCACCAACCTTTTGAATCGGCTTTCCATTGATTTGTTACGCAGTAGCCGTCAGAACCTACATAGCACCAACCCACTGAATCTCTAATCCATTTGTTTGTTGCCATTCTGCCGTTTGAATCAAGATAGCACCAACCGTGTGAATCTTTTACCCATTTGTTTGTTACGCAGTAACCGTCTGCGCCTACATAACACCAACCGACACTGTCTTTTACCCAAGCATTTGTGAGCATTGCCCCGCTTGAACCTAAGTAACACCAACCGTTGCTGTCTTTCTTCCAACAATTTGATACCATATAGCCGTTAGCGTCTAAGAAGTACCATTTGCCATTGTCGTTAACCCAGTTGTTTATTACCATTCTGCCGTTTGAATCAAGATAGCACCAGCCGTGTGAGTCTTTAACCCATTTGTTTGTTACACAATATCCGTCTGCGCCTACATAACACCAACCCACAGAATCTCTAATCCATTTGTTAGTTGCCATATATCCGTCAGCACCAAGGTAGCACCAGCCTTTTGAGTCTTTAACCCACTTATTCTTGACAATTTTACCGTTTTCATAATAAGCCCACTTGCCGTTTTCTTGTATCCAACCGCTGTAATCGGAGCCTTGATAATTACAGTGAATTGTTGCAGAAGTTAAGTGTTCATTGCCTTCATCGATTAATATTGCGTTCCACTGTGCTTCTGTGCCTGTGTAATATACATCTGAAAGTGATGTGCAATTTCCAAATGCCATATAACCAATTGATGTTACACTGTCCGGGATTGTTATATTCTCAATTGATATGCAATCTTCAAATGCATAATACCCAATTGATGTTACACTGTTCGGGATTGTTATGCTTGCAAGTGATGTGCAATTAGAAAATGCACCACCACCAATTGATGTTACACTGTTTGGAATTGTTATGCTTGCAAGTGATGTGCAATCTTCAAATGCAGAATCACCAATTGATGTTACACTGTCGGGGATTGTATATGTTGTTCGTGCATTACTAGCAGGATATTGTATAAGTTCAGTTTTATCCTTATTAAACAAAACTCCGTCAACTGATGAATATACTGTATTACCAGTTGATACATTTATGCTTGTAAGTGATGTGCAATTCCAAAATGCATTAGTACCAATTGATGTTACACTGTCCGGGATTGTTATGCTTGCAAGTGATGTGCAACTCGTAAATGCACTATCACCAATTGATGTTACACTGTCAGGGATTGTATATGTTGTTCTTGCATTACCTATAGGATATTGTATAAGTTCAGTTTTATCCTTATTAAACAAAACTCCGTCAACTGATGAATATACTGTATTACCAGTTGATACATTTATGCTTGCAAGTGACATGCAATTTATAAATGCCCGATAACCAATTGATGTTACACTGTTCGGGATTGTTATGCTTGCAAGTGATGCGCACCAAACAAATGCATAACTGCCAATTGATGTTACACTGTTGCCGATTGTTACGCTTGTAAGCGACATACACCAAGAAAATGCATAACTGCCAATTGATGTTACACTGTCAGGGATTGTTATGCTTGTAAGTGATGTACACCAAGAAAATGCACGGTCTGCAATTGTTCTTGTTCCATCTTTAACTGTATAGTCACCGCTGATTGTGCCTTTTGCTTCAATTAAATATTTGCCAATATATAAAACATCATTTTCCCAATTAGTTGCATCGTTATAGTATGCAGTATTATAAAATGCATTCAAATCAATTGATGTTACACTGTTGCCGATTGTTATGCTTGCAAGTGATGTGCAACCATAAAATGCACTCTCACCAATTGATGTTACACCATTGCCTATTACTACGCTTGCAAGTGATGTGCAACCATAAAATGCACTCTCACCAATTGATGTTACACCATTGCCTATTATTACACCATTGCCTATTACTACGCTTGCAAGTGATGTGCAATTATAAAATGCACTCTCGCCAATTGATGTTACACTGTCGGGGATTGTTACGCTTGCAAGTGATGTGCAATTATAAAATGCTTCATAACCAATTGATGTTACACTGTTACCGATTGTTACGCTTGCAAGTGATGTGCAATCTTCAAATGCACGACTACCAATTGATGTTACACTGTCGGGGATTGTTACGCTTGCAAGTGATGTGCAATTATAAAATGCTCCATAACCAATTGATGTTACACTGTTGCCGATTGTTATGCTTGCAAGTGATGTGCAATTATAAAATGCTTCCTCACCAATTGATGTTACACTGTCGGGGATTGTTACACTTGCAAGTGATGTGCAACCGAAAAATGTATAATTTGCAATCGTTTTTGTTCCGTCTTTAACTGCATAATCACCGCTGATTGTGTCTTCTGCTTCTATTAAATGATTACCGATATATAAAACATCTTTTTCCCAATTAGTTGCATCGTTATAGTATGCAGTTCTGAAAAATGCCCACCAACCAATTTCTGTTACACTGTCAGGGATTGTTACGCTTGCAAGTGATGTGCAACTATGAAATGCACTACCACCAATTGATGTTACACTGTCAGGGATTGTTATGCTTGCAAGTGATGTGCAATTATAAAATGCTTCATAACCAATTGATGTTACACTGTCAGGGATTGTATATGTTGTTCTTGCATTACCTATAGGATATTGTATAAGTTCAGTTTTATCCTTATTAAACAAAACTCCGTCAACTGATGAATATACTGTATTACCAGTTGATACATTTATGCTTTCAAGTGATGTGCAATTATCAAATGCATCACTACCAATTGATGTTACACTGTTGCCGATTGTTATGCTTGCAAGTGATATGCAACCTTCAAATGCTGAACCACCAATGTATGTTACACCGTTGCCGATTGTTATGCTTGCAAGTGATGTGCAATCTTCAAATGCACAATACCCAATTGATGTTACACTGTCCGGGATTGTTATGCTTGCAAGTGATGTGCAATATTCAAATGCATAATCACCAATTGATGTTACGCTGTCGGGGATTGTTATGCTTGCAAGTGATGTGCAATATTCAAATGCATAATCACCAATTGATGTTACGCTGTCGGGGATTGTTATGCTTGCAAGTGATCTGCAATAAGCAAAAGCCTCATCACCAATTGATGTTACACTGTCCGGGATTGTTATGCTTTTAAGTGATGTGCAACCCCAAAATGCACCACCAATTGATGTTACACTGTCCGGGATTGTTATGCTTTCAAGTGATGTGCAATCATCAAATGCACCCCTACCAATTGATGTTACACTGTCAGGGATTGTATATGTTGTTCTTGCATTACCTATAGGATATTGTATAAGTTCAGTTTTATCCTTATTAAACAAAACTCCGTCAACTGATGAATATACTGTATTACCAGTTGATACATTTATGCTTGCAAGTGATGTGCAATATTCAAATGCACTTTCACCAATTGATGTTACACTGTCCGGGATTGTTATGCTTGCAAGTGATGTGCATCTATAAAATGCACTATCACCAATTGATGTTACACTGTCCGGGATTGTTATGCTTGCAAGTGATGTGCAATTAGAAAATGCCAAATTGCCAATTGATGTTACGCTGTCCGAGATTGTTATGCTTTCAAGTGATGTGCAATATTCAAACGCATAATCACCAATTGATGTTACACTGTCGGGGATTGTTATGCTTGTAAGTGATTCGCAATAAGAAAATGCATAATCACCAATTGATGTTACACTGTCGGGGATTGTTACACTTGCAAGTGATGTGCAACCGAAAAATGTATAATTTGCAATCGTTTTTGTTCCGTCTTTAACTACATAATCACCGCTGATTGTTTCTTTTGCTTTAATTAAATGATTACCGATATATAAAACATCATTTTCCCAATTAGTTTCATCGTTATCGTATGCAGTTCCGGAAAATACACTGCCATCAATTGATGTTACACTGTCGGGGATTGTTATGCTTGTAAGTGATGTGCAATCCCAAAATGCCCCCTCACCAATTGATGTTACACTGTCGGGGATTGTTATGCTTTCAAGTGATGTGCAACCATCAAATGCATAATCACCAATTGATGTTACACTGTATCCATCAAGCGTTGATGGAATTACAAGGTTAGTTGCAGTTCCTGTGTAGTCGGTAATTTCACAGGTTTTGTCTTCTTCGGAAATTACTTCATACTCAAAATCTCCGCTTGTTGCCGCAAACGATGTGATTGCAGTCAAGGGGAGAGCAGTTATTACCATTAAAACCGCTAAAAAGATTGATAATGTTTTTTTCATTCATTGCATCTCCTTTTGTGTTTTAAAAAGATAATTCATTATACCATATTTTGTAAAAATATTAAATTGCAATATTTTACAAAGCCTTCGTTGCTTTGTTGTTCAAGTTGACTAAAAATAAATTATGTAGGGCGGAATTACGGCTCAATTTTATACGGAGCATATTGTAAGGCGGTGGACACCCGCGCCCCCGCCCTACCGATAAAAACTCAATTATTTGTCAACAAAAAAATCCCACCGAATTTTCGGCGGGATTTTCCTTTTTTAATTATCAGTCAGCCTGAGGAGCTGAAACGGGGCAGTTATCTGCACAAGCACCGCAATCGATGCATGTATCAGCGTCGATAACATAGATGCCGTCTCCCTCAGAAATAGCCTCTACCGGGCAATCTGCTGCGCATGCGCCGCATGCGATGCAGTCTTCGCTAATTTTGTATGCCATGTTATGTACCTCCCTCTATTCTTTATGTTTACATTGTAACACAAAAATATCAAAAATCAAGTACTAAATTATTCTAT
Source organism: uncultured Clostridia bacterium (assembly GCA_945787805.1). GTDB lineage: Bacteria > Bacillota > Clostridia > Oscillospirales > Acutalibacteraceae > Fimenecus. The sequence continues at coordinate 102,677 of CALZID010000005.1, read as the reverse complement.
TCCTTTAAGAGCTTCAAGCTCTTCTTTTTCCACCTTGATATAAGCGTCCTTCAAAATTTTAACATCGTGACGATGATATATTGCGGGAGCGGCATCGGGACGACGGTCGAGTGTCACCTTTAACATTCCCGTAATAAGATTATTCTCGATAACCTTGCCTTTTCCGTCACGGGTTTCAACTATTGCGCCCACCTTTGGCGTTACTCTCAAAAGGTGCTCATAAGTGTCTTGCTCATATTTAAGACAGCACATAAGTCTGCCGCAAGTTCCGCTGATTTTTGTGGGGTTGAGAGAAAGACCTTGTTCCTTTGCCATTTTGATTGAAACAGGCTGAAAATCGTTCAAAAATGTATTACAGCAAAACGGTCTGCCGCAAATTCCAAATCCGCCCACCATTCTCGATTCATCTCTGACGCCTATCTGACGAAGCTCAATTCTTGTTCTGAATGCCGATGCCAAATCTTTTACGAGTTCACGGAAATCCACTCTGCCGTCGGCAGTAAAATAAAAGAGCAATTTACTGCGGTCAAATGTATATTCCACATCGACAAGGTTCATATCAAGTCCGTGCGCTTCGATTTTCTTTTCACAGATTTTGAATGCTTCTTTTTCTTTCTCTTTATTTTCGGCAAGAGTTTTCACATCTTCTGCGGTTGCGGCACGAATAACCTTTTTAAGCGGTTTTGAAATATCGTCTTCGTTAATTTTATGATTAGCCTTAGCCACAAGCCCACATTCCATACCGCGAACTGTTTCGACAACCGCATAATCACCTTTACTGAAATTTTTTCCGTCGGCGTCAAAATCATAGATTTTTCCGCCGTCTTTAAATCTTATTCCAACAGTTTCTATCATAAATTATCTCCTATATTAACTCTATCTTCCGATAGCCTGTTTAAATTCATAACACATTCTCACAAGAAGCAGATTGTTATTGCAGTTTCTGTCAATGGCGTCTATTAAACCGTCACAGACATTCACAAGCTGTAACAAATGCTTTGATGTGAGTGCCATAGCGAGTGCATTCACCTGTTCTGTAAAGCGCATTTCTCTTTGATATCCGCTTTTTTTTACAAGTGTATCACGAAAAACCTCTGAAAGAATCACAAGCACTGATTTTGCAAACTGATTGTTTTTTTGATAAACAGCAGTTGCTTCCATAAGCTTTAATTCATCCACCGAGAGCAATGCTTCAACGAAAGACTTCACCGCATTCTCTTCTTTTTCGCTGATTTTAATTTCATCACTTAAAATTGAATATGTTTGAACACGGGATAAAACCGTTTCAAGCATTGTACTTCTCGAAGCAGTCACGATAATAAAATAAACATAAGTGGGTGGCTCTTCAAGAATTTTGAGAAGTGCATTCTGCGCCTGCTCATTCATATTTTGTCCGTTTTTAAGAATATATATCTTCTTATCGCTCTCGTTGGGAACAATAAATGCATTACTTCTTATTTCTCTTACGGCGTCAACCGAAAAAACCTTGCTTTTACTTTTTACGATTCCGTCAGTTTCAAAAATATCGGGATGACCGTCTTTTTCGGCTTTAAGACAAGCCGAACAACTGTGGCAAGGCTTATTCTCACCCACACAAACAAGGCAATTCGCAATATAACGGGCAAAGCCCACACCGTCTTGCTCGTTCTCACATTCCACCAACACACCGTGGGGAAAATTACCCCGACTTATTGACTGTGCAACCGTATCATAAAGCATATTCATTTTTTTAACTTCAAAATCTGTCATATCTTATAAAACTGCTCCACATCAAGAACAAAAATTGTGGCTCCGCCAACGGTCACTTCAACGGGCATTGAAGAAAGCATTGATTCGCCGATATATGTAGTATTTACAGGGGTGATTTGTTTTCTCTGTTTGCTATATTCACCAATGATGTTGATAACTTCATCCACCTTGTTTTTCTCAACACCTAACAGAAGAGTCACATTACCCGCACGCAAAAATCCGCCCGTTGTGGATAATCTTGTAGCAGAATATCCCGCTTTTGTAACGGCATTCATAACCGCATTTGCATCTTCACTGTTAATAATGGCAATTATAAGTTTCAAACCAATCACTCCTTTATATTACTGCAATAACTGCGCAACGGCAATCATTACAGGCATTGTTATAATTGAAAGCACGCTGACAAAAGATGTCACCTTTGAAGCAAGGGCTGTATCCCTTTGAAATTTTGCCGCAAACATAACCGTATTACTTGCAGTCGGCGCAGATGCGCTGAGTACACAAGCCACAAGCAATGTGCCGCCGAATCCGAAAAGTTTTAACGCACCGATTGTAATAAGCGGCATTAAAACAACCTTTGCCGCAGCCGCACCGAAAATGCGTTTATCCGAAAAAAGTGTTTTCCAATCCGCCGACGCTAAATATGTGCCGAACATAATCATTGCAAGGGGGGTGTTAAGGTCGGCAATATATGACACCGGTGCATATATCACACCGGGCAAGTCAATCTGCAAAAGAAAAAGAGGAAGCCCCAAGCAAACACCGATTACACCCGGATTTATTAAAAGCTTCTTTAAATTAAAGCTGCTTTTTTCATCACTTTTCTGCATTACACCCACACCGTGAGTAAATGAGAGAATATTAAAAGGCACTAAAATTACCGAGCAATAGAAGACACCTTCGTCACCTAAAACCGCCTGCGCCAACGGTAACGCCATATAGCCCACATTACCGTAGCATGACGCATATTTAAAAATACACGCTGTATTTTTGTCGCCTTTATTGAAGAAAATTTTTGCAAAAATCACGCCTAAGCCGTGAAAGAAAAATCCGCCTAATAAAGCCAAAAGCAAACCTTTTATGGCGTCTCTGTTATATTCCATTCCCACAAAAGAACGGATAATAATTGCAGGAGCTACAATATAGAACAACAAATCAGTAGTCATCCGTGACGCTTTTTCGGTATAAACGCCGAATTTATGGCACACAAAGCCCACCGCTGCAATTAAAAAGAGAATGACAACTTGTGTAAAAGATGTCAATACATTATTTAGAAACAATTGCATAGAAAATTACTCCGAAAGGAAATTATCGTCTGTTTCCATAATGTCGGACTCATTTGTCTTTTCTTCACCGAGAAGCTCCCATGAATCATTTTCTTTTGCGCATTTCATAGCATTTACAATATATGCAAAAGCAAAAAGTGCAAAGGCTAAATCACAAAGGCTGAAAGGATATTCATCGGGCAGCGCTTTACCGTTTGCGGTAATCACCATTAAAAGTCTCGGCAGATTTGTAACCGTGCAGAAGAAAATTGCCACAAAGCCCGAGGCAAAAACAGTTCTCATTGCTTTGTTATTTGCAAGTCCCGATGAAATTCTCGCAAAACTCAAAAGGAAAATCATCATAAATATAAGCATAAAGAGCTCCAACATTAAGTCAGAAACATTTACATAAGCTATTTTTCTCACAAATCTCACCACTATTCTGCTCATAGCCCAGAAAAGCGGTGTAATTGCCATAAATTTATACTGCGAATAGGTTGTTCTGCCGTCAATGTATGAAATGCCGAAAATAAGCATATATATTGCCGCAAAAATACCGAAAACCGTACCGATTAAAAGCGGTATCTGACCTTGCTCCATTGTTCCCATAATTGAAAGTCCTGCCGCAGTAAAGCCCTTTGCATTGAGAAGGAATGTTGAAAGTGACGACACAACATCAAGCACAATTCCCACTGCAAAAACAATTGAGCTCACTGCCATAAGCATATTTTTTCTAAACGGCGACTTTGATGCCGGAATATTTTTTGCAAGCGTTGTCAACACATAGGGTACAACAATTGCAAGAGCACTCAAAACATACATCAGGACAATTGACCAATCGTGAAATCTGTAAAAGCCCGTATCACTTTCAATTATATTGAGAAGCTGATACATTCTGAAAACCACGGCGACTGCCATAAGTCCAAAAACGATATAAAGAGAATATAAAGGATTTATTTTTTCAAATTTACCTGTTATTTTCATAAGACGCCTTACCTTTCCTCTATCGGAATATACTCTTTTTGAATTCCTTCTGTTCTGTGCACTCTTGCACTCATCGGTACATAGTCGCGCGGAATTGTAACATTCTTATAAGCGGGACGAATAATTCTGCCGCCGGTTGTCAGCTCTTCAATTCTGTGCGCCGACCAGCCCGCCATTCTCGCCGTCATAAACAACGGGGTGAAAAGATCTTGCGGTATTCCCAACATATCGTAAACAAGGCCTGAATAAAGGTCAACATTTGCACAAATTTTCTTTTTATTGCCACGACTTGCAAAAAGCTCGGGCGTAAGTTTTTCAACAAGATTTAGAAGCTTGAACTCGTCTTCTCTGCCGTGGATTTTTGAGAATTTTTCGGCGTAGCGGCGAAGAATAACAGCACGGGGGTCAGAGAGTGTATAAACAGCGTGCCCCATACCGTAAACAAGTCCCGAACGGTCATTTGCTTCTTTATTCATAATTTTTATCAAATAATCCGCAACCTGACCTTCATTTGTAATGTCGGGAATATTTGATTTCATATCTTCTACCATTGAATGAACTTTAATATTTGCGCCGCCGTGACGGGGACCTTTAAGTGAACCGATACCTGCCGCAATTGCCGAATAGGTGTCTGTTCCGCTTGAAGTAACACAACGGGTTGTAAATGTTGAGTTATTACCGCCGCCGTGCTCTGCGTGGATAATCATACAAATATCAAGAAGTTTTGCTTCTTCATCCGTGAAGTATTTATCTGCCCTAATTGAACGGAGAATGCTTTCGGCAGTACTCAATTCAACTTTATTTTGGTGGAAATACATACTCTTCTTATCATACACGCGGCGCTTGACCTGATAAGCCGCAGTCATAATAACCGGCATTTGAGCAATCAACTGAATGCACTGACGAAGAACATTTTCGGGTGATGTATCATCGGGATTAGGGTCATAAGAATAAAGTGCCAGCACACTGCGGGCCGCCTTATTCATAACATCGGGGGACGGCGCCTTCATAATCATATCTTCAATAAAATCTTCAGGCAGCTCACGGCACTCTGCCAACAAATCTCTGAACCAAGATAGTTGTTCTTTGGTCGGGAGCGCACCGAAAAGAAGAAGCCAAACAACTTCTTCATAACCGAAACGGTTTTCCTTTTCACAGTTTTCAACGATATCCGTCATATTTATTCCGCGATAAATAAGTCTGCCGTTCTTCGGAACCTTTTCACCGTCATCTATATAATAGCCTTCAACCGCACATACTCTTGTAAGACCTGCAAGGACACCTGTTCCGTCATAATTTCGAAGTCCTCTTTTAACTTCGAAGCGGTTATAATAATCAGGATTGATTTGGTTATTTTTACGAAACTCTTCGCATAATGTTGAAAGAGCATCATTGGAGATACTTGAAATATATTCTGACACTTTATTTACCTCCTTGTAGAAAATTTCGATATGTATCCATAGTAATATAATTATACATCATATATTTTATAACATTTAAGGAATAAAGTCAACAAAAAGGGAGCGATAAAACTATGAAAAGTTATTCTGCAATTTGCTTTTTTCTGTTGCTTGCTATGATTCTTTGCCCTTTGGCATCGGTTGAAAAGGCACGGGATGTTTTAGGAAGCGAATTAGGATTTGAAGCGAGCGAAAGTACAGAAGAAGAAAACGACTCAATTCAAACCGCATCCACCGTTAAGGTTATGAATGCTGACAGCAAAAATATTACCGAAACAAGTCTTGAAGATTATCTTTTAGGAGTTGTGGCTTGTGAAATGAGCGCATCATATCACGAAGAGGCAATTAAAGCCCAAATTGTTGCCGCTCACACTCTTTTAGAGCGCTCAAAGCTTAACAAATCCGACAGTTTAGGCGATGCGGATATTTCAGACAGCAGCGCCACTCATCAGGGCTATCTCACAGCGGACGAGCAAAAAGAAAAGTGGGGCGAAAAATATGATGAGAATGTGACAAAAATAAAAAAGTGTATTGAAGAAGTGAAAAATCTCACAATTCAATACAACAATCAGCCCATTACAGCCGCATTCCACTCAATCAGTAACGGCCGTACCGAAAACGCTGCCGATGTGTGGGGCGGGGATTATCCGTATTTAATCTCTGTGCCCAGCGACGGTGACAAGCTCTCCCCCGCATATCAAACAGAAACCGCATTTTCCTGCGATGATTTCAAGAGCATAATTACAGAACAAGGTGCATCCTTGGGCGAAAACCCGGCTCAGTGGATTGGTGAAACAAAACGGACGGATACGGGAATGGTTTCAGAGATTACTATTGGCGACAAAACATTTAAGGGCACGGACATCAGAAAATACTTTTCACTTAAAAGCAGTACCTTTGAATGTGAATTTAAAGAAGACAGCTTTATCTTCAAGGTAAAAGGCTACGGCCACGGTGTGGGAATGAGTCAATACGGCGCTGATTATATGGCACAGCAAGGGCTGAATTATAAAGAAATACTTGCGCATTACTACCCGAATACTGAAATCAAGTAAAAAAATACTCCCACCAAATCAGGTGGGAGTTCGTGTTTAGTTAGAATTACTGTTCTACCGGATAAACGCTAACCTTTTTTCTGTCTTTGCCCATTCTTTCAAACTTAACTTTACCGTCGATAAGTGCGAAGAGAGAGTCGTCAGAACCGCGGCCTACATTGTTGCCCGGGTGGATATGAGTACCGCGCTGTTTAACAAGGATATTGCCTGCAAGAACGAATTGACCATCGGCACGCTTAACGCCGAGACGCTTTGACTCTGAGTCACGGCCGTTCTTTGTAGAACCCATACCTTTTTTATGAGCAAATAACTGAATGTTGATTTTAAGCATCAAAAACACCTCTTTCAAGTTTCAAGTTGTCGGGATACTGATTTTGCAACTCACATAAATGCAAGTAAAGCCCATCAGTAATCACTTTCGATTTGCGGGCATCTTCACAAGTCATTTTGACCTTTAAATACCCGTCACGGACTACTGTTTTCGGATTTAATTTCAGAACTTCGATTATTGTGTTTGCCGCCATATAGACTGCCGAAGAAATTGCACTGCACACAATGTCCGTGCCCTCTTCGCCTGCGTCACTGTGACCGCTCAACTCAAACGAAATTACAGTATCGTCGGAAAACAGAAATTTTGCGGTTGTCATTATGCGCGAATTTCGGTAATCTCAACCTTTGTATACGGTTGACGATGGCCTTTTTTACGCTTTTCGTTCTTCTTGGGCTTGTAAGTAAATACTGTGATTTTCTTACCTTTACCGTTTTTGAGAACCTTTGCAGCAACTGTTGCACCTTCAACATAAGGAGTGCCTGCTTTGAGTCCGTCTTCTGAACCAACTGCGAGAACCTTGTCAAAAGTAATCTCTGCATCTGCTTCAGCGTCAAGCTTTTCAACGAATACAACATCGCCGTTTGTAACTTTGTATTGCTTGCCGCCTGTTACGATGATTGCGTACATTTTTCTAACCTACCTTAAATATAGACTCGCTATCGAGGGTGGAAAACTCACTTTCAGTATGTTTAAACATACTACCCCCTAATATGCGGCTTGATTATGATAACAAAACTTTTGTCAAATGTCAATAGTTTTTCAATTCTTTTTATCTGTTACTGTTTATGACAAATTTCTCGTCGAACAAGTTATACAATAGCAAAAAAGGAGTGACAAAATATGAGTGTAAAAATCGAATTTGAAAACGAGGTTTTATCTTGCCGATTGTGCGGTGAAATCGACCATCACACAACACTGCCCATTCGTCTTGACATTGATGACAGAATAGAAAATTGCCGTCCGAAAACGGTTGTTCTTGATTTTTCTGATGTAACCTTTATGGACAGCTCGGGAATAGGTCTTGTTATGGGAAGATACAAGCTTCTCAATGAATTCGGCGGCGAGCTTGAAGTAACGGGGCTTTCAAACAATTCTTATAAGGTTATGCGACTGGCAGGTCTTGACCGAATTGCAAACATAAAGAAAGGAAGTAACAAAAAATGATTATCAACGAATTTCGTATGATTCTTGACAGCCGTTCCGTCAACGAAAGCTTCAGCAGGGCTACCGTTGCCGCATTTACCGCACAGCTTGACCCGACCGTTGAAGAAATTAACGATATTAAAACTGCGGTCAGCGAGGCGGTCACAAACTGTATTGTTCACGGATACAGAAGCTCCGTGGGAAAGATTTACATAGGTGTGAAAATTCACGATGACAACAAGGTTGTTGTTACAATCCGTGACCGCGGTTGCGGTATAAGTGATATAAAAAAAGCGAGAGAGCCGCTTTTCACCACTCTCGGCGGTGACCGTGCAGGGCTTGGCTTTTCGGTTATGGAAAGCTTTACAGACAAGGTTTCTGTCCGTTCAAAACCGGGTGTGGGCACAACCGTAACTCTATGCAAGAAAATCTGCGGTCGCACAAAATGACAAGGGACGAGCTTATACTTAATAATTTGGGGCTTGTGGGCAGCTGCGCTTCTCGTTTTATCGGCAAAGGCATTGATTATGAAGACCTTTATTCTTCGGGCTGTGTGGGACTTATCAAAGCCGCTGACGGATTTGATGAGAGTTTAGGGTTCGCTTTTTCCACCTATGCTGTACCGTCAATTTTAGGCGAAATCAGAAGACTGTTCCGTGACGGCGGTGCGGTTAAAATCAGCCGCAGTCTTAAAGAAAAAGCAAGAGAGCTGCAAGCAGTCAAAGAAAGCCTTGAAAAGCAATTAGGCGTTGAGCCTGCCATCTCGGAAATTGCAGCAAAAATGGGAATATCCGTTACTGAAGCCGCTCAGCTTATTTGTGTTGCTCAGCCCGTTGTTTCGCTCACATCCGATGATGACAGCGAAAAGCAGATTGACATTCCCGCAGAAGATGAATATTCGCCCATAGACGACCGTCTTTCTCTTGAACAGGTCATCAACTGCTTGCCCGAAAATGACCGAAAGCTGATTCGTCTGCGATATTTCGACGGGCTTACTCAAAGCAGGACGGCAAGCATTCTCGGAATATCACAGGTTCAGGTTTCACGAAGAGAAAAAGTCATTCTTTCTGATATGAGAAAACGGCTTACGGGATAATATTTGATATTTTTGAAAAAATATGGTAGAATATGCAAAAACATATTCAGGAGTATTTATATGAGAAAATCTCGTTATACTTATTTTATAAAAATAATATCCCTTATCTGTCTTGTAACTTTACTTTTTTCATCTTGCGGAAACAGTGTTTCAACAAAAAGTACGGTGTTTAAAGATGCCAATATTCAAGTGGCGGAAAACAAAGGCGACTCTGTTCATAAAGCCGATGTTGCAAATTATGAATCAGTTTGCAAGTCAGGTCTTATTGAAATGCTCATTGACAAAACAACAATGACCGTTGCAATTAAAGACACAAACTCGGGCAATTTATGGACCACACTCCCCCAACCTGACATCTCAAAAAATCTTAACAGCTCCGCCGTTGAAATTACTCTTTCAAACGGTGACAAAAACACTTATGTTCTCAATTCGCAGGATAATTCGGTAGCATTCGGTAATGCAAGTTATACCGTAGGTGAAAACAGCGTTTCGGTTAAATATGCAATTTCACTTGACACAGAAACAGGCAAAGAAGATATAAAAAATCTTAAAGATAAAGAAATCAGGGCGGATTTAACCATTATGTATACTCTTCGTGACGGTTCATTCTTTGTCAATGTCAGTATGAATACCCTGTCACTTCCCAAAGGAGTTTATCTTGAAAAAATCAAAATATTAGGTGATTTCGGTGCTTTTGAGCAAAGCGGTGCAGATGATTACATTTTTGTGCCCGACGGAAGCGGTGCGCTTATCATGACGGGCGTAGCCGACGAAAGCTTTGAACCCATAAGCCTTTCGGTTTACGGTGATGACCTTGCAGCAAGTGACAATACTCAAAATTCAAATTGTCTTGTAGGTACCTTCGGTATGAAGCATGGAAACAGTGCCTTTCTTTGCATTATTGAACAAGGCGACTCAATAGCAGAAATCAATGCAAACCGAAACAACGATAACTCTCTCAACAATGTGAGCGCCACATTTAAAACAACCGATATTTATACAAAACAAAACAACAATTCTGTAAAGAAAGTTTACGGATATACTTATAAAAATGAGATTACTCTCTGTTACCGATTTCTTTCGGGCAAGTCTGCAACCTATTCCGGCATGGCCACTGCCTGCCGTGAAAATCTTATAAGAAATTCCGTTCTCTCAACAAAGAAGGTTGATATTGAATCAACAAATCTTCCGCTTGTTCTTTCTTTGCAGGGCGGATATATAAAACCGAATAATAAATATACTGTTTTGTCAAATTTTGCACAGGCAAAGGACCTTATGACTCTTCTCAAAGCAAAAGGAGTCAACAACGCTTTCTTGCGGTATAACGGTCTTTATATTGAAGCTAACAACGGCTCAAACAATACTTTCGGCGATTTTTCTAAAAAGCTCGGCAAAAATAAAGAATTTCAGGAGCTTTACAGTTATCTCAACAGTCAAAAGTTCTCACTTTTCCTTGACACAGATATTCTTACCTTCGATTATGAAGGCTCGCAGAGTGCTGAAAATCTGAACGGCAGTAACATAAAACAAAGCAAGAATAAAGCTGCTGATTTTCCGAATGCTTTTTCTGCTCAAGGTTTCTTGAAAATGAAGAAGCTTGAAAACAGAATAGAAAATATTCTAAACGCATCTTTCTCAGTAAGTTTTGACGGATATTCACTTAACGATATCGGCTCATATCTGTATTCCGATTATTCATCTGATTTCTATTCAAGAACAGTTTCAAACAAAGAGCTCTTTGCTCAATTACCCGTTCTTGCAACACAGAAAAAGCTTATGATTGACACAGGTAATTTCTATGCTTTAAAATCAGCGGACATTGTTTCAAATATTCCGATGTCGCCTGCAAAAGCAAATGAAAGCGGCGCTTATGTGGGAATTCCGTTTGTTCAAATGATGCTTCACGGAATTTGTGAATACAGTGCAGAGGCAATGAACGGTACAGACGATATTACAAAAGCATTTTTAAAATCTGTTGAATACGGTTGTCTGCCGAGTGTTTCTTGGTACTGCTCACCGTATGATGACACTCTCGACCAAAAATACTATTATGACAGCAATATAAATGATATTGTTGCACTTTATACAAAAGCAAATTCTGCGTTGGCCTCCGTTCGGGATGCAAGAATGACTGCTCACGGTAAGGTGCAAGAAGGCGTTTATTGCACCGAATATAACAACAGTATCAAGGTTTATGTAAATTATACCGATACCGCTGTTACCATAAACGGTATTACGGTTAACGCAAACGATTGTGTTGCAATATCATAAATACCATAAAGAAATGGGTTGTAAAGCTTTTGCTTATACAACCCATTATTTTGTTTAGAAAAATCCGTTATAAAAAGGATTTCTCTCTGTTGTCGATTCCGTTTCGGTCTCTGTGCTGGGCGGTGCCCCCCACACCTGAATGAACACTTCTGTTCCTTTAACCTTGCTTGTGCCTTCGGCAGGTGTAATTTCAGATACAATACCTTCTGTATAGTCGCCGTTATTATCTTTTATAATAATATTAACCGCAAAGCCTGCTTCTTCAAGTATTTCTTTTGCATAGTCAACATTTGTGTTTATGACAGACGGAATTTTAACATATTCAGGCCCCTTGCTGACAACAAAAGTAATTTCCGTTCCTACGGGAACCACAGTACCCGCTTCAACGCTTTGTGAAATAATGTATCCTTTTTCAATATCATTGCTGTATTCTAAAACTTGAATGATTTTAAATCTTGTATTTTGCACGGGATTTTGCGCCACCATATCATAAGAATTGTTCACAAAATCGGGTACTTCAATAGTTTCTTGCACAATTTCATCAGTAGTAGGTTCTTCTTTTTCTTTTAGAAAATGTTCATACCCTAAATATGAACCAAAGAAAATAAGTCCTACACCGACAATAATCAGAAAAACTATTAAAACTGTTCTGGCTATTGTGCTTTTTTCATCGTTTTGAACGGGTTGAACCGCTTGCGGTTTTTCTTCTCTTTTCGGTACGCTTGCTCCTGAAAAAGATGAAACCACATTTCCCGGTGTTGCCGAAAGTTCTTCACGAAGTGCTTCAATATCTTGTGTTCTGTCTTCAACATTTACCTGCAAACCGTTCATCAGAGCATTTATAACATAAACGGGAATAATCTCTGCATATCTTGCGGGAATAATCAATTGGTCATTCATTCCGCGAGATACAGCATCTTGCGGAACAGTGCCTACCAATGCTCTGTAAAGCACCGCACTGAAACCGTAAACATCCGACCAAGCACCCTGATTACCGTTATATGAGTATTGTTCAAGCGGAGTGTAGCCTTCAAACTGTTCGGGAGAAAGCTCACTGCCTTCAAGCCTTGCTTCGTTTATTGAAAAACCGCTAAGCCGAAGCTTGCCGTCACGGCCAATCATTAGGTTATCGGGGTTAATGCCGTAATGATAAATTCCTGCTTTATGAAGCGTTGACAATGTTGAAAGCACGGGCATAAAAATAACCTTTGCTTTTTCCCAATTCAGATAACCCGTCTGACTTTTAAGCAAAAACTCCCGAAGAGAAATACACTCGACATATTCACTGATAGCGTAAGCTGTATTGTTCTCTTCAACAATGTCAATTACGGGAACAAGTGCCGAAAGACCCCGTACTCGAGCAAGACTGCGCCACAAATCAAGAAATTTGCGAAGATATTCATAGTAATAATCTTTCCACTCGTTTTTAATAATAACTTCTGTTGAATTTATATTTCTGTCAACAAATTTTTCAGGCAAATATTCACGTATTGTGACAGGGCTTTTACGCTCGGTATCATAAGCCATATAAGTAACGCCTTCACAGTTAGATGAAAGCACTTTTCCGACAATATATTTATTTCCAAGCGCTGTTTTTAACGGAAGATAAGGTGAAATTTGCGGGGAATCAACATAATATCCGCATTTAGGACATTGCTTCTCACCGTAGAGCTCGTTCATACAACTCATACAAAGATTATCAATGTTCACAATATCATCTCCTTTTTATCTGAATATAATATAGCAAAGTAATCAAGTCTTTGTCAAATTACAGTTTTGTAATTTATGTTTCGTCCGAAAGCACCGTTTCGGCGCATTTCACACCGTCAACGGCGGCAGACACAATTCCGCCTGCATAACCCGCACCTTCACCGCAGGGGTAGAGTCCCCGAATATTAGTTTGGTAAAATTCGTCACGGAGAATTCGCACGGGCGATGAGCTTCGGGTTTCAGGGGCTGTAAGCACCGCTTCGTCCATCGCAAAGCCTTTAAGCTTTTTATCCATTTGCACCAGAGCGTCCCGCATTGTGTTTACTACCTTTTCGGGCAAAACGACGCTGATGTCGCTCATAGTGACACCCGTCGGGAACGACGGTTTAACCGCACCTGTTTTTGTGGATTTCTGTCCTTTAAGAAAATCGCCCACCAATGTTGCGGGGGCAGTGTAATCTCCGCCGCCGAGACTAAATGCTTTCTGCTCAATTTCTCTTTGAAGACGAAAACCCGCAAGCACATCTTCTCCCGGAAAATCTTCAGGATTAACTCCCACCAAAATTGCGGAGTTTGCGTTTTCTTTATCCCGTGCAAACTCACTCATTCCGTTTGTCACAACTCCGCCTTTTTCTGACGATGCACAGACAACCGTGCCGCCGGGACACATACAGAAAGTATAAGCCCCCCTGCCGTGAGGCGGATGACAGGCAAGTTTATAATCGGCGGCAGGAAGCTTGGGATGATTTTTGAATTCGCCAAACTGCACCGAATTTATCATTTCTTGGGGGTGCTCAATTCTCGCCCCTATTGAAAAGGGCTTCTGCATCATATTGATACCCTTATTGTGAAGCATTTCAATTGTGTCCCTTGCAGAATGGCCGATTGAGAGAATAAGTGCGTCTGTTTCAATGTCGGTTACTCTGCCGAATTTATCTGTCACGGTTATTCCGTGAATAAAGCCGTTTGCTACAATAATATCGGTCAATTGTGTTTCAAAAAGCACTTTGCCGCCTAAAGAAATTATCTCTTCACGAATGGCTTTTACTGTTGTTTTGAGTTTATCAGTACCGATATGGGGCTTAGCATTCACTAAAATATCTTCGGGAGCGCCGTGCTTTACAAATTCTTCAAAAACAAAACGGCAACGGCTGTCTTTAATGCCCGTTGTCAGTTTTCCGTCGGAGAATGTGCCGGCACCGCCTTCGCCGTATTGGATATTTGATTTTTCATCTAAAATACGGTTAGTCCAGAAATTATTCACATCATTTGTGCGGGAATCCACATCACGGCCACGCTCAACGATAATCGGGTTATGCCCGCTTCTTGCCAGTATAAGCCCCGCGAACATACCCGCAGGACCAAAGCCTGCAATAATGGGCGGCAATGTGCTTTTTCTGTTAGTCTGCGGAAGCTTATATGAATATTTTTCGCATTTTATGACTCTTGATGTGTTAAGCTTTGCGAGAATTTTATCTTCGTCACCGTCAACGGTTACATCGGCAGTATAAACAAAATGCACACTGTCTTTTCTCGAATCTATGCTTCTTTTATATATTTCTGTTTTTAATATTCTGTTTTTGTCTATTTTAAGAGCTTTGGCAGCGGCATTTTCGATGTCGGAAAAATCACTGTCCAACCCAAGTTTTATTTCACTGATTCTGAGCATTGTTTATCCTTTCGCCGATAGTTTTACCGCAGAGTCTTCCGCTTGACCATGCCCACTGCAAGTTATATCCGCCGCAGTCTCCGTCGATATTCAAAATTTCACCGCAGCAAAAAAGATTTTTGACAAATCTTGACTCCATTGTTTCTGCATTGAATTCTTTGCAGTCAACACCGCCTGCCGTGACCTGAGCATAATCAAAGCTTCTTGAATTTTTAACCTTAATTCTCCACTCTTTAACTATCTTTGCAATTCTTTCGATTTCTGCATCTGAAAGATTATTAACTCTTTGATTAACCGCAACCCCACATTCTTTTAACAAGGTTATGCAAAGCTGCTTGTTCATTATTCCGCTTAAAAGGTTTTCGCAAAGTCCTGTATCAACATTGCGACGGGAAATAAGATAACCGAAAATCTGCTCTTTCGTAAAATCAGGGGTTACATCAAGAGAGATTTCAATGTTGTTTGACGGTGAAACCGATACAAAACGGGAAAGCTGCATAATGGGTATTCCCGAAAGTCCGTAATCTGTAAACTGAACTTCACCGTAGTTTTCATATTCCTTTTTGCCGTCGATTATTAAATCCGTTTTGCAAATTGAACGAACGCCTTTAAGCGCCTTTGTAAAGTCTTCACAGTTGAGCGATACAAGGGCGGGTGCGGGAGAGATTATTGTATGCCCGAACATTTTAAGCATATCGTATCCGTCGCCGTCCGTACCGTGCATCTTTGCGGCTTTTCCGCCACAGGCAACAACAACATAATCAAAACGGTCACGGTTATTTATAACAATTTTGGTGGTGACTCCCGTATCAACTGTTTTAAGGTGAACCGCTCTGTAATCGCAAATTGTTTTAACGCCCAGTCTGTCACACTCAAAACGGAGTGCGTCTAAAACCGATGCGGCTTGATTTGACAAAGGGTATACTCTGCCTTCGTCTTCCGTTCTTGTGTAAAGACCGAGTCCGTTAAAAAATTCAATATTCTTTTGGGGTGTGTATTCTTGCAAGGCAAACCTTGAAAATGCCGTATCACCGCGATAGCCCGATACAGCAGAATTCATATTTGTCAGATTGCATCTGCCGTTACCTGTAACAAGAATTTTTTTGCCCACTCTCGGCAGTTTTTCAAGAATTGTTACTTCGACATCTGACTTTTGCCCTACGGTGTGCATAATTTCAATTGCACAGGCAAGACCCGATGCGCCGCCGCCGATTACTGCAATCTTTGTCATGGCTTATCCCTGCCTTTCAAGATATTCATATAGCTTGTCGATTGTAACGGGGCTCATAACATGCTCCATTTTGCAGGCATCATTCTCTGCATTCTTTTCATCGACGCCCAAGGTTTTCATCAAAAATTGTTTAATGAGCTTGTGGCGGTGAAGCACATTTGCGGCATAGCTTTCACCCATGGGTGTAATTTTAATGCTGCCGTAAGCTTCGTGCTCTAAAAAGCCGTGCTGAGTGAGTGTATTGACAGCACGGTTTACACTGGGCTTTGAAACGCCCAAATGCCCGGCAATATCTGTTATTCGCACATTTTCCATTGTGCTTGAAAGAACAAAAACCGCTTCAAGATAATCTTCAAGAGAAGATGTCATAATTTCGTTTTTGTATTCCATAATCATTCTTCCTTATAAAGATTTTCTTCCGCTTTTGTCTTTTGCAAAATCTATAATTTCTGCCTTGGCAGAGTCATTTGCAATTCTAAGACTGACTATTAAATCTGCCTCTTCTTTTGAAAGCTGTGACAAGTATTGTATTTCGGTATTTGACGGTTCAAAATCATTGTCAAAAAGATATTCCAAACCGATTTCTTCTGCAAGGAGCCCAAATCTGATATGATAAAACTTGCTCAACTTTCCCACAACATCAAAATCAATCGAGCGTCTGCCCGTTTCGTAGCTGCAATAGGCAGAACGGGTTATTCCCAACGCATCGGCAACCTGTTGCTGAGTGAGTCCGTTTTGTTTTCTAATTATTTTAAGTTTTTTGCTGTTCAAATTAAGGCACCCCCTATTTCTTTTCATATATTTTATCATAGAAACAGAGTAAAAACAATATAAATGTGACACAAAGACACAAATATTTACAAACCTGAAAAAATGTGATAGAATGTTTAGGTTATAGGGAGTGATATTATGCTTTACATTTTATTGGGAGTAATTGCAATTGTTGCAATTCTCATAGTTTTAGCATCAAAACTGCTTGATGCGTCAGGTATGAACAAAAGATGTGAAGGCAACGAAAACCTTAAATATTTAAAAGCAAAGAATTTTGATAACCTTAACGCTCACCCCGTAAGTTTTAAGTCGGACAAAGGTCAGACGCTTAACGGATTTCTTTACAGCGGTGCAAAGGTTGATAAATATAAAGCGCTCATCGTTTTTTCACACGGAATGGGTGCGGGGCATTTGGCATATACCACCGAAATCAATTATTTCGCACAAAAGGGATATCTTGTTTTAGCCTATGACAACACGGGCACTTGTGAGTCAGAAGGCAAAAAGTTAAAAGGCTTCGCACAGGGTATTATAGACTTAAAATATGCAATTCAATATGTCGAAACCCGTGACGACCTTAAAGAATTGCCCCTTTTACTGTTAGGTCACTCTTGGGGCGGATACAGTGTATGTAATGTGGCGGCATTATCCCCCGACCTTGACATTAAAGGCATTGTGGCATTTTCACCATTCAATTCACTTAACCGATTGATTGCAGATACGGTTAAGATGAAAACAAAGGCAAATATTCGGTTTATGACGCCGTTTCTTGATATTGTAAATCTTTTGAAATTCGGAAAGACCGGTATTCTTCGTTCCTGCGATACTATTGCAAGTAATCAAATTCCCACACTTGTTATGCACGGCGGTAATGATATGACAGTCAATGTGCAAAACAGTCCCGTAGGGCTTAAAAACAGAATTTCGGAAAATGTGAATGCAAGAACTGTTCTTTATGACAGCAAATATCACAATGTTTATCTCTCGAAAGATACGGAACAGTATCTCAATGACATCTTCGCAAAGGTTGCTTCATTGCCCGAAAACAGTCAAGAAGCTTATGAAGTTTATCAGTCAATTGACTATTCGCTCATAACAAAAGAAGATTTAACGGTTATGGACACCGCAAACGCATTCTTTGAAGAGTGCATTATGAAACGGGATTTTTTGAGTGAATAAAATCCGGTTGGATATGTTCCAATTTAAGAGCTTGTTTCAAATGATTAAAGATAGTGGCAGTAAAAAAACGAAAGTTTTTTTACTGCCACTTTTTTTACAACCCCAGCTGTCATTTCAAATCATCTGTTGCAGGATTATCAATAATCTCTCCTTTTTCGGTAAAACGAGAGCCGTGGCAAGGGCAGTCCCAGGTTCTTTCTACCGAATTCCATTTAAGCGCACACCCTAAATGCGGGCAACGCTTTGTTGACGGTGAAACAAGCCCTAAAACCGATTCACCGACATTTATCGGTAATTGCAAAGTCAACACACTTCTCTGCGGTGAAAAAAGTTCGGCATAATCATTTTTCTTGCCGCTTAACAAATCGCTTAAAATATCTGCCGCTGCCATTGAAGCGGTCATTCCCCATTTGTTAAATCCCGTTGCCACATAAATATTGGGGGTATTCTTTGAGTATTCGCCAATATAGGGAAGTCCGTCAAGCGTCATACAGTCCTGTGTTGCCCAATGGTATACTTCTTTATTATCGGGATAATGTGTTTTTATAAAACGGCGAAGCTCGTTGTAGCTTCCGCCCTGTTTACCTGTTCTGTGGTCACCGCCACCGATTAAAAGCAGATTTTCGGCATTGCGAAATGACATTCCCGTTTTTGCTTCGTCAACATACATTCCGTCAATATCGCAAGCTCTGTCAATTGCAATTACATAGGAACGGTGCTGATACATTTTCACAAAATATCCCCCATATTTATTCATAAAGGGGAAATGTGTTGCAACAATAAAATTTTCAGCTTTAATATTGCCCCTATTTGTAATTGCAACATTGTCACGAATTTCCATAACCTTAGTGTTTTCATAAATGTTTAGGTCTTTTACAATGTGTGAAACAAATTTCAGCGGATTAAACTGCGCCTGATTTTTAAAACGGATTGCTCCCGCTATGCCTATGGGTACGGGCAATTTATATTCAATCTGTGTTTTGTAGCCGATTTTTTCTAATGCCATTAACTCTTTTTCGACTTTTTTGCAGTTGTCAACGCAATAGACAATATTGTCTTTATCTTCAAAATCACAGTCAGCATTTTTGCATATTTCACGGTATTTTTTCACCGCATTTTCATTGGCACGAAGATATTTATGCGCATTTTCAGTGTCGAATTTTTTTGTAATTTTGTCATAGATAAAACCGTGTTGCGATGTAATTTTAGCGGTAGTATTTTTAGTAATACCGCTGCAAATTCTGTCGGCTTCAACTAAAACGCAGTCTATTCCCCTGTTTTTTAATTCATAGGCACAAAGAACACCCGCCATTCCGCCACCGATAATTAAAACATCGGTTTTGATGTCTTTTGGAAGTGTTGGAAAAGACGGAATATGGGAATTTGCCGACCATAACGATAACATAAAAAATCACCTGATTTATCTTTACCGATTTTTGTAAAAATAAACAGGTGATTTTCATTTAATTCAGGTTTCTATGCCGATTGTTATAATTTCAAAGGGCTTATATTCTATTGTGTCGGTTTCTTCAACTATATCTTCAAGGAAGTTGAGAATTTTGACCTTTCCGCCGAGTTTAATTTTGCCTCGACGGCCGTTTTGCTCTGAAAGACGAATTACAATCATCTTTCCGTTTTCGCTCATTTTCATCGCCTGCATATAAAGCTCACCAAAGGAGTTTTCACAAGTTAAATCTGCTTTTCTAAGGGGAATATTATATTCATAAGCGATGTTATTGATTTCTGCTTTCACAAAATCGTCACCGTGGGGATAAATCATATAACAGAATTCGTGATGCCCACGGTCGCTTGTAACATCGGGACGGACAGTTGCTCGAAGAAGTGATAAACTCATTGAGTTTTCTAAAAGTCCCACACCGTATTTTGACTCGTTAATAAGGGCGATACCGCCGTCGGTTTCTGCCATATCAACCCACTTGTGATGACAAACTTCAAAACGGGCCTGTTGCCAAGTTGTGTTTCTGTGAGTTTCACGCTCAACAAAGCCCGCACTTGTGTCGCAAACCGCTTTGCGAGTGAGAACATTGCAATCAAACTGTGCTTTTGCCAGCACATGTTTTTCGTTCCAATCAACTTGGTTTTCGACTTCAATGCCACGGGACTGACGGAAAACACGGATAATTCTCTTCCAAGTGCTTTTTTCTGTGCCGAGAATACATTCAAAAGATGCGACTTCCGAATTCTTTTCGACAGTTTTAAGGGGTGAAATAATTTTCACTTCGACTTCACGGTCTTTGTAGTTCGGCAAAATGTCCCAAGCGTCATAAACACCGGGGTTATCCTTATAGAGTTTAAGTTTGTTAAACTCACCGTTCACCCATTCTCTGTCAAGCTCTTTATCGTAAAGGCTCTTGATGCTTCCGTCATATTCAAATTCGATTTCATAGAACGGAGTCACAATCTTTTTACCGATTTCACACCAATCCCCCGCATAAGTACGCCAAGGAATATCACCGCAAGAGAGAGCAGGAAGATTCGGGATTACCCAATTACCCTGTTTGCCGAAACGAATACTCTTTCCGTTTTCGTCTTCGATAAATGTGAGATGCTTTCTCGGGAAATTGAGTGAGTTGAAATATTTTTCACCCGTGCCGATAATTTTGTCAAGTCTTGCATCAATATCTTCATAATCGTCCATTGCGTCACGGTAAACCGGTGTGATGTGGCTGCCCGGCAAAATATCGTGGAATTGATTTATCAGAAGCTTCTTATAGATATCACGAAGCTCTTCGCCGGGATATTCTGCGCCCTTTAAGTGACGGAGAGTTGACACCATTTCGGCTTCACGAAGTTTAAATTCAAGCTGACGGTTATATCTCTTCATCTTTGACTTTGTGGTAAATGTGCCACGGTGCATTTCAAGATAGAGTTCACCGTCCCATTTTTCGAGATTTTTATTATCTTTCAAATTCTTTTCAAGAAATTCTGCACCGCTGGTATGCTCGGTTTTAGGCATAATTGAAAGCTTTTTAAAACGATGCATGATTTCAATCATTTCTTCCGTACAGCCACTGCCCCCGTCGCCGTAGCCGAACATTGACATTGTTTGTCCGCCAAGGTTTTTATCTTGATATGCTTCCCAGTTTTCCTGAATCTGTGAAGGCATATTCCAAGTGATAAAGTGAGTTGGGGGCACGCAGGCACACACTTCGCTTCCGTCGATACCTTTCCAGATAAAATTATTATGCGGAAAACGGTTTGTGTCATTCCAGGTTGACATTTTGTTTGATACGAAATAGTCAACTCCGCTCTTCTTTAAAATCTGGGGTAAAATCCAACTGTTACCGAAAACATCGGGCAGCCAACAGTTGTTAATTGTCTTGCCGAATTTTTCACGGAAATAATGCTGACCGTACATACATTGACGAATAAGACTTTCTGCACTCGGAATATTACAGTCGGGCTCAACATACATAGCGCCGACGGGCTCAAACTGTCCCCTTGCGATTTTTTCTTTTAGTTCTTCAAACACATCGGGATAATATTTTTCAAGCATTTCATAAGTAAACGCCTGGGTATGAGTGTATTTGAAATCGGGATATCTGTCCATAAGACGAAGCTGTATGAGAATTGTGCGAAGATTTTTTTGCACCGAATGAATTCTGCGCCAGTAATATGCAATATCAAGATGCGAATGAGCAATAAGTGCCACATCTCCGCTGCCCTTGTAGTCATCATTTGCATAGATTACATCATCAACATATTGTTTTGCCGCCGCAACATCTTCATTCTTCAAATCGTCAAAATCAATAAGATTTAAAGCATTGTTTATTTCACGGTTCAAGAAGCTGCGGTAATCTTCATTAAACAGGTCGCTTTTTGCGATATCGAGCAAAAGCTCAAGGTCATAAACCAAGTCGAGAACGGTATGATTGACTGTCGCAAGATAAGCACCTTCAAAAATCTGACGGCAACCGCGAACTGACAATGATTCGGGATTTCTCTCGTCGTCGGGCTTTGAACGGTTATAGCCTTCCATTTCAAAATGAAGATAGTCCGAATCAATATAGGGTGACAAAAGAATTCTGTCACGGTTAGGGTCAACACCGCCCACATATTTACCGTTTACTTTAACAATAATCTCAGCGGCGGTTTTAAGTGAAAACCAAAGCTCCTTACCCCTTAATTTTTCGGGGATTACCACATCCGCATCAAAAAATGCTGTTCCGTCGGGAGTAAAATACATATCCCCCTTATGAAGATTTCGCCAACCCTCGGGGTAATAATCATATTGCATTTCGGTCACTTGACGGGCGTCACGGACTTTGAGATTTTCTATCTCGAATTTTTCTTCATATATGTATCTTTTCAACCAGCCGAAGCGCAAATCAGTCCATTCTTCAGGACGCATACTTCGTCTGACTACTTTAATATGTGCCATTACGCTTCACCCCTTAATCTTTATCCCAGAAAAACGGTTTTTTCTTTCGGGCAACCACTTTTACGCTTTCGCCCATATCCCGCATTATTTCGCTTTCAATCCAGGAAAGACAACGGTCAACAATTAAGCATTTTGAACATTCACCCTGCAAAAGCACTGTGAGAATTCCGTCTTCATAAGACACGAAATCAATTTCTCCGCCGTCCCCTTGAAGCTTGGGTTTGATAATAAGATTGATATATCTTTCCATAAATCAGCCCTCAATTTCTTTCTTGAGAATTGCACGGATTATGTTAAGCTTCTCGGCTGCAATTTCTCTTGTATCGCCGCACATTGAATAATAAACCTTAAGCTTCGGCTCTGTGCCTGACGGACGGACTGCAATCCAACTTCCGTCCGTGAATGTGTATTTCAGCACATTCTCTTTCGGTAAACCGTCAATACCCTTTGAATAGTCAAGCACATTTTGAATGTTATCAAAATGTGATTTTCCGTTTTCACGCATATTTGTCATAATGCTCTGAATTTTTTCTGCCCCGTCTTTGCCTTTAAGCACAAAAGTATCAAGGGCGTCAAGATAAAATCCGTATTCCGCATAGATTTTATTGAGTGCGTCAATGAGTGTTCTGCCGTTGTTTTTGTGGAATGCCGCCATTTGACAAATAAGCATTGATGAGACAACAGCGTCTTTGTCCCTTGCGTGAGTGCCTACAAGATAACCGTAGGACTCTTCGTAGCCTATCACAAATTCTTTATCGCCGTTTTCTTCATATTTACCAATTTGTTCACCGATATATTTAAAGCCCGTGAGAGTATCAACAATATGAAGTCCGTATTTTCTTGCAATATCTGCGCCCAATTCGCTTGTTACAATGGTTTTTACAAGTGTTGATTTTTCGTTTAATTTATCTTTTTTATTTGAAAGCACAAAATCCACAAGCAATGCACCCATTTGGTTGCCGGTTATGAGAACATATTCGCCGTTATGTAAAACCGCAGTACCGACTCTGTCGCAGTCGGGGTCAGTGCCCAAAACCAAATCGGCATTTTCTTCTTTTGCCTGTTCGATTGCAATTGTCAAAGCATCTTTTTCTTCGGGGTTGGGTGAACGAACCGTGCTGAAATTACCGTCGGGCAATTCCTGACTTTTAACTATTGAAACATTCATACCGTCAAGCGCTTTTCTAACGGGGATATTGCCTGTTCCGTGAAGTGCTGTATAGACAATTTTAAGGTCTGATTTTTCTTCGTAAATTGACTGTTTTTTTACTTCTTTAAGAAATTCTTCAAGAATTTCTTCGCCGATTATTGTGATTTTACCGCTTTCAACACCCACATTGAAATCCATAATCTCAACCGATTTTAAATCTGTTACGGCATTTACGAATTCTATTACCTGACTTGCAAATCGGGGCACTAACTGGCAACCTTTTTCATCATATATTTTGTATCCGTTATATTCTTTCGGATTATGGCTTGCAGTGAGCACGATGCCTCCGTTGCAGCCTAAATGCCTTACGGTGAATGACAGCACCGGTGTCGGCATAAGCGTATCGTAAATATAAACCTTAATTCCGTTTGCCGCCAACACACCTGCCGCAACCTGTGAGAAATATTGCGAGTTATTTCGTGAGTCATAGGCTATTGCCACACTGATTTCATCCTGAAATTTGCTTTTTAAATAGTCTGCGTAGCCTTTTGTGGCTTTCGCAATTGTATATCTGTTCATTCGGTTGGGGCCTGCGCCCATAATACCGCGAAGTCCGCCCGTGCCGAATTCCAAATCTTTATAAAATCTGTCTTCTGTTTCTTTTTCGTCAGTGATGCTTTGAAGCTCTTTTTTTGTTTCTTCGTCAAAGCTGCACCAATATTCAAATTTTTCTTTAACAGTCATATTTTCACGCTCCGTAAAATCCGGTAATATATAGTAAATATTACATCAAATAAGTTTTACTGTCAATGAAATTCAACATATATTTTGGTTATTGTGCAATAAAATTCACTGTTGCTTTTATCTAATATGACTATTTATTTTTTTATGGCAAACTGCTATAATTTTATTTGTATGAGTATGTTCTATTAAACTCATTGAACGGTGGTAATGAAAATGAAGAAAAGCAAATCAAATAAAAAGCCGTTTATACGATATATCATTTTTTCGGTTTTGTGTCTTTTTGCATTGGTTGTGCTGATTGTTGCGCCAATGTTTATAACAAAGGTTATGGATGTGCAAAATCAAAAAATGCTTGTGGAAATTTCCAAAAAGAATGCAGAATCAATAGGTTTTAAGTTTCAAGAACAAGCATCTTTTGTTGTAAGCGTTGCGAACAGTATTCCCGAAGCTGCCAGAACCGACCCAAAAGCCGCTGTAAAAAGCATTAAAGATATTCCGACAAGTATAGCGTATAAACGCTTCGGTGTTGCTCTTTTAGACGGCACTTGCTATACTTCTGACAACAAGAGCTTAACATTGGCACATAACGACTACATTAACGAATGTGTTAACAACGGTACTCTGACTGTCAGCCGTTTAAATTCAGACGAAAGCATTGACAGTGACGCAGTGTTCATTATGCACTATCCCTTATATGCAAACGGCAGCATCAGTTCGGTTCTCTTCTTTTCTTTTACCGTTGACGAAATCAAGCAGAATTTCACCATAGGCTCTTTCGATAATTCCGAATTCTTTTATATTATTGATTCGGACGGAAACAACATTATCAGTACGCACCCGAAAAAAGAATATCAGAATATCAAGAATATTTTCAACTCCATACCAACCGATGAAAAGTATAAAGGCACCCGAATTGACGATGTTAAAGAAGACATAAAAAACGGTAGATCGGGCATATTGCTCTTTTCACAGAAAAGTCAGTTCTATTCTTATTATGCTCCCCTTAATTTCAACGACTGGTATTTGTTTTCAATTGTGCCCACCAAAAATGTAAATGCAAGCAGAAATACAGTTCTTTCAATCGTTGTTATTATTTGTTTCTTCTTGTTTTCATTGTTTGCAATGCTTGTTTATATCATTCTTTCAGCCGAAAAGCATAAACAGGCAGAGCTTGATAAAATTCTTTACACAGACAGTTTAACGGGCAAAGCCTCTTATGCAAAGTTCTGTGTTGATGTAAAAAAACAGCTTATCAAAGGTAAAAAAGCCGCTTATATCGTTATGGACCTTGATAATTTTAAACTTATTAACGATTATTACGGTTATGAGCAAGGCAACAACACAATAAAATTTATTCACTCAACATGGGAGAGCATATTAAAAGACAATGAATTTATAGGCAGAATTGCTGCCGACCGTTTTGCAGTATTTATGTATTACAGCAACGAAGATGAGCTGCGTGCCCGTCTTGAAGAATTTTGCCGAAAATGCTCTACACAAAACGAAAGTGTAATGTCCGACTATATTCTCACGCCAAGCATCGGCGTTTATCTCATCAAGAAAAAGAACACCAATATTCAACAGATGCAAAACAGTGCCGTTATGGCGAAATCACTTGTTAAGGGTAATAACGATACATTCATTTCAATCTATAACGATAAGTTTAAAGAGCAGCTTACACAGAGAAAGATATTCGCCGACGAGCTTGCTCACGCCATTGAAAGCGATAAATTATCAATTGTTTTTCAACCTCAATTCAGCACGGCGAACGGTGAGCTTTGCGGCGCCGAAGCTCTTATGCGTTGGATAAAGCCCGACGGAACATCTGTTTCTCCCGGTGAATTTATTCCCCTTGCGGAAGATTTGGGGCTTGTTAAAGAGCTTGACCGTATAGCCTTCCGTAAGGCCTGTGAAATTCAGAAGCAAATGAAAGAAAAGGGACTGAGAGAAATCGACATTTCAGTCAATGTTTCTCAGCAATCCCTTTACGATTCAAAATTCATACAAAAATATCTGGATATTATCAAAGATACGGGTGCGGATATCTCTCATATTCATCTTGAAATTACGGAAAGCACACTGTTTGATAATAACAAAAGTTTTATTAAGCTTATTAAAAAGCTCAGAAAAACAGGTTTTAAAATTTTGATGGACGATTTTGGCACGGGTTATTCCTCGCTGATGCTTTTAAAATCAATGCCCATTGATTTTTTGAAGCTTGACAAGAGCTTTATTGACGACTATCAAAATCCTAATGCGCGAAGCATTATCGAGTGTATTACGACAATGGCAAAGAAGCTGGGTATGACTCTTATTGCAGAAGGCGTAGAGACAAAGGAACAATATGAATTTGTTAAAGAGCAGGGCTGTCATTTCGTTCAGGGCTATTATTTCAGCAAGCCGGTAGGCTTTGATACCCTTTGTGAAATGCTTACGGGTGATTCACAGAATTAAAACATTTCAATGAACTCATGCCCTACACGGCGGATTTTTAAATCTATATCGACTTCATAAATGCTGTCACGCATTACGGAGTCGATATTTTTTTCATTTTCTCTGTAAAATGACGGCTTTAATATATATAAAAGTCTGACATATCCGCAAGCGTCACTCTCATATTGCTCATATAAAAGCTTTCTTGTTTCGGTAATTTGTTTATAGATATATTGCTCGGCGGACGCTTTGATTTTTTCCATATCTTCTTTTGTCATTGTTTGCGACACTCCCCCGTTGATTTCTGCAATATCCGCTTTTATTTTTACATTTATCTTGAATGTGGGCTTTCCGTTTTCAAATTTTAATTTTCGTTCTGTTTTTGAATCTACCACATTGAGAGAAATTTTTTTATCGTTCTGTCCGATAAAAGAGATTGCGGCGTTATAGACCTTATCGGATAAAAAATTCAGATAAACCGTATCGTCCTTTGACATATATTCACGAAAACGGGTATTGTTAAATATTGCGGTACCGATTATTTCAACACCTGTTTTTCCGCCTTTTTCCGCAACCGAGAGCATTGGCAAGGCAAAGTCTTTTGACCCCGAGTTGTATCTGCTTATGAGCTCATAAAGCTGAGTGCCGAAAATTCGAGCGTCATATTCACAGGCCTTTATACCCGTTTCTATGCTTCTTGCGCTGACATATTCTTCACCGTTCTTGGCTTCAAGAATTTCCGACGCACTGTTTTCTGCCGCAGCAATATAAATCGATGCGCTGTTTTCAACATCACGGACAAAAAAATCTATCACATCGTCCATTTTTTCTTCCGTTATACTTTTGCCGAGAATAATTATTCTGTTTTGAGAGTATAAAGGGATTTTTCCCTCAATTTCCGTAACGCTTTTAATTGTTGTATAGATAGTGTCACCGCTGACCTTATAGGTTTTAATCGGTGGCTGTGACGCACCTTCGGCAGATGTGGCGGACTGCGCATTTGTGTCAATTGTCTGTAATGTGACAGTGTAAGAATCGTCTTTTTCAAGGTCAATGCCGATACCCTGAATTACAAGGCGGTTTCTTATGTCTTTTTTATAGATTTCTTTTTCGTTAAAGCCGAAAACCGCAATTATCAAAACAACTAAAACTACTGTTGCTTTTCGCACTTCTTTACTTGCCCCTTTCTGCCAAAAATTAAAACACCCAAGGGAATTACAAATGCCGTAACACCTGTAAGAATAATTTTTATCACCGAATTATCGACAAATGCAAAACGGCTGAATTCACTTGAAATAATCAAATTTGCAATTATTGTTACTATTGCTGTGCCCACAATCAAATATTCTTTTTTTATTTTTATAAATGTTCTGTGCAAAATGTCTGCTTGAAGATATATGAGAAGCCCCGCTTTAATAAATGCGCAAAGAATCCAGACGCTTGTGATTATTGCGTCAAGACGGTCGAATATGGAAAATTCCGCAATGCTTGAGAGAGTGTGGAACGGAAAAAGCTGCGTTGATGCAAAATTCCCCATAACCGTTGCGGCGAAAAAGAACATTATCGCCATCAAAACCGTCTGTAAAATCAGCCAAACGAAAAAGCCTTTTTTGATGTTTCCCGACACCTTTGGCAAGCAGACGGCAATTATTCCGTATTCAACCGTTTGCCCCACGGAATCGACTGCGGTTTTTATAACAGGCATTACTCCGTTATAAAACACGGGAGTTAAATTCAGTAAATCCGCCTTTTTTGTTAGTGTTGCCATAATAAAAACCAATACGGGTACCACTAAAATTGCCGAAAGCACTGCGCTTCGTCCCAAGGCTTCAAAGCCTAAATACGCACCGTAAGCACACAGTAATACGGCAAAGATAATCATAAACTTCACATCGGTTTCGGGAAATACAACTGTCCCTGCAAAAACATCAAGTCTTGCTACGGTCATCACCGTAAAATAGAAAAAAGTGAAAACATAGCATATTACAATAGGAGTTGAAATTATCTTTGATTTTGACCTTGCAATACTCAAAACATCGGCGGTATTCTGCTTTTTGTAAATGAGATATACGGGAATCATTATCAATGTGCCTATTATTATTCTGAATATGGGTTGCACTAACATATCTGAAAGCCTTATATCTTTTGTATATGAGGAAAGATACGTGACTGTTGTGAGTGTTCGGCTGATAAACAGCATGGTAAAGAACTGAAATGCACTCAATTTTTCATTTTGCATATTATTTCTCCAATTTTTGAACAAGCATTTTTCTCTTGCCCATTTTTCTCCAATCTTCCCGCACAATAAGGTCGCGCCAAGCACCGATTTTTGTAGGCGACAAAGGTGAAGTGAAAGGTACGCCGTAAGGGTTGATTGCGGCGGCATTTACAAGCACTGCGGCAAAGCCCATCATAATTCCGTAAAGCCCCGAAAATCCGCCGATTATTATAAATGCAAACCGCATAACCGCAACCGGCTCATAGAGAGTTGAAACAACGAATGAGCTAACAGCGGTGAGCCCGACAATAATCAGCATGGGGGCAGAGATAATACCTGCAGTAACCGCAGAATCACCGATAACTAACGCACCCACAATTGAAATGGCGTGTCCCACTGATTTTGGCATTCGCAGTCCCGCTTCACGGACAATCTCATATATCAAATGAATAAAAAATGCTTCAAACATTACGGGCAAGGGCGTTCGGCTTTCCTGTCCCGTTATAGCAAATACCATTGTTTCGGGAATAATCTCCTGATGAAAAGTGCACACCGCCACATAAAGTCCCGGTAAAAACACACTTAACAGAAATGCCGCAATTTTTAACACTCTGATAAAGGTTGCATAATAAGGCCGTTTGAGATAGTCATCAAGGGAATGAAAATGTTCAACAAAAAGATACGGTACAATTAACGCATTTGGTGTACCGTCAACGATAATGCAGACTTTCCCTTCACTGATTTTGGCAGTTAATACATCGGGCCTTTCGGTAAATCCCACACCGCTGAAAAGCGACGGCTGCTTTGTATCTAAAAACGATTGCAGATAGCCACCGCCCAGCACTGTATCAATTGTGCAATTCTTTAACCGTTCAATTACTTCTTCAAGAATTTTTCTTTCAACTCGGTCCGACATATAGCAAACACAGACCTTTGTTTTGGTGGTATTGCCCACTTCCACAATCTGTGTTTTAAAGACGGGGTTTCTGACTCTTCTTCTAATCATTGTTACATTATCTTTGAAGCTTTCAACAAAGGATTCTCTTGAGCCTCTCTCTTGCATTTCTGTACTCGGCTCGTCAACGGACCTTTTCGGAAAGCCCTGCACGCCGAACATTACTGCGAACTGCGCTTCTTCCGTCAGCATTATGATACTTCCGTAAATCGCTTCACGAATTGCTTCATCAAGGTCGTTTGTAATTGCTTTATCAATGCTTGCCGAAACTCTGTCGGCGGCGGAATGTATTAGTTTATCCCCTTTTTCGTCTGTAAAATCCGCTTCGATTATGGGCAAAATTACTTGCTCTGTTGCAAGAAGATTATTACACATTCCGTCAACCATAATAAAGATAATTTCTTTACCCGATGCATTGTATTTTCTATATTTCACATCAAAAGCGTCGCCGAATTGTTGTTTTATATATGCAACATTCTTTTGCAAGTCTTTATCTATGGGCTTTTTTTCAGGCTTTTCGTTTCTCTCTTTTACTGTAATCTCATCAACTTTTTTATTGAACCAATTCATAAAAATCACCATTCTTATCATTTACCGATAAATACAGAATATTACTATATTTAATGGTGAAGATAAAAACGGTGATTATATGTTTGTAACTTTAATTCGAACTGTGATTTTATATGTTTTTGCAATCGCAAGTATTCGTGTTATGGGTAAAAGGCAAATCGGTGAATTGCAGCCCTCCGACTTAGTTGTAACTCTTTTGATTTCGCAGATTATTTCAATTCCCATTCAAGATACCGATATTCCCCTTGTAAACACAATTATACCCATTCTTCTGCTTGTGGGATTTGAAATTTTAATATCGGTTTTCAATATGAAAAGCATTAAATTCCGCAGTCTTATGCAGGGAAATCCCGTTGTTATTATCAATGACGGAAACATCAATCAACAGCTGTTAAAAGACCTGCGCTTCACTCTCGACGATTTGCTTGAATCTCTAAGGCAAAAGGATATTTTTGATATTTCACAAGT
This sequence comes from uncultured Clostridia bacterium, assembly GCA_945787805.1. Taxonomy (GTDB): domain Bacteria; phylum Bacillota; class Clostridia; order Oscillospirales; family Acutalibacteraceae; genus Fimenecus. Next base: position 71,823 of record CALZID010000005.1, on the reverse strand, counting down.
GCAATATGCCATTGTTGAAACTAACGGACAATTAAGCGTGCTTTTAAAGCCTGAATATGACACGGTTACACGGGATGACTTTAAATTACAAACTGAGCCGCAAGGGTATAAATGCCCTGTTGTTATTGACGGAAAAATCGTGGAACAAGATTTCAAAATCTGCAATATGACAGTTAGTAAAGTTGAAAGAATTGCTAAAAAAAACAGTATTCAAATAAAAGACATATTGCTTATGACTGTTGACTCGGCAGGTAACCATACAATTATCAGAAAGGGAAAAGTATGAAAAGAATTATTCTTGCCATCGGTGCTCTCGGTATTGCTTTTGCCATTGCATTTTGCGGTTATTTTTCAGTTGATAATGCCTGTGATAAACTACAAAATCAACTTGAAAATATTTGCAGTATTGCTCGGCAGAATGACCTGCAGTCAGCCATTGAGCAAGCAGAAAAAACAGAAACACTTTGGGAAGATGTGCATGGCCTTATAGAAAGTTTTATCCGTCACGAAGAAACGGATAAGCTTGAAGAGATAATAAAAAGCCTTTCCGTATATGCCAAGCAAGGCAATATGGAAAGGCTTGAACAACAAGCTGATTTGGCAATGGACGAAATTAGCCATTTAATTCGCAACGAAAAACCTTTAATCAGTAATATTTTTTAATTTATTTTATTAACTTCTCAACATCTTTAAGATTGATACGCTTTGAAACAATAAATGTTTTGCGTTTTTGTCTGCCCTTATCGGTGTTATATGTTCCGCTGTCCTTTTCTTCGGGCGAGAAAATGCCATAGGACGAAGTGACAATTGTACCGTCCGGTAAAACTACATTTCCGCAATAACCGGTATCTGCATTTGCAACAATTGAAGACTCTTTTTGATGGGGCAAATATGTGTGGGCAATTTTAATTCTGTATTGCCCCTCTGTTCCGTTTTTAAGGTCATCATAAGTGCCAACCCAAGCTACCCAGCCTTCGGAATACCAATTCATTTCACCGCCCAGTTTTCTCATTTTGCGAACCCGTTTACGGTCACGCTCAATTGAACGGAATGTGATGAATAATCTGCCGTCGTCTGTATATTCTGCTTTATGTCTCTCACCGTTAAGCGCAAAAGGTGCTTCAACAGGTCTTGACCAGGTTTTGCCTTCGTCCTGTGAGAATATCAGAAGACTTGTGCAAGTTTTCTTGTTACAGCGTGCAATAAGACACAGCTCATCGCCTTTGCCGCCTTCTGAACGGATACACTCAACTTCGCAGATACCCGCATAAGTTTCAATGTCACGGTATTCTTTAAGATAGGGTTCGGGTTTTGACCAGCTGAAATCTCCGTTTTCATCGAAAGTGAGAATGGTTTTGTAATTTACAAATTTGCCGTCATGGAAGATACCCATCCATTTATCAACGAACTCGCCGTTTTCTTTCAGGCGGGTTAGCGAAGCCATTGCGACAATGGGTATAATGGGCATTTCGCTGTCATTATCCCAAACTCTTTTAAACTCCGTCCAAGTTTTACCTTCATCAAGAGAGATTGAAGTGTTAAATCCCCCGGGGGTTGACATACCCTGCCATTTTGAGTTGGCGGAAATTAAAATGAGTTTTTCTTCTCCGTTTGTAAACTGCAAACGGTAAACTGTTGGAGTTTCAAGAGATTTTTCCCAAGATACAGGCGGATTTTCAATTTCTTTATCATAAGAAATTCCGCCGTTATCGCTGATTTTTGAAAGCACTGCGCCTTTACCGTGTCCCTTTGGATAAAAAGTGAGAATATCGCCGTTATTTAAAAGCACAGAATCGGGATGCCCTAAATAGCCGGCACTGTCATCGACCACCGTATATTCAAAAAGATATTTTAACTCGTCGGATATGTTTTGCGGTTTCACGCTCAAATCCACCATTGGAATTTTATAATATCCGTATCTTTTTGGTATGGGTTTCTTTGAGAAAAGCATAATTATTTGCTCCAGGTTTTCAATTTTTCATTTGCAAGATATGCCGCACCGAACATGCCCGCTTTATTGCGAAGCTGAGCCTTCACTACTTTAACATGCAAATAGTTTTCTTCTAACTGTGCATAGAGCTTCTCGTTAACATGCTTAATTATCAAATCTTCCGACATAATTCCGCCACCGAGAACGATAAGAGTCGGGTTGAACATATAGCAGAGATTACGAAGCCCGAGAGCTATCTCGTCTTCCCATTTATCAAGTTCTTCAACAATGATTGGATTATTGATGTTTTCGGGCTCAAAGATTTCACGGCCCGTCATCGGTCTGCCCATACGCTTTGAAACCGCATCTGTAAATACACGGCAAGCCGCATAAGCCTCATAGCAGCCTATTCTTCCGCAAGTACACATTCTGCCGTCCTTATGAGTAGCCATGTGACCAAATTCGCCGGCTGCAAACCTAGAACCGCGGTAAACATCGCCGTTCATATAAATACAACCGCCGACGCCTGTGCCGTAAGTTAAGCAAAGAAAATCATCACAGCCCTTTGCCGCACCGAAATGTGCTTCACCTATACCGGCGCAGTTAACATCGTTATCAACAGCCACGGGCACTTCATATTTGTCTTCAAATACCTTGCGGATTTCCGAACCGTAATAATTAGGAATGTTGGCAACGCCGCCTACAACTCTGCCGTTTGCATAATCAATTTGACCTGCGGTTGAAACACCGATTGCGTCATAACGCCCTCTGAATTCATCAAGTCTTGATTCAAGAGCCGCCATTACCATATTACCTTTGTGCTCAAATTCCTGCGTTGGAATTTCTCCTGAAAAAATCATTTCAAAATTCTCGTCAACCATGCCGAATTTAATAGCTGTTCCGCCCACATCAAAGACTATAATTTTCATAAAAACCGTCTCCTAACCGAAAAAATATTCTGATAACTTTTTATACATTTTTAATTATATAATATATTTAAAAAATTTACAATAATAAAAACAAAAAAGTTAGAAATAAAAATACCTTACAAAAACTGTCGTATTTTTTTGTATAAAATGTTAATTTTTTAAAATTCACTTGTATATTTCTTTGAAATAGTATAAAATAAGTTCATTACTGTAAAAAAGTATATCTAATTTTCATTGCTTTTTTATTTAATCGTAAAATAAAGATATGTAAAGGTGGTTTTTCCAATGGAAAACAACAACAAGTCTCAAGCAGAGATTTATCGTGAAGAGCGTAAAGCCAGACTTGCAAAGGAAGCAGAAAAAAAGGCTAAAAAATCTCCGCAGCTTTCAAAAGCAAAGAGAACCGTAGGCAAAGTTATCGCCATTGTTCTTGCAATTGCAATCGGTATCGGTGCCATCGGCGGAATTCTCAATTTCTTCGGTGTTCCCCAAAAGGTTATTAAAGTTAAGGTTGCAGACAATACAAGCTGCAATTTCACCGTTGCGGAATTTAATCTTTTCTATTTCAATGTTTGGAATAATATTGCCACAACTGCTCAGCAGTATGCTCAATACGGTATGGATATGGGATTTGATTATACAAAATCTCCCGCAAAGCAAGAAATCAGCAGCGACACTGCCGCAACACTCGGTATTGACCTTGAAGCTGTAGGCGTTGAAAATCCGACTTGGGCAGATGTATTGAGATATCTTGCAACAAACCAGATTGTTGAAATCAAATATCTTGTTTCTATGGCTGAAAAAGAGGGTATCACTCTTACAGAAGATGAAATCAAAGAAATTGACGACGGAATTGAAGAATATCGCAAAACCGCAAAGCAAAATGACTATTCTCTTGACAGATGGTTGCGTTTGCAATTGGGTAACGGTATTGATGAAAAGGTTTTCCGCCAGATGTACATAGACCAGACACTTGCTCAAAAATACTATGAAAAATTTGAAGCAGATACAACCGCTGCAATTACAGAAGCAAATATCAACGAAAAATATAATGCAGAAAAAGACAGTTTTGACCTTGTTGATGTCAGATTATATGTAGTTCAGGCAGATGAAGTAAAAGTCAGCGACGATGCAACTGATGAAGAAAAAAATGAAGCAACAAAGAAAGCACAAGAAGCTGCAAAAGCAAAAGCAGACGCATTTCTTGCAAATATAAAGGACGAAGAAACATTCATCGCTGAAGCTAAAAAAGCAATTTTGAGTGCTGACAGCGAGAGTAAAGACGACCCCGACGAAGTTACCGATTACAGTGCCGCTACATACGCTGAAATTACACAAGTAAGTGAAGAATCGGCAAAATGGGTTTATGACGATGCGCGCAAAGTCGGCGACAAAACCGTAATCGACTTAGGTGACGGCGCATACTGTATCTTATATGTAGTTGCTCTTCCCTACAAAGATATGAGCATAAATTCACATTCTGTAAGACATATTCTTGTTTCTTTCCCCAAAGATGAAGAAACAGGCGAAACAAAAGAGCTTACAAGTGATGAAAAAGCGGAATACAAAGCAAAGGCTCAGGCTATTCTTGACGAATACCTTAAAAATCCGACAGAAGAAAACTTCGCAGCTCTTGCAAAAGAGAAGAGTGAAGACCCGGGTTCAAAAGACAACGGCGGTCTTTATGAAGACTTAAATTCAGACACAAGCTTTGTACAGCCTTTTAAAGATTGGTATCTTGACGAAAGCCGCAAGGCCGGTGACACAGGCATCATCGAAACAGATTACGGCTATCATGTAATGTACTATGCAAAGGCAACAGGCGTTAAATGGTCAGAAACTGTAAAATCAACAATCCTTAACGAAAAGATTGAAGCTTTCTATGCGGAAAACATTGATAAGCTCACAGCTTCTGTTAAGTCTGACTCACTTGTTACAAAATGGGCTATGAACACTGAAACAAAGCACATTGAAAAGCTTTTGGCTTTATCATCATCAAACTCTTAAAATAAGTTTTTTAACACCCTGAGAATTTATGCCGAGCACTGATAAGGAAGTATTTCTTTAAAACATGAACTTTTGGCGCAATAATGCGTTAAATCCCCCACGATATGCGTCAGCATTATCGGGGGGATTTGCCTTTTCTTGCATCCAAAATTTATATTTTAAAGTGCTTCGCAGTTTCGTAGGAGCACAAAATTTCTTGTATTGAAGCCAAAAAACGATGCAAGGCTAACGCCTTGTGAGACTTTTTGGCAATAATACGGGGAATTTTTGCCCGAGAAACAAACACTGCCTTACCAGTGCTCGGCATATATTCTTGGGGTGTTTTTTTGTGCGGATAGTGGACTTTTCCATATTTTACTGCTATACTTGAATTTAATGAAAGAGTTAAGGCAGATGATATTTTATGTGGTTTGTGTTTGCGTTACTGTCTGCGATATTTGCAGCACTCACTTCAATACTTGCAAAAATCGGGATTGACGGAATAAACTCAACTCTTGCAACCGCAATCAGAACAGTCGTTGTAGTTGCGATGTCTTGGGAATGGTCTTTTTGACAAGTGCCCAAAACGGTTTGTTAGAAATTAAACCAAAGAGTTGGATTTTCTTGATTCTGTCAGGACTGGCAACGGGGGCTTCGTGGCTTTGCTATTACAAAGCATTACAAATAGGAGATGTTTCAAAGGTTGTACCCATTGATAAGCTGAGTGTAGTTATTACATTAGTGCTATCCTTTGTATTTTTACATGAAGAATTTACTGCCAAATCGCTGATAGGCTGTATTTTGATTGGTATCGGCACAATTGTTATGGTTCTATAAACTAAACACCACCCTATTCACTTTTTGACAGGGTGGTGTTTTTGTTATATTCTTCTTTATTTCTTTTTCTTAATAATCTTTGTTGCAGTGACAAGTCCTACTGTTGCTACGACACCTGCAACTGCGCATTTGATAAGGGGTAGTGCCGCATCAAAGCTGTTGGGCGCATAAGTATAAGCATTATAACGGATTTTCTTAGTAACTTTAAACTCGGGTAAATCTTTAATCTCAATTGTGGTAGTATCAAAATTCTTAACATCGTTTTCATCGAAATCGAAAATGCGCACTCCCCTTTTCTCTGCGGGCCCGTAAACATTAAATCCGCAGCCTTGGGTGTAGCCCATTTTCACGCCCTTATATTCGCCCACAAAAGAGTTATTGTGGTCGTGACCGAAAAACATCGCAAACACATCGCCTTTTTCGTTCATAGCCTCAAATTCGTCCATTCCTTTTAGTGTTGACGGAGTTTCCCACACAAAAGAACGGCTATTGATTTCGCAATATTCGGGGTTTAAATCAAAGAATTTGCCCGCATGTTCGCGGTATCCCGTTGAAACACCCTTTTTCTTTGGGACTTCCATAAGTAAATTCCAAATTTCAGGTACGGGAATATGCTGAAATACCATTGTGGGAACATAATCTCCGTATTTTTCTTTTAATTCGTCACGAAGCTTTTTATACCACTCGATTTGATTTTTCGATAAAGATGTGCAATTACCTTTAAGGCTCATTGTCAGACTGTCAATCAAAAGCACATTGAGTTTCGGTTTTCCGTCTTCACCCATAACTAAAAGATTATGATTAGCATAACCGTCAAGAGTGTCGTCCGCATTGAAAGCAAGGCAGTTTTCATGTTCTTTATAAATTTCAAGCTGTTGCTTTTTATCGGCTGCGCATTGATGGTCGTGATTACCGAATATGAAAGTAAAGGGTATATTCATTTCATCAAGGGGCTTTAAAAGATTGTCAATGGCAAGCTTCGGATTTGCTTTTCTGTCGCCTATGTTAAAGGTTATTCCGTATCCTTTCAACTGGTCACCGCTGAATACCACTAAATCGGGTTGTGCTTTTTTTACAGCACAGCGAATAAAGTTTACAGTGTCGGGAGAAGTCCAACTTGTGTCCTGCGTATCTGCAATCTGCATTATGCGAAATTTTCCGTCTTTGAATTTAAGTTCCATATTTATCACCGAGAACAGCCGCCCTTTGCAAGGCGGCTGTTTCATCATTATTTAACTTATTTAAGATTTGCTTTAAGAGTATCAAGCTCTGCTTTAAGTGTTTCGGGAAGCTTGTCGCCGAATTTTGCGTAGAATTCTTCAATTCCCTCTGCTTCTTTGCTCCAAAGCTCCTTATCAACATCAAGAATGCTTTCAAGTGATTCAATGCTGACTTCACCTTCAAGACCTTCAAGGTTAATATCTTTTGCATAGGGCAAATAACCGATTGGAGTTTCCTGAGCGTCAACTTCGCCTTCACAGCGCTTGATAATCCATTCGAGAACACGAAGATTATCACCGAAGCCCGGCCACATAAAGTTGCCTTCATCGTCTTTTCTGAACCAGTTTACATTGAAGATTTTCGGTGCTTTATCCGGGTCAAGTGTCTTACCGATGTCAATCCAATGTTGCCAATAGTCACCCATATTGTAACCGCAGAACGGAAGCATAGCCATCGGGTCACGACGAACAACACCGACTGCACCTGCGGCAGCGGCAGTAGTTTCCGATGCCATAATTGAACCTACGAATACACCGTGATTCCAGTCTCTTGACTGATAAACAAGGGGAGCAAGTTTTGCACGGCGGCCGCCGAATACGAATGCTGAAATCGGAACGCCTGCGGGATTTTCAAATTCAGAGCTGATGCACGGGCAGTTTACAGCAGGTGCTGTAAAACGAGAGTTCGGATGAGCAAGGTTTTTGCCTTCTGCTTTCCATTCTACACCGTTTGTCTTAATACCTGTCCATTCTTCTGCGTTTACAGGCGGATTCTTGTCAAGACCTTCCCACCATACTGTGTTATTGTCAAGATTGAGCGCAACATTTGTAAAGATTGTGCCCTTCTTTGTTGAAGCGAGAGCATTGGGGTTTGACTTAACATTTGTACCCGGTGCTACACCGAAGAAGCCGTTTTCGGGGTTGATAGCATAGAGTCTGCCGTCAGGACCTTTTCTAATCCAAGAAATATCGTCGCCTACGCACCAAACTTTATAGCCCTTTTTCTGATAGCCTTCGGGTGGAATAAGCATTGCAAGGTTTGTTTTACCGCAAGCCGACGGGAATGCGGCACAGATATATTTAACTTCGCCCTTTGGATTTTCGATACCGAGAATGAGCATGTGTTCTGCCTGCCAGCCTTCGTTTTTACCTTGATATGAAGCAATACGAAGAGCAAAGCACTTTTTACCGAGAAGAACATTTCCGCCGTAGGCAGAGTTAACTGAAATAATTGTGTTGTCTTCGGGGAATTGGCAAATCCATCTCTTTTCAGGGTCAACATCGCATTTGCAGTGAAGTCCGCGAACCCAGTCATTACTGTCGCCAAGTGCTTCCATAACTTTTTTGCCGACACGAGTCATAATTGCCATGTTAAGAACAACATAGATTGAGTCTGTAAGCTCAATACCGACTTTTGCAAGGGGTGAGCCGACAGGTCCCATTGAATAAGGAATAACATACATTGTTCTTCCCTTATAGCTGTCTCTTGCAATATCATAAAGCATTGCGTATGCTTTTTCAGGGTCCATCCAGTGGTTTGTCGGGCCTGCGTCTTCTTCTTTCTTTGAACAGATGAGAGTTCTGTCTTCTACACGGGCAACATCGTTGGGCTTTGTTCTGTGATAGTAGCAACCGGGAAGAAGCTCTTCGTTGAGTTTTACCATTTCTCCTGTTGCGCAAGCTTCTGCACGAAGTGCTTCAAGCTGTTCTTCTGAACCGTCAATCCAGACAATATTGTCGGGCTTAACAAGTTCAACCTGTTTGTCAATCCATTCAAGGATACTCTTGTTAGTTGTGAGTGCCATATACATTAGCTCCTTTATATAAATTCATTTGATTACAAAATCAGTCCAAATTTACCTATTTTAATTTTGTTGTAGTTATTATACCTTAATTATCCAAATTATTCAATAGTTAAAATGTTAAAAATTTGTCAATTCAGCGCCCATATTTTATATATTCATACAGATTTTATTCTTCATAGGCAAGAGAAATATCCGCAGTTGCCTTTCCGTTAAGCGCCATTGTGGCTATCTGCCCCTTTTTATACTCAAAAAAGCCTTGAGCGCCAACCATCGCAGCATTATCACCGCAGAGAGATAAATCGGGCAAATAGAGAGTCCATCCCTTTTCTTTTGCAAGAGCTTCCATTCGGCTGCGAAGCACGGAGTTTGCCGAAACTCCCCCTGCTAACACAAGAGTTTTTTCACTATACATTGCCATCGCTTTTTCTGTATTCTCGCAAAGTGAGTCTACAACTGCATTTATAAATGATGCGCCCACATCGGCAGGGTTTATTTCTTCACCCTTTTGCTCCGCATTATGAACAAGGTTTATAACCGATGTTTTAAGTCCCGAAAAACTGAAATCCAAAGGACTTCCGTCAACTCTGGGCTTTGGGAACTTATATTTTTTATTATCCCCGTTTTTTGAGATTTTATCTAAATTCACACCGCCGGGATATGGAAGTCCCAAGGTTCGTGCCGCTTTGTCCATCGCTTCACCCGCCGCATCGTCACGGGTTCTGCCCACAACTTCAAAATCTGTATAGTTATTAACCTTGCAAAGAAGTGTGTTACCGCCCGACACCGTAAGGCACATAAACGGCGGTTTTAAATCTTTGTGAGTGATATAATTTGCCGCAATATGCGAACGCAGATGATGAACGGGGACTAAGGGTTTTCCGCTTGCAAGGCTCAGTCCTTTTGCATAGTTTACACCGACCAACAAAGCCCCGATAAGCCCCGGTGCATAAGTTACTGCGATTGCATCAATATCATCAAGGGTAACACCGGCATCTGTGAGTGCTTTTTCAACTACCCAAGATATGTTTTCGGTATGTAATCTTGACGCTATTTCAGGCACAACTCCGCCGAATATTTTATGCTTTTCAATTTGTGTCGAAACTACATTTGATAAAACTTCCCGACCGTCTTTTACAACAGCCGCCGCAGTTTCGTCACATGAGCTTTCTATGCTTAAAATTTTCATAGTTATACTTCCTTAAAATAAAGTGTATATATAAGTCCGTCTTCGGTGGGATTTGAATAAAAATTCTTTCGCTCACCTATCTTTTTAAATCCGCATTTTTCATAGAGTGTAATAGCATTTTCGTTGGATTTTCGCACTTCCAGTGTTACAAAATTTGCATTTTCAAGCTGACTTTGTAAAATTAAACGGTTCACAAGCATTCTGCCGTAACCTTTGCCGCGACTTTCGGGGAATACCGCCACATTGGTTATATAAACTTCACCGCAAATATTGTTGGCGCCGATATAACCTAAAACTTTTCCGTCATTTTTAAGCACGAAAAATCTCGCTGTATCGTTATAAAGCTCGTCCTTTAAAGACTCGGCACTCCACGGCTCAGAAAAACACATTTTTTCAAGGTATGCAAGCTCTGTAATGTCTTCTTCGGTCATGGGAGTAATTGTTGGAATTTCACTGATTTTTTCAAGTATTTGCGGAAAACAGCTTTCAATTTGTTTTGCGCAGCTTTCATAAGCTTCAAGACTTCCGCCGTATGGGTCAGGCACATTCAAGGTCATAATTTTTGACGAATCGCAAAATCTTTTTAACACTTTGCTATGGGACTCTGTCATACACACAAACAAATCGGTTTCGGTTAAATCTTGCGGATTAAGATTTTTAGCACGTTGCGAAGTCAGGTCAACACCCCGTTTTTCTGCCACAAGGACGGAATTTTCGCTTACTTCGTCCCCCGGAAACGCAGAAATACCCGCACTGCTCACATCAATAGAGCCCATGTTCTTTTCTTCAATATATTTCTTGAAAAGTCCTTCTGCCAAAGGGCTTCTGCAAGTGTTACCGCTGCAAATAAACATTACTTTTTTCATAGTTATCCCTTAGCGTCATACCAAGTCTTGCCTGTATTCACATCTGCACGAAGTCGCACTTTCATCTGACAAGCGTTTTCCATTTCTTCTGATAAAATCTTGGCTGCTTTTTCGATTTCGTTTTCAGGCGCTTCAACAATCAATTCGTCATGAACTTGCAAAATAAGTTTTGCTTCCATATTTTCGGCACGAAGTCTGTTATAAACCTTGACCATTGCGATTTTGATAATATCTGCCGCAGTACCTTGAATGGGCATATTTCGGGCTACTCTTTCACCGAATGCACGAAGCATTCCGTTTGAAGAGCTCAGCTCGGGCAGATATCTTCTTCTCTCCCAAAGAGTTGAAACATATCCCTTTTGTTTTGCCTCTGCCACAACAGTTTCCATATATTTATCTACACCCGAATAAAGCCTGAGATAGCCCTTTATATAGTCATCGGCTTCTTTTCGTGTAACACCTATATCCTTTGCAAGTGAAAATGCGCCGATACCGTAAACAATGCCGAAATTAACGGCTTTTGCACGGCTGCGCATTAAAGGCGTTACCATTTCAATGGGCATATTAAAAACTTCGGACGCAGTAACCGTGTGAATATCAATTTCTTCATTGAATGCCTTGAGCATTTCTTTGTCGTCCGCTATGTGACTGAGCACACGAAGTTCAATCTGCGAATAATCGGCATCCGCTAAAAGACAGCCTTCTTTTGCAACAAAGAATTTGCGCATTTCTCTGCCTATTTCTTTGCGAACGGGAATGTTTTGAAGATTTGGCTCAGTTGACGAAATTCTGCCTGTACGGGTTTCAGTCTGGATAAACGAAGAATGAATTCTTCCGTCTTCACCGATTACCTTTAAAAGACCTTCGCAATATGTTGAATAAAGCTTGGAAAGTGTTCTGAACCACAATATTTTTTCAATAATGGGGCTTTCGTTTTGCAAGCTTTCAAGCACATCTGCATTTGTTGAATAGCCGCTCTTTGTCTTTTTCTTTGCGGGAAGTCCCATTTTTTCAAATAGAATTACACCCAACTGTTTTGGCGAGTTAATATTAAATTCTTCACCCGCAAGGTCGTATATCTCTCTTTGAATATTTTCAAGCTCGGCACTTATTTTCTGTGAGAATTCCGCAATTCCTTTTCTGTCAACCATAAAGCCTATATGCTCCATTGATGCCAATACTTCCGCAAGGGGCATTTCAACATTATAGAGAAGATATTCTTGATTATTGCTCTCAATTTGTGTTTTTAGCCTTAATGACACAGATTTCATCACTGCGCAATCGATAGCTATTGCTAAATCGCTGTTTACCTTCGGAATCGGCGCTTTGTATTCTTCGCAGAGCCGCAAGGGACTATATCCGTTTGCAGACGGATTGAGAATATACCCCGCAAGGGATGTATCAAGCGCCATATTTTTGATTTCTATTCTGTTCAGAAACGCAAATCTGTATAAAAGCTTTGAGTTATCGGTATATTTTTCTGTTTCTTCGTCTTCTAAAAGAGTTTTGATAAAGTCAAAATAGCCTATGTGCATCGGTTCAAGATGATAAACGGTATTATCGCATAAAAAACAGAATTGAGGGTTGTCCAAGTCTTTGTAATCGGCAGTAAAATATGCACACTTTTCTGCTTTAATCTTGCTCATCAAATCGTCCGTTGAGAATTCGGCGGTAAATGCAAGCTCTTTTGTTTTTTCGTCTTTTTTCTCAATCGCAGTGGGCGCTGAAAACTGAAGTTTTTCAATAATTTTAAACATTTCAAGGTCTGCGAGTATTGCTCTTGCCTTTTCTTCGTCGGCATTGCTCGGAACAAAATCGGAAAGAGTGCAACCGATTGGTGCGTCGTCAATGATTTTGCCGAGAGTGTAGCTTAAAAATGCTTTTTCTTTGTCTGTTACGAGTTTGTTTTTAAGGTTTTCTTTTATATCAAGAGTGTCGATATTATCATATATATTTTGAATAGAGCCGAATTTCTGAATTAAATCCCCTGCGGTTTTTTGCCCTACCCCCGCAACACCGGGAATGCAGTCGGAGGTATCCCCTTGAAGTGCTTTAATGTCAATCATCTGCAAGGGTGCAACGCCGTATTCTTCTAAAAGTCTTTCAGGCGTATAAACTTCGGTTGTTGTTTTGCCCATTTTTGTATGGGGCAGCAAAACAGTAACATTATCACGAATCAGCTGGAATGAGTCACGGTCACCCGTTGCAATAAAACACTCGTCGTCAGCTTTGCACATTCCCGCAACCGTTCCTAAAATGTCGTCCGCTTCATAGCCTTCAAGAGTCACGATTTTATAGCCCAATGAAGCAAGAAGTTCTTTAAGTACCGGTAATTGTTCTGCAAGTTCAGGCGGCATTCCGTGACGGTTTGCTTTGTATCCGTCATACATTTTATGCCTGAATGTAGGCGCTTTAAGGTCAAATGCAACAGCCACACCGTCGGGCTCAACTTCGTCCCGCAGCTTTAAAAGTATAGTCATAAAGCCATAAATACCGTTGGTAAATCTGCCGTCCTTAGTTGAAAGCTGGCGAATTCCGTAAAAGGCTCTGTTTAAAATACTGTTACCGTCAATTGCAAGGATTTTCATAACTCATCACCAAAAAATAAATGTATATGAGTATTATAGCATGTTTTTATTTAGAATTCCATAAATTTTCGGGTGTTTTTTTGATAAATGACTTGATTTATTAGTTAAAACATATTATAATAGCTAAGCACTTTGTTTTAGTGGCAGAGTCTTTATCGAGATGTGGCTCAGTTTGGTAGTATTGAGCACGACCGCTGCCGGTGGCAGATTAAGGGAGTGCGAAATGGCGCAAAACAAGGAGTAATGCGAACGAATGTGAGCAGTACGACTATGTTTTAAGCGTAAGCCGCGTAGTGGCGCGACGATAGGTACTGCAAATATTCTATAAATCAAAATTTAATATTATTATCGAGATGTGGCTCAGTTTGGTAGAGCGCCACGTTCGGGACGTGGAAGTCGCAAGTTCGAATCTTGTCATCTCGACCAAAAAGCTCGGTACGCTGCTTTGCGTACCGAGCTTTTTATATGCTTTTATAATCTTTTATCTTTTTCAAGGGATGCTTTGACGGCATTCATAACAGTTTCGTCAAAGCCTTCTTTTTCTAAAACGGCTATACCCTCAATTGTTGTGCCGCCGGGTGAGCAAACACTGTTGATGAGCGCCCACGCATTAGCGTCTTTATCTTCTAAAACGGTTTTCGCACTGCCAAGCACTGCCTGTGCACAGATTTTGAGAGCATCTTTTTTATTCATGCCGTTTTTCACCGCTTCACGAGCCATTGAGTCAATGAACATAAAAGCATAGGCCGGGGAACAACCTGCTATTACCGAAAACAGCGGGAACATATCTTCTTCAATTTCAATTACATCGCCGAAAGACCGACAAAGGTCTTTTGTGAATTCACAGAGTCCGTCGCTGACATTCTTATTTCTGCAAACACCGCTCATTGCTGCGCCCACTTTGGCATTTATATTCGGCATAACACGGACGATTTTTGCACCGTCATCTAAAAACGAGCCGATGAAATTGAGAGTTTTACCCGCGCCGATTGAAATGATTGCCGTACCTTTTTCCGCAACAGTATCTTTAATCTGCGGCAAAACCGTCGAGAAAATCTGGGGTTTGACTGCTAATACCGTCGCTTCTGTATTCTCGGCAACACTTTCGGCAGAATTGCAAACATTCAAGCCGTATTTTTCACGGAGAAAATCTGTTTTCTCACTGTCAATGTCAAAGACAAAAATATTTTCTCCCGCAATAAAACCTGACGAAACCGCACCGTTTATTATTGCGGTTGCCATATTGCCGCAACCGATAAAGCCTAATTTAATATCCATAATCATTCAACATCCGATGTGCAATGCGGGCACTTAGTTGCGTCAATTGCAATTTCGCTCTTGCAGTACGGACAAATCTTTGTTGTTGGTACTTCTTCTGCTTTTTCTTCATTTTTTGACTTTTTGCCGATTGATGTAAGCTTGTTAAGTCCTTTAACAAGAAGGAAGATAACAAATGCCATAATGAGAAAGTCAATTGTTACCGCAATAAAATTACCGTATGTAAGAATTGCCGCACCGGCTTCTGTTGCTTCTTCAATTGATGCATAGTCGCCGCCGTCAAGAGCTACAAACTTTGACGCAAAATCACTGCCCTTTGTGATAAGACCGATAAGAGGCATAACAAGGTCATTAACTACCGATGTTACGATTTTTTGAAAAGCGCCGCCGATAATAACGCCGACTGCAAGGTCAATTACATTACCGCGCATGGCGAATTCTTTAAATTCTTTTAAAAATCCTTTCATTTTTTAAATTCCTTCTTTCTTTCATTGATGTAATAATTATATCATTATTTTTGTTGATTTCAATACTATTTTACTCCCGTCAGGTCAAAATCGGGTATAAAGTCGGTTTGTGCAGAAGTTTTTTCTTGCATAAATCCGTTTTTAAGACCTAAATCCAAGAAGAAATCCACCACTTTCTGATATTCGGCAGTTGTGAGCTTTCTGTTTAACTCTTTAAATTTTGAAATATTGCCATAGGGTGTATATTGACTCATTATGCTTATATATGTGCTTTCAGGCAAATTATTTTTAATCCATAAAAGTATATTTTTGCTTTCGTCAATATTTTTAGGTAACACGAGATGGCGAATGATGAGTCCTTTTTGAATTATTCCGTCTTTAAACTCTGTTTTCGGTTGTTGACGGTACATTTCAAGAACTGCGCTTGCGGCTTTTTCAAAATAATCGGGACATCTTGCATATTGACTTGATTTTTCACTGCCGAAATATTTTAAATCGGGCAAATAGACATCAATAAGTCCTTCAAAATTTTTAAGAGTTTCAACACTGTCATAGCCCGATGAATTGTAAACTATGGGGATTTTCGGCTTATATTTGTTCAAGGCGTCAATTATAATATGAGAAAAATGTGTGGGATTTACAAAATCTATGGTATGCACACCTTTGTTTTCTAACTCTTTTATAATTTCAACCAGCCGTTCTGTTGTGATAATTTCCCCTTTGTTTTCGTGACTTATGGGATAGTTTTGACAAAAGCAGCATTTTAAAGAGCAACCCGAAAAAAAGATTGCCCCCGTCCCCTTTTCACCGCTTATGCAAGGCTCTTCCCATTTGTGAATATCCGCTCTTGCCAAAACGGGATTTTCGGGCATTTTGCAAAATCCGAAGCCTTGATTTTCAAGTCTTTGGGCGTTACAATTTCTCGGACACAAATTACAAAGCATAACTTCACCGCCGTTCTTTTTCATTGTAGCACAAAAAAACTTGATAAACAATAAAAAATAGTATATACTTAATCCGTTAAAAAAATGAGGTGAGAAAATGCTTCTTACAATTGATATCGGCAACACAAATATGAATATCGGTCTTTTTGACGGTGAAACGCTCACAATGAGCTCCCGTCTTGCAACCGAAAGACAAAAGACCGACGACCAATTTGCCGTTGAATTTTTGAATATTTTTAAGATTTATAATGTGGATTTTAACAAAATTTCAGGCGCTATTATTTCTTCTGTTGTACCTGAAATTACAGTTCATGTTAAAAATGCGGTGAAAAAACTTATCGGTACAAATGTTATAGTGCTTTCTCCCGGCATTAAAACAGGGCTGAACATTTTAATTGATAACCCGGCACAGCTTGGTGCGGATTTAGCGGCAGGCGCTGTGGGTGCGGTTGCGGAATATCCCCTCCCCGCATTTGTTATTGACCTTGGCACCGCTACAAAAATATATGCGATTGATAAAAACAAGAGTTTTCGGGGCTGTATGATTGCGCCGGGTGTTGCAATTTCATTAAAGGCGCTTTCCGACACAAGCTCGCTTCTTCCCACAATCAGTCTTGAACCTCCTAAAAAAGCCTGCGGAACAAACACCGTTGAGAGTATGCAAAGCGGAATAGTTTTAGGCACCGCTTCAATGATTGACGGACTTCTTGACAGATTTTCGAAAGAACTCGGTGAACCGAAAACAATTATTGCAACCGGCGGTTTGTCTTCGTTTATTGCCCCTGTTTGCAGTCACGAAATCAAATATGACGGTGACCTTGTATTAAAAGGACTTAAAGTAATTTTTGAAAAGAACAACTGATTAGGTAATATTAAAATTTCAAGGTGAGTTATAGCCTTTTGCATAGCATCACAATATTTGAAATTTTATTTACAATTTATAAAAAGCGTTGTACCTGTCGCCATAGGGACAACAGCGAAAGGAAGTATATTTATGGCAAAAAACAAAATAGACCGTGAAAAAACGGTCAAGCTTGCAACTGCGGGTATTCTCACCGCCATTGTTGCAGTTCTTCAATTTATCGGCGCATCAATCAAATTCGGTGCATTTTCTGTTTCTCTTGTGCTTATTCCCAT
Organism: uncultured Clostridia bacterium; assembly: GCA_945787805.1. Lineage (GTDB taxonomy): Bacteria > Bacillota > Clostridia > Oscillospirales > Acutalibacteraceae > Fimenecus. Next base: position 54,650 of record CALZID010000005.1, on the reverse strand, counting down.
TGTTATCGGTGCGGCGCTGTGCGGAAAATGGATAAGCACTTGGCTTGGCTTCGTTTTCGGCGTTATTGTTCTTTTTTCGGGAGATGCAAGTCTTTTTCTCGCAATAAATCCCGTAGGCACTGTTGTGACCGTTATTCTTAAAGGTGCTCTCGCAGGTCTTATAGGCGGAATAGCCTTTGAAATACTCAAAAAAGTCAATACCTATCTTGCGGTAATTGTTTCGGCAATTCTCGTACCTGTTACAAACACAGGTATATTCCTTATAGGATGCAGACTGTTTTTCTTTGAAACAGTTAAAGAATGGGGTACGGGCTTAGGCTTTGAGAACACTTTTACTTATATGATTGTCGGTCTTGTAGGTGTGAATTTCCTTTTAGAGCTTGCAATAAATGTAATTCTCTCCCCCACAGTTGTAGGGGCTATAAAAGCACTCGGTAAAAAGAGAATATGAGTTTTAAAAAAGGCAATCTGCGCTTTTGTAGATTGCCTTATTTATTTATTGCGACGCTTATTACAAGGCGTTCTTTTTTTGTTTGCCGCAAAATTCCGTTATATTTTATTCTGCCGAAGCCCCTGACAGAAATCAAATCACCTTTTTTCAAGTTATATGAAGGGCTTTCCTTTACCGCTCCGTTTACAAATACTTTGTCCTGATGAAAAAGCAAAAGCGCCTGACTTCTTGACATTTTGCAGACGGACGCAACAATTGCATCTATTCGCTCCGATGATACAATATATTCACAATTTTCGGGTTGTGATAAAGCATATTCGGGAATTTCATCAACCCTTGAGCATTTAACGGTTGTGTGCTTTACACTTTTGAGATTTTCGATAATATAATCACAAATTGTATCTATTGCAAACAGATATCCGCAGTTTTCATTTATGATTATATCCCCCAGCATTTCTCGGCGGATACCCAAACCCATAAGTGAGCCTAAAAAGTCACGGTGTGAAAGAGTATCGGCAAATTTTTGATTAACAGGTTCAATCATAATGCAGTATATTGGATAATCGTCGTTATTTTCGAAAAAATCTCTGTCGCCGAAACAGGCGACAACTCTTTCGGCATCGGAATATCCGCCCCACAGATTACAAGGAACGGAAAAACGCATTGAAAAAAGCTCCGATGTTTCGGAAAGTCCTAAAAAATCGGAATAAACCGCATATCCCCGTTCAAATGAACGGTTTGCCAAATCTTCAAATCGTTTTTGTATTTCTGTCAATTAAATCACCAAAACATCATAACAACCTGCCTTATTTTCGGCAGGTTGTTTATTTTTATTCGCTCTGTTCTTCTTTTAATGCTTTTTCCTTTGCCTTATCATTCTTCAAGAATGCAAGCATAGGAATAAATATCAGCGCCGCAACAACCGCCGCGTATAAGAACATAGATTCGGTAGGAAGCACCTTTTGAACACCGTTATCTATATATGTAATATCGGAGTTTTTTGTAGCGATATTGCCAAGCGTCGGACCGATTACCATAGGAATAAGAACTAAGAATATCATTCTGATTCCCTGAAAAAGACCAACCTTATCCTGCGGGATATTGTTGCGAACATTTGCCGCAAACTGAGTTGTTGTTACAATATAGCCTACAAGCGTCGGAGCAACGCCGGCTATCATTCCTAAAATGCTCTTTGTTGATGAAAGAATTAAAAGTCCTATAACGAGAATCAATACGCACGGAATAAATGCCGATGCTTTGTTTTTGTTGGCAATTTTCATAAAAACAATTATACCTGCCACTACACCTATAACCGCAAGAACCGCAGGAATAATCACGCCGGCGGAAAGCATATCCACATCTTCATTTGCAGGAATAACCACCGAACCGAGATAAATGAAAAGGTAGGGAAAGAACACTTGAAATGCAGAGTTAAATGTACAGCCCGACAAGAGAATTAAATAAAGATTTTTGTTTTCTTTAATAGCGCTTGGTCTGAATCCATAGAAAAGGTCTGCCCAATAACTTGTCTTATTTTCATCATTATTTTTCTTTGCCTCTTCAAATTTTTTCGGATTTTCAAGCAAGAAAATGCCGATTATACCGACAAGTGTAACAAAAACGCCTAATCCGACAAAGAATACACTATAAGAGATAATGCCGCTTTGTGCCAACGAGCCTATTCCCATAATTAAGCCCATGGCAATAAAGCCTATAAAGGTAAATGCGGTTTCAACCTTTGGGGTTGTTTCAGGAGTTGTAACATCGGTTACCCAGGCATTAAAGGCGGAATCGTTACTGGTAGAGCCCATAAATGTCATTACCATATCCATAACAATAACCACCCAAGCAGTTATTGTTACGGCTTCAGTGGGACTTGTAAGGCCAAGCATACGAACCATTTTATCTTTTGAGATAAATCCGAAAAGCATAATTACAATACCCCAGGCAATATACCCAAACGAGATAAATGCTTTACGGTTTTTCATTTTCTCACTGAGTGTTCCCATTATAAATGTGGTGATAACCGCAACAAGTGCGGAGCCTGAAACCATTATATTGACAGCGTCGGTCAAAGTAAGTGCTGCGCCCATTGAGCCCTTATCAAATACCATATCATTTAAGAATGTATTGAAATATATATTCTCAACATTCCAAGCAAGTGAACCCATAAACATAAACAGAAGAATTCCTGCCCAAACGCGTATTGAAAGTTTTCCGTTTTTGCTCATTTTTATACCTCTTTAAAGTAATATACTCTTGCTTCATAAGGTCTTGTTACGAAAGAGTTGTGATTAACGGGATTTATTGTATAGTTATTAAGAACAAGCTCGCCCTTGGACAAATCAATTCCGTCGGGAGCTTTGAAATGCACGCTCTTTTCCGCAAAAGAGCAAACTACCAAAACCTTTTCACCGTCAAGATTTCTCTCATAAACAAACAGCTCATTACTGTTTTCATAGTACTGTTTAAAGTCACCGTAAATTGCAACTTCATGCTCTTTGCGGAATTTAAGAAGCTTGCGGTAATAGTTAAGTATTGAGTTTTCGTCAGCTTCTGCCTGTGCCACATTGATTTCAGTGTAATTAGGATTGAGATTGAACCAAGGCTCAACAGTCGAGAAGCCCGCGTATTCACTGTTATCCCACTGAACAGGAGTTCTTGAATTCTCACGGGATCCTTTGTTTGCCATTCTGACAAAGCGGTCGCCCTTGATACCGAATTTACTGAACATAATTTGATTGTTAAATGTAACCATATCCTTAAATTCATCAATGGAGTGAAGCTCGATATTGGTCATACCGATTTCCTGACCTTGATAAATAAACGGAGTTCCCTTTTGAAGATAGCACATTGTTGCAAGCATTTTTCCGCTTTCGACTCTGTATTTAAGACTGCCGTAACGGTCGATAATTCTCGGGTGGTCATGATTTTCAAGATAGAGAGTATGCCAGCCCTTGCCGTTCATGGCGTCATACCATTTCTGATAGCATTTCTTCATCTTTTTAAGGCTGAAGGGCTTTTTAATCCAGTCAGTCATAAGGCAGTCTGCTTCAAGATGGTCAAAGCTGAACATTGTTTTAAGCACCTGAGTGTCATCTTCTGTAACAAGCTTTAACACTTTTTCGGGAGTGATAAGCGGACCTTCGCCGACTGTGAAACAATCATATTTTGAAAGCACATCATCGTGAAATTCTTTAAGATATTCATAGAGATGAGGGCCGCAGTTATAATGCTCCATACCGCAGGCAACGGGAATCGGAAATCCGTTCGGAAGTCCCTCTTTCTTTGAAATGTATGTAATAACATCTTCACGGAATCCGTCAACGCCCATATCAAGCCAGAATTTCATAATATCTTTTACTTCTTGACGGACTTTGGGATTATCCATATTAAGGTCGGGCTGACCTTTTGTGAATACATGAAGATAGAATTCGTCAACAGATTCAACATATTCCCAAGCGCCGCCCTCAAAAGTTGAAAGCCAGTTATTAGGCGGCTGTTTTCCGTCCTTGCCCTTGCCTTTTCTCCATATATAATAATCGTGATACGGATTATCAACGCTCTTGCATGCTTCCTTAAACCATTTGTGTTCGGTTGAAGTGTGATTAACAACAAGGTCCATAAACACTTTCATATTGCGTTCATGGGCGCCGTTGAGAACCTTTTTGAAAGTTTCCATATCGCCGTATTCGGGATTTATATCCATATAATCGGCAATATCATAACCATAGTCGGCATTGGGCGACGGATAAAGCGGTGAAAACCAAATAGCGTCAACACCTATACTCTTTATGTAGTCGAGCTTCTCATAAATACCCTCAAGGTCACCGATTCCGTCACCGTTTGAGTCTTTAAAGCTTCGAGGCCAGATTTGATAAACTGCCATTTCCTTATACCAAGATTTTTTCATAAAATAACACCCCTATTTATTTAAAATTTATATAAGATAAGTGTATCATAAAAAACCTGTAAATACAATTAAAAAATAAAAAAAGCAGAGCCAAAGTAGCTCCGCTAATCTTCTTGTGTGAATTCTTCTTTGCTCACATGACAAATGGGACATTCCATATTATCTGGCAATTCTTCAAATTTTGTGCCCGGTGTTATATCCATTTCAGGACATCCCGCTTCTTCCTCATACATCCAACCGCACACTTGACAAACATAAACCATAAAATCAACCTTTCGTTCTTATAGTTTGTGAACCGACGGTTGTTTTATTCATATTTCGATTTCTGCGGTTATCATATAATGGTCAGATGCAAATGAGCTGCCGACCTTTTCGCTTTGCACCTTGTATGACTTAATTTTCACTGTTTCGTCGGCAAAAATAAAATCAATGGGCGCGTCTTCGGTATATCCTTGCCAACCGTGATAGGTAGCGATTCTGTCTCCGTTTTCCACAACGGTATTCGCACTTACAAATCCGTTTGCACTTAAAATTTTAACGGCTTCACCGTCAAGGCTTTGGTTAAAGTCACCTGTAATTACTATTTTGGCATCGGCATATTTTAGCTTTAATTCTTGCGATTTTTCAAGAATTAAATTACCGCCCAGATTCTGCGCTTCGGTACTGACATGGTCAAGATGAGTGTTCATATGAACATATTTAAATCCCGTAATTTTGTTTTCTAAAACCGCAAATGAACAAATTCTGTTACAAGCCGCACCGTCGAATTTTGACTCTGTTTCGGGTGTTTCCGAAATCCAGAATGTTCCGCTGTCTAAAAGATTATATTTTTCTTTGAGATAGAAAATTCCGCTCATTTCAGATGTTTTCTCGTCACTGTCTCCCCCGCGCTTCACTCCGTAATAGGCATATTGGGGCAAAAGCTTTTCAAGCCTTTTAACCCAATCGGAGTTTATCTCCTGAACGCCGAAAGAATCGGGCAAGGTGTCATTCAGCTGTTGTGCAAAAAGATGAGCACGACGGGTAGTGTATGTCCCCTTAATGAGATTGCCCCACGGTGCCGCCGTATTATAGCTTGCAATTAAAAGCTCGCCTTTATTCTCAATTCTTTCTTGTGCCGATTTTATCTCAACATTCGGCGTCATCGGGTATGCTGCAAAAAATCCCCCGACGGCAACCGCCGCCGCAACTGCCAAGCTGCCTAATCCGATAAAAATAACCCTTACTTTATCATTCATAAAAAACATCCCCTTATACTATTAAATTTAACATATTTTTTTACTGCGGTCAATAATAAAAAATGTTGTAAAATTTATCATCTTATGGTAGTATGTTACTTATTATAATCATGACTACTTAACGGAGATAAAATTATGAACATTGTAATTGTCGGTGACGGCAAGGTCGGTGCGACGCTTGTTGAATATCTTTCACTTGAAAATCACAATATAGTTGTCATTGACCGTGACCAAAAAGTTGTTGAACAAATGGTAAACAGCTTCGATGTAATGGGCATTTGCGGAAACGGTGCAAGCTATGATATTCAGGTTGAAGCAGGCGTTAATAATGCCGATGTTTTTATTGCCGCAACATCTTCTGACGAGCTTAACATTCTCTCTTGTCTCGTTGCGAAAAGACTCGGCGCCGAGCACACCATTGCCCGTGTCCGTAATCCCGAATATTTAAAGCAGTTGCCTTTCTTTAAAGATTCATTGGGACTCAGCATGGTAATCAACCCCGAGCTTGATGCGGCAAACGAAATTGCAAAGGTACTCCGCTTTCCCAACGCTATCAATATGGAATCTTTCTACAGAGGCAGAGTTGACCTTGCGGAATTGAAAATTGAAGAAGGAAATCCCCTTTGCGATATGAAGCTTATGGATATCTTCAACACATTCAAATTCAGAGTTTTGATTTGTGCCGTTCAGCGTAAAAATGAAGTGATTATCCCCCGAGGTGACTTTGTTCTTCAAAAAGGCGACAAAATACATATTACCGCACCCCGAGGTGTGCTTGTAAGGTTTATGAAAAAACTCGGAATTTACAAACACAGCACAAAGAACATTATGATTATCGGCGGCGGCAAGATGGGTTATTATCTTGCCCGTCAGTTATCGGAAACCGGCGGATACAATGTAAAAATTATAGAAATTGACTCTGAGCGGTGCGAGCAGCTTTGCGAAACGCTGCCGAATGTTGACATTATCAACGGTGACGGCACAGATAAAGCAATTCTTATGGAGCAAGGGCTTAAAAATCAAGACGCTTTTGTGGCTCTCACAAGAATTGACGAAGAAAATATTATCTCTGCAATGTATGCTTCATCTCTCGGAATTCGCAAAACGGTTGCAAAAGTAAACCGTGTTTCTTATGATGTGCTTGAAAGCATCGGTGTTGACAGCGCCTTCTCATCAAAAGCCATTGCGGCTAACAGAATAGTCGGTTATGTCCGTGCACTCAAAAATTCGGGCGAATCAAGTGTGCAAACGCTTTATAAATTAGTGGGCAATCAGATTGAAGCGCTTGAATTTAAAATTACCAGTGATTTCAAAGGTATAGGCGTACCGCTTAAAGACCTTGAACTCAGCAAGGATACGCTTATTGCGGCCATCATTCGCAATCATCAGGTGCTTTTTCCAAGCGGTAATGACACCATTGAGCTTGAAGACAGCGTTATTGTTGTTTCAAAAAGTCAACAATTTAGAAGTATAAACGAAATTTTTGAATAGGATTTTTTTATGAATTATAAAATGCTATTTAAAACCGTCGGCAGACTTTTACAAGCAGAGGCTTTGTTTATGCTTCTGCCCTTAGCCGTTTCGGTTTACTATAACGAAAAGCTCTTATATGTTTACGGTATTGTTATTGCGGTTTTACTTTTCATTGGTACGCTTCTTTCTTTGCCGAAGCTTGAAACCCGAACAATTTATGCCCGTGAAGGCTTTTTGATTGTTTCGCTTTCTTGGATATTACTGTCTTTTTTCGGCGCATTGCCCTTTGTAATATCGGGTGCAATTCCGTCATTTGTTGATGCATTTTTTGAAACCGTTTCGGGATTTACCACCACCGGCGCATCAATTCTCAACAATATTGAAGCCCTGCCCAAGAGTATTCTTTTTTGGCGTTCATTTACCCATTGGATTGGCGGTATGGGTATTATTGTCTTTGTTCTTGCGTTTTTACCACAAAAAGAAATGCAATCAATGCACATTATGAGAGCCGAGGTTCCCGGTCCCACCGTCGGTAAGCTCGTTTCAAAAGCAACGGTTACCGCTCGTATTCTCTATATTATTTACGGCGTATTTACAATAGCTGAAATCGTAGCGTTGCTTCTTTGCAAAATGCCGCTTTTTGACAGTGTTACGACTGCTTTTGCAACTGCGGGTACGGGTGGATTTTCAGTTAAAAATGCCAGTATTGCCGCTTATAATAATTTAGGTGCGGAAATTGTTATTTCTGTATTTATGCTGTTATTCGGCATAAACTTCAACCTGTTTTATCTGTTCTTAATAAAGCAGTTTAAGCGTGTTTTCAAAAGCGAAGAGCTTTGGACATATCTTGCGGTAATCGGTACCGCAGTGCTTATTATTACTGCCAATATTCTTCCCTCGGTTGAGTCTTTGGGCACGGCATTGCGTCAAGCGGGATTTCAGGTAATATCAATTATTACAACCACCGGATTTGTAACCGCCGACTTCGGCAAATGGCCCGTACTTTCACACATGGTAATAGTAACACTTATGTTTTTCGGCGCCTGTGCGGGTTCAACGGGCGGCGGACTTAAAATCAGCAGAATAATTATTCTCGGTAAATCGGCTTTCCATGAGCTGCGCCGTGCCATTAACCCAAGGCGTGTGACGGCAATCAAGCTTGACGGCGTTGTAGTTGAAAAAGATGTTGTGAACACCACTACAACTTTTTTTGTAATATATATGGTTATAATCGGTGTTTCGGCGTTGCTTGTTTCAATAGATAACTTTGACCTAACCACAACCTTAACTTCGGTAATCACTTGTATCAGCAATGTTGGTCCCGGTCTGGGAAGCGTGGGACCCGTTGAAAACTTTGCCGATTTAAGCAATTTTTCAAAGCTGGTGCTTTCGGCAGATATGCTCATAGGCAGGCTTGAGGTTTTCCCGATTATGATTTTATTCATCCCTTCAACATGGAAAAAAAGCACTTAAAGCGAAAAACTTTAAGTGCTTTAAATTTTGCCTTTATGAGAATTTTTCAAGCTTATTTCTGTCGGCAACAACAATCATTTTCATTGATTCTTCAAGAGGAGCATTGGGGTCAATTGAGGTTGTTACATCGTTGTTGTGCTGAATTGCGATAACATTCATTGAATATTTTTTTCTCAAATTCAAATCTGCAAGCGTTTTACCGACCCATTCGGGACGAACATCAATTTCAACAAGCGAAACATTCTTTGTAAGCTCAATAAGGTCAATAAATCCTGCTTTTAAAAGAGTTTTTGCAAGGCGCACACCTGATTCTCTTTCAGGTAAAACCACCTTATCTGCACCGACTCTGGTAAGGATTTTTGCGTGCATTTCGTTACTGCATTTTACAACAATATTCTTTACACCTGCCTCTTTGCAAAGGGTTGTTGCCATAACGCTTGTTTCAAGATTTCCCGATACCGCAATTATTACAATATCAATATTGGAAATTCCAAGCTGTTTAATTACTTCCGGGTCGGAAACATCGGCGCATTTGCAAAGGGGAAGCTCCGTCACAACATCATTTACAATTTCTTCGTTATTATCAACCGCAAGAACATCCGCACCGTTTTCGGCAAGTTCTTTTGCAACGGCGAGTCCGTAACGGCCCAAGCCTAAAACTGCATAAGATTTATTGTTTTTCATAATCTATCCTTCCTAACCAACACTGATTTCTTCGTTTGGCATTTTAACAGTATTCTGACTGCTCTTTTTCGTATTAAGTGCAACCGCAAGAGATATGGGACCTATTCTTCCCAAATACATTGTGACAATTATAATAATTTTACCCCACAGATTAAGAGTGGAAGTAAAGTTTCTTGTAAGACCTACCGTTGCAGTCGCACTGACTGTTTCAAAAAGAATATCCAAGGCAGGAGCATTGCTCACCGCCGATAATAATACCGTTGAAACAAACATAATTATAAAGGACATCGAAAAAACAGCAATTGCTTTTTTAACCGTTTTTTGAGATATTGAACGGTTAAATGCCGTAATTTCGTTTTTATTCTTAACTGTTGAAAGCGCCGCTAAAAGCAACACCGCCGCCGTAACGGTTTTAATGCCGCCCGCTGTTCCCACAGGCGAGCCGCCGATGAACATAAGAACAAGGGCAACAAAGGCAGAAGCATTTGTCAGGTTTTCTTGGGGTATTGTGGCAAAGCCCGCTGTTCTCGTTGTAACAGACTGAAAAAACGAAGCCTGCAGCTTGTTAAAGAACGAGTAATCACCTATTGTTTGCGGATTGTTATATTCAAGCACGAAAAACGACACTGTTCCCACTGCTATTAAAATTGCCGTCATACTCAAAGCAATTTTACTGTGAAAAGACAGTTTTCTGACACATCTTTTTCCTTGCTTTCTGTAAAGCTTTAATACTGAGATTACATCCCACCAAACGATATAGCCCACACCGCCTATTATAATCAACAGGCTTGTAACAATGTTGATTACGGGGTTTGTAACGAATCCGCAAAGACTGTCTTCCGCAATAATGTCAAGTCCCGCATTACAAAAGGCAGAAACAGAATTGAAAATTGAAATCCAGATACCCCGCGGCCCGTATTCGGGAATAAAAACAGTCATATAAACTAATGCGCCCAGACCTTCAACAAGCATTGTTCCCGCAAGAACCTTCTTGACAAATCGAATAAGCCCCGAAAGAGTGTTGAGATTAAAGGCGTCTTGAATAAGTATTCTGTCGGCAATGCCCATTTTTTTATGCAGCGCAATCATAAGTCCCGACATCACCGTAATAACGCCCAATCCCCCAAGCTGAATAAGGCAGAGTATTACAAACTGACCGAAAAAGCTCCATGTTGAAACAGTGGGCAGGGTTACAAGCCCCGTTACACAGGTGGCGGTTGTTGCGGTGAACACAGCGTCCGTATAAGACACACCGACACCGTTTGCAGAGCTTATGGGTAAAGAGAGCAACACACTTCCCACAAGAATTACAAGCAGAAAGCTCATCATTATAAGATGTGTTGTTGAAATTCTGAAAGAATTTTTAAGCATAAATATATTTCCTTTGCTAAAAAAAGATATTAGCCTTGTTTTTATCTTTGAAATCTATTATAATAGATTAAGATTATATCATAACTTCATAATTATATCAATAAAATATACAAATTATTTGCATACAGATAAGAGGTCAGAAAAATGCTGCTTAAAAGGGTTTATGCCAAAGTAAATCTCGACAACATAGAAAAAAATATTGACGCTATTAAAAGCCGCTTGCCGAAAGGTACCGATATTACCGGTATTGTCAAAGCAGACGCTTACGGTCACGGAGCTGCGAAAATCGCCGAATTTCTCTGTGAATTGGGCGTCAACCGCTTTGGAGTTGCCACAATGCAAGAGGCATTAGACCTTAGAAACGACGGAATTACCGCACCGATTCTTATTCTCGGTGAAACATTCAGAGAGGATTTTCCCTTTGCTGTGGAGAATAATATTTGTTGCACTGTTTCCGACTATGATACCGCAAAATATTTTGCCGAAAAGGCAAAAGAAATGGGCAAAACCGTAACGGTACACATAAAGATTGACACCGGTATGGGAAGAATCGGTTTTCAGCCCACCGGCAAAAGCCTGGAAGATATTAAAAAGATTTTTGCTCTCGACTCACTTACGGTTGACGGTATTTTTACTCATTTTGCTTGTGCGGATATTGCCGATAAAACTTCTGCAGAAAATCAAAAAGCAAAATTTCTTGAATTCACCGACAGTCTTCTGGCTGATGGCTACAAATTCAAACGCCATATGTATAACAGCGCCGCCATTATGGAAATGGACGGATATATGGGAGACAGTGTCAGATGCGGAATTATGATGTACGGGCTTTATCCGTCGGACGAAATGAGCCGAGATTTCGTGCTGTACCCCGCTATGGAATTAAAGAGCAGTATTTCATTTGTAAAGAATGTTAAGGCGGGCTTTACCGTCAGTTACGGCTCAACATTTACCGCAGACCGTGATATGACGGTTGCAACCGTTCCCGTGGGATATGCTGACGGATATCCCCGTTATCTTTCAAATAAAGGCGAAGTTATTGTAAACGGCGTCCGTTGCAGAATTGTGGGCAAAATCTGTATGGACCAGTTTATGATTGACGCTTCTGATGTGCCGAATATTAAAGTCGGCGATGAAGTAACCCTTATAGGTGTTGACGGCAACGAAACAATCACCGTTGAAGATTTATCGGATATTGAATATCGCTTTAACTATGAATTCTGTTGTTTGATAAATAAAAGAGTCCCCCGTATTTATTTGAAAAACGGAGAACTGATTTAATAAAATATATAGTGGGCTGTAGAATTTTTACAGCCCGCTTTTTACATCTGGAAAATTCCATAGGTCAGCGCCGACATAATAAAGCCCGCAATCAAAACACCGATTGCAATTATGGGAAGCGCTCTTTTAAAACGAATGTCAAGAAGCGCCGCCATCAATGCGCCCGTCCAGCCGCCCGTACCGGGCAAAGGAATTGCAACGAATAAAAGCAATCCCCAGGCTTCATATCGCATTACTTTTTCTTTGTTCTTTTCTGTTTTTGCTTCCAGCTTTGTAACAATTTTTTCAAAGAATTTGAATTTTCTCAAAAACTCAAAAATCTTTCTGATAAAAAGAATGATGAACGGAATGGGAAGCATATTGCCAATATAACAAATCAAAAACGCTTTTACAAAGGGTATTTCCATAAGTCGTGACGCTATCATACCGCCACGGCATTCAAGCACGGGGCAAAAAGAAATCAAAAAGGCAACTAATTCTTCGGGAACTTTATCCTGCAAAAAGGCCATAATTGTATCAACTATTTGCTCAACCATTCGTTACCCCCGCTTTTTCAAGATATTCGTGTGCTTTTCTCAAAAGGAATTTATCATTTGGAAATTTAAGTGAATTCATAGCCTTTTCAAAGCCCAGCCACAAATACTCTTCAATTTCTTCTCTTTGAATAATTGTATTTGTATCGTCGGTTGTCGCCAAGAAAATTATGACCTTCTTCTCAACTCTGTTCCCTATTGAATATTCGGATTTATATCTGAAATCAGGCAAAAATCGAGCATGTATTCCCGTTTCTTCAAGAACTTCACGGAAGGCTGTTTCGTGTTCATTTTCGCCCCGTTCCATGTGACCTTTCGGAAAGCCCCAATTAGCGCTTCGCTTGTTTTTTATAAGCAAAAAGCGAATCTGCCCATTTATTATTCTGTAAACAATTGCACCGCAAGAGCTTTCATACAGACAAGAAAGCTCAAAGCTTTTGTTTTCATAAGCAAACTCAATTGCGTCTTCAATCTGGTGAACGATATATCTTTTGCTTTTCGGCGCAACAATCAATACAATTCCATCTTCAGTTTTAACGGTGGCAATCACTCTTCCTTCGAAAATTCGAACCCTGTGATTAACACCCATAACAAACGCACCCTTGACAGGAGTTCGTGGTTCAAGCCCACTTTCTACAGTACCGTAATTCAATTTGTACATTATATTCGTTTCGCTGTCAAAGGAGTTCATCGGATGAGTCACTCTCACCCTTACATATTTACCTAACATATGTATCTACTCCCGATATATGCCGACACAAACTAATGCCGACCGACTGTAACTGGTTACAATTATACATAATTTGTGTATTGGTTTCAAGTCATAAGTAAAAAAATATTTTTTGTTTTTATAAGCTATTATTTTCATAAAACATATTGTGATTTTTTCTTGATTGTTGTAAAATGAAAAAGATAAAACTTAGGGAAGTGCAAATTTTGGCTGATAATCGTTTTAAAAATGATGAGTTTGAAGATATTTTCAGTAACTCCGGTAATTCTGACGAATATGAAGATATTTATAGCCGTTCCGATGAATCGGAAGATATCTCTTCTAATTCCTACGAAGAAGACTATGTCAGTGATGATTTTTCCGTTAAATACAACACTGCAATAAGAAATCGTCGCCGTCAAGAAATTGAATATGATGACATCGGCGCCGTTTTCAGCGGAATGGCACCTGAATCACGCCGAGAACAAAAAAAAGCCGGCAAAAAAAGGCACCCTGTGAGAAATACTTTTATTGTTCTCTTGTGCGTTGTAATTATTCTCGGTTCTTGTGTGGGTTTTTACACTTACAGCACCGTCAATAAACTTCTCTCTTCTTTTAATACAGAAGAACCGTTGGTTGACAATGAATTCATTTCAGAAAATATGCTTTATAGTGACAGCGAACAGATAAATATCCTTTTTGTTGGTGTTGATGCCAGAGAAAACGATGTGGATTCTCGCTCCGATACTATGATGCTTGTCACTATTGATAACAAAAACGGTGAAATAAAGCTTACTTCTTTTTTGCGTGACTCTTATGTTGAGATTGCAGGCAGAAAAAAGAAAGAAAAACTCAACGCAGCATATTTCCGCGGCGGAATTCAAACTTTGGTTGACACACTTGAATTGAATTTTAAAGTAAATATTCCCTATTATGCTATCGTGGACTTTGAAATATTTACAAAAATCGTTGACGAGCTCGGCGGTGTCAGTGTAGATGTTACAGAAAAAGAAAGCAAATATTCCAAGCGCACTGAAACCATGGGAAAAATCATTGCCATTGAAGCGGGAGAAGATATTCTTCTTAACGGCGAGCAGGCTTTGTGGTACAGCCGAATGAGATATTTGGATTCGGACTTTATGCGCACACAACGGCAGAGAAAAGTAATATCTGCTATTATCGAAAAAGCTTCAAAGCAAGATATTCCCACAATCATTGGATTAGCCGAAGCCGTAATTCCAATGGTTAAAACAAATCTCGACGCAAACCAAATGATGAACATCGGTTTAAAATCACTTTTAAAAAAGGCATATTCGTATCCTATTGTTCAGCAACAAATTCCTGCCGATGAAACCTGGTCAAGCAAAAGTATTTCAGGAGTCGGTTCTTGTCTTGTAATGGATTTTGAAGACAATGTTAAGATTTTACATTCTTTCCTTGCTGAAAAGCAGGTTGAAAATATTGAAACCGCAGACGAAAAACAATGAGTGCTGTTGGGGGTAATACATAATGAAAAAAGCAAAAATGTCACTTGTTTCTGAATTTACAAGTGCCAAAATTGACGAAAGAATATACGGCTCATTCATTGAGCATTTAGGCCGTGCGGTTTACGGCGGTATTTATGAGCCCGACCACCCTACCGCCGACGAAGACGGCTTCAGAGCCGATGTTATTGAAAAAGTCAAAAAGCTGAATGTGCCCATAGTTCGCTATCCCGGCGGCAACTTTGTTTCGGGATATAATTGGGAAGACGGTGTAGGTCCTGTTGAGCTTCGTCCGAAAAAGCTTGAGCTTGCGTGGGGTGTTACAGAGCCTAATCTCTTTGGTACCAACGAATTTGTTAAATGGTGCAAAAAAGCAAATTCGGCACCTATGATGGCAGTTAATTTAGGTCTTCGCGGTCCCGAAGAAGCAAGAAACTTAGTTGAATATTGCAACCACAGAAGCGGCAGCTATTGGAGTGACCTTCGTCGTTCACACGGATATGAAAATCCACACGATATTAAACTTTGGTGTTTGGGCAACGAGATGGACGGTGACTGGCAAATCGGTCACAAAACCGCTTATGAATATGGCAGAACTGCAAGTGAAGCCGCAAAAGTTATGAAATGGACTGACCCGTCAATTGAAACCGTGCTTTGCGGAAGTGCAAGCCGTGATATGGCTACTTTCGGCGAATGGGAAACAACAACACTTGACTTGGCTTATGACAAAGTTGATTACCTTTCACTTCACATTTATTTCGGCAACCATGACAACGATACTCCGTCATTCCTTGCTAAGAACTTGAAAATGGATGAATTCATTCATTCTGTCATTTGCATCTGTGATTACATAAAGGCTAAAAAGCGCTCAAAGCATAATATTAACCTTTCCTTTGACGAGTGGAATGTTTGGTATCATTCAAACGGTGATTATGTTGAAAAATGGAGCACGGCGCCTCATCAGCTTGAAGATATTTATAATTTTGAAGACGCACTTTTAGTAGCACTTATGCTTATGACCTTGCTCAAACACGCCGACAGAGTAAAAATTGCCTGTCTTGCGCAGCTTGTAAATGTTATTGCTCCGATTATGACCGAAAACGGCGGCGCTTGTTGGGAGCAAACAATTTTCTATCCTTTTATGCATCTTTCAAATTACGGACGCGGATACACCCTTGATTCAAGAGTGGTATCTCCTAAACACGACACAAAGGAATTTACCGATGTGCCCGATATTGAGTCAATTGCAACAATGAGTGAAGATAAAGAAAATCTCACTATCTTCGCAGTAAACAGAAATATGGAAGAAAACATTCTCTTTGATGTTTCACTCCTTGATTTTGAAGACTTTGAAGTTTTAGAGCATATTGAGATGAGCGGATTTGATATTAAAGCCGGAAACAGTGCCGTTTCTTCTCCCGTTAAGCCTTTTAAAGCTGAAAAGCCTACACTTGACGGAAAAGAACTCTCGGTTAATCTTAAACCTCTTTCCTGGAATGTTATTAGACTTGCAAAAAAGAAATAAATGTTGTAAAATAATACGGTAGTATTTTTACCTTATGAAAAGAGTGATTTTATGGCAACAAACTGTCCTAATTGCGGACACAACTTAAAGTTTTGGAATGTCAAAGCGGAATGTCCGAAATGCGGCACAAATATTCCTAACTATCAATGGGAGAAAAGACTTGAACAGGATTCTGACACGGCTGAACGCACATTTGCTCAATTCCATTATAAATTGGCAAATTTCAAGAGCGCTGTTGCAGGTTCAAAGCTTCGCATTGTCCGTCTTATAATGACATTTGCACCGCTTATCGCCCTGGTTCTTCCCCTTTATAAATTTACAATTACAATGCCGTTTTACACAGATACAAAAACTGTTTCTTTCTTGACATTCGTTCTTGATTATCTTCTTAAAACGGATATCGGCAGTGTTTTAAAGCTTGTAGGCGGTGATGTTTTAGGCAATGCGGCACTTATGGTAGTTATAGCTTGTGCGCTTCTTCTCTTTGCAGTAGTTTGCGGAGTTCTCAACTTCTTCGTTTTGCTTATTGCGGGTATCAAGCTCAAATATATGTTCAATATTATTCTCAATGTATTGAGTACAATTTGCTGGGGTGTGGCTGCCGTTTTCTTTACACAGTTTACATCGGCTTGCACTTCACTCGGCGGCGGAATTATCACAGAATGCAGTCTCGGAATAGGCTTCATTATCGGCTGCGTGCTTTTTGCCGTCAATATTGCACTTAATGTAATCGTCGGCAAGAGTCTTAAAAAGCAAATGAAAGAGCAACCCTCGTTAGAAGAGTTTATTGAAAACGAGATTGCAGAGCTTCGTGCACCAAAAGCAAAATAAAATCACTTACATATAAACCCGAACCCCTTTCATATAATTGAAAGGGGTATTTTTTATGAAGATTTTTGTTTTTAAACGCCGAATACTTTTACTTATTCTTTTTGCTATAATAGTTTTAGTTGGCGGAGCGATTTTACTCACAACCGAAATTGTTTCGGCATCATCGCCCACAAGGCAATTACCCATTTATGCGGTTGCAACCGACGAAAAGAAAATTGCAATCACCTTTGATGCGGCTTGGACTAATCAAGACACCGATGAATTGATTAGAATACTTGATAAACACAATGCAAAAGCCACATTTTTTATTGTCGGGGACTGGGCAAAGAATTTTCCCGAAAGTGTGAAAGCCTTTTATGACGCAGGGCACACCGTAGCCAATCATTCTGATACGCACAAGGCTTTTTCAAAATGTTCAAAACAAGAAATAAAAGAAGAAATTCTGAATTGCAATGAAAAGCTTGAGGGTATCATCGGTGAAAAAGTCACATTATTGCGAGCACCCTCCGGAGACTACACAAACCAAAGTCTTGATGTTGCCAAAGCCTTGGAAATGTACACAATCCAATGGGATGTTGACTCTCTTGATTACACCGAAATTTCAGTGGAGAAGATTGTAAACAGAGTTGTTTCAAGGGTACAAAACGGCTCTGTTGTGCTTTTTCACAACGGAGTGGAAAACACCGCCCCGGCACTTGATATTATTCTCACAGATTTAGAAAAACAGGGGTATTCCTTCGTATCTGTGAACGATTTGATATATAAAGAAGATTATTTTCTCGACCACACGGGAAGACAACATAAAAATAATTGATTGCAAAAAGCAATTTTTTAAACAAATTTACTATTTTTTCTTGTATTCGACAGATGTTTGTTGTACAATATTCATATAGTATATTAAGGAGGTATTTTATGCCGACAACAAGCATTTCAAAAATCAAAACTCACCAAAAGAACTTATATCTTCGCGTTGCAAAGGGACATTTTGCAACAAGCAGTGCGCACAGTAACTATTACATTGATGTTGCGGCGCAAAAATCCCGTCTTTCAGAAGCACAGGCAGTAGCTCATGCGCTTTGCAAAAATCACAGATACAGCAATCAGATTATTGACACTATTCTTTGTCTTGACGGAACCGAAGTTATTGCCACATGTATTGCGGAAGAGCTTACGCAGAGTGATTTTGTAAACATTAACGCACACCAGACAATCTATATTGTCACACCTGAAGTCATCAACGGTTCACAGATTATTTTCAGGGATAATATTGTGCCCATGATTAAAGATAAGCATGTGCTCATTACCGCTGTTTCCGTAGCATCGGGCAACACCGCAAAATCTGCTATCGAAGCAATTAAATATTATGGCGGTACTGTGGTTGGCGTTGCTTCAATCTTCGCAACATCAACAAATTGTGCCGGATATGATGTAAATTCCGTATTTAACCCCAAGGACTTACCTGATTATTTCAGCGTTCATTCTCACGAATGTCCACTTTGTAAAGAGGGTAAAAAGCTTGACGCACTTATTAACTGCCACGGATATTCAAAATTATAATAACTAAAAATTAAGGGCGGAGAAGCTTAATCTCTACCCTTTTTGTTTGAGTTACTATTCTTCTATGCGTTTCATTTCAGAAAACTTTTCGCCCCAGGCATTTGCCCATGCTTCGCAATAAAGCTTATAATATGAAACATTGTTCTTTTTTCTGTAATTCTCGAAGCAATTACACCAAATTACCGACGGAATTGCCACTACAATATAATAAAGCGGTCCTAAAAGCAGGCATTGCCAAGTGTGTCCGTATTCGTGAATTCTGCAATTGTACAGCCATTCTATTTTCTCTTTTTCATCACGGATAAAAATGAATGTTCCCATTGAAAGTCCGCCTTGATTCCAAGGCATATAAACTATATGTGAATAGCCGAATTTTTGGTGGCCGTATCCTAAAATCTTTGTACATATCAGATATGCAATTCCGCCAACAAGGTTTACCGAAAGTCCCCATGTCCATTGCACTGCACAGAAAAAAATATCAAAGATTTTGCTTCTTTTGACTGTCGGCGCAGTTTGGTTTATGTCGATTTTATTCATTACTGTCCCCCCTATTCTGCATTTGATAATAAAGCCTTCTTTTCTGCTTCTTTTTCTATGAGAATAATATATTCGCCATTCTCATTTTTATCAAGAGTATGACCTTCTGACTCGTTGTTATTTTTGCCGAGCCAAGTATCTTCTAATTTGTGACCAGTGAGCACATAGCAGCGGTCTTTTTCTTCGTCAGTGAGAGTAACGCTGCCGTATTTATGCTTTGTTGCAATTGCGGCAAGAATCATTCTATGGTCCTCTTTTGTCATGTTGAAATTTCTCAAAAGAATATATGACACAAGGGCGCAAATCATGGGGATTATTGCAACGCAAAGACGGATACCGAAAATGGCTGAATCGGGTTGCTCTGTAAATTCAGTTGTTTCCGCTTTTGTATCAAGACCGAATCCGCCTAAAATAAGAGTGACAATAAATGTGTTGATACCGCCTGTAATCTGTTTTATCATTGTGTTGCAGGTTGAAACTACACCCTCTCTGCGACGGCCGGTAATCAACTCGTCAACATCAGTAAGGTCCGGGAAAACATTGTTACAGACAAAGCCTATTCCGCTCATACCGAACGGATAAAGAATTTTGCCCGCTATCATTAAAGCAAGCATAAATGCGGCTTTTGTTGTACCCGGTTGACTTGACGATACCACAAGCGCTGTTGCAAGGCCTAAAATCATAAACGGAGTTACGATTGTTCCGCACTTTTTCTTGCCGTATTTCATTGTAAGCGTATAGTTAAACGGAAATGCGACTGACTCAAATATGCCGGCAAAGGCATTGAAAATCGGGTAAAATCTATATTGATTTGCAAGGAATGTTATATAATAAATATATGTGGTTGCATAGAAGCTTCTTGCTGTTTCCCAAAAGAAGCTGATACCGAAATATTGTCTGAATGAACGACTGTTAAAAACTAAAATGTATTCCCGCAAAGCCGCTTTCAAATCAAGCGGTTCATTTTTCATATTCAATGAGCCGGGCTCTTTAACAAGCTTGAATGTTCCGTAAATTGAAATGCTATACATAAATGCAAGCACAACACCCGCAACCAAGAAAGGCAATTTTGCATCTTTTGTAAGTCCGTCCGAGAAGCCGAATACCGCAAGCAAAATGAGAAGAATGATATATGACGGAACCATTCCGCAAGAGTTAAAAATATAACTCACCGATATATATTGTGTTCTCTTATAATATTCCGGCGCAAGCTCGGGAAGCATTGCGGTATGCGGCACCGCAATAATTGTGTATGCGGTTTTATAAAGCACATAGCTGAATACGAAATATGCAACCGTTATATAAGGGTGATTTTCACCGTCAAGACCGAAAGAATTCCAAAGCAATATATATGAAATAAATACGAACGGTATGCCCCATTTAAGATATGCACGGTGTTTGCCGTATTTTGAACGGGTGCGGTCAGTAATTATTCCCATAATCGGGTCGTTTATTCCGTCCCACACAACCGCAACCATAGTGATAAATCCTGCGTATTCAATATCAAGACCTACAACACGGGTTAAGAATATGCTGAAATACATACTGATTATGTACCCCGCACCACCCAAGAAAATATTGGTGAAGCAATAATAAACCATTGGCAAAACTGTATCTTTGAAGCTGCCTTCAACCCCTATTGCTTTTTTTAATCTTTCACCCAAAACAATCACACTCTTTTAAAAAAAATACTATTACAAATATATCATTTTGCAAATCCTTTGTCAATTTAAGAAAAAATCGGCTGCAAAAGCGAAAGTCTTTTACAGCCAATTTTGTTTATTTTAAAGAATCTACAATTCTGCAAGCCGCAAGTGCTGCAACTGCACCGTCCGCCGTTGCGGTTGTGACTTGACGAATTGATTTTGTTCGGCAGTCACCCGCCACAAAAATTCCCGCTTCATTTGTTTCGGGCAAGCAGTCTTCACCCGAGATTACATAGCCGTAATCATTGAGCTTAACCAACTCCTTGAACGGTTCGTTTTCGGGCTGCTGACCGATTGCAACAAACACACCGTCAACCAAAAGCTCTTTTCTTTTGCCTTTTGTATCAAGCGCCAGACCTTGAAACTCTTCGTCCCCGAGAATTTCCGAAACAGTCGTACCGAGAATTACTTCGATATTTTCTTTTTCGTTTACAGAATTTTGAAGAGCCTGTTCACCTGTGAGAAAGTCGAGATTCTGAACAACATATACCTTTGTGCAAATATCGGAAAGCATTACTGCTTCTTGCAAAGCGGTATTTCCGCCGCCCACAATCGCAACGGTTCGGTTTCTGTAAAACGCACCGTCGCAAACTGCACAATATGAAATGCCTTCACCGGTAAAATCGTTTTCTTTGGGCAGCCCCAACTGTCTGTGATGTGAGCCCGTTGCAATGATTACCGTTTTGGCTTTGAATTCATTGCTTTCACAAGAAACGGTAAAATCCCCTGTGTTACCTGAAATACCGGTAACACAGTCCATTTCGATTTCAGCGCCCTGATTTAACACTTGTTCAATGAGCTTATCGGCAAATTCAACGCCGCTCATAACAGCAAAACCCGGGTAATTCTCAACTCTCGGTGAATGTGTGATTTGACCGCCGAAGGTTGATTTTTCAATAACGAGTACAGTTTTTTCTGCTCTTCTGGCATACAGTGCGGCAGTCAGCCCCGCAGGGCCTGCACCCACAACGATTATATCGTACATTATGAAAACTCCTTATTTATTGTAGTTTTCAATGAAACCTTTAATATTTGAAAGATTTACAATCTTTTCTGCAATACCGCCTTTAATTACAACAAGAGTCGGTGCTTGACGAATTTCAAACTTGTTAGCCATATCTGCATTTTCGTCGGCAAAGATTTCTTCAAATTCAATTCCCGCTTTATTAAGGAATTGAACCGCCATCTTACAGTTTGGGCAAGTTCTTGTTGCGAAAAGAATAATCTTGTCTTCTGATTCTACCTCTGCCTTTGTTTCGCAAGCGCACTCTGTTTTTGCGGTATTATGCGGCTCTGTAGAATTATTCACATCATAAACTTTTCTGTCTTTGTATTCTTGAGCTTTACCGTCATTCCAGTTCTTAACGGGACGGTAGTAACCGGTAATTCTTGAATAAACCTCTGCTTCTTCTCCGCATTCGGGACAAGTAAATGCTTCACCTACAATGTATCCGTGAGTTTTACATACAGAATATGTGGGAGAAATTGAATAGTAAGGAAGTCTGTAATTTGATGCAATCTTTCTGACAAGGTTTGCGCATGATTTCCAGTCGGGAAGCTTTTCACCAAGGAATGCGTGGAAAACAGTACCCGATGTGTAGAGTGTGTGAAGCTCGTCTTGCATATCAAGTGCTTCAAAAATATCTTGAGTATAGCCGACAGGAAGGTGTGAGCTGTTTGTGTAATAAGGTGTTTGATTCTTTTCACAGCCCGCTGTAATGATATCGGGATAATATTTAAGGTCGTGCTTTGCAAGACGGAATGCCGTTGACTCGGCAGGAGTTGCTTCAAGGTTGTAAAGGTCGCCATACTGAACCTGATAATCCGAAAGTCTTTCTCTCATATGATTGAGAACATCTTTTGCAAACTTCTGCGTCTTTTCGTTTGTCATATCTGCACGAATCCATTTTGCATTAAGACCTGCTTCATTCATACCGACAATACCGATTGTTGAGAAGTGATTGTTGAATGTGCCCAAATATCTCTTTGTGTATGGATAAAGGCCTGCGTCGAGAAGCTTTGTGATAACATCACGCTTAACTTTAAGTGAACGGGCAGAAATATCCATCATCTTATCAAGACGGGCATAGAAATCGGCTTCGTCCTTTGCGAGATAAGCAATTCTCGGCAAGTTGATTGTAACAACGCCCACAGAGCCTGTTGATTCGCCGCTGCCGAAGAAACCGCCGGACTTTTTGCGAAGCTCACGAAGGTCAAGACGAAGACGGCAGCACATTGAACGAACATCGCTGGGTTCCATATCACTGTTGATATAGTTTGAGAAATACGGTGTGCCGTATTTTGCGGTCATTTCAAAGAGAAGCTTGTTATTCTCTGATTCTGACCAGTCAAAATCACGGGTAATTGAATAAGTCGGAATGGGATATTGGAAACCGCGACCGTTAGCGTCGCCTTCAACCATAACTTCGATGAAAGCCTTGTTGACCATATCCATTTCAGCCTTACAGTCTTTATATTTGAAGTCCATCTCCTTGCCGCCCACAATACAGTTAAGCTCTGCAAGGTCGTTAGGAACTGTCCAGTCAAGAGTGATGTTTGTGAACGGTGACTGTGTACCCCAACGAGAAGGAGTGTTAACACCGTAAATGAATGACTGAATGCACTGTTTAACTTCTTTATATGAAAGGTTATCAACCTTAACAAAAGGAGCAAGATATGTATCAAATGATGAGAATGCCTGAGCACCCGCCCATTCGTTCTGCATAATTCCAAGGAAGTTTACCATCTGGTTGCAGAGTGTTGAAAGGTGAGCTGCGGGAGCAGATGTGATTTTGCCCGGAACACCGCCAAGGCCTTCTTGAATAAGCTGTTTGAGTGACCAACCTGCGCAGTAGCCTGTAAGCATTGAAAGGTCGTGAATGTGAATATCGGCATTTCTGTGAGCAGTGCCGATTTCATCATCATAGATTTCCGAAAGCCAATAGTTTGCGGTAATGGCGCCTGAGTTTGAGAGAATCAAGCCGCCCACCGAATATGTAACCGTTGAGTTTTCTTTAACACGCCAGTCGTTGACATTGAGATAGTTATCAATGATTGCCTTATAGTCAACCATTGTTGCGTTAATGTTACGAACTTTTTCTCTTTGACGACGGTAAAGGATATATGCTTTTGCAACTTCACCGTAACCTGCCTGAACAAGAACCGATTCAACACTGTCTTGAATATCTTCAACCGCAATTTTGTGGTCTTTAATCTTTGAAGCGAAGTCAGCAGTAACTTTAAGTGCTAAAAAGTCGATAATATTGTCATTGTACTCGATTTCCTGAGCGTCAAATGCAAGTTTGATAGCTTCTGAGATTTTGCTTAAATCAAACTCTGCAATTTTGCCGTCTCTTTTAATTACATTATACATAAATGCGTCCCCCTTTGAAATTTTTCGGATCGTTTACAATTATATAAAAAAATATTGTGCTTGTCAATAGGACAAACACAATATATTGTGATTTTTTTATTTTTCTAACACAAGATAATGTATTAAATTCCGCGTAATTCTACGGTTTTAAAATTATTTTTGGCAATATTAAACAGTTTTTGAAGCGTATTTTTGTCATATCCGCTGTATCCTGTACCGATTAAGTCACCCG
The DNA here is from genome assembly GCA_945787805.1 of uncultured Clostridia bacterium. Classification (GTDB taxonomy): domain Bacteria; phylum Bacillota; class Clostridia; order Oscillospirales; family Acutalibacteraceae; genus Fimenecus. The sequence goes on along the minus strand of CALZID010000005.1, from coordinate 30,282 downwards.
AATCTTTAAAGCCCTGCAAATAATATTTTTCAGCGCCTTTAATCCAAGACACAATATCTTGTATATCGTCTTCGTTGTGCAATTCTTTTACGACGGTTGTGCGGAATTCATAATCCACCTTGCCGCTCATTAAAAACTCGATACTTTCTTCTATTTTTTCCATATCCATACTGTCTAATCCGCAAGTCAAAGCATATTTCTCTTTTGAATTTTTAATATCCATGGCAACATAATCCACAAGACCGTTGTTTACCACATCTTTAAGCACTTGTGGACGGTATCCGTTGGTATCAAGCTTAATGCTGTAACCCATATCCTTGATTTTCTTGAGAAAATCTGTTAAATCCGGTTGAAGAGTGGGCTCACCGCCGGTAATGGCAACACCGTCGAGAATTCCCTGTCTTTTAGAGAGAAAGCTAAAAAATTCTTCTTCGCTTATTCTCCCGTCATCAATATCGGTTACGAGTGACGCATTATGACAAAAAGGACAGCGAAAATTACACCCGGCGGTAAAAACGGTACAAGCGGTTTTGCCGGGGAAATCCAAAAGTGTTAATTTTTGCAAGCCTTTAATAAGCATATAATCTACTCCTATATATTGTATAAAAAGTCTGCACAGATTTTGTGCAGACGAATTTTAACAGCCAACTAAAATTGTAACGGCATTTTCTTTTGTGTCAATTTCCACAAACTTATGTTTGCCACCTTTTTCACCGTCAAGAGTCCAGTCAACTTCACTGTCAAAACAGAATTTAAAATTCTTCCCCTTTTTCACTACAATGCTTTCATTTTCCAAAACATTTCTTGTAACAAACATATCTTTTAGTATTCCATAAAGCTCGGCAGGACTTTGGGGCATTTTGATAAGCGCTAATTCGTGATATCCGTCATCAAATTCAACTCCCGCTTTTTTCAGCACGGGAAAGCCCGCTACGGAGTATGAGTTAGACACACCGCCATAGAAGAATTTGCCTTCAAAAACTTCGCCGTCATCACATTCAACTGTCGCTTTAAAACCTTTTATTTTGTGAAGCTCTTTAACAGTTTCCCAATAATAAGCGCCGCGTCCTATTTTATTTTTAAGACTCTGTTGTGCCTTGTAAGAAACATCGCAGAAATTACCGAAGCAAGAGACATAGACAAATCGGTCAATTCCGTTAAAATCACCTATATCGACTTTAAGCTCTTTGCCGTCTATAACAGTGTCAATTGCCTTTAACGCATCTGTGGGAATATTGAACGAATGGGCAAAATCGTTTGTTGTTCCTGTGGGAATATAACCGATTTTACAGTCAAGCTTTAACTCCATTACACCGCAGATGGTTTCTTTGAGTGTTCCGTCACCGCCGACACAAACTATGATGTCATTACCCTTGCCGTATTCCAATGTAATGGCAGTAGCATTTTTATCAATCTCTGTGTAGCGTGTTTCTGTTTCAAAGCCTGCTTTTTCAAGCTTGCCCACAATTTGCGGTAAATAGTCGGTTGCTTTTCGTTTGCCTGCGGTAGGGTTTACGATAAGTAAAATCTTTTTACTCATATTTTAGAACTCCATTTTTCCGTTAATATATGCAACAAGCTCACTGATAGGCATTCTTATCTGTTCCATTGTATCTCTGTCACGAACTGTTACGCAGTTATCGGCGGGTGTTTCTTCGTCGCCCACCGTCTGGAAGTCAACAGTAATACAGAACGGTGTGCCGATTTCGTCCTGACGGCGGTATCTCTTGCCGATTGAGCCTGCATCGTCATATTCTACATTGAAATATTTTGAAAGCATTGTATAAATTTCGTCTGCTTTGTCGCCCAGCTTCTTTGAAAGCGGAAGAATTGCCGCTTTAACGGGTGCGATTGCCGGGTGAAAATGCATAACAACACGAGTATCGTTTTTCTCTGCATCAACAACTTCTTCATCATAAGCTTCTGTGAGAAGTGCTAAGAAAAGACGCTCAACACCCAAAGACGGCTCAATAACATAAGGAATATATTTCTCATTGGTTGTGGGGTCAAAATATTCCATAGATTTGCCGCTTGTATTGATATGCTGTGTTAAGTCATAATCGGTTCTGTCGGCAATACCCCAAAGCTCGCCCCAGCCGAACGGGAAGAGATATTCAAAGTCCGTTGTAGCCTTTGAATAGAAGCAGAGCTCCTCGGGGTCATGGTCACGAAGACGAAGATTTTCAGGCTTCATACCGAGAGAATAGAGCCAGTCACGGCAGAAGCTTCTCCAATAATCAAACCATTCAAGGTCAGTTCCGGGTTTGCAGAAAAATTCAAGCTCCATCTGTTCAAATTCACGAACACGGAAGATAAATTTACCGGGAGTGATTTCGTTACGGAAGGATTTACCGATTTGTGCAACACCAAAGGGTATTTTTCTTCTTGTTGTTCTCTGAACATTTGCAAAGTTTACGAAAATTCCCTGTGCGGTTTCGGGACGAAGATAAATCTCGGCAGTTGAATCTTCCGTAACGCCCTGGAATGTCTTAAACATAAGGTTGAACTGACGAATATCTGTGAAATTGTGTGCACCGCAATCGGGACAGGGAATTGAATGTTCTTTAATATAGTCAGCCATTTTTTCGTTTGACCAGCCTGCAACATTCGTTCCGTCAAAGTTTTCGATAAGATTATCTGCTCTGTGTCTTGTTTTACACTGACAGCAGTCCATAAGCGGATCTGAAAAGCCGCCCAAGTGACCGGAGGCTACCCAAGTTTGCGGATTCATAAGAATTGCCGAATCAAGACCTACATTATATTTGTTTTCTTGAATAAACTTTTTTCTCCAAGCCTTTTTGATGTTTTCTTTAAGCTCAACACCTAAAGGACCGTAGTCCCAAGTATTTGCAAGTCCGCCGTAGATTTCGCTGCCCGCATAGACAAAACCTCTGCCCTTTGAAAGAGCAACAAGTTTTTCAAGTGTTTTTTCTGTGTTAATCATAAATGATTTTCCGTCCTTTGATATATTTTCTTTATTTGATTAGTCTTATTTACTTGCTTTTACTTCTTCAAAAGTATCAACAATTTCTTTTTCGGGTGCTTTTGTGATAAGTGACACAATCACAATTGCAAGGGAAGCAAGAATGAAAGCGGGAAGAAGCTCATAGATTGCGAACACACCGCCGAGAGTTGCGATTACATATTTCCATACAAAAATCATAACGCCGCCTACAACCATACCGGCAAGTGCGCCCCATTTGTTTGTGCGTTTCCAGAAAAGTCCGAAAAGAATTACGGGACCGAATGCTGCGCCGAAGCCTGCCCAAGCAAAAGATACAATTTCAAAAACAGAGCCTTCGTCTTTTGCCCAGATAACGCCGACGATTGCAATAACAACAACCGTTACACGGGCGACAATCATAGAAGTTTTCTGTGAAAGCTTTTTGCCGAAGAATTCTTGAACAACATTCTGTGAAACCGCTGACGCTGCCGCAAGAAGCTGCGAGTCGGATGTTGACATTGTAGCCGCAAGAATACCTGCAAGAATTACGCCTGCAAGAATTGCGAACAATGCACCGTGACCGCTGATAAGTTTTGAAAACTCAATAATAATTCTCTGTGAATTTGCATTGTCAAGTGCAACTGTACCGTTTGCAACTGCCGCAGAGCCGATAACACCTATAAGAATTGCAACTGCCATTGAAATAAATACCCATACAGTAGCAATTCTTCTTGAAGTCTTTAATTTGTTTTTATCACCGATAGCCATAAATCTTAAAAGAATATGAGGCATACCGAAATAGCCGAGTCCCCACGCAAGTGTTGATGCTATTGTGAGAGCGCTGTAATCTTTGCTTGCCTTTGCACTTGCATCATATGTATTGAAAAGTTCAAGGAAGCCCGGCATTGAGTTTGCGTTTGCAACAACATTATCCCAGCCGCCTGCATAGTTGATACCGAATCCTACAACAACTATAAGTGCGATTGTCATAACGATTGACTGAATAAGGTCAGTTGTTGACGCGGCAAGAAAGCCGCCCATTGTGGTATATGCCACAATAACAACTGCGCTGAACATCATTGCGGTAAAATAATCAACACCGAAAAGGCTTGAAAAAAGTGTTCCGCAAGCATTAAAGCCCGATGCGGTGTACGGAACGAAGAACACGATAATTACAAGACCTGCAATAAGTGACAATAAATTCTTTTTATCACCGAATCTTTTTGAGAAAAATTCAGGAATTGTAACTGCATCTATTTTTTGTGAATATGTTCTTATTCTTTTTGCAACAATAAGCCAGTTAACCCAAGTACCGATACCGAGACCTATTGCAGTCCAAGTCGCTTCTGCAAGACCTGCTACGAGAGCAACGCCCGGAAGTCCCATAAGAAGCCAGCTGCTCATGTCGGAAGCCTCTGCGCTCATAGCGGTAACTAACGGACCTAACTTTCTGCCGCCGAGATAAAAATCGTCAGTACTTTTGTTTTTCTTTGAAAATGATGCACCGATTAAAACCATACCGAGCAAATAGATAACTATTGTGCCGATGATAAGAAATTGTGCCGTTGTCATTTCATTCATCCTTCTTTCTGTGCGGAATACTACCCCACTATATAAATATACCATTATATTGTAATAAAAAAGCAGCGATTTGTAAAGAGTTTTATCAATACAAATCGCTGTATAATTTAAGATTATATCTTTTTGGTAATTTTTCCGTAAATTACGCCGATTTTTTTAGAATAGAACTTTCTCTTTTTCTTTTCTTTCTCCGTGAGTTCTTTTTTCATAACTTCTTTTTTAAATCTCTCTGTATTTCCGTCATCAAGAATAAATGCCTGAGTTAAGCAAATTCCACCCCTGCCGAGCATTTGCGCACGGACATAACAACTGATTTTATCGTCATAGTCAGAAAGTTTTATTGTGCTGACGGTTTTTCCGTCACCGTCTGTTTTATCGCATTGAATGACTTCCCCGTCCGCAATCCATTCTATTGTATGGCAATTTACACCGCAAAGTGAAATCTCTTGCTCTTTTTCATTGACATTCAATGAGATAACCTGCGGCACAGGGCCCTCGCCCTTAAAATCTTCGCCCAACTCATTTTTTGCATAACGGGCAACGGAAAAAAACTCACCTTTTTCCATAGACCTGCGAAGATTAGAGAGTGAATATTCGGGTAAGATGAAATCCATAAAAGCAGTATCAATCTGGTCAACCTGATGAGCATCGCTGTTGGCAAAGCCTAAAACCGTTCTGCCTTCGGGAATTAAAGCTTTTAAAAGCTCATCCCACAAAATTCTGTCGCTGCGATTAGGTTTATCATACATATTGAGCACTTCAATACCCATACAGGATTTATATTTTCTTAAAAGGTCAGCAAAAAATTCAATGTTTTCGGGGACTTTCGCACATTCAGGTCTTTTCCGGGCTTGTAAAAGGTCGGTGGGATGGTTAATATGTGAAATACCGCCGCTTTTTTCAATAAGCGAAAGGGGAATTTCATAGTCAAATTCAAGTCCCTGCACACCTTCATAGGCGTTATCGGTGAAATATCCGTTTACATGGTTTTTCATAATTGTAAACATATTGCACTCAATGGCATCGGGCACATCTTGAAGTCCGCGGGCTTTTGTTCTTGTGTTTTTCTCCGTTTTATATGTACCCGCTTTAATCTCTCTATACTGCTCTTCAGTCAAAAAACTGCGTTTACCGTGCCAGAGATACTGAAAATTAAAAAAGGGAATATGCGTTGGCTCTTCATTCCAGGGCTTTCCTAAAATTCCGTGCTCGGCAAAGGCTACAATATCAAAATCGTTATCATAAAAGCCCATTATCATTTGCGTCATAGTGTCGTTAGCGTCACTGTAAGTTGAATGGGTGTGAAGATTGGTTTTGTAGTGATTTTTTCCGTTTTCAATAAGCGAAATCACATTTTCATAAGGGTTTTTAATTTTATACATATTTTTCTCCCCTTTACCCGTATTCATATCATAAATATATCATTTCTTATGTTTAAAGTCAACGAAACAATCAATTTGAACAAAATCTTGCGTAAAAATTATAACTTTTCACGAATTGCTTATTGCTTGTATATAGTGTATAATAAATGTATTACAAAACATATAGGGGGATTTGGTTTGAACTATATCAGCAAAAAGGAAAAATTCAGCTTCTTAACGGGACTTGCAGGGCAAAATATTGTCTACTGTATGATTGGCGCATCGTTTTTTACATATTTTATGACGGATATTGCTCTCTTTCCGCCTGCGGTCGTTACGGTACTTCTTCTTTTAATGAAGATTTGGGACGGCGTCAACGACCCCATCATCGGCTCAATCGTTGACCGTCACCGTTTTAAAAACGGCGAAAAATTGCGTCCGCTTCTGAAATACACCCCTGTTCCCGTGGGTATTTTCTCAGTTTTAATTTTCATAGTATTCTCCACTAAAGAAAGCCTTTTATGGCTTAGAGTGAGTTATTTTGTAATCGTTTATCTCTGTTGGGACATTTTCTACACCATGCAGGATGTTGCAATTTGGGGTATGACTGCGGTTGTTTCGCCGAATTCGGATGAGCGTGACAAATTTGTTCAATGGGCAAGGTCGGTCGGCTCAATCTTTTACGGTGTGTTCAGTGCGTTAATTCCTATGATTATGGAAACCGTTGCAAAACATTCGGGCAATTCATTGGCACTTATGACTGCAATCTTTGCTGTTATATTCGGTCTTGGCGGTGCGCTTATCAGTGCAAAATGCCACGCTGCGCAAGAAAGAATTCGCCTTGTAAAGCCCACGGCACAGCAGACTTCATTTGTTGAATGCTTTAAGCTTCTTTTTCAGAACAAGATGCTTATGCTCATAACACTTTCAAACCTATTCGGCTCATTGGCATTCGGCAACAATCTTGTAACATATTTCTTCAAATATATGTTCCCCGAAGATTATTTCGGCGGATTTCTCGGCGCATTGGGACTCACCACGGTTTATTTTGCCATTACAACTGCGCCCAGCTTCTTGGGTATGCTTTTGGCGGACAAATTAAAGAAGCTTTGTCACGGTTACAGAAATGTTCTGATTCTTTCTCAGCTTTGCACCATGATAGGCAAGCTTGCCGCTTTCCTTATAGGCTTTGAAGGTAATAATTTACTTATAGGTATGGCGGTTATGTCATTGCTTTCTGTTCCGTCAGGTGCGGTGGGTATTGCACAGACTTCGCTTTTCTGTGACAGCGTTGACTATATGGAATGGAAAACAGGCAAGCGCACAGAGGGTGTTACCTTCTCTATGCAGACATTCTTCACAAAGATTTCAAGCGGTATCATGGGTAGTCTTACAACATTTTCTTTGGGACTTATCGGTTATGTTGCGGTTGAAGATGTTCCCGGTGCGATTTATTACAAAACACAATGCGCAACCTTTGAAGCTTGGATTTGGCCCCTTGTAATGCTCACACCCGCCCTTGCCGCATTGCTTTATCTCATTCCGCTGCTTTTCATCAGATACACACCCGAACAAAAAGCACAAGTTGAAAAAGAATTGGCGGAACGCAGAGCGAAAGCAGAAGTTGAATAAATTTGCAAGTATAAAAATGACCCCACAGAATAATCTGCGGGGTCGAATTTTTTGCCCTATTAAAGAATACTGCAATTTACAACAAGCGCTGCAAACACGATTGATACCATTGAAAGAAGCTTGATAAGAATGTTGATTGCGGGACCTGATGTATCTTTGAACGGGTCACCGACTGTATCGCCTACAACAGCGGCTTTGTGTTGGTCACTGCCCTTGCCGCCGTGTACACCCGATTCAATGTATTTCTTTGCGTTATCCCAAGCGCCGCCTGAGTTAGACATAAAGATTGCCATCAAGAAGCCTGAAACTGTTGCACCTGCAAGCATACCTACAACACCTTTGTAGCCGAGAATGAGACCTACGCAAATGGGAACTGCAATTGCGACTATTGTCGGAAGCACCATTTCACGAAGACTTGCTTTTGTGCAAAGGTCAACGCAAGATGCATAATCGGGGTCTGCTTTACCTTCCATAAGTCCTGCGATTTCTTTAAACTGACGGCGAACTTCTTTAACAACGCTTTGTGCGGCTTTACCAACTGAATCCATTGTGAGTGCCGCAAATACGAACGGAAGACATCCGCCGATGAAAAGACCTATAAGAACAACCGGATTAACAATATCGAAGCTCAAGTCTGCTGTCGGGTCAATGCTCTTGATTTTATCAACATAAGATGCGATAAGTGCAAGGGCTGTAAGAGCTGCCGAGCCGATTGCAAAGCCTTTACCTGTTGCGGCAGTTGTGTTGCCCAAAGAGTCAAGTGCATCCGTTCTCTCTCTGACTTCTGACGGAAGTCCCGCCATTTCAGCGATACCGCCGGCATTATCGGCAACGGGACCGTAGGCGTCAGTTGCAAGTGTAATACCGAGAGTTGAAAGCATACCAACCGCTGAAAGAGCGATACCGTAAAGTCCCATTGCGGCACTTGAAGAGCCGCCTGAAACGAAATATGAAACAAGCACGCTGATTGAAACAATGGCAATGGGTACAGCTGTTGATTTCATACCGAGACCTAAACCGCCGATTATGATTGTTGCAGAGCCTGTTTCGGATGTGTCTGCAAGCTTCTTTGTGGGTTTATATGTGTCAGATGTAAAGTATTCTGTTGACTGACCTATAAGCACGCCTGCAATAAGACCTGAAATAATGGCAACATAAAGACCAAGGTTTTCTTTACCGAGTACAAACCAAACAACAGGAAGAGCTATAATTGCAATACCGATTGCACTTGAATTTGTGCCGCGGCTGAGCGCTCTGAGAAGCTGTTTCTGGTCAATGCTTTCGCCTGTACGAACTAAGAATGTGCCCATAATTGACATCAAGATACCGATTGCGGCAAGAATCATCGGAACTGCCATTGCTTTAATGTCACCCGCAAAAGCAGAAACGCCGAGAGCGGAAGCAGAAATAACCGAGCTTACATAAGATTCATAAAGGTCTGCGCCCATACCTGCCACATCGCCAACATTGTCGCCAACATTATCGGCAATAACCGCCGGGTTTCTCGGGTCGTCTTCGGGAATGCCTGCTTCAACCTTACCCACAAGGTCAGCGCCGACATCGGCAGCCTTTGTGAAAATACCGCCACCTACACGGGCAAAGAGAGCCATTGAAGAAGCACCCATACCGAAAGTGAGCATTGCGCTTGTAATATCGGCAGGGGAAAGGTTAAATACAAATCTCAAAATAAAGAACCATACCGAAATGTCAAGAAGACCGAGACCGACAACGGTAAAGCCCATAACCGAGCCGGCTGAAAAAGCTACACGAAGACCTCGGTTAAGACCTTCACGGCATGCATTTGCAGTTCTTGCATTTGATAAGGTTGCGATTTTCATTCCGACAAAGCCTGACAATGCCGAGAAGAAACCGCCCGTGATAAACGCAAACGGAACAAACCAAGTTAAAAATCCAAGTGCCGCCATAATGCAAAGCACCACGAACATTCCGCCGAAGAAAACCAAAACAACGGAATATTGTCTTTTAAGATAGGCATTTGCACCTTGTCTTATTGACTGTGAAATTTTCTGCATTTTTTCATTTCCCTCTGAAAAGCGGAGAACTTTTTTAGTTGTTAATGCAGCAAACACAAGGGCGATTACAGAGCCCAAAAATGTGAGTAAAATCAAAAGTTTTTCCACACTGTATTCCACCTTTTCTGATTTATTGATATTATTCTATAATGTTATATTATATAATAAAAGAATTGATTGTCAAGTATTTAACAAGCATTATTTTAACTTTGTGAATTTTAAATAAATCAAACTTGCAAAATAGACTTCGTTTTATAATAATTATGTCTAAAAATGCAATTTCTCGTTGTTTTTCTTGCATTATTTTCCATTTATACCAAAAACCGATAAAAAAAGGCGGGAAATTGCTCCCGCCTTTTTTATAAGCATTATTTACCCGCCAATTCCGCACGGGCGATTTTAATATTTTCAACGAAGCGTTTACCTGTTTCGGTAATCTTTTTATAGTCGCCTGTTTTAGCGCCTGCGGTAAGTGATGAACCTGCGCCGACCGCAACCGCACCGGCTTTAATCCATTCGCCCACATTGTCGGCGTCAACACCGCCTGTGGGCATCATCTTAGCATAAGGAATAGGGCCTTTAATATCTTTGATAATCTTCGGTCCGAAAAGGTCTGCGGGGAAGACTTTAAGTATATCCGCACCGTTTTCCATAGCAAGAAGTCCTTCACGAACGCTCATAATACCCGGCATCATGGGTACTCTGTAACGGTTGCAAAGTTTAAGAGTTTCAATATCAAGAGCGGGAGAAACGATATACTCTGCGCCCGAAAGCATCGCAATTCGAGCGGTTGTTGCGTCAAGAACAGTACCTGCACCGAGAATAATTTCATCGGGAGTATATCTCTTTGCAAGCTCTTCGATAACCTTGTCGGCATGGGGTACTGTGAATGTAAGCTCGATAGCGGCAACTCCGCCTTCGATACATGCATCTGTAATTCTTATTGCCTTATCAACCGACTCGGCACGGACAACGGCAACTATACCGCAATCCTGAATTCTGGTAATGATTTTTTCTTTATCCATAATTACATCTCCTAAATAACGGCGGCAGCGAGCCACCGCCCTACAATTCTGAATTTATCCGTTTATACTGCGAACCGAAGTCACGAAGTATTGCGGAAAAAGAATCTATCTGTCCACACGAGCGCCGGCGCCCGATACTATCTTTTCAACTTCTTTGAGTGAAGCCATTGAAGTGTCACCGGGTGTTGTCATTGCAAGTGCGCCGTGAGCCACACCGTAGTTTACTGCGGTTTGTGCGTCTTCTGTTGTCATAAGTCCGTAAATAAGACCCGATGCAAACGAGTCGCCGCCACCGACACGGTCAAGAATTTCAAGACCGGGAAGCTCGAGCCCTTTATGCACTTTACCGTCTGCATAGCAAATTGCCGACCAGTCGTTGACTGTTGCGGTTTTAACTGTACGAAGTGTGGTTGCGATAACCTTAAAGTTTGGATAAACCTTAACAACTTCTTCAAGCATTTTATAGTAGCCGTCAATGTTGAGCTCTTTAAGATTTTCGTCGTTACCTTCAATTTCAAAGCCCAGACAAGCGGTGAAATCTTCTTCGTTGCCAATCATAACATCAATATATTTTGCGATTTCTTTGTTGACTTCCTGTGCCTTTGCCTTACCGCCGATATCATTCCAGAGTGACGGACGGTAGTTAAGGTCATAAGAAACGATTGTGCCGTATTTCTTTGCAGCTTTTACCGCTTCGATTGCAACTTCGGCAGTTGACTCTGAAAGTGCCGCAAAAATTCCGCCTGTATGAAGCCAACGGACGCCGAGAGTACCGAAAATGTAATCCCAGTCAATGTCCCCCGCTTTAAGTTGTGAAATTGCGGTATTGCCACGGTCCGAAACGCCAACCGCACCGCGAATACCGTAGCCGCGCTCTGTGAAATTAAGGCCGTTTCTCACTGTTCTGCCGATTCCGTCATATTTTACCCACTTGATAAGTGATGTATCAACGCCGCCTTGAAGAATAAAATCTTCAAGAAGTCTGCCGACTTCGTTATCTGCAAAAGCTGTTACAACTGCAGTTTTCATTCCGAAACAACGGCGAAGTCCACGGGCAACATTATATTCTCCGCCGCCTTCCCACGCACGGAAATTACGGGCTGTTTTAATTCTGCCTTCGCCCGGGTCAAGACGAAGCATAATTTCGCCCAATGAAATCATATCAAATGTGCAATCTTCTTTTTTTCTGAGATTTAAGTTCATTTTAATACCTCCAATTATACGCCGCTATATGCTGAAAATCCACCGTCAACACAAATGCTTGTGCCTGTGATAAAGCTTGAATATGCTTCATCGCAAAGGAATAACAGTGCGCCTGTAAGCTCCTCTGACTCACCGAATCTCTTCATCGGTGTTGCGTTGAGAATTTTATTTGTTCTGGCAGTAGGTGTGCCGTCTTCATTCCAGAGAAGTGTTTTATTTTGATTTGTTGAGAAAAATCCCGGTGCAATAGCATTAACACGGATTCCAACATCTGCAAAATGCACAGCCATAAATTCCGTAAAGTTTTTAACTGCCGCTTTTGCCGCTGAATATGCAGGGATTTTTGTAAGGGGACGGTAAGCATTCATTGATGTTACCATAACTATGCAAGTATTTTCTTTTTCTGCCATATCACGGGCAAAAACCTGAGTGGGAATAAGTGTTCCCAAGAAATTAAGATTAAAAACAAATGAAATTCCGTTTGCGTCAAGGTCAAAGAATGTTTTAATATCGTCATTCTTTTCGATTAAGTCTATCTTTTCGAGAGTTTCTTTTGTGGTTGTACCCTTTGGGTTATTACCGCCCGCACCGTTGAGAAGAATATCGCAGGTGCCCAGCTTTGTGTTTACGGTTTCACGGGCTTTTTCCATACTCTCTTTTTCGAGTACATTACAGCCTACTGCAATAGCCACTCCGCCGTCAGCTACAATTTCATCGGCAACTTTCTGTGCTGCCGCTTCGTTAAGGTCAAGCACGGCAACTTTAACACCCTGCTTTGCAAGTGCTTTTGCGAAATCACCGCAAAGAACACCGCCGCCGCCTGTTACTACCGCTACTCTGCCCTTTAAATTTTCGTGTATCATTACTTATTCCCCTTTTCAACTGCTTCAAAAAGTCCGTTAAGATAAGTTGCGCCTAAGGCTCTGTCAAAAAGGCCGTAACCGGGACGGGCAACTTCATTCCAAATCATTCTGCCGTGGTCAGGGCGAACATATCCGTCAAAACCAACATCGTGAAGCGCTTTTACGATTTCATACATATCAAGGCTGCCGAATGAAGACTCATGTGCGGTTTCGTTGAAATGTCTGCCTTCAACCTTAATGTTTCTGAGATGTGCAAAATAAATTCTGTCACCGAATTCACGAATCATACTTGGCAAATCGTTATCAAGGTTTGCACCGAGAGAGCCTGTGCAGAAAGTAAGACCGTTATATTTATTATCAACCATTGTGAGAAGCTTTTTAAGTGAATCACGGCTTGTGATAATTCTCGGAAGTCCGAAAATATCCCATGGCGGGTCATCCGGGTGAATAGCCATTTTAACATCGCATTCTTCACAGACGGGCATAATTGCTTCAAGGAAATATTTAAGGTTATTCCACAAGTCCTCTTTTGTTATGCCCTTATATTTTTCAAAGAGCTCTTTGATTTCGGGCATTCTTTCGGTTTCCCAACCCGGCATTGCATAGCCGTTTGAGTTATCGTCAATATCTTTGAACATCTGCTCGGGGCTTTTGCCTTCAATTTGAAGTCCGTCATAAGAAAGACAAGTTGAACCGTCTTTAAGTGCAAAGGTTAAGTCAGTTCTTGTCCAGTCAAAAACCGGCATAAAGTTATAGCAGATTACCTTAACCCCTGCCTTTGCAAGATTTCTGATACTTGTTTTATAGTTCTCAATGTATTTATCCCTTGTGGGAAGCCCGATTTTAATATCTTCGTGGATATTAACGCTTTCGATACATTCCATGGTGAGTCCTGCATCTTCGATTTCTTTTTTCATAGCCATAACCATATCTTCGGGCCATGCCTCACCTGCAGGAAGAGTGTGCAATGCGGGAACTACACCCACAACACCGGGGATTTGCTTAATCTGTTCGAGAGTAACCGTGTCTTTTTCACTACCGAACCAGCGAATTGTCATTTGCATAAGTTTTGCCTCCTTATACCTGATTTGACTTATATTTTATCATTTTTTTTTTATCTTTTCAATGTAAATTTTATAGTAATTTTTGTAATATTTTTACTGTTCTTCGTTGAAATTGCTGTCATCTTCCCAATAAGCTACATCAAAGGGGTCATTGTCCGGGTCATAGACATCCCACAATTCATGCCTAAACTCTTTCGGCTGTGCGGGACATTCCGCAATTGCTTCAACCTTCATAGTTTTTGCCCAGATTGATGAATCTACCCGCAAAGTATAGCCGCAGCAAGACGGCGTTAACCACTCGTGCATTGCCGCTTCGGGAAGCGCATAAGTCTGCATAAGAGACATAATAACCCCACCGTGAGTAATAACTGCTGTGTTTTTTACACCAGCCTTAATTACACCGTCAACAATTTTTTCAAAGCAATCGCATATTCTGTAATTAAATCTGACCTGACTGTCGCCGAAAGGTGCGGCTTTATTCGGATTTGTACCGCTGAGCCACTCGGCAAAATCTTCGTCATCCTGCAATTCTTCTGCGGTTTTGCCTTCAAACTCACCGAAATCGTATTCTCTCAAATCGTCAAGGATAATGGGATTTTTGTCGGGATAAATTGCCCGTGCGGTTTCGACACATCTTTTTAAAGGACTTGAAAAAACGGCGTCAACTTCGGGGTATTCGCCATAGTTTTCTTTTATATCTTCAAGCTGAGCCATTCCTTCTTCGCAAACAGACTCGTCCGTATGACCGATATATCTGCCTTCAAGACTTCCTTTTGTGACTGCGTGACGGATTAAATGTATTTGGTAAGTTTTCATATTATATCTCCTGAAAATTTGTTATTATATACAATATACAAATTGTTTAAATTGTTGTATAATTTCTATACTATTAGTATAAGGATAGATTTCTATGAGCACATCAATTTCAACAAGACTTATAAGTCTTAGACAAGAAAAAAATTTAAGTCAAAAAGAAGCCGCCGAACATTTAGGTGTTTCTCAGGCTCTTCTGTCTCACTATGAAAAAGGAATAAGAGAATGCGGGCTCGACTTTCTTTGCCGTGCGTCATCATTTTATGATGTGAGCACCGACTATCTTTTGGGGCTTACCGATAACAAAATGATGTCAGACGCACTTTTTGTTGAAGATGAAATTCCGCAGGACAGTGAAGTGAGAATGAGTACGGTTTTCCGTTCATCTGTTTATTTGCAAGAGCGACTCGGAATTTACGGCAGAAAGTACTCAACGAAAATCAGAACAATTTATATTCTCACAATTTACAAAGTTTATCTTTCTGCATTACTTAAAGGGGCAATTCCCGGTCACGAAAGCGTAAAAAAAGAGCTGGCTCCGTTTATTACCACCGGTATGATTGACCATATTATTGATTCCCTTGTTTTTGAGAGCGACTCAAAGCCCAAACGAAGCGAGCAATTGCCGAAATCTATGGAAACAATCATTAACGAAGCGTCCCGCATTGTGGATAGAGAGATTGCAAAAATGTATAAATATTCAAGCAAAGACTCAAAGTAGTTCTTTATATATAAGGCTCTTTTTAAACCCTGTGTCACTTGCCACGGTTTTTGCCGCTTCGTTGACGCTAATGCCTTTTTCCACTAAAGCTTTTGCTAATTCCACAGCCTGTTCTAATGTAACGGGCTGTTTTTCTTTTTGCTTTTCCGCACCTGCGAGAATTAAAACATATTCTCCCCGTGGCTCTTCGTTATCGAAATATTCACAAGCAGCATTTAGCTTTGTTCTCATAACGGTTTCGTGAATTTTAGTAAGTTCTTTCACGATTGCTATCTCTCTGTCACCGAAAACTTTTTGCATATCTTTAAGCGTTGCTTTAAGTTTATGGGGCGCTTCATAGAAGATCATTGTACGGGTTTCGCTTTTAAGCTCGTCCAAATGTTCTTTTCTGCCGGGTTTATTGGTACTTAAAAATCCTTCAAATGTAAATCTGCCGCTTTCCATTCCGCTTATTGCAAGTGCTGTTGCAAATGCGGTAGGTCCCGGTACCGATTCAACGGGTATATTATTTTCGTGACAAAGATACACCAAGTCCTGTCCCGGGTCGGAAATACAGGGCATTCCCGCATCTGTCACTATGGCGCAGTTTTCACCGTCTGAAATTCTCTTAACAATAATTTCGCCACGCTCACGGCGGTTATGCTCATAATAACTGATTAAAGGTTTTTTGATTTCAAATTTATTGAGCAGTTTTGCCGTAACTCTTGTATCTTCTGCGGCAATAAAATCCACAGAATTTAAAATTTCTTTTGCTCTTTCTGAAAAATCGGACAAATTACCTATCGGTGTGCCCACAACATAAAGTTTTCCGCTCATTTGTCCGTTTCCTTTCTGTATTTTTCTGTTACTTCAAGCATCTCATCTGTGAGTGTGCCGTCATCATTATATGCGATAAAGGGCTTTTCCACTTTTAATCCGTTTTTCGCCCCACGCTTTCCCTCAATAAGCACAAGCCATGGTTGAGTATCGCCTTTTTTAGAAACAAATCTGAGCCTTTTGGGCTCAATTCCGTTTTCTCTCATTGAAGTCATTGCGTCAAACACTCTTTCGGGACGATGGCAAATACAGAATTTACCCCCAAATCGTAAAAGCCTTGATGCGCTTCTCGCAATATCATTCATATTACAAAGGGTTTCGTGACGGGCAACAGTTGCAAAAATCTCTTCGTTTTTAATTCCGCCATTTTCTATTTTATAGGGCGGATTCATTGTAACCAAGTCAAAGCTGCCAAGGGAAAACCCTTCAAGATTTTTTAAATCTCTGTTGTAGAGAGTAATTTTGTCTGTTTTATTGAGCTTAATGGAACGATTTACTTGATTGCAGGCGTTTTCTTGAATTTCAACTGCTGAAATTTCACGGCATTTTAGGTCACGCACCCACAAAAAAGGGATTATTCCGCAGCCTGTTCCAAAATCACAGGCAACATCATTTCTTTTAGGGTTTGCAAATGACGCTAAGAGCATTGCGTCAGTACCGAAAGTGTGTTGTTTTGATACAACAAGACCTATATTGCAGCCTAAATCTTCAATATGCTCGCCGTCATAAAGCGGAATATTGTCAGTCAACATAAACATCCTCTACATCTTCCATACTTCTGATTGTGCTTAAAATCACCGAGAGAGAATCGCTGTTTTTAGGGAATACAAGAATTTTAATAACAGAAGTATCTTTTTTTTGCTTGAATTTAAGGTCTTTTGCTTCGGTATAAACAACTTCCATTGAGTGAATTGTTCCACCGCACTGTTTAATTGTTTTTGTAATAAGGGGAATCTGTGTTCCGATATCTTTTATCTCAATAAAGAGAAGCTTACCTGCGGAACCGCGAACAATAAATCTTTTCAATGAGTTAAGAGTGAGATAAATAACCACTGTGGCTATTAACGCACCTACAATATAGCCCGAACCCACGGCAATACCGATACAAGAAACCGCCCAGAGTGATGCGGCAGTTGTAAGTCCCTTAACGGAGAAGCCTTCACGAAGAATTGTGCCTGCTCCCAAGAAACCGATACCGCTGATTACCTGAGAGCTCATTCTTGTAACATCTGTTACCATTCCTTCTTCTTTTGCAATATAAATAGATGTGAGCGTTACCAAAGCAGAGCCAACAGACACAAGGATATGTGTTCTGAAGCCTGCGGGACGGTGCGAGTGTTCTCTTTCAAAGCCGATGATACCGCTGAGCAATGCCGCAAGTCCGAGTTTTACAAGGGCATCAACGGCAAATTTTATTTCTTCAAAACTCCAAATCCACAAAAATCCGTCTTTGATTGTATTTAAAAATTCTGACAATACTGTCATCTCCTAATTATTTTTTTCGCAATACCGGAAGAAGACTGAGCACTATTCCCCAAATTACCTGATATATTATAATTTGCCATACGCCCACTTGTGCAAGTCCCGAAAGCCCTGCAAGAACGCCGACAATTAAAACACCCAAGAAAGAAGATACAAATTGAATGAGTTTAGATGTGTTTACATAAGAGTTTATTGCAAATGCGCTGTGAAGAGCAGAAAACATTGTTTTTGCGCTGCCGTTATGAATGATTTTTGCGTCTGCGCGTTGGATTTCTGCATTCTTAACCTTTGTAAACATTTCGCCTGCAATAGGATTGATTATCTTGACAACATTTGACGGAAGCCCAAACTCTCTTTCAACAAATTCTTCAGTGATATTCGCATCGGAGGTTCTGAAGAAAATTGTAAGTCCGTCTTTTTCAAGCTCACACAAATATCTTGCAGTTTCTTCGTCTGCTTTATAAACAACCACAAACATTGCAGAAATTTTGCCTTCAATTGCAAGATAGATTACATTTCTGCCGTTCTGTTTGAATTTTTCTTCAAGCTCTTTATCGGGAGTTTCAACATTGTGGTGAACAAGCAGCTCTCTGTTACCGACAAGCACCCTGTGATTATGTATCCAGCAAGAGCAACCTAATTTTTCTTCATAAGCCAATGACTCAACGGGAAACAGAAGCTCTTTTTTGCCGATAATGACACCGTTGAAAATATCGGAAAGAACTCCGCCTGATTCAATTATTACCGATGCGGTATAAAGAATAGCTTCGTCAATTCGCATTTTGTGATAGAGCTTAATGCCTTCGATATTACAACCGCCGCTTACAAAAGCATCACAGGCGTCAACAATTACACCATTTGAATTAACGGCATCTTCAACTGCGCTGTATCCGTTAATCAATGTTCCTTCTGCGTTGAGCTTTCTGTTCTCTGCGCAGATGTTTGTAACGGCACAAAGTCCGGCACTGAAAGGCAGTCCCATAAGCATTGCGCCCGCAAACACGCTGACACCTACAAACACATTTGCGCCCATAATGCCAAAAACAATACCGATTATCAGTGAAATGCCAATAACCGTCGGAATTGCAATGCTAAGCAACGGTCCCGTAACTTCGGCAGAGCGTGAAAGCTCAACAAATCTTGCAGGGAAATTTATTTTAGCAGAATACTTGATATCAGGATTTCCAAGCATCAAGCCACGGGCTATTTCATTGGCTGTATCTTCGTCGACTATGTTTTGTACAGAATAAAATTCGGCTTCTTCATCGGAAACAACAGAAAAGTTTTCTATGTCGCCTTTGCAGCGTATCAGGTCGCCGACTGTTTTGAAAATCATCGGCAGAATTGCCGCTCCTGTAAATAATCTTGCGCTTGATTCAACACTGTCCGGAAAGCCGAAGCCCACAAGACACTGTAAAATACCTGCAAAAGCCGACACCGTAACTACGGTATTCATATCAAGGATTTTATTTTTAATTCCGCTTATGGCATCAATGAAACTGCGATAACACAAGCCGCATGCAACCAACAATAAAATAATTTGAATTGCTATATAAACATATTCGTTGTTGCCGTATATCTCAAAATTGCCGTTTTCCGCACCGGCAACGGCGGCGAGTATTGACATAATGACACAAATAACCGAAAGTCCTGAAACTTTAGCCACAAGGCTCTTTTTTTCTTTCTCAAGAACTCTGTAAACCGCTGTTTTGTCTTTCGGTCCGTAATACTCACGGGCGACTGACACTTTTCGTCTTTCAAAGCGGCGTTTTTGCGGGGCTTCTGTGTCGGCTTCTTCAACTTCCTGTTTGAAAATAAGTTCACCGTTAACAAAATTATCAACAACAGTTTTTCTTGTCTCCCGAAGCTCTGCCTCTGCCTCTTCTTCGCTTTGTTGCATAATAGGTTCGTCATCTTGACCGAAGCCTTCAAGCATTATCTGGTTGTCAGAATAAATATTGTTGTCTTCTTCTGTAATTTCCACACGGTTTTTTTCTTGCTCCAATTCATATTCGGCAGGAACAATGGTGGGTATCGGTTCAATACCGTCTGTATTCGCTTTAAATTCTTTGTTCTTTTTAACGACAACACCCGGAGTTTCAATGGTCTTTTCGGGGAGGGATTCAACGAGTTTTCTGTGCTCCTGTGTTTTTTCAATATTCTGCACAGGCTTATTCATAAAATGCTTTCGGTATTTTTCTTCACCCATAACGGGAGTCACGAGAGGCTCTGCTTCGCCCGTCGTGGTTCTTGCAACCTTATTTCCTAAATTATGAGAGATGTTGGGATTATATTCCCCGCGAATTTTAACTTCGTTGAACATTCTTGTTTTTTCTATTGAAATTTGGCCGCTGACAGATTTCAGTTCTTCTTTTGGCTCGGCAGCTTCCGCAGATTCTTCCGATTCTTCACTGCCGATTTTTGTTCCGTCGGCAGAAAGACCTATTTGCCCGCTTTTTTCTATATGAACGCCCACATGTTGGTTAATATCGGACAAAACAACTGTCTTGTCTGCTTCTTTTATTGCTGAAATATTCACCCTGAATTTTTCATTAGATGATCTTTCTTTTACTGATGAAGAAATTACTGTTGTTTTGTCTTCTGCAAAAGCTTTTGGTTCTTCTGCTATAATTTCTTCTATTAAAGCGTCAACGCTTTCAAAAGGTTTTTCGTCTTCTGTGCTTTCTGTTTCATATTTTTTTACGGATTCGAGAATCTCATCAATAAGATAATCAGGTATTCTGTCTGCCATAATAAAGTCCCCCGAAATTTATTATAGTTTTTTATTACACTTAATAATTATTATTTTCTGTTGTTTGAGAATTCATACATCAATATTCCGCCGGCTACCGACGCATTGAGCGAATTGATTTTACCCTTCATTTTAAGCGAAATGATAAAATCACACTTTTCACGAACAATTCTGCTCATTCCGTCACCCTCTGAACCGATAACAAGCACCGCCGCACCGTCAAGATTTGTTGAACGGACATCTTGACCGTCCATATCCGCACCGTAAACCCATAAGCCCTTTTCTTTCAGCTCGTCAAGGGTTGCCGCAAGATTTGAAACACGGGCAACTTTCATATATTCAAGAGCGCCCGCACTTGTTTTGCCCACAGTGAAATTGAGCGACGCACTTCTGCGTTTCGGAATGATTATTCCGTGAACCCCCGCCGCTTCGGCAGTACGAATAATTGCGCCTAAGTTATGTGGGTCTTCAATTCCGTCGCAAGCTACAATGAAAGGCGGCTCCTGCCTTTCTTCTGCAGTCTTTAAAATCTCTTCAACCGTTGAATAGTCATGAGCCGCACAAATTGCCGCAACGCCTTGATGGTTTGAATGGCCGCACATAAAATCGAGTTTTTTTCGATCAACTTCTTTCACAACCGCACCTTTTTCACGACATTCGCCGATGATTTTGCCAATCGAACCACCCTTTTCGCCACGCAAAACGAAGAGTGTGTCAATCTCTCTGCCTGACTTTATAAGCTCGGTCACAGCATTCCTGCCTATTATTAAATCTTTTTGTCTTTCTTCGTTGAATTTGTCGGTTTTATTATCCATTTTACTACTCCGTTCGGGCATAGCTATACATATTATTTTTAATATCTCATTATATCAAATATCTTGCGATTTTACAAGTATAATTTAACAATATATAGTGTTTTTTAAAAAGCAACGAAATTATATTTAACCAAAAATATAAAGGCAGTCCTTGCAATGTCCATACCCCCCCTGCGATTTGTTGTTTTTTTGCTTCGGGCGATTCGTGAATCGCCCCTACAATGATAACAATAATACAATTATTCATTCTTCATTCTTCATTCTTCATTCTTCATTATTCATTATTCATTTGAAAAACGGGTGATAGGAGAAATCCTACCACCCGTTTTGTTTTATTTATCCAATCCAAACACCGTTGGAAGCGAATTTGTATGTTTTTCCGTTGATTACTTTTGTGCCGGTTACCATATATCCGTTTTCGTCAAGGTAATACCAATTGCCGTTCCATTGTAACCAAGAGTTTGTCATCATTCTGCCTTGTGCATCAAGATAGCACCAACCGTGTGAATCTTTTACCCATTTGTTAGTTACGCAGTAACCGTCGGCACCTACATAGCACCAACCCACTGAATCTCTAATCCACTTGTTTGTTGCCATTCTGCCGTTTGAATCAAGATAGCACCAGCCGTGTGAGTCTTTAACCCATTTGTTTGTTACGCAATAACCGTCAGCACCTACATAACACCAACCCACTGAATCTCTAATCCACTTGTTTGTTGCCATTCTGCCGTTTGAATCAAGATAGCACCAACCGTGTGAATCTTTAACCCATTGGTTTGTTACGCAATATCCATCTGCACCGACATAGCACCAACCCACAGAATCTCTAATCCATTTGTTTGTTGCCATATATCCGTCAGCACCAAGGTAGCACCAGCCTTTGCTGTCTTTTTTCCATTGATTTGTGACTTTTGCGCCATTTTCATAATATGCCCACTTGCCGTTTTCAAGAGTCCAGCCTGCAATATCTTTGAAATAAGAAATCTTTTCGATTTGACCTTTTTCGTTAAGAATGAGTGTTGTTGTAACGGTTGCGTCATAATAACTGTAAAATGTTTTAGTTATAGTCCACTTACCGTTTTCGAAAACTTCATTATAAGTGATTTTGAAAAACTCTCCGCCGTCATCACCAAAACCTGCTATTTCAGGAACCTTAATTGTTCCGTCTTTACTGTTATAGCCGGGATGTTTTGTGTAATCAACATTTGAAATACCGAAAACTCTATCAACCATTTCCACAACATCATCTACATTGTAAATACCGTAACAGTAATACACTCCGTCAACTATTTCTTCTACAAATTCCCATTCATATTCATATTGAAGAACCTGTATAGCAATACCGATAAGGTCTGTTACATTTGCATTGGCGCTTGTGGCGTCTATTCCCGAAAACTTATCTCCACTAAGACCTTTATAATAACCTATTTCTCTGAAATAGTCTTTGCTCTTTGAAAGCGTCAAATACCAATTGTTTGTTTCAAGAGTATTACTTTCCATTTCACCAATAACAAAAGTAACATCTTTATTTGGGTATTCTGCGCCTTCATTTTCATCAAATAGATAACGCATACCGACGGGATATGCACCTTTATCTGTGATTATGTAACCGCCGTCGAAGCCGACATCACCCATACGCCATTCATAATCAATGGCTTTTGCGGTTTCACTTGTTCCGTCAAGTCTATTGAATTTTATTGTCAGCTCATCTGTTCCGCTGATTTCAATTGACTCGTAAGGATTCTCAATGAACTTGAACTCATATTCACCTTCATAGCCGATAAAGCTGAAATGACCGACACCGGTAGCGTCTTCACTTTCAACCATTTCAAAAAGATAGCCGTATTTATAACCTAAATCGCTGGCTAAACACTTATCTGTTGTGCCGTCTTTAAACTTAATTTCTACATTGAAATCAAGATATCCGATGTAATCCGAATTATCAATTCCCGAAATCAAGTCTCTAATAGGTGTTACTGTCATATTCTCAATGGGTGTTTCAACAACTTCGGCAACAAATTCAACTTCTTTACCCGCTAAGTACATCTTTGCTGAGTGTTTACCCACACCCCATTGATTATCATAACTTTGGTCAGTTTCAATATACGGATAAATATCGTAATCGCCTATATCGGCATAGCCATCATATAACGACTCATAACGGGTACCGTCTTTCATAACTACTGTATAAGAAGGAGTCTTGTCATAATAGAAATATGCTTCATCGTTCTCATAATTCCAATATCCGTCTGCATTTTCTATGTATTTTTCATCTTCAACAATAACGCGGTCAACCGAGTTTTCAACGACCTTAATCTGTGCAGTGGTTTCAATGCCCATAAACGAAACATTTAACGGATTTGTGCCAACGCTCCATTGTTTTTCGTTATTTTGGGTACTGCTCAATTCTATTTCTCTGCCTGTTTCTTTATAAATGTCATATTCGCTGCCTTGAAGTATTGTACCGTCTTTATATTCAATAATATACTCTAAATCGGCTGCGTAAACATCATAGCGGAAATATACGTCGGATTTGCCTATAAAATTTCCATCTTCATCATGCAAATAATCTGTTCTATAATAACCGTGTATACCTTCTTCTAAATCTCTGCCCTGTTTTACTGTAATGCTTTTAACAGGATGTTCAACAACATTTATCTTTGCGGTAGTTTCAAAGCCAAGGAATGAAACTCCTATTTCTTGTGTGCCGACGACCCATTGTCTGTCGTAACTCTGACCGTCGCTTACCATTATGCCATAGCCTGTTTGCTCAAGAATTTCATACTCGTCGCCTTGGAAAACTCTGTCGTCTTTATATACAACTGTGTATTCTATATCGGCATCTTGAATATTATAGTAAAAATATTCTTCTGTTTCTACAGAAGTTTGCAGTTCTTCGTCCCAAATACAATCGGTTGTATACCAACCGTCATAATTCTCGATGAGTTCTTTTTGTGCCACCGCCGAAATGCTCTCAATAGGATTTTCAACAACTTCTATTTCTACAGTAGTTTCAACACCGCAAAATTCAACCGGCACCTGGTATGTACCCACACCCCATTGGTTTTCATAACTCTGACTACCATATACACTTATCCGTTCGCCTGTTTCTTCGTAAATGTATTCCTCAGAGCCCTGACAAATTCTGCCGTCTGCGTATTCAACTGTAAATTCTATATCAGCATCATAAACGCCATAGTAAAAATATTCTTCTGATTCTATAGAAGTTTGCAGTTCTTCGTCCCAAATCCAATCGGTTGTATACCAACCGTTATAATTCTCGATGAGATCGTTTTGTGCCACGGCTGTAAAGCTTACAATTTCAGGTTCAGTTGCAAATGACAGCATTGCCATTTGTGACAAAATCAATGAAATTACGATTAAAACCGATAGCACCTTTCCTATAGTTTTTTTCATAATAATTTTCTCCTTTTAAAATAAAATTAACTAATTCTATTTATGACCTTGGTAATTTTGCACATTATTTTATCATATCACCCGCTCTTTTTATCTATTTCTTCTATCACATTCTATGATATTCCTAATCAATTTATTTGTCAATGTTTTTATGTATATTAGTATTTGATATTTTTCAGTTTTTCATATTCTTCTTCGGTGATTTCTGTCACACCGCCGTGTTTAAAGCCGTAAGGAAAACTAAACTTTTCGGGACAACGGGTAAAATTCATATCACCGGGTTTTGACGAGATGAACGGTACATAACCCATTTTCTCTTTTTCACAGCCGAAAAAGTCAAACAATACGCACCATTTTCCGTCGGGCAAAACAAAGCTTGTGCCCGCTTCATAAGAGCCGGGTTTATCAATTTCACTTGCCATATATTCTTCAAAGCCCTTATCGTGTTTATACGGTCCGTAAAGGTTATTAGATGTGGCGTGCATATTCATTGACGGATTATTGGCATTCTTATAAAACATATGATAAACACCGTCGATTTTGCGGATGTGTGTATCAAGAATTTCATTGTCCTTTGCGAAAAACAGCTTTGGCTTTGAAAATGTTTCAAAATCCTTTGTAACGGAGCAATAAATGGACATGTGCTTATAGTCATCTTCTGCCACGGTTGAGCCCCAATGAATAAGATATTCCCCTGTTTCTTCTTCAAAATAGACTTCGGGAGCCCACATACAACCGAAATCGTCACGGCCGAAATACACTAATTTTTCTTCGCTGAAATTCACTAAATCGTCGCTTCTCCACATACGAAGACATTTGCTGCCCGTTCTGTTTATATTCGACCAATCCAAATGAAGATTTTCGTCATAGCGGTTGGCAACACACAAATCAGTTGTGAGAATTACAAAGCCACCCGTATGAAGCCTTAATACTTCAATATCACGGCAACCCTTTTCACCGAGAGTTGCGGTCAAAACGGGATTTCCGTCGTTGACCTTTTCCCAATTATATCCGTCACGGCTGACGCTGAAATAAACCTGTTCCCCGTCGGGAGTAATTTTTTCTTTAAAGTGAGCAAATAAATATGGCATGGTTTTCTCCTTATCTTCTGATAAGTTTTACGAGCTTCATTTTTGCTTTTTTGGCTTTTGGCATAAGGTTAGAGTAAAGATAATATTTCATTTTATTACCCACAAGCACATATTCGCCGATAAATTCCATATATTTTGCGCCGAAGCTCATCTTAAATTCGTTGATACCCACAAAGTCCTTGTTAGGCTTCATTTCACCGAGAGTACCGTCCTTATTGATTTCAGGCGAATCAACAAGCACATAGCCTAAATCATGATAATCGCAGCCCGCTTCAATACTCTTGCAAATGCGAAGATAGTTAAGATAATGACTTGAACGGGTGTTATTGCGGATAATATTTCTTGTTCCGCCGAAAAGACATGACGCAACTCCGCCGTAGCGAAGAGTAAATCCGCCTGCAACGGGGATTATGGCATCGTCGGGATAATCCTTTGTTTCTTCCATTCTTACTTGAAAATTTTTGGTATTGCTGTCAATGGCTTCAATGTCACCCTTAATACCCTTGATTTTCTTCTCGGGGGCAGTTTCAAGGGCAGTTAAAAGCTCTTGTTTTTTAGCCTGACGCTCATTTTCTAACTCACAGTCTTTTTTCTTGTTGTAATAAACCATGATAATATCCGAATTATCCTTGAATTTTTCCATAAGATTTTTGCAGTAATCACCGTCACGGGAAACAAAGTCGTTTCTGTTAGATGTGTCGTGCATAACGCTCATAAAATCATCCATAATCTGCGGATTATTCTTCACATCTTCATAGGTATAAAGCTTTGATTCAAGGCCGCGGGTTGTACCGATTCTCACGCTGTATCGGACTCCCTTTTCGCAATTCTTTAAAATCTTATCGGCAGGAATCATATTTCCGTCCATATCTTTTAAAGGAATGTATGTCTGCACGGGGTGTTTGTAAGTGTATGTTTCGATTTTTGGGTTTAAAGTATATCCGCAAGATGTCAGTAATTTATGGGCATCTATACCGTCTTCGCAGATTTCACCGTCAATTCGCAGCGGAATAAGCGGGTCAATTAAAAGACAGGTTACTCCCGCTTTTTTCACTTCGCCTTTAATAAACTCCGTAAATTCTTTTTGCAAGCCTTCGTTTTTGTAGTCGCACAAAGGACCGCAGGGGATATACCAAATCTCGCCTGCAACGGGCAATACTCTTGACAATACAAGGCAAGTGAGAATTCTCTCTTCGCCGAAAAATCCGCTGTAAAATCTTGCGCCCCAACTCTTTTTCACTTCTGCCCATTTTGAGCATTGAAGATATGAGCCTTTATTTGCTTCTGCAAAGTTGTCGAATGCGGTTAAATCCTTTTCAATTCTGAAATCATACATAACAAAATCTCCGTTGATATTTTTATGAAAACATTCTATCACATCAAAAACTTTGTTTCAATAAAAAAGAAAGTTTTTATTTTATATTCGGTGTTTTTGTGTTAAAATTAAAGCATTAGGGGTGAGAAAATGAAACGCTTTGCGAAAGTATATGTTGAGATTTCAAACATCTGTAATTTGAGATGCTCGTTTTGTCCGGGCACAACAAGAGAAAAACACAGAATGACTTTGAATGAATTTGAAACTGTACTTCTAAAAATCAGGGACTATACCGACTATATTTATTTTCATCTTCTCGGCGAGCCCCTTTGCCACCCGGAGTTCCCAATTTTTTTAAATCTTGCGGACAAAATGAATTTCAAAGTTATTATTACCACAAACGGTACTCTTCTGAATAAAAACAGAGATATTCTTTTAAATTCAAGCTCCCATTATAAAACTGTGATTTCATTGCACTCTTTTGAAGCCAATGATAATAAGAATGACTTTGAAGAATATCTGAAAATTTGTTTTGAATATACAAAGCTTGCCGAAAACAGAAAAACCGTCGTTCTCAGACTTTGGAACAACGGCGGAAAAGACAGTTTGAATGATGAAATTTTAAATACACTTGAAAATTACTTCCCGAAACCTTGGGCGGAAGAACGCAACGGAACCCGAATTGGCAATAAGATTTATTTGCAATACGGCAATAAGTTCGACTGGCCTACCCTTGAAAGTAACGACACGGACGAAAACATCTTCTGCTACGGACTTCGTGACCAAATAGGCATTCTTGCAGACGGAACGGTTGTGCCCTGTTGTCTTGACAATAACGGTGAAATAAATCTCGGCAATATTTTTGAAAAGGATTTGGATGAGATTATAAATTCCCCGAGAGCACAAAGTATTTACAATGGATTTTCTTGCCGCAAAGCACCCGAAGAGCTTTGCAAGAGATGTAGCTTTGTGAGAAAGTTTTGAGTGAAAATATACCACGCCTGTCGGCTTGGATAAAAAAATCTCGTTCCGAAGAACGAGATTTTTTGGGCAGTTTGAACTTAATGACACGAATTGAAAGTGCCTGAAAACAGAGGGATTTTTTATTCAATTTCAATAATTAACAATATATATTGAGACAATTACAATAGAGGTTATTAAAACTGTTACTAAAATGAGTAAAATCAATACTTTCCAATTTGGTATTTTAACTATTTTCTTTAGTTTTTTGAAGAAAAGGTTGCAATCTAGAACATAGTCATCCTTAAATTCTTTCTGCTTATTAAGCATAATCGGGTTTCTTATATATTCATATATTGTATTCAAATATCGCGAAACATTTTTAGAACTAAATAACCAATACCAAAATCTGTTTAAGTCTTTTTGTTCTTCGATTAAATCCAAAATTTCTTCTAGTTCTTCAATTTGTCTCTTGATACAATTTGTTTGTAATACATTTAGTGCAAGTTGCCCTTCAAATCTGCGAGGATCTTCAAAATTTCGGATAAATCTTAAAGTTTTTTTATAAATTGTTAAGTGAGTTTTGTACGGATTTATAATTAAAATTCCCCACAGTCCTATTAACAAGGTTGAAATGATTGTTGTAAATACACCTATAATAAAATCTAACATTTTTATTTGAAACCTTTATATGATCACTGTTCTTCGATATCTTTTATGCTTTTATTATTTACAGTTTTCCATTCTGTTCTTCCGTTTGCATTTCTACCCATCACAACTGCCGCTGCAAGTGAAGGGCTAGTAAACACATAATCAGAAACAAACGAAAATTCTTGGTCAATAATCCCTTTATCAAGCAACTTTTTTCTCAAATTAATTAAGTTTGCAGACATACTTGGAGCTGTGTCCCTTGCAATTTTAGAACCTTTTGCTACTAAGAATCCATCCGCAACGAGTAATCCTTTTGCATCTGCTCCACGAGCAGCTTTGATGAAGAAAACATTTTGTTTTTCTTCGTTAGTCTCTATAACCGAAACATCGATTTTATCAAAAACTTTGTAGCCTAAAGTATTAACCAGAAGTTTAGCATTTTCAATGAATTCTTCCAGCATGGATTTATCAAACTCTGAAATTGAAGAACATGTCGGAACAGTACTGTTAATTATTGTTGCACGGTTTGCATCATTAGCTAAATTATAAAATTTATTCTCAAGAAATTTAACGTGTGCCTTATTCAAAATGTTATCTTTTGAAATAACAACAACACAATCATTCCAATAGTTATGATCTTTAATATGTTGTTTTAACCTAACGAGCATTTTTTCGGCTTCTCCAACATAAACAGTATCATTATTATCTTCATCTTTACCGAAAAGAAAATAAACACCTGTAAATTCAGAATCTGCACGATTTGCAAATTCATTCAAGTCGTTTCTAGAAACTTTATAAACACGACCATTCCAGTTCGATAATTCACACATAATTATACCATTAGGGTTTCCATCGAAAATACACATTTGAATTGTCTTATTAAAACTCATATTATCACCTTCATATGTTCATTTGTTTAATTTGCTTTTCGCCGTCTTAATCGAAGCAATCAATAATATACGAATAGTCGAACAAGTTTTATCAATAGACTTATAGGTTGCTTCATCAATGTAGTCGGATTTCAAAAGCATTTCTAACCATTTTCCTGTTTCATTGGCTTCTTTTAATGCAATTTCAAGTTTAGCAATAAAATCTGCACGGCTGTGTCCGTATTTACTTTCTGCAATATTGGCACAAACACTTGTTGCACTTCTGCCAATTTGATTTGAAATTATAGTTTCGTGCTTTGCTTTTAGTTCTTTTGTTAGTCTCAAAACATCAACGGATAATTGCATAGATAAATCCGAAAGTTTATCCTCTTTCATTGCTGTCACCTCATTTATGAAATAAATTGTACCATAAATTTGCACGAAGTGCAACAACGTTGGCGAAGCCACATCGTTTACGGCATTAGCCGTAATATCGTTAATGCGAAGCATTACATCGTTTACACCGTAGGTGTAACATCGTTTTGTGTCCGCAAGCGAAATGAAGTTGAGCTACGCTCAAATGAAGTTATCTGCTAAAGCAGATAAACGATGTTGTGTCCTGTGGACACAAACACAAAAAATAAAGGACTTCGCAAGAAGTCCTTTATTTTTTGGAGGCGACAATCGGATTTGAACCGATGAATCAGGGTTTTGCAGACCCACGCCTTACCACTTGGCTATGTCGCCGAATATTTTTTTGATAAAAATAGGACACAAGAAACTGGGAGAATTCTGTGTCCTGTTTTTTTATGGAGCGGATGACGAGGCTCGAACTCGCTACCTCCACCTTGGCAAGGTGGCGCTCTACCAGATG